>NZ_VFUW01000009.1:0-304969 GCF_006441385.1 Mesorhizobium sp. B2-4-18 | reverse complement strand
GCCAATCTGCGCAAGGAAAATACCGACGGGCAGGACATCGTATCCTATATCACCGGCGCCAAGACCGGCGAGGCGGAGTTGCAGGCCGCCTGAGGATGGAAGAAAAGACGTCTATGCCGCAAGTACCCTTGGCGCCGGCATCGACCAGATGGCGGCGTCCAAACCTTGCGTTCTGGTAACGACGCAAGTCTTTCGGTCCGTCCTATATGGGTCAGCCCTCGACGGTATAACCCGCGGATGCCATAACGCGCAGCAGTTCGCGATGGCCGATCCTGGCCATTTCCAGCGGCGGGTTCTTGATAGGGTCCTGCTCGGCCTCGACGACAAACCAGCCTTCATAGCCGTGGCCGGCGAGTCGTTTGACGATGGTCTCGAAGTCGAGCGAGCCATCGCCCGGCACGGTGAAGGCGCCCTTGACGACCGCATCGAGGAAGCTTTCGCGGGAGCGATCCAACCCGTCGATGACGGGCTGGCGCACATCCTTGGTGTGAACGTGGCTGATGCGATGGTGGTGATTGTCGATCACGCGCAGCACGTCGCCACCGGCAAAGGCCATGTGGCCGGCATCGTAGAGAAGGGATAGCGCCTCACCGGAATGCTCCATCAACAGGTCCACGTCCTGCTCGGATTCGATCGGTGCGGCCATGTGGTGATGGTAAGCGATTGGCATGCCCTGCTCGCCGCACCATTCGGCGAAAGCGGTCATCTTCCGGCCATAGGCCTTGATCTCCTCTTCGCTCAGGCGACGACGGGTGGCGAGGGGCGCCGAACGGTCGCCCTGGATTGTGCCCGCGATCTCGCCATAGACGATACAGGGCGCGCCCACGGCCTTGAACAACGCCATCTGTTCGGCAATGCGGTCCTTCTCGCGGGCGATGTCGCCATCGAGCAGCAAGCCCGAGAACCAGCCGCCGCAGACCTTCATGCCATAGGTGTCGAGGATCGGTCCGAGCACGCCGGCATCCATCGGGAATCGGCGTCCGGTCTCCATGCCGGAAAAGCCGGCCTCCCGCGCTTCTGCGAGGCATCCCTCGAGCGAAATGTCGCCACTCAGTTCCGCAAGATCGTCGTTCCACCACGCGATCGGCGCGATGCCAACTTTGGCTTTCATGCTCTGAGTTCTCCTTCCACAGGACGCAAATGGCTGCGTTGCGATCTATTATGAAATGTCTATTGACAAATCAATAGATGCTGCAATGATTATTGCAATACGGTTTTAGGGAGGACTGCGCCAACTCGCGCAGGGCACGCGATCCATCGGACATGCCGAGGATCAGCGCCGCCGGAGGCTGCTCCGAACGGAGTGAAACACCCGTCCCGCAATGCCGGAATCTTGTGACCGCCGCGCTGTCTGCGTGGCGTGTCTCGTGCTGTTTCAGGATGCTCAGATGTATGGCGACTACGGACTTTTCATCGATGGAGCCTGGCACTCAACGGGCGGGGGAGGCCAAACTCCGGTATTTAGTCCGGTCACCGAAAGGGCGCTCGGCGAGGTCGCTTGCGCCAATGGGGAAGACACTCGCGACGCACTTGAAAGTGCCCAACGGGGGCTTCGTTCATGGAAAGCAAAATCCGCCTTCGAGCGGGCCGATGCTCTGCATCGGATTGCCGACGAAATGCTGCGCCGCAAGGATGAAGGGGCGCGGATGATCTCCAGCGAGACCGGCAAGCCGCTCGCCCAGTCGGAGCGGGAATGGGCTCTCGCGGTCGATCAATTCCGCTGGCATGCCGAGGAGGCGCGTCGCATCTACGGTCGTGTCATCGAGAGCCGTGTCCCCAGCGGGCGTTTCGAGGTCCTGCATGAGCCTGTTGGCGTCGCCGCGGCCTTCACGGCCTGGAATTTCCCCGCAGCGTTGGTGGCCCGCAAGGTCGCACCGGCCCTGGCCGCCGGCTGCTCGATCGTGGTGCGTCCCTCGAGCCAGACTCCGGGCACGGCCATGGTCATGGTCGACTGCATGCGAGCGGGCAACCTGCCTGCGGGCGCAGTCAGCCTGCTGGTCGGTCCCACGGAAGCCACCTACACGCCGATCATGGCGTCGAAAGTAGTCCGGAAAGTCTCCCTGACCGGCTCCACGCGGGTCGGTCAGCAGATGATCCGCGATGCCGCCGATACGGTCAAAAAGGTCTCGATGGAACTGGGCGGCAACGCGCCGCTGATCGTCTTCGACGATGCCGATCTCGAGACCACGCTCGGTGTGGCGGTGCCAACCAAATATGCCAATGCCGGCCAGGTCTGCGTTACGCCCGACCGCTTCTTCATCCACGAAAGCCTGCATGACAAATTCGTTGAGGGGTTCGTCTCCCGGGTCAAGTCGCTGAAGCTTGGTGATGGTCTCGACCCCTCGGTGCAGATGGGACCGCTGATCAACGGCAAACGGCTCTCCGACATCGAGGCCGTGGTCGCGGAGGCCGAACGGCAAGGGGCAACGATCGCCGCTGGCGGCCGCCGTGCGGCGACCTTCAACGCCGGGCATTTCTTCGAGCCCACGGTGCTGACCAACGTCAGCGACGACATGGCGGTCTTTGCCGAGGAGAATTTCGGTCCGGTGGCGGCGATCACCTCGTTCTCCAGCGACGACGAGGCGCTGCAACGCGCCAACACCTCCGACATGGGGCTTTCGGCCTACGCGTTCACGCAAAGTCCCAAGCGTGCACGCCGGGCGATTGCCGAGCTGAAGGCTGGAATGGTCGGCATCAACAGCTTCGCGCTTGCTGCCTCGGAGGCGCCCTTCGGCGGCACCAATTTTTCGGGCATGGGCAGGGAAGGGGGTGTCGAGTCGATCACGGATTACCTCGATACCAAGCTCGCCCAGGTCGTTTTCTAAGGGTTGCCGCCATGATCCCCAATACCCTCAAGAAGCTCTGGGCCGACGGCCGTCCGACCATCAATGGTTGGCTCTCGATAGGCAACTCGTTCACCGCCGAGATCATGGCCGCGCAAGGTTATGACAGCATCGGCATCGACCTGCAGCACGGTGCGCTCGACTACAACGCCATACTGCCCATGCTGCAGGCCATGCGCGCCTCGGGCGTCACCCCGCTGGTGCGCGTCCCCTGGCTCGAGCCGGGCATCATCATGAAGGCACTGGACGCCGGCGCCTACGGGATCATCTGCCCGATGATCAACACCGCGGAGGAAGCTGCGAAGTTCGTCTCCTACCTCCGATACCCGCCGCTTGGACAACGGTCATTCGGTCCGACGCGTGCCAATTTCGCGGTCGGCGCCAACTATGCGGTCGAGGCCAATAGAGAAATTCTGGCGTTCGCTATGGTCGAAACCGCCGAGGCGATGGCCAATCTCGATGCGATCGCGGCCACGCCAGGGCTCGACGGCATCTATGTGGGGCCCGCCGACCTGACCTTCAGCCTGCACGGCGGTCGCCTGCCTCCGGCCTTCGATCGCGAAGAGCCGGAAATGATCGAGGCTCTGCAGACGATTGTGCGGGCCTGCCGCAATCACGGCATTCGCGCCGCGCTGCATTGCGGCACTCCGGAATACGCCGGGCGCGCCGTGGCATGGGGCTTCGACATGACCACCGTCTCCAATGACGTGCGTTTACTCGCCGGCGCCGCTGAAAGCGCCGTCAAGCGGTTCAGGGCGCTGATGGCTGGAGCCTCAGCCGAGGGCGTCAACGCCAAGGGAAGCTACTGATGCCTCACGTGCTTGTTGCCGGCAAACTGCATCCAAGCGGGATAGCCCTGCTAGATCGGACGCCGGGTGTAACCTACGACTATGTCGAGGAGGTTTCCGAGCCAAGCTACGCCTCGCTGATCGGCAAGGCCGATGGGCTGGTCATTCGCACCCAGCCGCTGTCCGCGCCGACCGTCGACAAGGCACGCAAACTCCGCATCGTCTCGCGGCATGGGGTCGGCTACGACTCGGTCGACCTGCCGGCGCTCAACAAGCGCGGTATCGCGCTGGCCATCGTCGGCGATGTCAATTCGGTCTCGGTGGCTGAGCACGCCATGATGCTGCTGCTAGCCGCCGGCAAGCGCACCTTGCGCGCTGATCGCGCCGTTCGCGAAAAAGGATGGAACTGGCGCAACAAGCTCGAGGCGTCGGAACTAGCGGGCAAGCGGCTGCTCATCCTGGGTTACGGGCGGATCGGCCGGCATCTTGCCCGTATGGCTGCCGGCTTCTCCATGGAGGTTGAAGCCTACGATCCGTTTCTCGAGAAGATGGGCTGGCCGGATGGCCAGGTGAGGCCGGCCTGCGACCTCGATGCTGCACTGGGCCGTGCCGACGCAATTTCCGTGCACGCGCCCAAGGGCGAGGTGCCGTTGATCGGTGCCCGTGAATTCGAACTCATCAAGCGTGGCGTCGTCCTGATCAACACCGCCCGTGGTGGCGTGGTCGAGGAGCTCGCTCTGATTGAGGCGCTGCGAACCGGCACGGTTGCGGCCGCGGGCCTCGATGTTTTCGACCAGGAGCCGCCAACGCCGGACAACCCGTTGCTGGCGATGGATCAGGTCATCCTCACGCCCCACATCGCCGGTCTTACCGTTGAATGTGGGGAACGCATGGCAGTGTCGTCGGTCAAGAACGTCCTCGATTTTTTTGAAAGCAAGATCGATCCCGCGCTGGTCGTCAATGGGGCCGAAATCAATGGGAAATGAGAAACCCAAGCTGCGGGTCGGGCTGATCGGGACCGGTTTCATGGGCAAGACCCATTCGTTCGGGTTCGCCGCGGCGGAGCGTGTTTTCGATCTGCCATTCGAGCTCGAGCTCCATACCGTCGCGGACCGTACCGAAGAACTTGCCGGCGCAGCCGCGCGGACGCTCGGCTTCAAGAACGCTACCGGCGATTGGCGCCGACTTGTCCGCGATCCGGATATCGATCTCGTCGACATCACCGCGCCAAACGCGTTCCACCGCGAGATGGCGCTGGCCGCTATCGCCGCCGGCAAGCACGTCTATTGCGAGAAACCGCTTGCTCCGCGCGCAGCAGAGGCCGCCGAGATGGCAACCGCTGCCGTGGCTGCCGGCGTACGCACGCAGGTCGGGTTCAACTACCTGTGCAATCCGATGATGGCCCTGGCCCGTGAGCTCATCGCGTCTGGCGAGCTTGGCGAAATCCGCAGCTATCGCGGGATTCACGCCGAAGACTACATGGGCGATGCTGAAAGTCCCTTCACCTTTCGCCTCGACCCGGTTGGGGGCGGTACGCTGGCCGATCTCGGCAGTCATGCCTTGGCGACCGCCGAGTTCCTTCTCGGCCCGATCGAGCGCGTTCTTGGCGACGAGGTCACCGTCATCAACAGTCGTCCGGACGGCAAGGGCGGCCGTACCGCCGTCGAGGTCGACGACATCGGTCGGGCTTTCTTGCGCTTCGCCAGCGGCGCCACCGGCAGCATCGAGGCGAGTTGGGTGGCGACCGGCCGCAAAATGCAGCACGATTTCGAGATCTATGGCTCGAGAGGGGCGCTGACCTTCAGCCAGGAGCGCTTCAACGAACTGCAATTCTACACCACTGCGGACGCCGGTCGCGTTCGCGGCTTCCGTCGTATTGAGGCCGGGCCTGATCATCCGCCCTATGGGCTGTTTTGCGTGGCCCCAGGCCATCAGCTTGGTTTCAACGATCTCAAGGCCATCGAGGTCGCGCTGTTTCTCGAAGCTATCGCCGGGATCCGTGCCGAGCCATTCAGCTTCCGCTCCGGACAGCGCATCCAGGAACTCGTCGAAGCAATCCACACCTCGGCGACTGGAGGCCGCTGGGTCAGCACAATTTGACGGCAATCTCGAATGTGGCGCCGGGGCGGCCGCTGAAGAACTTCATTCGACGGGCTTGCGCGTTTTGCAGGGAAAGAACTTTACCCTGTGGGCGTCGCACGTAGCCAGAAGGCAGGTAGGTATTATCGGCGCGTGCTATTTTGCCGATCAGGATGGATCGCGCGAAGCCGGATGACGGCGAATCCAATGCCGCGCCGAAGCGATTCATGCGTTTTTGCAAGGAATATTGCTCGACCGCAAAGTTTCGGTATGGTGGGTGATCGAAAAAGGATCAGGCATGGACCGCTTACGATCGAAACCTCAGTCTGCCGGCGAGTTGATGACTATCTTGAACTCAGCTCAGGATAACATGGGCAGAGGCGGACGTCGCGTGGCGAATTTCTTCATCGCGAACCTTGGCGAGACAGCCCTTCTGTCAGGATCCGAGGTTGCCAGTCGCTGCGGCGTGAACGCATCCAGTGTGGTGCGTTTTGTCCAGACCTTGGGATTTTCGGGCTACCGCGAATTTCAATCAGTTCTCCAACAGCATCTGTCCGCCTCAATTGTGGAAGCCCGGCAGTCCGGCGCGGGTGGAATTACCTTGCCCGAGATTTCAAAACCGCTTCGTATCGTTCTTCTTGCCGACTCAGGACGATCGTTCAACGAGGCTGCGGAAGCCGCGGCGAAGAACTTCAGCGCGCAAAACCCATCGACTGAGATTGAAACGGAGTCGCATGCTTCATACGACGTCCAGCCTGAGGACTTTGCGCGCCGGATCGAGAGCGCGGCTGAAACGTCCGATGGCATTATCCTGGTCGCCAGAGAGCATCCAGCAATCAACGATGCGGTGAGGGCGGCCACTGGACGGGGCCTCCCGGTGGTCTGCCTGACCACCGATCTCCCTTTGTCAGGTCGAGCAGCCTATGTTGGCTCGGATCAATATGTGTCGGGGGCTACGGCAGCCTGGCTGTGTGGTCGAATGCTCCCGCGCGGGACTGCCGGCAAAGTCCTATTTGTTTGCAGCGTGCCGTTTCGCTGCCACCAAGATCGGGAGCAGGGGTTCCGGCACGTCCTGCGATCCGAATTCTCAACCCTCGCTATCGATGAGAGGGTGAGCTCCAATGAGAGCATTGAGGTCATATACGAGGCAGTCCGGCGATACATCGCAAAGAGCGGTCCGCCGGCGGCCATCTACAATGTTTCAGGGGCTAACCTCGGGGTTGGGCGCGCATTGGAGGCAGAAGGTCTCAGTAATTCGACCGTCTTTGTCGGCCACGAATTGAACGCGAATTCCCGCTCTCTGCTCGAGCGGGGAATCATGGATGTGACGATCGGCCACGACTTCGATCGCGAGATTGCGCTATCGGTAGATTGCATACGGACGGCGCGCCAAGGCATCCAGCCTGTAAATCGAATTACGCAAAGCCAGGTTTTTACCCGCTTCAACTGCGCCACCTTCTGATTGATCGCAGAGTTCTTCTGCGAGCGATGATGTTGGGCAACCGAAGTGGTGGTTCCTTCCGATCGCCTCTCTAGATCGCCAACTTGGCGACAGGCGTTGGCGGGGCGAAGGGGTAAGCGCCCCAGACCGACTGGTCGAAATTGATCACAGAGCCAGTCATCATCCCGGCATCCTCCGAAGCTAGAAATGTGACGGCCTTGGCCACTTCCGCAGGAGCCAGCAGGCGCTCAAAAGGTTGTTCGGCCGCAGCCTTTTCGAGCCAGTTTGCGTCCGCGCCGTGATACTCGCGCTGGATGCGATCCTCGCCGTCGGAAGCCATCCAGCCGATATTCAGCTGATTGACCCGGATCTTGTTCCGCATCGTTGCAAACGCCGTGTTGCGAGTAAGTGTGGCAAGAGCACCCTTGGAGGCGCAGTAGGACGCGATAAACGGCTGCCCGGCGAGCGCCGAGGTGGATCCAATATTCACGATCGCTCCTTCGATATGGTCTCGGACCATCCGCCGGATGGCTTCTTGCATCAAGAAGAAAGGAGCGCGCGTGTTGATCGCGAACATCCGGTCGAAAAGCTCCTCGCTCGTGTTGAGGATGTCACCACGGTCCGTAAGGCCGGCGGCATTCACCAGGACATCGACCCGCCCAAAGGCCCTATCCGCGGCCTCGATCACCGTCCGGCAATCGGCCACGTTCCCTAGATCGGCCTGGACAAAGCGAACCACGCAGCCCGTTTTAGCCTCAATTGCTGCAGCGACGGCGCCGCCCTTATCGGCGTTGCGCCCACAGGTGACAATTCCGGCCGCGCCCGCGTCTGCGAGATGCATGGCGATCGCAGCGCCCAGTCCCTGCGTCCCGCCGGTGACCACCGCGGATTTCCCATCGACTCTGTTCATTTTTCAAGGCCTCCTCGCTCTGCAATGAATTTTGCAGAAGAAATCAATGCGGAATTTGTATTGACACACGTGCAATAATGCAAGATATTTTGCATCGTGCACGCAAAGACTGGTGCTTGGCTTGCACAACAGGCCGCAGGGAGGAAATTGATGTTGCGTATCGCCGTACTCGGCTGTGGCCGAATTGGTCAAATGCATGCTGCCAATGTCGCTCGGCATCCCCGATCCGCGTTGGCGGCGGTATTCGATGTCAATTCAGAGGCGGCCGATAAGGTCGCGGCGGCTCAAGGCGTCAAGGCCGCAGCCAGCGCAGAGGATATCTTCGCGTCGGACATGGTGGACGCCGTTCTGATCGCCACGGCAACTCCCACCCACGCCGACTACATAGAAATGGCAGTCGCTGCGGGTAAGGCGGTGCTGTGCGAGAAGCCGATCGACCTTAGCCTCGCCCGCGTCGAGGCGTGTGCCGCCAATATCGGCGAGACCAAGATCCCGATCCAGCTTGGCTTCAACCGTCGTTACGATCCTGGGCACAGTGCAGCGCGGACTGCGATGCTGGCCGGCGATATCGGCGAGTTGCACCAGGTCATTATCACGTCCCGTGATCCTGCGTTGCCGCCGAGAGCCTATCTGGAGGCTGCGGGCGGGCTGTTCCGCGATATGACGATCCACGACTTCGACTTGGCTCGCTTCATGCTCGGCGAGGAGCCGACCGAGGTCTTCGCGCTTGCCAATGCGCTCATTGATCCGGCACTCGGAAAGGAGCTCGATGAAGTCGACAGTGCAATGGTCATCCTGAGGACCGCGTCGGGCAAGCAATGCCACATCAATAATTCGCGCACGGCGGTCTACGGCTACGATCAGCGCGTTGAGTTGATCGGGAGCGCCGGAATGCTTCTTTCCGACAACCGCAAACCCCACGAATTGCGACGCTTTACCGGCACGGCCGCCGAGGCAAGCCAACCGTATCAGTTCTTCTTTCTCGAGCGCTACCAGGAAGCCTTCATGGCCGAGATCGACGGGTTCGTGGACTGTGTGGAGAAAGGCGCTGTTCCGCTGGCAAGTTTCGAAGATGGGCGTCGTGCGCTCATCCTGGCGGAAGCGGCCTACAAATCCATGAAAGAGGGACGTTTGGTGCGCGTCTCCGAGGTGGCTGCATAAAAGCATTCGGCGGCGGATTCGCAGGAGGATGAAAGATCCGCGCAGTGGGAGGAGTAGCGTTTGGTGAAGTATGGGCTCGCACGGTTCGTCGTGTGGGGAAATGACCGAGACCGGCCCCGCAATGGCGCGGCATCTTGGCTCCGCCTTCCTTGCGATCACGATCGAAGGAGAATCGCGACAGCGAGCCCGCACTCCCAACTTCTGGTCCAGGGCTCTTTCAGTGCTGCGGGGCCGGCACTGCAATTGCATTTGCGCGTGACGACATCGCAAACGGTGTCTCATCGCAAGATCGAACCTTTCTGTGGTGAGCACAGAAGGCCTAAGCGGTGTCAGGCCCGGCTCAACGGGCAGTCGGACCGCGCAACAAAAGGAGGAACCAATGAAATTTCCAAGTCTTCCCATTTCTCGCCGCAGGGCCGCCAGCACAGTGGCTTTCGGCGCGCTGTTCCTTGCAATAACCGCTGGGACCGCGCTTGCCGAATACAAGGCCGCGGACGTGAGGATTGGTTTCACCCCGAAGTTTCTCAAGGATGATTTCCAGACCTTGATGCTGGATCTCTCGAAGAAGGCCTTCGATGCAAAAGGTTTCACCCTGGTCGGTGCTCCTGATCCGAATGGCGATATCGCTGCCGAAGTCGATGCGCTCCAGAACCTGATTGCCAACGGCGCAAACGTTCTGGTCTTCGCTCCCATTGACGCGGCCGGAATCGTTCCCGCGGTCAAGAAGGCGAATGACGCCAACGTCCTCGTTTTCTCGATCGATGACGCCCCCGCGGGCGGCAAAGTGACGGCAACGGTGCGCGCGGACAATGTCGACGCCGGCGTTCAAGGCGCCAAGGAGATGGCCAAGCGCCTGCAGGCCAAGCCGTGCTGGACCGACAACAGCTGCATCGTGCTTGAGCTACAGGGTGCCCTGACCACACCAAACGGCCGCGATCGATCCGACGGTTTCTCCAAAACGCTGCATGAGCTCGCGCCCAAGGTGAATCTGATACAGCGCCCGACCGAATGGACTGCCGACATGGCCGCCGATGCTGCGCAGAACGTCCTCACCCAGAATCCTTCGTTGAGCGGCATCTTCATGGCGTCCGAACTCATGGCCTCGGCCGTGAACGCGCAGCTCACCAACGGCGGCAAGGGCGCTCCGGTGGGTGACCCGAACTCGGTGATCCGCATCGCAATCGATGGAACGCCTCAAGGGCTTCAGCTGATCCGCAGCAAGGCCCTCGACGCGACGGTGTCACAGCCCCTGAGCGCCTATGCGACCAAGACGGCCGAGCTGATCGAACTCGTCTCCAAGGGTGGCAAGATCGAGATCGGGCCACGTGACGACGGCCAGGTTATCGATACACCCGTTGGACCGCAGTACCAGCTCAAGGCGACGCTGGTGACAGCCGACAATGTGGACTCACCTGATCTGTGGGCGAACAAGATCGGCAAGTAAGCAGGACCCAAGGGGAGGAGCCGAGGATCATGGACAGCGCGCGACCCATCGTCGAGATGCGTGACATCGCCAAGACCTTTGGCTCGACCCGGGCTCTTCGCGGCGTGAATTTCACCGTCATGCGCGGTGAGGTTCACGCCCTGTTGGGCCGCAATGGCGCGGGAAAGAGCACGCTTGTTTCCACCTTGAGCGGATATGTTTCGGCCGATACCGGGTCGATCAGAATTGGCGAGGTCGAGGTAGAAGCGATAGGCCAACACTATGCGCCCTGCATTCGCAAGCTGATCGCCCACGTTCAACAAACGCCTCAGCTGTTCAACCTGCTGACGGTTGCGGAAAACCTTTTTGTAGAGAACCCTCTCGTCCGCAGAGGGTTCGGCGTGGTGAGCCACAAGCTGATGTTGGAACGCGCCGCTGAGCTGCTGAGCGAATGGAACATGGACATCCAGCCCCGCTCGCTTGCAGGAGAGCTGGGCGCCGGGACGAGACAGCTGCTCGAGATCATGAAAGCACTCAGTCGGGGTGTGCCCATCATGATTCTGGACGAGCCAACCGCGGCGTTGAGCAATGCGGAAAAACGGATTCTGTTCGAGCATGTGAGGGCGCTCAAAGCCAAGGGAGTCTCGTTCGTCTATATCTCGCATCATCTGGACGAGGTTTTCGAGATTGCCGATACAGTCACCATATTGAGGGACGGGAAGGTCGTAAAGGAACGCGAGCCCGTGGAGCGTCTCGACGTCGAGACCATCGCTGACCTTATGATGGGTGAAAAGACGGTCCGAAGCACGCGACAGGATTTCCTGACGGATGAAGCCCCTGTTCTGCTCCAGGCCAAGGGAATTAGGCTCGACAGCTTTTCGGAAAAGGATATCAACTTTGCTGTAAGGGCGGGCGAGATCGTGGCCCTGGCAGGTCCGGTGGGTGGCGGGAAGGAAGCACTCGCGATGGTCCTTGCTGGCCAGCAAAGGCCTGAAAGAGGCGAGGTGATCAGCCCTCGTGGAAAGCTACCGACTATCGGGCTGGTTCCGACCGACAGGCATGCCAGCGGCTACGTTGGCATTTTGGGTGTTCGTGAAAATGTGGCGATCGGTGGCCTCGACGTCTTGTCCGGCAAACTTGGTTTTATCAGCAAAGGCAAGGAAGCCAGGCATGTCGGGCGCCTTGCCCAACAGACGAACGTAATCGCATCGTCTCTGGAGCAAGCGGTGAGCCAGCTCAGTGGCGGCAATCAGCAGAAGGTTGTTTTCGCGCGCGCGCTTTGTCGAGCTCCCGAGGTCATCGTCGCTCTCAGCCCAACCCGCGGCGTCGATGTGGGAGCCAAGGAGCAGCTCTATTCGCTGTTGCGCGATCTTGCCAGCAAGGGGTTGGGGGTTGTGGTCGTCTCGGACGAGGAAGACGAAATTGATCAGCTGGCCAACCGGGTCGTGATCGTGTTCGAGGGGCACGTCGTTGATGAACTGGTGGGCGGATACACAATCAAAGATCTAATCCTGCGAATGGAGGGCGTCGTATGAGCACCGATATCGTGAGCAAATCCACGCCGAAGAAGGAACATTCCGGACAGTCGCGGCTGTCCGCCTTTGGGAGCGCCTTTGTGGCCGGTGGATATACGATGTATCCGGTCCTTCTCATACTGGTCATCGTGGGTGCCATCGTTGCTCCCCGGTTCGCCACGGCGGCCAATCTGCTGAATATCCTCGACCAGGTGAGCGTTCTGGGCCTGACGACAATCGGACTGACTTTCGTCGTCCTGATAGGTCGACTGGATCTCTCGCTCGAGGGAATTGTCGGCTTCGCTCCGATGTTGGCGGCTGTCACACTGGTGCCTGCGGCGGCTGGCGGGCTTGGATTGGAGTTGCCAAGTTGGACTGGCCTATTCGTTGCCCTGGGTACTGCGGGGCTGATCGGGTTTTTCAATGGTTTCATGGTCGTCAGGGTGGGTCTCAACCCGTTCATCTCGACGCTCGGGCTGCTTGTGCTGCTTCGCGGCGGAGTGCTGATCATTTCGAACGGGCGATCGATCTACTCTCCCGGCAAAGCGCTGACATACCTCGGTTCCGAGAGTTGGCTCGGTGTTCCAGTGTCTGTGATCGTATTCATTGTGGTAGCGGCCGTGGTCGGCCTTGTCTTCCACTATCACCGCTACGGTCGGGCACTGTATGCTATCGGCGGCAATGAAGACGCTGCGAGGGCCGCCGGCATTAACGTGGACAGGGTCATTTGGTCGGCGTTTGTCTTCGCGGCTCTCTTGGCGGGCTTAGCCGGTGTTCTGATGACGGGGCGCCTTGATTCGACGGTGACAACCCAAGGGCAGGGGATCATTTTCTCCGCCTTTGCCGCTGCCGTGATCGGGGGCGTAAGTCTTGGCGGCGGGCGAGGGACAATCGTCGGAGTTGTTAGCGGAGTGCTCTTGATTGGCGTCATCAACAACTTGCTCACGTTGGCGCAGGTTCCGTCCTTTTACGTTCAGGCATCGACCGGTGCCGTCATCATAGTCGCAGCGGTGCTGACGACGATCGCGAGCCAACGCTCAAGCGGCGTGCGAACCCGAACCTGAGATATTATGCCGGCAGGAGCTAAGGGTTTCTGCCAGCATAACTGCCAAGCTCGAATGGAGCGTGCGTGCACGGCTTCAGCGCAGTGGACACTCAACGGGTCGAAGTCCGCTCTTGTTGCTGGTCCTAACGTGGAGGCGGCGGTGAAACGGAGACCAATCGGCCGGTCCGGATTGGAAGTCACCGAAATTTGTTTCGGAACAGCTCCTCTCGGCGGGATGCCGGACACTTACGGCTATAGCGTTGACGAAGCCACGGCCCTTGCGACCATCCGAGCGATTTTCGACGGTCCAGTCAACTTCATGGACACTTCCCGCAACTACGGCCTTGGCCGCAGCGAGGAGCGGATTGGAAGAGTGATCAGGGAGCGCGGAGGGCTACCTCCAGGGTTTGTGCTTTCGACGAAATTAGACCGGGATATGAGTACAGGTCGCTTCGACGCCGGTCGCGCTAGGCAGTCGCTTGAGGAGAGTCTTCTGGCTCTCGGTCTTGATCGCGTTCATATACTGCACCTTCACGATCCTGAGCATTCCGTGGATCTCAACGAGATCACGCGGCCAGGCGGTGCGCTCGATGAATTGTTTGGGATAAAAGAGGAAGGTCTGGCGACCGCCGTGGGGCTGGCAATGGGCCGTCTCGATATCATGTTGCCGATGGTCAAAGACTGGCCCTTTGATGTCCTGCTCAATCACAATCGCTTCACGCTTTTGAACCGATCGGCAGGTCATCTCTTCGAGCTAGCCAATGAAAGAGGGATAGCTGTGTTCAATGCGGCTCCTTACGCTGGCGGCGTCCTGGCAAAGGGCAGTTCGCGGGTGTCTCGGATAACCTATCAAGAGATTGATGAGACAATGCTCGCACCTGTGCGCCAGATCGAGGGGCTGTGCAGAAAGCATTCCCTGGCCCCTGGCGCGGCAGCACTGCAGTTCTCACTAAATGAGCCGCGGATAACCTCGACCGTTGTGGGTGTTTCGAAACCCGAAAGGATCGCCCAGACGCTTGAGTGGGCCACCGCGGCCATCCCTGAACAGACTTGGGAGGATCTTGGGAAGATTGGGTATTCGGTGGATGATCCCGAGGCCCGGCGGATTTACAAGCCGGGCTAGTCTGCGTCATCAAAGGCGCACTGCTAAACGTTTGGCCGCGACCACGAACAGCAAGATCACCCCCCAAGCTGTGAGCGCAAGATGAGGGCTTAGTCCGATGATGTTGAAGCCGCTGGCGATGACTTGAAGAATGATCAGCGCGACGAACAGGCCAGCGATCTTTCCAAAACCGCCATACGGATCGATCCCGCCCAAGATGGCCGCGAGAACCGTTATCAACAAATAGGAATGTGCGATCTCGGCACCGGCCGAATTGAACCGGGCCATCATGACAATGGCCGCAAGCCAGCACAGCAGGGAAGACAGGACATAGACCCAAATTAGCACTCGGCCCGTGTCAACACCCGAATACCTGGTCGCCTCGGGGTTGGATCCGATCATGTGCATGCGGATGCCAAGCGGCGTGCGGGTAAGCAGCACATGAACGACTATAGCCACCATCGTGAACAGCAGGAACGAGGTGGGTACGCCCAGCACGGTTTCGTTGGACACCGCTATCAGAGCCTCGGGAAAGCCCGACACCGTGCGCCCGCGCGTGAAGTAAATACTGATTCCATGAAGGAGCGTCATCGTGCCGAGCGTGACCAGGATGGGGTGAACGCCGGCATACGCGACGAGGAAGCCGGTGATCAGCCCGATCAGCGCGCAAAGCGCCAAGCCTGCCAGCAGGGCAGCTGTCATCCATAGCGCCAGGTCAAGGTCTGCGGCATCCGGCGGCATCAGCGAAGTTAGGATCCAGGCCATCAGCAGGCCTGCCAGATTGGCGGTCGCGATGATTGCCAGATTGATGCCGCCCGAAATCAGCGGAATTGCCATCGCCAGCGAGAGAAGGCCGAGTTCGGGCAGTTGGAACATCATCGCCTGCAGCGTCGCACCGCGCAGGAAGGTGCCCGGTTCCAGGAGCGAAAAGACAGCCATCAATGCCACGAGGAGCACAAACAAGCCGCCCTTGCCTTTGACCGGCTGGCGCAAAAGCGCCATCACACTGGCGAATTGGCTGTTGAGCTGTCGCACCCTTTGCTCCGACATCGGATATCCCCTCAACCGGCCTGGATGCGTTGCCGTCGAGTGGAACGCTTTTCAGCGTATCCGGTCATCACGATCGAGACCAGGATCGCCAAGCCCGTGACAACGCCGAAGAAGTACGAGGAAATACCGAGAAGATTGAGCCCGTTCTGCAGCATGGCCAGGAAGAGCACACCTAGCAGGACACCGGCCATCGATCCCTTTCCGCCGACAAGGCTGGCGCCGCCGAGGATGGCTACGGCAAGCACGTTGAGCTCCTGCCCGGCCATTGCGGTCGGAACCGCCTGGTGAACGCGATAGGCCTGGATGAAGCCGCCGATCGCGGCGAGAAAGCCAAGATAGCCATAGGCAAAGAGCTGGACGCCGAGCACGTTGATGCCAATGCGGCTTGCCGCTTCCGGATTGCCGCCAAAGGCGTAAACCTGCCGGCCGAGCCGTGTGTGCTTCATCAGGAAGTGCGTGAGCAGCACCACCGTCAGCATAACGAGGGTGGGCAGGCCGATCTTGACGACGTCGCCCGAGGCAAGGACCGTCCGGTAGACAACGACAGGCTCGGCCCACCAATCGGGCAGATTGTAGATCTCATGCGCATCGGTGATGTAGATCAGGAGCGCGTAGTAGATGCTCGATGTCGCGATAGTGATGATGATCGAGCCGACGCGCAGAAAATGCACGAGCACCGCGTTCAGCGCGCCAAGTGTGGTACCAAAGGCTGCCGCGATCACCAGCGTTGGAATGACCGACATTTCGTAGGTAGTGGCGAGCGTCGCGGCCAGATATTGGGCGGCCGCCGCCGTGGCCGTGAACGAAATATCGATGCCACCGCAAACCAGGACGACGAAAACGCCGGCTGCGAGGATCGCTATCACCGAATAGGCCTCGACGAGGTTCACAAGGTTCGACGCCGTCAGGAAATGAGGAGACGACGCGGTGAGAATGATGGCCGTCACGATGATGGCCGAGCCAAGGGCGCGTTCTGGCTGCCCGAAGATAGTCGCCAGCAGCCTAGGCATGCACCGCCTCCGAGAGCCGGGCTTCGGCGACCGAGCCGGGCAAGAACTCGCCGACGATGCGGCCCTGTCGCATGTGAAGAACGCGGTCGCTGTTGAAATACACTTCCGGCGCCTCGTCCGAGATCAGCAGGATGCTCATTCCCTCCCGCGCCAGCGACCTTATCAGCGCGTGGATGCCGGCCTTGTTGCGAATGTCCACGCCAATTGTCGGGCCGTCTAGGATGAGCACCTTCGGGTGGGTTGCTAGCCATTTGGCGAGCACGACGCGCTGCTGGTTGCCGCCCGACAGCGTCTGACTTGCCGCCTCGACGCCTGCGGCGCGAATCTTCAATTGCTCGACCCATGATTTCGCCAAGGCTGCCCGGCGGCGGAATGGCACCATGCCGAACCGGTCGCTGAGCGATTTCAGCACGGTGATCGCGATGTTGTCTGCTATCGATTGGCGGAGGTTCACTCCTAGAGCCAGCCGGTCTTCCGAGGCATAGGCGATGCCGGCGGAAATGGCGGCCTTGTTGGAGCGGAGTCGCATGGGCTTGCCGTCGACGAGGATTTCCCCGCGATCGAGTTGGGTCATGCCGAAAAGCGAGAGCGCCAGTTCGGTCCGGCCGGCGCCAAGAAGGCCGATCAGGCCGAGGATCTCACCTTCGCGGATAGTGAAGGATACGTCCTCAAATTCGCCGACACGGGTCGCGCCCCTTACTTCGAGCACCGGCTTTCTTTCGTTGACGGGGCGCGCCGAAACCTTGTTCTCCAGGCTTTCGCCGGTCATCAGCTCGGCGATGCGGTTGTCGTCGATCTCGCGGGCGGGAAAGGTGCCGACCTTCTTCCCATCGCGCAGCACGGTGACACGCTCGGCGATTTCGGTGACCTCTTCCAGCCGGTGGCTGACGAAAACGATGCTGATGCCCTGCGCCTTCAGCCTGCGGACGGTGGCCAGCAGCAGGTCGACCTCGTGGCGCGTCAGCGAGGCGGTCGGCTCATCCATGAACAGGACGCGCGCGTTGGAAGCGATGCCCCGGCATATCGCCACGATCTGCCGCTGCGCGACGGACAGCCTGCCGACCGGCAGATCGAGGGGAAGTTGAGTATCCAGGCGCTCCAGCGCCGCCTTGGCGACCCTGCGCATTTCGGCTCGGGGCGGCAGCTTCAGCGGGGCTGACAATTCCAGCCCGATGCCGATGTTTTCTTCGACCGTGAGGTTCGGAAACAGAGACAGGTCCTGGAATATCACCTGGATGCCGAGCGCCCTCGCTTGCTGCGGCGTCAGCCGGGCATGGGCTGTCCCGTCGATGGTGATCGAGCCTCCGGCATCGGGCGCGTGGACGCCAGAGAGGATCTTGATCAAGGTGGTCTTGCCCGAGCCGTTCTCGCCGACCAGGCAATGCACCTCGCCGGCGGCGATCGACCAGTCAATCGCGTCGAGCGCCCGCGTTCCGCCGAACTGCTTGCTGATCTTGGACAAGGTGAGGAGGCTTGCATCCCCGGCGGCAGGGCTATTCATCAACTGACCTTGTTTCGTCCACTGCTGCATTCTCGAAAGCGAAGAACACAACGTCCCATGCCGCGCCGGAATGGGACGTTGCCGACTGCCCACCGGATGCTGTGGGTTCGCTCTGCCATCTGTCTCGTCAGATCACCTGGGCCCATTTGTCGATGGTCTTGGGATTGAGATCGATCTGCTTGTTGGCCCGGATGACATGGCTCTCGGGTTCGACCTCGCAGGGGCCCATGCCCGGGATGTCGATGCCGTTCTTGATCTCCGTGCCGGCCGCGACCGTCTTGCCGAGCGCGACCATCGCATAACCTGAATCGACCGGGTTCCAAAGGAAACCACGGGTGATGGCGCCCGACTTCATCAGCTTCTGACCCTGGCTCGGGATGAATGGCCCGACGACGATGACGTTGCCTATCTGGTCGCGGTCACTGACGGCATTGCCTGCACCGATCGGCCCGTTCGCGCCGAAGATAAGAAACCCCTTCAGGTCGGGATTTGCCTGCATCTGGTCCATGGCGGTCTTGTAGCTGTCGTCTACGCTGTTGGAGACGCCGAAGCGGTCGCCGACCTGCTGCATCTTGGGATATTTCTGCTTCTGAAGTTCAAGCGCAAAATCAGCCCACAGATTGTGCTGCACCACCGTCAGACCGCCGACGAAGACGACATACTTGCCCTCGCCGCCGATCGCCTCGGCGAAGGCTTCGAGATGCGCCTCGCCAAAGGCCTTGTCCTGGATAAGCTCGATGTCCCAATCGGCATTCTTCTGGCCGGGCGATTCATTCATGATGACCTTGATGCCGGCGCCCTGCGCCCGCTTCAGGACGGGCTCGAGCGCCTTGCCGTCATTCGGCACGACGCCGATCACGTCGACCTTCTTGGCGATCAGGTCCTCGATGGCCCGCACCTGCTCGGCGGGATCGTCAGTCGTCGGATTGATGATCGACGCGTCGACGCCAAGATCCTTGCCGGCCTTGAGAACGCCTTTCTCGACGTTGTCGAACCACGGGATTTTGACCTTGCCTACAATGCCTATCTTGGCTGGTTCGCTGGCTGCCCGGGCCGCGGCAGGCGCCAGAGCCGTTATCACGCCTAAAGCCGTCGCGCTCTTCATGAACGTGCGGCGGGAAATGTCGCGCATGGAAAGTTTCCTCCCATTCCAAAGTGGACAGACCACTTCTAACTTGGGCCTCTCGTAAACGCAAGCGCCCATCGCGTTCCGGTCAGCGTCGCAGCGCCGAAATCCTTGAAAGTGCGGCAACATCGGACTCGATCATCGCGCGGGTGCTCTCCTCGATATGGTCGAGATGCGCCGACATCGCCTCGGCCGCACCCGTGCTGTCGTGATCGGCGATGGCGCGGACTATCCTGGCATGTTCGCCAAGGCTGCGGCGGATGAGGGCAACGTCCTCGGTGGCGCGGCGGCGCACATCGAGCCCCATATTATAGAGCCCGTAGGCAACGCGATCGAGAACCGTGTTGCCGGACATTTGCCAAAGCCTGGCATGAAACTGCGCGTCGAGAATTCTGAAACCCACAGAGTCTGCCAACACGTTCTCATGCGCCACCAGCATGCCGTTGAGCGCCTCGACATCGGCATCGCTCGCATTGAAAGCCGCCTTGCGCGCGATCTCGATTTCGATGATGCGGCGGCTCTCGAATACATCCGCAAGGTTGGAGGGTGTGAGTGACAGGAAGAAGTCGAGCGGCGCAAGCAGGGTTCGCGCATCGAGGCTGGTGATGTAAGCGCCGCCGCCGTGGCGGCTGTCCACCACGCCTAGCGTCGACAGGGCTCGTATCGCCTCGCGCAGACTCGGCCGGCTGATATTGAGGATCTCGATCAGCTCGCGCTCGGAAGGCAGCCGGTCTCCGGAACGCAACATGCCAGTTCGCACTAGGTCGAGAATTCGGTTGACGACCGCCTGGGCAACGCCGGTGTTGGCGGCCTGCAGCGTCTCAGCTATTGGGTGCAGCTTCGTGCCTGCCCGCTTCGAAGGCCTGTCGGAACGTTGTGTCATGAGCTCTCCCATGCCTCAGCGGGCTTGAATTCGCCCCAGCTCGGTATGGGCAGTTGTAGCCCGTTTTTGATCCAGAGAAATCGCCCGTTTATGTGGGCGGCGTTTTCACCCACCAGTCTTTCGATGAGCTCGCTCGCCTTTTCGGGATTGTCGCCACCGGTCCGCTCAACCCACGCCGCCCATTCGTGATAGCGTTCGGCGACAGGTCCGAGATCCGATACGCCGTCGCGGATATCGGCCCACATCTCCGTCTTGACGTCGCCCGGATGGATCACATTCGCCGTTACCCCAGTGCCTTCGAGCTCGGCGGCGAGATGGCGGGTGAACTGATTGAGCGCGGCCTTGCTGGTGCCATAGGCGCTGTTGATCGGCCCCGGCTCATGCAGCGCTGCGGCGGAGGTGATATTGAGAATGCGCCCCCAGCGCTGGCGAACCATTGCTTCGACGAAGGCGCGGCTGGTCAGGTAAGGGCCGACCGTGTTGATCATCACCGTGTTGATCCAGGCCGCCGGATCGGTTTTCCAGATCAACTGGATAGGGCCAAAGATGCCGGCCGCGTTGATCAGGATCGATGGCGATCCGAGGCGGGCTTCGACCTCACTTTTGATCGAGGCGACGGATTCGGCGGATGCCACATCGCCAGGGATGACAATGCCGGATCCGCCCTTAGCTTCAATGTGCTCCAGTGTATCGTTGAGCTGGTCCATGCTTCGCGAAACCAACGCAACCCTTGCGCCGCCTCCGGCAAGCCGCATTGCAGCCAATCTGCCGATACCCCTCCCGGCGCCGGTGATCAACGCAACCTTACCTATCAAGCCTTCCATGCTGTCCTCCAGCGATTGCGCAGAAAGGGATAGCGAAATTGAAGTGGTCTGTCCACTTGGTCATTTCGCATCCCTTACTCGGATTTGGAACGCCGTCGCTTGGAAGAAAGTTGGGGCGGCCGCGGGCGTCCCGGGACCTGCCGACAATTATGGCCCGTTGAAAGCTGCGTCCACCGAAAGGCGAAATGAAGCCATATGCTTCGCGCCCGGCAGAGCCGCTTCTGTGTCTGGCGGCGGTTCGATTCCGATTTCCGGATTCGAACCGGATGCTGCTAAGCTATTAAAAATAAAATTAATCCTGAAAGTTGGCTTTTTATCTTATGAGACGGCGGAAATACACCCGATAGGATCAGATACCAACATAAATACCAACATCGGCATAGCGTCTTAGGTAGCACATATACTTGGCTAAGAAATTACGTCTATCAACAAAACTTTACAACAAGAATAATACAACAATAATACAACAAAGGTTGTTGATGCGCAGAGGCGGCAGATTCGAACCAACTCAATCCGACAGCCTTGCCGGGCTTCCGCATTCTCGATGTCACAAGGGCTGGCAAACACGTCCGTAAAAGAGCGAAGTGAGTAACGGCTCATCTCACCACACGCCTCATAGAAAAATTTTTTCTCAAGCCTCCGTCGAACGCTTTATCTTCCATGGTCGGAGACCGCCCATGGCATTTCGATTCGTACACACCGCCGATATTCATCTCGATTCGCCGCTGCGTTCGCTCGCGTTGCGAAACTCCGAGCTTGCCGAACTCGTCGGCGACGCCAGCCGCCAGGCATTCGTCTCGATAGTGGATCTCTGTCTTGCCGAGCATGTCGATGCGCTGGTTATCGCCGGCGATCTCTATGATGGCGACCAGACGTCGATGAAAACGGCGCGCTTCCTGGCGTCGCAGATGGCGCGCCTGCATCAGGCCGGCATCACAGTTTACAAGATCCGCGGCAATCATGATGCGCTGTCGCGAATATCAAAACAGCTGGTGTTCCCCGACACCGTGACGATCTTCGGCGGTCGGCCCCAATCCGTGCTGCAGAAAGCCGGCGGGCTCGAGGTCATGTTCCATGGCTTGAGCTTTGCCAACGCCAAGGCGCCGGAAAGCCTGCTGCCCAGATATCCGGCCGCCCGCGAGGGGGCCGTCAATGTCGGCATCATGCACACCAGCCTGGCCGGGTCGCCGGGTCACGACGTCTACGCCCCATGCAGTGTCGCCGACCTGCACGGCCACGGTTTCGATTACTGGGCGCTCGGCCACATTCATCTGCGTCAGGTCCATCCCGGAACAAGCACTGTGGTGATGCCGGGAATACCGCAGGGCAGGGACATCAACGAAGCCGGCGCAAAATCCATTACCCTGGTGACCATACGAGACGACCGTTCGATCGAGATCGAGGAAAGGCTGACCAGTGTGGCGCAATTCGAGCGCGCGAGAGTCGACCTGACGGGTACGGTCGAATGGCCTGAGGCCGTCGGGCGTGTCCGTTCGGCGCTCGAAACCATTCGGGCTTCCGTCAGGTCGCCTCATGCCGTTATCCGCCTCAGCCTGACAGGCGCGTCGCCTGTGTCCTGGGCGCTGATCCGCGACCGGGACCTGCTGCTCGCCGAGGCCGAGCAGGCAGCCGAACAGGTGGGCGACACATGGGTTGAAAAGCTGGAGCTTGATGTTGCTCCGATCGGGGCCGGAACGGCCGAGGAGGGCGCGGACCCGATTTTGGAGCTCGCTCAGTCGATGCGTGCCGATGCCGGCTCGCAGGCTTTCCGGGCCGAGGCGAGGGCGTTCGTGCAGAAGATGATTGCAGACCTTCCTGCCGAAGGGCGCGACTTCGCCGGAAAGGACGAGGCCGGGCTGGACCTCTTCCTCGACAAGGCCCTGGCCGGCGGCGCCGACCTGGTCACGGCCCGTCTCAAGGCAGGTGGCGCGCAATGAGGCTTCTGCGCCTTGACCTCATCCGATACGGAAAGTTCACCGACAAGGTGATCGATTTCGGACCCAAGCCGGAATCGGGACCTGACCTCCATATCGTGTTCGGCCTCAACGAGGCCGGCAAGTCGACGGCGCTGTCGGGCTATCTGGATCTGCTGTTCGGCATCGAGGAGCGCAGCCGCTACAATTTCCTGCACGAGTACAGCGCCATGCGCATCGGGGGGTTGCTCGAGCTGGCTGGCACGGAGCATGCCTTCACACGCACCAAACAGCGCAGCAACTCGCTCTTGGACGCCATTGGCCAACCGGTGAGCGAAATGGCGATATCGGCTCACCTGGCCGGCCTGTCGCGCGATGCTTATCAGACCATGTTTTCCCTGGACGACGAAACCCTGGAAGCCGGCGGCAAGTCGATCCTGGAGTCGCGCGGCGATCTCGGCAAGCTGCTGTTTACCGCCAGTGCCGGCCTTGGACATGCCAGCGACACGTTGAGCGCACTCGAAGCCGAAGCCGATGGGCTATACCGGAAACAGGCGCATGGTACCGAGCTTGCGCTGCTCAAGAAGCGTCTTGCCGAGCTGAAATCAAGCAGGGATCAGATCGACACTTTGGCCTCGGCCTATGAGAGCCTGGAGGCCGAACGTCGTGAGGCGGCGCAACAATATGATCGAACCATCGCCGAGCGATCGCTGCTGTCGGCCAGGGTTGGCACCATTGCCAAGTACCTGCGCGTCGGTCCGATCCTAGCCGACGTCCGACGCAAGGCCGCCCGGCTGGCCGAGCTGCCCGACATGGCTTCACCGGCGCGGACCTGGACCGGCAGTGCTGCCGGACTGATCGATGACGATGCCAGCCTGAGAACGCGGCTGTCGGCAAATATCGATGAGGTCGAGCGACTGAAAACAAAGATTGCCGCGGTCGATGTCGACGAGGCGATCCTCGGCATCTCCGAGCGCATCCGCGGCCTGGCGGAAAGCAAGGTGCGCCACGTCTCGGCGGGCCTGGACCTTCCCAATCGCAGGATAGACCTGCAAATCCTCGACAATGCGGTTGCGGCCTCGCTTGCCGCGCTCGGACGGTCTTCAGAGACCGATCCCACCGCACTGCTGTTGCCGGCCGCTACTATAGGGGCTGTTCGCGCCATGGTCGAGCAACGGTCCGGGATCGCCACTGCTGCACGCGTTGCCCGTGATGAGGCCACAGCCGCCCTCGATGCGCTGCAGGCGGCGCAAGATCGCGTTGGCGAGGAGCGGGCAGTGCCCGAGCCGGCCAGGGCCAGGCTGAACGCGGCCCTGGCGAAGGCGAGGGCGAGCGGCCACCTCGGTGACATGAAGGCGGCACGCGAGGCGCAGGACGCTGGCGAGGTCAAATGGGAGAGCGCCCTCGGCGGTTTGCATGCGTGGTCTGGCGACGCGCAGGCGTTGGCCTGCATCGCCGTTCCGAGCGCCAGACAGGTTGGCGTCTGGAAAACGCTTGCCGCGCAGCTTGGTAAGAACAAAGCCGTCCTGTCCGAACGTCTCGCCGAACTCCAGGCCAACCACGAAACGCTAGCGGCGCGTCTAAGCGCGCTTCGCGCCTCGGTCGATGTCGCCGACGATGAGGTGGCCGCCGCCAGCCGGCGTAGCCGCAACGAAGCGTGGACAAGGCATCGTGCGGCGCTGAGCGGCGAAACAGCCGACGCCTTCGCCGCGGCGTTGGAACGCGACGACGACGTCAATGCAGGCAGGCTGGCTGGCGCGGGCGCGCTCGCCGATATTCGAGCCATAACGCACGGCCTTGCGGAAGCCGCGGCCGATATCGCGCGTATCGGCGACAAGCTTGCGCGAGTCGACATGGAGGTCAACGCCGCATCGTCGCAGATGCGCGCGGCAGCCAGCGGCCTGCTTGGAGAACGTGTGGAGGCATCGCTCGAGGACCTGATCGAACTGATCGAGCGTCGCACTTCGGCTCGCGCTGATGCGCTCGCCGCCTGGCAGGAGATCGAACTGGCCGCCAAGAAGGTCGGCCGGGCGAGCGAAGACGAGGCACGGCTGAGGCTGGACCTCGCCACGGCGCTGGAGAGCGTCGGCATTGGTTCGGATCCTGGCGACAGTCTTGAGACGATCATGGGCGTTGCTGAGTTGTTTCTGGACCGGCAACGCAAGGTGGACGCCAGACATGCCGAGGCGCTCAAGACAGTCGCCGCCAGACAGGAAGAGCTGGCCACCCGGCGCCGGGCAGTTGGCGTGGCCGAGCGCCGTGAAGAAGAATGGCTGGCCGGCATTGTCGAGGCACTGAGAGGCACCTGGCTTGAGAACGGGCTGTCCGCAACGGGCGTCGGCACCGTTCTCGACCAGCTGACTGAGCTGGCCAGGAACCTTCAGGAACGCGACGCGATGCAACTGCGCATCGACAAGATGCAGGCCGACCGGGATAATTTCGTGGTCGAGGGCGCCGCGGCAGCAACTGAAGCCGGCGAGCCGGCAAATGGCGAAGACGCCGAGCAGCTGGCGATCCGGCTGGGCGAGCGCTTGGCGGATGCCGATCGCGCGCGCGAGGCGAAAGCAAATCTCGCTGCGGATCTGCAGCGCCTCCTCGACGGCCGTGAGCTCCTTGACGCCGAGATCTCGGTACACGAGCGCCGCAAGAACGAGGTGCTGAGCGCCTTTGGCGTTACGACGCTTGCCGAAGTGGTGGAACGCGACGAGCAGTTGCGTGAGCGGGACCGTCTACACGCGACAGTCACCGAACTGGAGGACCAGCTGGCGGCCGAACTCGGCGTTCAGACATTCGAGCAGGCGCGCTCGATCCTCGATGCGCTCGATTTCGGAGGCATAGCGATTGAGAAAGCGGAAGGGGAGCAACGGATTCAGCTCCTTGACGAAGCAATCCAGCAGCAGCTGATCCGGCAGACGCGTGCCGCCGACAAGCTCGATGCCATTGGCGGCGACAGCGCCGTCGCCCGAATAGACGCCGAACGACGCACGATCCTGCTGGAAATAGAAGACAGGGCGGTCCGCTACATCGAATTGAAGCTGGGCGTGATGTCCGCCGGAAATGCCTTGCGCGCCTACCGCGAGCGCCATCGCTCCGGGATGATGGCGCGGGCTTCCGATGCATTCGCGCTGATGACGCGCGGGCGCTACTCGGGGCTGACGACCCAACCGGTGAAAGGTGGCGAAGTCCTAATCGCCTTGCAAAGCGACGGGCAGTCGAAAGTGACCGAGGCGCTTTCGAAGGGCGCCCGTTTTCAGCTCTACCTGGCGCTCAGGCTTGCCGGCTATTACGAATTCGCGCAGTTTCGCCCCTCGGTCCCCTTCATCGCCGACGACATCATGGAGACGTTCGACCACGTCCGCTCAGAGGAGGTTTTCAGGTTGTTTGGTCAAATGGCGGATGCCGGCCAGGTGATCTACCTCACACACCACCAGCATCTGTGCGAGATAGCCAAGACGGTGGTGCCGGGCGTGATGATCCACGAACTCGGATAGCATCGACCTGTGCCAAAGGCGGACTTGTGCCTGCGATGTTGTGGCTTGCACCACGGCTCGGCCGAGATCTGCTTAGCTAAGGGCAACACAGAGACCAATAAGCTCGGCGGTGTTGCATCGGTTCGGCATGAGTGAGACATGGAACTTCGGCCCATCGGCGAGCTTCCAGATAGTCTGCTATGGGCGATGGCTCTCATTGAGCTTGAGGTCAGGGCCGAGGCACGCAAGATTGGGTTGAAGCGGACAGGTGTTTCATTGCCCTCCTTCACCAGCAATACGGGGAGAACGAGATGCGGAATCTTATGCTGGTCTTCGCGGCACTTGCCTTGGCCGCATGCCAATCACCTCAAGAAGTTCGGCAATCCGTCGCTGTTGAACCAGCATCGAGTCCGGCTGTTCTGCCTGCGGCAACGATGGTTCAATCGCCGACAATCACTCCTCCTGGAAAGGACGTGCCGGCAAAGTATGCCGCCTTTTCGGGCAGTTGGGTTGGCATGTTGGAGAGCACATCTGAAGGAAGGCTCGATGTTCAGTCCGTTTCCTCAAACGGGAAGGTGACCGTCAACTACGCATGGGGCGTCCTGGACGATAACAATCCAGGTGAGGCTGCCGGCACAGGAAAGATCGTAGGGAATGCGTTGAGGCTTGGCCGTCTTCCGAATGGCGCGGACGTCAGTTTTCAGATGCTGCCCGATGGAACCCTGGCCGAAACATTCGCGCTTGCCGGTAAGACCTATACCGGCGTGTTGACCAAGCAATGATTAGTCATTCTCGTCGCTATCCGGCGTGAAGCGCACGGTGACGGCCGATGACGCTTGGTGGCGGCCACCCGGAGCCAGCAAGGCCCATAAGGCTTGCCTTCCGAGGGAGCCTTCACCGGACGGCCATTGGCGGCACACGAGACCCATGTGGGAGGTTGGGGCTGCTCTTCAGCTTCAATCTCTAGTCCAATCGCTTGGTTTGCCAAGCAGCATCGAATAGCGCGGCTCCATCCATTTCGATTCTATCGACAAGGACCCGCGCTTGCTCGGTGTCGATGCCGGTTTCCCGGGACAGGAGCATGACCCGAAAACGCTTTTCTTCGGATGGAATAGGAAGGCCGGGCCGACCGCCTTCGGAGGACTCGACAGCCCTCCGCCTCGCTGGCTGTCCAGCTTTGAGCTTCGGAATGTCGTTCTCTGCCGGGGAGGTGGCCTGCTGGACGATCATCGCGTTATCGCAGACCAAGAAAGCTCAGGATTGCGATGACCACGACTACCGCTCCGATGATCCAAATCAATCTGTTCATGTCGTTTCCTTGCGTAAATAATTAACTACATCACCCTCGTTATCAACGAGATCGTGCCCACACTTGACGCTGAATGCGGTGATAGAGACGGGGGCGAGCAACCGCCGCCTCAGTCAATACTGCTGTTCAGTTGGAATCTCCCGCCATCGTAGCGACAACATTCCCAAGCGAGGCTGGTTCCAGGCGCTTTCGAGAGTGGGACCTTTTCGTCTGTCGATTCAGACTTAAGTCCGATCACAAGGGACCTCAGCGGGAATGTGATGTCCTCAGGCCTGATCCTAAATCGCCTCAGCCGTGCTTGTCGGCCCTTTGCAGTTCTTTGCGGCGCCTTGTTGGCAACCCGGTTCAGCCCCTGGCCTTGCGGCCGTCGAGCATACGATGGCGCAGCGGGAGGGGCCTCCTGCA
Organism: Mesorhizobium sp. B2-4-18; assembly: GCF_006441385.1. Taxonomy (NCBI): domain Bacteria; kingdom Pseudomonadati; phylum Pseudomonadota; class Alphaproteobacteria; order Hyphomicrobiales; family Phyllobacteriaceae; genus Mesorhizobium; species Mesorhizobium sp. B2-4-18. The sequence goes on along the minus strand of NZ_VFUW01000009.1, from coordinate 277,172 downwards.
CGACCAGGTTCAATAACTTGGCGTCGTTAAGAACCTGGCCTCATTATGCATCGGCGCGTCTTGTCGCCATGCCGATCATTGCCGGCGTGGGGATCGCAATCAAGGCGCTGGAAGCTCTCGCCGCCGGGCGTCCGATCGTCGCGTCGCCACTTGGCTTTCGTGGGCTTCCTCCGGATTTCCAGCCCCTGCGCCGAAGCCGACATCCGATGCTTTTGAATTCGCCGCGGCAATCGATCGGCTGCTCAGCGATGAGCAAGCGCGTGACGAGGCGCTTCAGTCCACGCGGAAAGCTAACCAGGCTCTTGGGATGAGAGAGCGCTTCGAATCTCAGATGGCGCAAGCTGTCGAGCGCCTCGCGAATTGTGCGATCGGCTAAGGCCTTTTCCACGCCTCGCAATCGCATCGCCAGGCAAAGCCCAGTCTTGTCGCTGGTCGCCAATAGGGCAGTCACAAGTCAGCGCGCGCAGACCGGTTGTCTTTATAGGAAGGCTCTGCAACAATTGCATCTGCGCCAGTTTCCGCGATCACCGTGTGAAGCTGTAGAAGGCCAGGGACGACACGGCGAGTGTCTGAGCGTAACCGCTCGGGATCGTGGCTCACTCCAGGTGGGTTCCCCAACGTCCGGCCCGCAGCGCACCGCTGCCCCTGCCGGACCGATCCGCGGGAGGCCTTTGGCATGCCAAAAATCCACTCTGATTTCGCCGCCAGCTACAGCGAATTGACGCTCTGGGAATTGGCGGATCCAGCAGCGACGGTAGAGGCTGCGGTCGAACTCTACGGCCCGGACGCGGCGACCGCCGCGGCATGGTGCGCGCTGACTGCGAACTTCGACGGGCGCGAGGAGGACTATCGCTTCTGGTGCACGGTCTTCTCAAAACTGGGCAACAGACTCCAGTCTTGAACTCTGTTTGAGAACGAATGTCCCCGTTCCGACACAGTCGATGTGCAACGTCCCCGAGCCGCCTCACTGGAGGCGAGACAGGTGGCGGACAGGCCTGAATACTTAATGCACGAACAACATGTTTCCGGCGCTTAACGCCATTTCATCTAACTTTAGTACAGCGCCGGGAGTGACTGCGCTATCCTTCACCGACGCCGAGCCCGGAGGAAGAATGTCTTTCATCCGATTTCGGCCGGAGCAGATCCAAAGCCGGCATGCGAGGAAATTCATTTCACAGGAATGTCGGCCACGATGATCGCTTCTGGTGCCAATCTGTTCAGGTCGACGGGAAGAATGACGGGACAAGAGCACAGTGGGAACACGGCCACCCAGCGCGACCCGTTCAGGGGCGTTGAGCGGGTTTCGCCAACCGCTTCGGACGTCGGCCGCGCCAAAATCGGGAATCCTGCCATCGGGATGGCACGTTGCATCGCACGCCACCGGCGCCTCGTGGCCGCCGTTGAGAGGTTCTCCCGGAAACGGTGCGCCAGCCGTTTCAGCCTGCTGTCGGCTGCCGCCTGGCTGGCTCTGGTCGTAAGCCGGCCTCTTGAACGATCTGCGTGGCGCCGACTGGTCCAGCGCAAGCCTGTTGAAAGCTGCGAGGCCGAGCAGAAAATTCTTTATCTGATTGCTGCAATCCTGGCGCGGAAGACGCATTTGCGACCTGCGGAGGTCGACGAAGTCAAAGCCAGTGTCATGGAATTCCAGTCGGGCATTGCTGATTTACTGCGGAGAAAAGACCCGTGACTCTCTGATGTGATCCAGAGGCCGTACTCATCGCGTCAGTGGCCGTTCGACTGTGCCCGGTGGGTGGGCGTCACATCTAGAGCGGCGACTTTGGCTGTTGCGAACTTGCGAGGGCTCGGCGCTACCGAACCGAGCTGGAAGCGCGCCTTCTGGCGTCCACAAAAGGCGGCGTGATCTCATATTTGCGCTCGGCGATTAGATTGGAATCTGCAACTGGCCTTCGCGCCAAACTACTGTCGATGGCCTTGGCGCGCCACTCGTCCATGTCGAGGACGTATGTAGACCACATTCCATAGCGCGCCGACATGGCGTAGCGTTGCCATTTCAAATAGTGCGAGTGGACCGGGGAGCCGGTCTCCACCCGCGCCCAGCCGACGCGCAGCATCTCCACGGCAAGGTCGTGCCCGTCGGCGACACACCTGCCTTTGAGGGCACCGTCGCGATCAGGGAACTCGCCTAGGAGACAGACAACTTGTCTGTCGCCGACCATCCGCTTCAGCCAGGCTTTTGCCAAGGCCCCGCACGGAACCGGCTTCAGAACAGCACTTTCGCCGCGCCGCTTGGCATCGAAGGCCCATTGCGGCAATTCGCAACTGTCGATGCCGGCAAGGCGAACTTTTTGAGCCGATCGAGGAAACCACAAGGTGCGGCCGTCGATCACGCTGGCCCGTCCCGCAATCGCCTTTGAAGATCGCCCAGCGGTCAGGGAAGCAGGCTCACCACTTTGCCCGCTCCCAGCCGCTCTGGCGATATCGGCGCCGGGCGAAGGAGAGGGGAGGCAAGAGCAAGCCAGCGCGGTCAGCGCCCAAAGCAAATGCCTCGCGGTCATGGCCGCGACGCTTTTGCGCCGGCAGCCTGACCAAGCAGGATCGCCGGATGCTGGACGTCCTTGAACTGCCACAGCCCGGCGTGTCTGGCGCGCGCCGCCTGCTCGGCGACGGCGTAGCCGGCGTGGTAGGGCAATCCGTCGGCACGCAGGGCCGCGAAGGCAAAGCCGCTTGTGATCATGAGATTGCCGAGATCAAGCCGATCGCCCTCGATCATGACGAAACAGGCAACATGCACGGTGTCGCCGACCCTCAGCACAGGGGCGCATTCAGGCCTGGTGTCGGCGATCAGGGCGCCGAACACCGCGAGCGAAGCCTCGCCACAATCGGCACGGCGGCCGGCGGCATCGGTGTAGAAAGTTCCGCGAAGGCACGCCTGGGTGCCGTATAGACGATACTTGGTGCCGGCTTCGACCCAACTATCGCCAGTCTCGAGCGTCACGCCCGGTCGCAGGTCGAAATATCCGGGCGGCGCGGCGCCTGCCGGGCCTGCGGCGAGCGCACCGGCCAGGAGAATACGAACGGTCCTCATTGCGCTTGCGCCTTCATCCTGGGATCGGCCCACATGCCATAACCGCCGCGACCGATCTTTTCTGCTTCTGCGAGATCCTTGCGCACCGCAGTGCCGTCAGGGTTCCTTGCCACCCGGTGGCTACCAACCGAAACCAGCTGCTCCTCGAACATGTCCACCGTGTCGAGGCTGCCGGGGTAATTGTAGTAGCCGTAGCAGGTCGCATCCTGAAGCGGCGCATTCGCCTCGCTGACGAAGGCCCGGCAGAAGATCACCTTTGGCGATTGCAACAGCGTCTCCAGTCCCTTCCTGGCATAGTCGGCGCAGGTGCCGGAGAAATCCTCGCGGCGGTTGACCAGATCGCCCTCGCAGGGCTCGATGCCATAGAGGCGGAGTACGGTTTTTGAATCGACGCGGAAGTCGATCGGCGAGACGGCCTTGAAGCCGCTCGTCGAAGCGAAGCCCTTGCGCTCGGCAATGCTTCCCTGGCCATCGTAGTATTCGACGACCAGGACCGTCTTTCCCGGCGCGGCGAGTGACCTGATGTAGGCCTGATCGACGGGTTCGGCCGCGATGGCCGGCACCAATGACGCCAGGCAAAGGACGAAGCTGCCGCCGACGCTGGCTCTCATATTTGACACTCCCAAATAGCATCTCGTTTCGATCCAGCTTGCCAATTACGGATCCTTTGCGCAACAAAAAACAATATCGATTTGACATTCTTTTTTCCGTCAGCTACCGATTTATCGAAACTTCGACCCACCGGCGTGGAAACTTGCGATGGTTTCTCCATTGTTCATATTGGCAAACCGGCGGCTGCTCCTGCTGCTGAGTTCGGCCCTCCTGAGTTGGCCGTCGGCATACTCCGCAAGCAGCGCGGCGGAAAACCGCGACCTGCGCCAGCCGCCGCGCAATTCAACGGTCTCGGCGGTCAGCGCGGGAGAGGCCGGCATAATCGACAGCGTTTTCCATAGCCGCTGGGCGGAGAGGGCAGGAGAGTATGTGCTCGATGGCCAAGGCAGACTTCGTCAAACCCAAGCCCCCACGCGCAATGACGTGGATGTGGCGCCGCCGGGGCAGACGGCGAGCGCATCGCGCTCCATCGATCATAGTCAATTTGACTTCGCGTCGGCTAACAACGGACTTCCCGGCGACGCTGAATGCGGGCCATCACCCCTCAATTCGGAAGAGATCGCACGGCTCGTGGCGCAGGCTGCATCCAGGTATGGCGTCGATCGCGATTTCGCACTTGCAGTCGCGATGTCTGAAAGCCGCCTCGACCACAGCCGGAACTCTCCAAAAGGGGCGCGTGGCCCGATGCAATTGATGCCGTCGACGGCAGCCCATTTCGGCGTCAGCGACATCTGTGATCCGGCCGAAAACATCGACGGCGGCGTGCGGCTGCTGCGGGATCTGTTTGCCACCTATCGCAACCCGCTGATCGTTGCCGCCGCCTACAACGCCGGCGAGGCGAGAATCCTTCAATATGACGGCGTGCCACCCTTCCCGGAGACGGTCCGGTTCGTCGCCGACGTCATCAATCGGCAGCTGAAGCTGCCGCCGCTCAGGCGGCAGGCCGGCAGCGGCATAGCAGCTGATCCTGCCGACACCGGCAAGGCGCCTCCTCTCATCGGAGCGAACTCTAAAGGCAAGCCGCGGCAGTGGGTCGGCGGCGTCCTGCAATTTTGACGGAGGAAGACATGAAGCGAGCCCTCTCGAACGCTCGACGGACACGGGCATTTCGAATTGCAGGCACCGCCCTGGTCCTTGGCGTATCGCTGTGCGCCATTGCCGAGCCGGCGTTGGCGCAGACCTCCGGCGCATTTGCACCGCTCGAAACCGCGGTGCAAATGATCGTCGATTTCATAACCGGCCCATTCGGACGGCTGCTCGCCATCATCGCCGTCATCGGGCTTGGCTTTCTGGCCTTCGCCGGACGCCTCTCCTGGTTCACCGCGGGCGCCGTGGTGATCGGCATCGGGCTGGTGTTCGGCGCGCCGGCGATCGTCGACCAGATGATATCGGCTGTCGGCAACTGAGCCATGAGCGATCATTCTGACGACAGGCCGCAACTGACACCGCTGGTCATCGGGCTCACCCGGCCGCCGATGATGTGGGGAGTCCCGCTCAGCGCCTTCTACCTCATCCTCGGCATCACGCTCATCGCGTTCCTGGTGACCAGCAGTTTCTGGGCAGCCGCAATCGCGCCTGTCACCTATCTCGCCCTGTTCGCGCTCTGCAGCCGTGACGTGCGCATCCTCGATCTGGTCCAGACCGCGGGGCGCCGCACACCGCGCACGCCAAACAGGACCTTTTGGCAAACCAATTCCTACGGGCCCTGATCATGCTCAACATTGTCGCCGAAGAACTGGGCTTCGGACGCCAACGGCGCCGCGACAGACCAATGGCCATGCACGTGCCCTACATGCGCCACCTCGCCAACACGGTGATCGGTCTAGAAAGCGGGGCGCTGCTCAGCGTCATCAAGCTCGATGGCTTGTTCTTCCAGACCGAGGACCAGGCCGAACTCAACATGCGGGCCAGCGTGCAGAACACCATGATCCGGGCCCTAGGCTCGAGCAGGTTTTCGCTGTGGTCGACCGTCATTCGCAGGCAAGTCATTCCAGAGATCGGCGGTTCTTTCTCGGATCCGTTCTGCGCTCTCCTCAACACACGCTACATGGCCGAGCTCAAGCAGCGCCGCATGTTCACAAACGAGCTGTACCTCACCATCGTTCGCTCCCGCATGCGTGGTGCGCTGGGCGTAGCCGATAGCCTTTCTGCCGTGTTCAGCCGGACGCGTGACAGGGACAGCCAGAAACAGCAGGTGCTCGAGCGCATCAACGAGTTGGAGGAAATTGTCTCCACTGTCGCACGCGACCTGCAGAAATATGGAGCCCGGCCGCTTGGCATCGTCTACCGCGACGGCCAGCCCTATTCGGAGCCGTGCGGGTTCTTCAACACGCTTCTGACCTGCGGGACGTCTGCCCCCATGCGGCTGCCGCGCATGGCGATCCGCAACTATATCGGCACCTCGCGGCTGCACTTTTCCAAAAGGACGCTACAGGCGCAGGGTCCGACGACGGCTGACCACCGCTTCGGCGCCATGCTCTCGATCAAGGAATACCCGCCTTTTTCAGGACCGGGCATGCTGGACGGGCTGCTGCAGCTCAATCACGAATTCATCCTGACGCAATCTTTCACCATCGCCGACAAGCCGATCGCGCAAGAACGGATCGCAAGATTGCAGCGGCAGATCCAGGCGTCCGACGAAGCCGGCAGCACGGTCGAGACCGACATCGATTCTGCCTTCAACAGCCTCGTCAACCAGGAGGCCGTGTTCGGCTATCATCATTTCAGCCTCCTGTGTCTGGCGCACGACCTTGCCGGCGTCGACAAATCCGTCTCGGAACTCGGCGCCTGCCTCACCGACATGAACATCAACTGGCTGCGCGAAGACCTCAATATGGAGGCCTCATTCTGGGCGCAGCTGCCAGGCAACCACAGCTACATCGCCCGTTCTTCCATGCTGTCGAGCGCGAATTTCGCCGGCTTTTCGTCGATGCACAATTTCGCCACCGGCACGGCCACGGGAAATCACTGGGGCTTGCCGGTCGCGCTGCTTGAGACAACCTCGCAGACACCCTACTGGTTCAACTTCCACCAGCGCGACATCGGCCACTTCCTGGTCACCGGGCCGACCGGATCCGGCAAGACCGTGGTGCTGAGCTTCCTGCTCGCGCAGGCGCTTCGCATCTCGCCAGAGCCGCGTGCGGTCTTCTTCGACAAGGATCGCGGCGCCGAGATCTTCATTCGCGCCGTCGGTGGAACCTATGAAGTGCTGGAGCCCGGCGTCGCCACCGGCTTCAATCCGCTGCAGATGGACAATACGCCGGCCAACCGCGAATTCCTGCTGCGGCTGGTCAAGGCGATGCTGCAACCCGCCGACGGCCGCGGCTTCTCGCAGGAGGAAGAGCATACGCTGGAAGGCGCGATCGCGCGCATTTGCCAGGTGCCGGCGCAGCAGCGCACCTTCGCCAACCTCTCGGCTCTGCTGATGGGGCGATCGCGCTCCGACGCCAACGACCTCCAATCACGCCTCAGGCCATGGTTCGAGGGGGAGAGGGCCTGGTTGTTCAATGCGCCGCGCGATGTCCTGTCCTTCTCCGGCAGCCGCATCTTCGGTTTCGATATGACGCATGTGTTGGACAATGCCGAGGTGCGCACGCCTGCACTGATGTACCTTTACCACCGCCTCGATGAGCTGCTCACCGGCAATCCGGTCCTGATCTTCATGGACGAGGGCTGGAAGCTTCTGCAGGACAAGACCTTCTCCGGCTATATCGTCGACAAGATGAAGACGATCCGCAAGCTGAACGGGATCGTCGGGTTCGGCACGCAGTCGGCGGCCGACATCGCCAAGGCACCACAATCGCACACCCTCATCGAGCAGTCCTCCACCAACCTGCACTTTCCAAATCCGCGCGCCGATGAGGAGAGCTATGTCGGCCGCTTCGGGCTGACGGCCAAGGAGTTCGCCTTTGTCAGGAACACGCCACCGGAGCGGCGGACGTTCCTGATCAAGCACGGCAACGATTCCGTCATTGCCCGACTTGATCTCTCGACCATGCCTGACATCCTCAAAGTGCTGTCGGGCCGCAAGGAAACGATCGAGGCATGCGCAGCCCTGCGGGCGCGACTGGGTGATGATCCGGCACTCTGGCTGGCGGAATTCTGCGGTTGGAGGCAATCGACATGATCCGGCGTCTCCCCCTGCTTTTGCTGCTTCTTGCCTCGCCCTCGGCAGCCGATGTGGTGACCATCGACGGCTCGGTGCTCGAAAGGCGAAAGGACCGCAACGGCAATGTCACGGCAATCGAGAAGGCCGATCGCGATCGCTACAGCGTCGATCAAAGCATCACATGCGCGATGTATCGGCCGGGCCGCAAGGACGATCCGGTTGCCGCCGCCAACGTCAACCCAACCATCGCCGGCCTCGTCCGGCGGGTGGCCCGCGAGGAGGGCGTCGACGAGAACCAGTTTCTGGCCCTGGTCTACCAGGAGAGCAGGTTTAACCCCTGTGCAAGATCGAGCGCTGGCGCCATCGGGCTGGCGCAGCTGATGCCGGGAACGGCGGCGGAGCTTGGCGTTGACGCAAACAGCGTCGAGCAGAATCTGCGTGGCGGCGCGCGTTACTTTAAGCAGCAGCTCGAACGCTTCAACGGAAACGCCTCGCTTGCACTGGCCGCATACAATGCAGGTGCCGGCAGCGTCGAAAAGTACGGCGGCATCCCGCCCTTCAGAGAAACGCAGGGCTATGTCGCGGCGATAACGCAAAAGTGGCTGCCGGCCTTTGGCGGCTCGGACAAGTCGGGCATTCCATTGAACTATGGCGGAACGGGTGCCGCCTTCCAGGGCATGCGTACCGCAACGCTGGACGCCATGGGACTGACCAGTGCGGTCGGCGACGGCTCAAACGATGTGGCGTCCTGGTTTGAGCAATTCGGCTCGGCTGCCACCGGCACGGTTCAAGACAGCTGGGACAAGAATTCAGGCGCCCGCAACGCCAATGTCGAAATGCTCAACCGGCTGATCCAACTGGGCGCCAGTTTCGCAGACCTGGTCAACTCGAGCAACGCGGTGACGCTGAGCGACCTTTCAGGCGCCAGCCGTTCGGGTGGCCGTCCGAAGCCCGACGACCAGCCGCCGACAGGCGGATTTTGCGATGCGCGCGTCGGTCTGGTCTGGAGCCGGCAAGCGCAAGCCTGCGTCCACGAGCTCGAGCAAGAGGTCGAGCTGTTCTTCAACCCGCAACAAGGAGGTCTCCAATGAAACGTGCTCTTGTGCTGGTCGCCGCGACCGTGATGGTCACCTCGGCCAAAGCCGACATTCCGGTGATCGACAGGACGAACTATGCCGTCGCCAAGGACACCGCCGACAAGGCCGCGAGAATCCTGGACACCAACAGGGATATTCTGACCACCGTCGAAAAGACCCTGCAGGCAGTTACCGGCAACCGCGGCAGCGACGTCGGCTCGCTCAAGGACTTGGCGATCGGCAATGGTTTCAGCGTCTCCTCGGTGCCTTCCTTCGACAGCGTGCTTCAAAATGGCGTTCCGGATTTTGGCTCCATGGGTCCGGAGATCGCCAAGGCCGCGACGACCTTCATCAACGGCATGCAACTGGTGAAATCGCTTTCTGGCAAACAGCAAAGTTCTCTGGCGAGCGACAAATCGTACGAGGAGATGGTCAAGACGGTGCTCGGCGTGTCGGCTCTGATCACTGGCTCGCGACAGGCTGTCGCAACGCGGCGTGCCGCGCTTGAGCGAGCCGGGCAGGGGATCGGCCAGGCTCAGGACATCAAAGGCTCGATTGACCAGAACACACAATTGCAGGTGCAGACCGGACTGACCCTGAACGAGATGATCGGCGTCATGAATGGTGCCGTCCAGGCGCTGCAGGCGGAGAACCAGCGCAGGTTAACTGATATTTCAAACACCAAGAAGGCGCTGACCTACGAATGACACGAGGCCGGCACGAACCGATCGCGCTTAGCGTCGTGGCGCTGCTGCTTGCCGGGTGCGCCACGCCCAAGGAAAAATCCGCGCCCTGCAAACGGCCGGCCGCCGTGATGAGCTACGCGGCACAAGCCACCCACCTTGAGTGCGGGCCGATGCGGCCGGTCAACCCCGACAGAGCGGCGGCATGGGCAATGATCGGCGGCGATTTTCCCTCTCGAACGGAATAGGGCTGACGTGGATAATTTCATCGGCGAACTGCTGCAGCGCATCGATGCTTCGGGCGAGAATTTCTCCGAGCGTGCGTTCGAGGTTCTGAGCAGGGACATCGAGCCACTGCTTCGGCTGCTGTTCATGCTGGTCGTGCTCTTCTACGGAGTGCAATTGGTGCTGGGAACGTCGAGGCTCAGCGCTGCCGAGATCGTGGGCCGCGTCGCCCGCGTCATGGTGATCCTCGTTCTGGTCAGCACCTGGTCGCACTTCCAGGCTCTCGTCTATGCCTGGATCACAAAAGTCCCGGAGGCGGCGGGGCGGGCAATACTGGCCGCATCGGGCACAGGGGTGACGGAACCCAGCAACGGCCTCTCGGAGATCTGGCAGACCGCCAATCTGGCAGCGTCCACATTTGCCGAGCAGGCCGGCTATTTCTCCGTGCTGCCGGCCTTGATCGGCATGATCATCATGGCCTTTGCCGGGCTGTTCGTCTCCGTGGCGCTGGGCATCCTGGTCCTGGCCAAGGTGATCCTGTGGGTTCTGCTTGGCACCGCGCCGATCTTCATCGCCTGCATGTTCTTTGATGTGACGCGCAACTACGCGATGGGATGGTTGAACCAGTCGCTGCTCTACGCACTGATCCCGTTGTTCGTCTACGTGATCGCCGCCTTCCTGATCGCGGCGATGGCGCCGGAACTGACCAAGATCAACCAGATCTCGGGCAATCGCGAGCTGAAGCTCAGCGACCTTGCAGCCTTGGTGATGTTGTGCCTGGCCGGCAGTTTCGTTCTCTTGCAGATCCAGTCGCTGGCGCAAGGCATTGTCGGCGGGCTCGCGATGCCGGTTGGTCAGCGTTCGCGAGCCCTTACCGGCCGCGGCGTCCTTTCGGGGCGCGCCGCTGTTGCCGGCTCGGCCACACAGATGCAGGCCGCTATCAATCGTGTGCAGGCCCGATTGCGCAGCCCTCAAACGCCGTCGCGCGAGGCCATGCAGCGCGCCATCACCGCCAATGCACAGACGCGGTAACACCAAAACGCAACAGAATTGTCCTCCAACGCTCCGCAACGTCCAATGGCAGAACCCCTCGACGAAAAGCTGAGATCCTACTTCCAGGACGGTGACGTCTGGGAGCACGAGATCTTCAAGCGCGCCATGCGCTCCAGCCGCATCGCCTGGTTTTTCACGCTGCTATTTGCCTCGATCGCGGCCCTTGCCCTGTTGGCGCTGGTGCTGATGGTGCCGCTGAAGAGCTTCGAGCCCTATGTGGTCGAGGTCGACAGGAACACCGGCTATATCGAGGTCAAGTCGGGATTGACGAGGACCTCTGATCTCACCGGTCAGGAGGCTGTCACCCAGGCCAATGTCGTTCGCTACATCCGCAACCGCGAGGGATATGATCCTTTTGCCATCGACGAATATTTCGGGATCGCGGCGCTTTTGTCGACCGACGAGGCGGCCCGCGACCTGCAGATGCAGTTCAGCGCCGCCAACGCGCAAAATCCGGCGAAGATCTATGGCCGGCTGAAGCGGGTGCTTGTCGATATCAAGTCCGTCACCTTCCCAAACGCCAGTACGGCGATCGTGCGCTTCTCGACCACAGAAAAGAGCGAGACGGAAGCCATTCACAGGCATTGGATCTCGGTGGTGAGATTCCGCTACACCGAGAGCCCGCTCAAGAACGAATGGCGCTTCGAAAATCCGCTCGGCTTCCAGGTCTACAGCTACCGCCGCGACCAGGAAACGGTGACACCGGGCGGTTCCGAATGATGGCACGCGGTCTGGTCGTGGTCGCTTATCTGATCCTCTTCGAGTTCACCGCTGTGGCCTTCGGCGCGCAGACGCCGAAGGCCGGTCGCCTGGACGCGCGCATCACCAGCGTCACCTATCAGGAGAACAACGTCGTCCAAGTGCATGCAAGCTATGGCGTATCGACGATGATCGTCTTCGACGAGGAGGAGAAATTTCAGACCATATCGCTCGGCGACAGCGAAAGTTGGCAGGTCGTTCCTGCTGAGCAGGGCAACATCCTTTTCGTCAAGCCGATCGCCAGGAACGTGACGACGAACATGAACGTCGTGACCAGCAGGCGCATTTACTTTCTGGAGCTGAAGGATAGTGCTCCCGCAGGAGGCCGACAGGTGTTCGGCATTCGTTTCGCTTATCCGGAGAAGGACCGCGACGCGGCGCTGAGGAGCGAAGCTGAGCAGCGCGCGGCCTGGCCCAACATCGCCGCGATCGACAAGGCCAATGTCAACATCGACTATTCATTTTCCGGCGATGCGGGTCTGAAGCCGGCGTTAGTGTTCGATGACGGCACAAAGACTTTCTTCCGTTTCGGCCGGCGTGCCGCGGCGATCTTCGCCGTCAATTCCGATTTCTCGGAGATGCTGAGGAACTTCCGCAAGGAAGGCGAGTACATCGTCGTCGACGGTGTCGCCGCCCAATACACGTTGCGCGACGGCAATCAGTGGCTGTGCATCTTCAATCTTCGAAAGCCCGATTTCGGCGCGCCCGATGCCGACGCGCTGGCGCCAGTGCGAGACGACATGGCAACGGTCCGCAGGAGGAGCGGAAATTGATCCAGCGAAGTCCCGAACTGGAGGCTTTGGCCGGCAATGACGACCCCGCTGTTGCGGACGGGTCCGTACGTCGCAAGCAGCTTGCCGGTGGTGCCGTCCTGATCCTGTTGGGGCTTGTGGCGGGCTATTTTACCTTGGCTGGGCGTCAACCGTTGCAAGGCCACGTGCCAGCCGGTGACGAGGAGTTCTCGACCACCAGTTTTCGGCCGCCTTCGTTCATGCGTGAGCGAGAACAGCCGGCGAAGCCCACCGCGCCCGAAGTGATCGAATTGCCGCCACCGCCACCACCGCCGCCAGTGCCGAGTCCCAATGTCACGCCTTTCGATGTGCCACCGCCCGCAGCGCCTCTATCCGCTCCCGACGCCCCGGCAGCCCCAGGCGATGAGTTTCCCAAACGCTTTCGTTCCAAGATGATCGTCTTCGACGAAAAGGGGGCGACCAGCGACGAGCAAGGCGCCTCGGCCGGCGATGCGCAACCGCGCGCCGTTGCCGGCGAAGACCGTAACAGCAAGTTTCTCGCTGCAGCGGCCAACATCGGCGATCGCTCGGCACGGGCCAGGAAGATCGCCCGGGTCGATGCACTGATTGCGGAAGGCACGCTCCTTCCCGGCATTCTCGAGACCGCGGTTGTCAGCGACCTTCCCGGTCAGATCCGCGCCATCGTCGCCGAGGACGTCTATTCATTCGACGGCCGTCGTGTACTGATCCCGACAGGCACGCGGCTGATAGGTGAATACCAGTCCGAAATCACCCGCGGCCAGAAGCGCATCTTCGTGATCTGGACACGATTGCTTCGCGATGACGGTGTCAGCGTCCGCTTGAACTCGATCGGCGCCGACAGTCTTGGCCGCTCCGGGCTTACCGGCCGGGTCGACACCAAGTTTCGGGAGCGCTTCGGCGCGGCCATCCTGCTTTCGATCGTCGGCGGCGGCGCCAGTTACCTGACCGGCTACGGCAGCCAGACCGCGACAGGCAGCGACGAGGCAAGGCGCGCTGAGGATAACGCACGCTCGACGATTGCTCAGACGGTCTCGGACATGGCCAACCAGGCGCTTGGCGAGAGCCTGAAAATCCCGCCGACGATCAGCGTGCCGCAAGGCGAGCGGATCTTCGTCTTCGTGCGCCAGGACCTCGACTTTTCCGCTGTCTACGACGATCCGGTTTCAGAGGCATTGGAGGAAATTCGTCATGAGCGCGGTTTCGATCGAGCCTGGCAACAATGACCGGCACTATTTCCTTCACCGGTCTCTCGAACCGCTCAGGCCGCTGCTGACAGATCCACAGATTGTCGAGATCTCGATCAACAAACCTGGCCATGTCTATGTCGAGCGCCTTGGTGCCGGTCACATGGAATACCATCACATTCCAAAGCTGACAGCCTCCGAAATCGTCCATATGGGCGAACGGGTCGCGGCCGCCACCAATCAGTTCATTGGTCCCGCAAACCCGATCCTCAGCGCAGCCCTTCCAACTGGGGAGCGCATACAATTCGTGCTGCCGCCGGCAGCGCCCGAGGGGGGCGCGGTTTCGATCCGAAAGCAAGTCGTTGGCGAGTTCACGCTTGAGGATTATCGCGACGCTGGCGCCTTCAATAAGGTATCCGTTGGCATCAGCGGCATGAACGATGCCGATCGCGGCTTGACGGAGCTTTTGCGGAGGGACGACGCCTATGGCTTTGTCCGTAGCGCCATTTTCAGCCGCGTCTCCATGCTAATCAGTGGTGGCACCTCAAGCGGCAAGACCACATTCATGAACGCCTGCCTCAAGGCCGTCCACGAGGGCGAACGCCTGATCACGCTGGAAGATACTCGCGAGCTGTTTCCTCCCCAGCGCAACACCGTGCACCTGCTTTCATCCAAAGGCGACCAAGGCACGGCGAGTGTGACGATCCAGAACCTGCTCGAGGCCTCGTTGCGCATGCGCCCGGACCGGCTGTTCGTGGGCGAAGTGAGAGGAGGTGAGGCGTTCTCGTTCCTGCGTGCGGTCAACACGGGCCATCCAGGCTCGATGTCGACAGTCCACGCCGACACGCCTCGCGGCGCCTATGAGCAGCTCGCCATGATGGTGATGCAATCGGGTCTGTCGGCAGCTTACTCGAAAGCCGACCTTATTTCCTACATTCGCAGCGTCATTCCGATCGTTGTCCAGCTGAGGCGCGAGGGCGGACGTCGTGGCGTGTCGGAGATCTATTTCTCAAGAATGGATCGATCATGACCGGCACGTTCCGCATCGCCTATCTCGTTTTCTGCCTCGCGATTGGTTTTGTCGTCTGGCTGCTCGCCTACGGGGTGGTGCTACAGTTGTTGTATGGCGACGGCCGCATCTTGCAGGTCACCGCGACAACCAATCCGTTCGCAGCGCTCCAGCAGCTTGCCCGTTACCCTCACAACGCCGTGTTGCAGCGGACCAGTCTGGGGGCAGCCGCCGTGTCGGTCCTCATCGCCGGTGCGATCGCCTCTCTCGGTTTGAAGCGTGCTTCCGAACCGCTTGGCAATGCTCGTTTCCAAAATACGACCTCGCTGCGGCATGGCAGATGGTTCCGGCGCCACGGACACATTCTGGGGCGTTACGGGCGCCATGTCCTTCGCGTCCAAGACGAGCGCCATCACCTGGTCATCGGTCCGACGCGCTCGGGCAAGGGGACCTCCTACGTCATCCCGAACGCACTCACTCATCAAGGGTCGATGATCGTTACCGACCTGAAAGGCGAAATCTTCCGCTCAACGGCCGGGTATCGCAAGGCAACCGGAAACCAGGTCTTCCTGTTCGCGCCGGGCAGCGAAAGAACACATCGTTACAATCCGCTCGACTTCATCAGGCCCGACCGGGGCGATCGCACAACGGACATTCTGAACATAGCAAGCATTCTCGTCCCCGAGAGTGCCGATTCCGAGAACGCGATCTGGCAGGCCACCGCGCAGCTGGTGCTGGCTGGGGCTATCAGCTACGTGAACGAGAGCGACTCCTATCGCGGCCGCCGCAATCTTGGCGAGGTGATTTCATTCTTCAACAGCGGCGTCGATCTGCAGGCCCTGATGAGCCTCATCAAAGAAAAGGAGCCGAACCTGTCGCGCTTTACGCTCGAAAGCTTCAACGCCTATATCGCGCTGTCGGAGCGCGCCGCTGCGTCCGCGCTGCTCGACGTGCAGAAGGCCCTGCGTCCCTTTCGCAACGAGCGCGTGGTCGCAGCCACCGAGGTCACCGACATGGATCTTCGTGCGCTGAAGCATCGACCGATCTCGATATACCTGGCGCCCAACATCACCGACGTGGCGATGCTGAAACCGCTGCTATCGCTTTTTGTCCAACAGTCGCTGGACACGCTGCTGCTCACCCAGGACCAGAATTCGCTGCCCATCTACTTCCTGCTGGACGAGTTTCGGCAGCTGAGAAAAGTCTCCGAGATCACCAGCAAACTGCCCTATGTGGCCGGCTACAACATAAAAATGGCCTTCATCATCCAAGACCTCAAAAACTTGGATGAGATCTACGGCGAAACCGCCCGCCATTCGCTTATGGGCAATTGCGGATATCAGCTAGTGCTTGGCGCAAACGACCAGGTCACGGCCGAGAGCGTTTCAAGGGGACTGGGCAAGAAGACAGTGCGTTACAGGACGGAGTCGAGAACGATCGAACTGATGGGGCTGCATCGCCGCACCAAAGTCGAACAGGTGCGCGAACGCGATCTGATGATGCCTCAGGAGGTCAGGCAAATGCCCGCCGACAAGATGGTCATCCTCGTAGAAGGGCAGGCGCCTGTTTTGGCAGACAAGTTGCGCTTTTTTGCGACTTCTCCATTCAAGGCAATGGAGCGGTTCTCGCGATCCAATACCCCCGATGTACCAGCGACGGAGCTGCTGCCGCGGGCTGCGATACCCGCGCTCACAGACGCCTATTCCCAGTCGGGCGCGTCCGAAGATCGCCGCATTGCAGCATTCGGCACAGCTCATCCGCCTACGCCTCCCTCCGGAGCTGCGATAGAGGCGCGCTTTGTTGCTGCAGCTCGAAAACTGAAACAACTGACCACCACGGTATCCGAGAGATCCAGCGGCAAGGCAAAGCGGAATTGGTCCGCGATTTTTGATGAGATCGTGCCTGACGATCCGACCGGGCAGGAAGACGATGCATGCAGTCAGGGCCCGTCAACTTTCGGCACGAGCTAACTTGTTATCCATCCGGGGTGGTTCTTGTCCTACTCAGGACACCGCCTCTTCAAACGCCCTCAGCCGCGGTAGGGCGGCGGCACTGACGCTGGCGTGGATCGCTTCGGGAAAGTCACGAGGAAGGAGTTCAGTTACCCGGGTGAAGGCGCGTTCGCCACGTTCTGCGATATGCGCCATGGCCCCATTCACCACGCTGTCCGGCAGTTTGACCGCGGCGGCGGTCTGAAGGAAATGCCGCGGGTGAATTTGGTCTATCCGGTAGTTACGGTTCGTTCCCACTGCCATTGCCAGCTTCATCTGCTTGCGCGTGATCTGGTTCAAGTCGAGGCTCGGCTGAGCGGTTAGGATGTCGTAGAGCGGGGTCAGTTGGTAGCCGCCACCGGGCGCCAGAAACACGCTGAAATTCTTTGCGTGGCCGTCAGTCGCGCCTAGGATCCAGAACAACATCTGGGCGGCGAGGAAGGTCTTCTGGTCTTCTGCCGGCGTATCACTGCCTTTGAGGAGATTGAGGATTGCCGCCATGCCTGGCCCGCCCTCGTGTTGGTACTTGAGGGTCGGCGGCACAGAGAGGGCTTGGCAGCAGTCTTCCTGTGGAAGGCGGATGAGGCGTCCGCTCTCGGTCCAGCGTCGATCGAAGCGTTCGATGGCCAGCGCCTTGGTCTTGCCGAAGGTGGCAATGCGCGCCGTGTTGACGGGCAGGCCAAACGCTTCGGCCAGCGCCAGGCAGTAAAACTCGTTCTCGACGCTGTTGGTGAGGTCGATGCCGTTAGGCAGCGTGCCGATCTGCGTCTTGAAGATGTGTGTGGTGGGGGTGGTGCCGTGCGGTTTGAGCCACCGTCCGTCATGCCGGAGCAGGGCCGTCTTCTCCTGAGCGCCGGCGACAGAGATGCGGAAGTCATCATCGCGGCTCAAGCCGAGCGGAGCCTGTGCCAGGTTCTTGAGGAGTTTCTCAATCTCACCGTCATCGACGGCTTCGCCGCTGATAGCTTCGATATCTGGTAAGTCATCGTCTCCGGCAATGAATTGCAGTGCGCCCACGCAGTCGCGGCCAATCCGCGCCAGCAGGCTGTAGGCGTCTATACCCCGCGCGCCGACTTTCTCGGCCACACGGCGGCGCAGCGCGTCCGAGTCAGGCAGCAGATTCTCGAAAACGGCGTTGACGGGTTCACCCCGGTAGGCATCTTCGCGCAAAGGCAGGGAGAGGGAGACCGGAAACGCGCCCCGCCGCGCAAGCCAGTGATCCTCGTAGCGGAAGCGAACGGCGCCGCTGGACTCTTTGCTGAGCTGGCCGACAAGGCGGTTGTTCAGATAGACCCGCAACGGCACGTGAAGGGGCCGCCGACCCATCAGCTGAGCAGGTCTTCTATTTCAGAGGAGGACCGCTTGGAGCGCGGCGCGACTTGGAACTCCAGGTCGAGGGCTGCCAGCAAAGCCAGCACGCTGTCAAGTCGGGCGGCTGGGTTCCCGCTCTCAATAATGGAAACGGAGGGCTGCCGCATACCGGCACGATCGCCAAGCGCGGCTTGGCTGAGGCCTTTCTGCTTGCGAGCGCGGCGGATAGCATTTCCGATTTGCTCAGGGGTACGGGCGAGGACCATGCTCGAATTATGCGTCAGCTTCTATATTTTGTAAATATGTGTTAGATCGAATATCCTGAACTTATCTGCTAAGTCGGATATACGCAATTATCCAAGGAAGCGCATAACAGATGCTCCCACGGGAACCCCCTTAATGCCTCGGCTGATCGCGTCGCGATATAGACGAGCAAGGCGCATTTGGGGCCGCGGCTCTCGAACCACCAATGGTGAGAGCCATCGATCTGCACGAGCTCGCCCAGACAGTCACGCCGACCGCGCGGCTGATGCAGTTGGCGCTTCCGCTCACGGCGTGAAGTCCAGATTCCGGCTCCGTCATCCATTTGCGTAGTGTCTCGGTGCTGACGGCAATCTGGTGCCATTCAAGCAGCTTCTCTCGGGCGAGCGTCGGGCCGAAGTCCCGGTAGCGATCGCTTACCAGATCCAATGTGGTGTTGCGGAAATCCTCATCATGGCGTCGATTGCTCGGCCGACCGCGCTTCTTGGACGCCAGCCCGCCGGCGCCGTCCTGGTCATAGGCCTGCAACAGCCGGTGAACCTGACTGCGGCTGAGGTGAAGGAGCTCCGCTGCATGTACGACGCTCAGCCGTCGGTCGCGGATCTTCTGGATGGCTTCGGGACGATGCAGCTCTTTTTGCGACAAGGTGACCAAAGCATGACGGCTCCCGCAATAAGCCCGCCCTCACGCCAGACTCTGTGAAGTCGCTAGCCTTCCCTTCCAGCTTCATGTTGACCAGCCTCGGACGCGGGAAGTGTCGCATCTCTAACTGGGGCAACTGTCGCATTACTAAATAGCTGCTAGAACCATTTTGCGGCATAACATACATTATGGAACGGAATATTGTCGTTTAGATTCAACCATATAGAGAGTTGAGCTGGCCGCCGCCTGTAAGTCGTGCCCGACTGCCAAGTGAGGGCTGCCAGTATCTTCCTCGATCTCAGTGCTGCTGATGCCGACCTTTTTGGCGTCAGTGAAAAGCTTTTGTGTCAGCTCGGCGACTGAGATGACGCTCCTGCGGCCTTCCAGCTTGCTTTAATCATTGCTAATGCAGCCCCTTGCTGCATTAATCCTCGATCATGCTAATTGGACAGGGAGTAACGATGGCCCAGATGATCCGGTTCGCGATCTTTGCGGTTTCGGCCGCTGTCGCCGGCTTGGCGTGTTTCGCCTTGCATTCCTGCTGGACGTGGACCGCGCCGCTCCTGATCATATCCGTCGGGTCCATGCTTGCCGAACATGCCTTCAACCGGCTGGCCTCGAACGAAGAAAAGCAGCGCGATCTGGAAGATCGCGTGCGCAATCTGCCAATGCAAGCCAATGTAGAACGATCGTGAACCTAGACTTCCTTGTCCCCTTCGCCCCAATGGCACGCCAGTGGGTAGGGGAACATCGACCAGCATTTCATGGGCAAGGCGTCCAGCCCTTACGCGTACCGCGATGAAACAGCGTTCAGGAAGGCCGCCGCGCGCTCCCCGACGGACCCCTATGGCGTGGCTACAGGGCTCAAAGACGGGCGCCCGCCGACGTGACGATGGGCATATCGGTCGCCGAACTTCGCTCGGCAGGGGGGCGCGTGAAACAAATTGGGGCTAAAGCTAAAGAGGCTGCAAGATTTGTGACGGCGATGGCCAATGCTCGACGCCTGTTGATCATGCACCTCGTGCTCGACCGCGAATTGCCGGCTGAGGCGCTTCGAGAGCAACTGGGGCTTAGCTCGTCGGCACTGTCACAGCACATGGCCAAGTTACGCGCACTCGGCCTGGTCCGCGTCCGCCGCGACCGTGACAACATAGTTCACTATTCCTGTTGCAATGACTCGGCCCGCAAACTGCTTGCCCTGCTGGACCACGCTTATGGAAGTGGCCCTTCGAAGCAAAACGCAGACTTGGGAATTCCAGATTGAGCCCTTGCGGACCCCCCATGAGGGACTGTTAAGTCTATGCGGGAATCGACAGGGAAGGAACCGAGTTCATCCGTTGGAATACCACCGGGCCTGTGCGGCGGCCTTCGTCAACCAATTGATGATGAGCGGCCCGGCTACCGAGGGGTTGATTTGGGCTTGAAGGTCCCCAACCGGGCCATGCCGGCGATCCCCCCCGGCAGAAGGATCATGAACTAATATTAGCAATAGCGCAAATACGAAACGGCGCCGGCATCAACGTCGTCAATATCGTAGCCCGATAGGATTCGTTCGCTATCTGGCACCATAGGCTTACCGTGCCCTGGTCGCCCGCGAGATTTACAGGCCGGCTGTCAGACGCCGATCGGCAACCCGTGAGCATGCTTCACCTGGCCCAACGCAAAGCTGGATTCGATCGAGGCCACGCCGTCGAGCCTGGTGAGTTTCTGCTTCAGGAAGGTTTCATATGCCTCTAGATCCTTGACGACGACACGCAGCAAGAAATCCATTTTTCCGGTCATCAAATAACATTCGACGACTTCCGGCCAACGACGGACCGCGCTCGAAAAACCATCGAGCTCTTCCTCCCGTTGTCGCTCAAGCTTGACGGAAGCAAAGGCGCTAACGGGCAATCCAACCTTCACCTGATCAACGATTGCCACGTAGGCTCTGATCACGCCTGATTTTTCGAGCATCCGCACTCGGCGCGCGCAAGGCGATGGAGAGAGCCCGGCGATCTCGCTGAGATCTTCCGTTGTCGCGTGAGCATCCGACTGAAGTGCAGCCAGCAACCTGCGATCGATATCGTCAATCACATCTTTTGGCATAGGTTTTTGTTTCCTGCATAAAAATTAGCTGAGTCCGGCCGAAGCGGCTCTAGCTTATCGCGCTTTTAGCCGCAATCGCCCGCTGGATTTTCCTATCCTCCCTCCTCTCGGTGGAGTTATAAAATGAACGATCCTCAACTCGCGTGCCTCAAGGAACTCGAAAGCAAGGTACTGTGGCTTTCCACATGGATGGTCCACAACGCCAACAACCTTCGGCCGAATGACGACGGGCTCAAAGTTGGAGGGCATCAGGCCTCGTCAGCATCGCTCACCACGCTCATGACTGCGCTATACTTCGCGGTCTTGCATCCAGAAGACAGGGTCGCGGTGAAACCGCATGCAAGTCCGGTCTTTCACGCCATCCAGTATCTCTTCGGCAACCAGACACGGTCGAAACTGGAATCCTTCCGCGCTTATGGAGGTGCGCAGTCCTATCCATCACGGACGAAGGATACGGACGATGTCGACTTCTCGACCGGGTCTGTCGGACTGGGCGTCGCGCAAACCCTGTTTTCCTCATTGGTGCAGGATTACCTTCGAGCAAAAGGCATGGCCAAGGACCGTCCGGAAGGCCGCATGGTCGCGCTTATTGGCGACGCCGAGATGGATGAGGGTAACATTTTTGAGGCTCTTCTCGAGGGTTGGAAACACGGTCTGCGCAACACGTGGTGGATCGTTGATTATAATCGCCAAAGCTTGGACGCGGTCGTAAGGGAGGGCTTGTGGGAGCGCTTCGTCTCTCTGTTTCGCGATTTCGGCTGGGAGGTGGTAATCCTCAAATACGGCTCCCTGCTCGAGCAAGCCTTCGAGGAGCCTGGGGGCGAGGCTTTACGCGCCTGGATCGACAATTGTCCCAACCAGCTCTATTCGGCTCTGGCTTATCAAGGTGGGGCAGCGTGGCGCAGACGCCTGCTCGATGAGATCGGTGACCAGGGTCAAATCTCCCGGTTGATTGAAAAGCGTTCGGACGAAGACCTTGCGTGCTTAATGACAAACCTTGGCGGTCATGATCTGCCCCTGTTGTTGAGGACCTTCGAAGAGGCCCGCAAGCATGACCGGCCGATCTGCTTTCTCGCCTACACGATCAAGGGATTCGGCCTGCCGCTGGCGGGCCACAAGGACAATCATGCAGGTTTGATGACCACCGCGCAGACCGAAGACCTGCGCGCTCGTCTTCGGATTCGGCCGGGCTGCGAATGGGAATTGTTTGAAGGTCTTCAGCTGCCTGCCGCTGAGCTGGCTGCTTTCCTCAAGGAAGCTCCATTCAATGCCCGGCGCCGTGGCCGCCACCGGGCACCGAAAATCGCTGTCCCTGAGGCGTTTGCCATAGAGGTGCAATCTCCTGTCTCCACACAGCACGGCTTCGGAATTCTCATCCACGAGGTCGCCAAGACGGAGACTGATCTGGCGAGACGGATCGTCACAACGTCGCCGGACGTCACCGTCTCAACCAATCTCGGCGCATGGGTCAATCGTCGGGGGCTCTTTGCCCGGGAAGAGAAGGCGGATCTATTCAAGAAGGAGCGGATCCCGTCGACCTTCAACTGGCAATTCTCGCCCAAAGGCCAGCATATCGAACTCGGCATCGCCGAGATGAACTTGTTTATAAACCTCTCGGCTCTGGGGCTTTCCCATTCGACATTTGGCGAGCGGCTTTTGCCGATAGGGACCCTTTATGACCCGTTCATCGAACGTGGGCTCGATGCGCTGAACTACGCCTGCTACCAAGATGCGCGCTTCATTGTCGTTGCCACCCCTTCCGGGATCAGTTTGGCGCCTGAAGGCGGCGCCCATCAATCGATAGCAACTCCACTTATCGGCATGGCTCAGGATGGGCTCGCCAGCTTTGAGCCAGCCTTCGTCGACGAGCTTGCAACCATTCTGCGATTTTCGTTTGAATACATCCAGCGCGATGGAGACACCCAGCCCGATCCCGTGAGCTGGCTCAGGGATGCCACTGGAGGCTCGGTATATCTCAGACTGTCGACTCGGCCGATTGAACAACCCAAACGCGTCATTGATCAGACGTTGGCTGAAGACATCCTCAATGGAGGCTATTGGATGCGAAAGCCAGGGCCAAATGCCCAGATTGTGATCGCCTATACGGGAGCGGTTGCACCCGAAGCCATTGATGCGATTGGGTTGATTGCAGAGGATCGCCGCGATGTGGGCCTTTTGGCGGTAACGTCTGCAGATCGCCTGAATGCGGGATGGACGGCCGCGCAGCGCGCCAGGGAGCACGGCGTCGCCCATGCACAAAGCCCTGTTGAGCGCCTGCTTGCCAGCGTCCCCTCATATTGTGGGCTCATCACCGTGCTTGACGGCCATCCCGCCACGCTTGCTTGGCTCGGATCCGTCGAGGGTCACAAGACCCGTTCACTGGGCGTGGAGCATTTCGGCCAGTCGGGCACCATCGCGGACCTTTATCGGCACCATGGAATTGACGCGCAAAGCATCGCGCGAGCCGCGCAGTCGCTTTCACCTGGAAGGCCAATCCGACACTTACGAGCGGCCGTCTAACATCTCGGCTCTACAAGGCGCGAAGGTGTCATTGGTCTAGCGCTCGCGCTCGTTGCGGTCACGCGGGTGCCTCTCTTCGATTTCCTGCTCCAATCCTGGCGTACGCTGCGCGGATTGCTGGTGTGGATCCTGTCGTGGCGAACTCGGCTCCGGCAGCCCTCTTTGTTGACCCGCTATTTTCCTGGGCAATCCCGTCCTTTCACCCGCACGTAGATCGCGGGGATCAAGAGCTTGATGGGCGCTGCGCAGCCGATCCTCCTGGGCAACCTCCCGGCTGCGGACCACAGGCGCATTCCCTGAAATCGGCTCGTGCTTTGAGTTCGATGTGGTTTGAGGGGTTCGAGATCCGCTCTCAAACAACTGCGAAAGCTCGCCACTGCGAACTGGGGTGTTGTGGTCAGCTTCGCTGGCGGCAAGCTGTTGTTCCGAAATGCGGAGGTTTTCCCGCCGGACGGTCATCACTTCGCGCGCGGCTTCAACGACTTCGTTGAATTGTTTGCGCTCCCATGGCTCGATTGAGCGCTCAATGTCCGCCAGAATAGTCCCTATCCGCTTTTCGTATGCCTCGAACTCAGGACGTGTCATAGCAAGCATGGCAGCTTCCTCGCCTCCAAAAAGTTCCCGGGCCAAAACGGCTTTGGGGTCGTCCCCGTCCGGTGTTTGCCGAGAGAATTCATTCTCAGTCGCGATCTGGGTGAAACGTGACGCGGCCCGGATTCGTTCGAGCTGATCTGCGGCGAACTCGGCCACCTTCTTATCTTGGCTATCGCGCGCAATTGCGCTCCATGCCTGACCAACTTCCGTCACGTATTTGGTACTGCGGATGGACCTCGCCGCGTGACGGAGATTGGAACGTTTGGCTGCATAGCGTGCCTGTGCCGGCTGGCTGGTGCCCTCATGCTCGCTTCTGCCGACATAGCTGACAGGACGCACCTGAGTACGAGCATAGGCCGGCGCACTTGCAAACTCGCGGCGGTCGGTCAGCTCCATGCGGATTCCGTGCTCCCGGGCCTTCTCAGCCATCAGTGAGCGCCATTCCCGAAACTCCCGCGGGCTCGTCTCGATGCGTTCTCCTGTCTCCGCACGCATGGTGACGATCGCGTGGGCGTGGACATGGGGCCGCTTGCCACCCTGCCCTGCCACTTTTGGATCGTCAGACGGATCGTGCATGGCATAAACATACCGATGCCCGGGGAATTGATCGCCAAGGAACTCCCGCACGGCATCTCGAAATGCAGCTTGATCGGTGCCCGCGCGCGCCGAGGCGACCAGATGCATGATGTCGCGTCCTGTGCGGCTTTGCATCTGCTTGCGCCAGTCTTTCTGGACGAGATCGCCGGCTTGTTTGACAGTCTCGATATGGCTGTCCGTATCATCACGGACCCGCCCTTCGAAGCGCTCCACCATTTGGCGAATCCGGCTCGTTGCAAAGGCAACGCCATTGCCGTGACCGTGGAACAGAACCCGTGCCTGGACGTCGCTGCCGATCTTGCTCCTGTTCAACCGCTCTTGGGCGATTGCCGCGGCCTTCGCGTCGCCGGTCAGGCGCTCGCCATCCGGCCCGCGCAGGAGCAGGACCCCCTGCACCCGCAAACGCTCGCCGTCCGCTTGCTCCATTGCATAAACGAACCGGCGCTCGCCGAAGGCGGCGCGCAGGACGTGGCGAACGATTTGGTCATGCTCGCGATCGCTTGCCTTTAAGTTCACCGTCACCTGGAACAGACTTACGTCCCGGCTCGAGGCACGATTATCAAAAAGATGCTCCCATTCGGTGCGAAGTTGCAGCAGGCCCGCCTTGCCGATGATCTGCTCGCCCTTGTCGGTTTCTACGGCCAGTTCGCCATTCCGGGAGACGTAGCTCACCATCGCACCCATACGCGCTCCACGACCATAGGACGTGAGCTTGACCACCGCAGGCTGGCTCCCTTGAGCCACGGCTGTGAACCGTTGACGCATCGATCGGTTCGGCGCGACAGCTCCGGTGCGACAGGAACGCGCGCTGGCATTGTGGCCGGCGCGCGCCCTGTCCCCTCGCTTTACCGTTTCGTCTGGTGCCAACGCCACCCCGCCCCTTCGCCGCCAGTCACATTCATGCGCGTCGCGCCCCCGCTGCATTTCATGAAGCAGCGCTGCGCGACGCCGTTCCCACTCCCGTTCGAAAGCCCCCAGGAAAAATTCCATTAGCCAGCCCCCGAGCGCCGCGCCGCGCCGGCGCGTTTCGTCATCTGGGACAGCTCTGCAGCGACCGTCAATGAAATTGCGCGGGCATCATCGGCAGCTGCGGCGATATCCGAAACCGAGCTTAACCGCCCCGTGTTGAGCGCGCGTACGGCTTGATTGAGGCCATTGGCAACAGCACTCAGATCCGCGGCGAGGAGTTGTAGGATCGCGCGATCGGCATCATTGAGAAACGGGCGGATGCCCGCACCCTCGCAGGCGAGTGTGCGGATGAAGGCGGACACTGACATGCCGGCGCCATTCGCGGCCGATTTCATGACGGCAAGCTCATCCGGGGCGAACCGGATATGTGCGACCCTCTCCCGCCTCGGCGGCCGTCTTGCGATAGCTGCGCCGGCTCTCGTCATTACGCTTCTGCCTTGTTCGCGGCCGAAGCCGCGGATCGAGGGCCAGTCCCTCGATCGTCAGAAAAAACGTATCACGTTTTTGCGTATCCTGCCAACCGCTTTGACATCGAATTTTCCTGCCAACCGCTTTGACATCGAATTTTCCTGTTTACCGCAATTGAACTGATTTTTCTTGTAGTTTTGACTGTGTTTTTCTATATTGATGGAAATCCATCTGTCCACTGATCCACTTTCGAACAGATCTGGATTCAAGTGGATGTAGGAACACACGTTTATGAGGAGAGCTCGCTCATGCCTGTCGTGATCTCCGCCATCAATGGCAAGGGGGGCGCCGGCAAGACCACCGCCTTGATGAACATTGCTGGCGAGTACGCACTGCGCGGTTCAGCCGTGGCCATGGTCGACATGGACGGGAGAAGCAATCTGACCAAATGGTGGAGCGAGTGCCACGACAAGAACGCGCAGCCGGAAGGCATCAGCGTTTTCAGCCACAAGACCGCCAAGTCCTTGGACGCGTTCGTTGAGCGCCATGGCCACCGTTTCGATTACCTCCTCATCGACACGCCTGGAGAGGATATTTCTACGATCGATCCGGTGATTGGTTGGTCCGACCTGGTGATATCTCCTGTGCAGCCGTCTAAACGCGAGGTCCTTGGCGCGATCGACTGCTTTCACTCCGTACTCAGGATCAACGAGGCTCGCGCCAGCGCATGCCGGCATGGTGTTTTGCGAACCCGCATCTCGATGACGGTTCGCCAGACAGAGCTCTACCGCAAGATTAGGCCAATCATCGAGGACAAGGTCGGAACCTATCTGTTTCGTACCGAGGTTATGGAGCGTAACGTCTACAAGGACATTCAAAACGGCATCGGCACTCTCCAGATGCAGACGCTGTCCGAGGCTGTCGCCAAAGCGCGGCGCGAGACCCAAGAGATCGTGAGCGAAATCGATGCACTGCTGAGCTCCGGCGCAGAAGCGGGGCCCGCTTGATGAGCGGCAGGGAAACCCTGTCGCTCGACGAGTTCGCGCTCGCTGCCAGGAAGCAAGCGGTGAGAGGTGATGAAGATCGTGCGTCGGATCTAGTCAGCACTGACCCTAACTCAGACCGCACGTCGCCGAACCGGAGCGACCTTCGACAGGAGGCCCGAAAAGCCTTGCGCCGGATGAAACGAGAGCGCGTTAAGGGGCAAAGCTGCTTTGTCAATGTGAACCTCGACCGGCCAACCAAGCGCCGCTTGAAACTGGCAGCCTTCCATGACGACACAACGATGCAGGCAATCGTGGAAGCGGCGATCGTCAAGTATTTGGACGAGCTAGGCCTATAACTCCAGCCACGTGGTTCTTCCCTGGCGGATCGCGGAATTTGATATCAGACCCCTCCCCTGCTAGACTCGCGGTCAAGTTGGCTCTGATTTTTCTCACATCGGGCAATTTGAGGTGGAAAGGCACGTCCTATCGATGTGCTTTCTCGACACGCACAGGAGCTGGCAAAAGCCCTCGAAATGGCAATCAAGGACCTTCAGAAATACATTCACGAGCACGCACTCACCGAAACGGAAGACGCCGAATCCGAAAAGCCGGTCTACAGGAAACCCGGCTTCGAAGGCGTACGGAGCTTCGGCGATATGGAGAAGGCCTTCGGTCGGTTTGTGCGCGAACGCCGCGAAGCCAGAAGGCTCAATCGCGCCCAGATGGGAACCATGGTCGGCCTGCATGAGACTATCTTTGCACGCTATGAGCGGGCCTTTTCGAAGCTGCATGCGACGAGACTCATTCATGTTTGCGAGATTCTCGACTGCTCACCGATCGAAATGATCCATTTTGCTGCCCCGCATTTTTTCGGCCAGAACCGGCAAGAAGCTGACGATAAGCTGAAACTGATTTTGCGTGTGCTTGATATGCCGGCTTCGTCGGCATCAGGCCTGTTGAACCTTGTCGAGGGTCTCGCCGGCGCAAGTGCCGGAGACGATCCGGGCGATCGATGATGCGATCGCCGCGCCCTGTCCCCGATTCCCGGCCGGCGGCAACGTGCTCATGCCGGCCGCAACTGGCCCGGCCCGAAAGCCCGCTATTCGATCAAAGTTTTGAATCGGTCTCGAACCACCGATTCAGAAAATGCATTGGACGGTATTTGGGCGAACGCAGATAATCCGATGCATGAAGCACGCGACCCATCCACTGTTCCTGCGGCGCATAGACAGTGCCCGCAACATGGCGCGGTACTATGTCATGGCATTGCAACCCACGCTGTTCGGTGACGTGTCCCTTGTACGGCAATGGGGCCGCATCGGCACACGTGGGCGTCAGAAAGTCGAGTTTTTCGACGATTGCCTGCAAGCAGCTGCGGCGCTGTCGCGGCTGGCCGCGCAAAAGTCCAATCGGGGATATTCGGGCAATCCCCATGAGGTCTCCCCGGCAGGTGCGCCCGATCCGGCGTGCCAGCCGGTGCCGTTTGCCGGCAAGGCATCACAGATGATCATCACGACCCCTGGCACGAAGTAAGCAGGCAGGCGTGGCGCATCGATGCTGCGCCCAATTCCAAATGACCTCATGCCTCGCCTTTGCGCCAAGCGCCCGGCCTGTTCGGCGGGCGCTGCGCGGTCGGTTGCCGATGCCAGGCCATCGAGAACGGAACAGCGAAAACCTGCCCCCTCCTTGTCCCCAACAGGTTGGCGCATTGGGCCGCTGAAGCGACGATCGTCTGACGCCCCGGGATCGTCGGGGACCCTGTTGGCTTGAGCGCCGTGGGTGACCCTTCGCCGACAAAGGGCTCGCGACCCGTCGGATGAGCAGGCTTGCGGTCGAGCTTTCGCCGCCGGAGTTCTCGCCTTGTCCCTTCGCAGGATCGCGGCGCCCCGGGGGAGCGCCGCGTCCAATGCGTGGCCGCCTCAGCGCGACCATATGAGAGCGTATCCCTCGTCATTCTCGACCAGGCTCGCGTAGATCGGAGCGGGGAAGCTTGGATCATCAAGCTTGACGGAGTGGTATTCTCGGCCGGTTTCCTTGGCTGCCTTCTTCCAGCCGGCGCCAATCTCGATGGTCCCTGCGAGGGCCCGAAGGTCGGGCGACTTATCGCTTTCCTTCTCGGCCTGGATCAGGCGGGCCTTGATGTTGAGGTTGAGCGTCTTGATAACTCCGACAAACGAGCCGTCTTCGTTGCGAGTGAAAGTGCCGATCTGAGCCATGGGTTTTCTCCTTGCTGTATCAGGTCGCGACCATCGCGGCCTTGATGGCGATCGCAGGGCACCACGCGACCGGCCCGCACCCGCAGGGCTAAAACGCGAGTGGAAGGCAGCGCAGCGCCGAGCTTCTTGGCGCGCGAGGAAGCCGCGCGCAGCACGGCGGGGAAGAAGGTCGGCATGGCTGTTGCGGGATCGAAGTCGGGCTGCGCAGCAGCTGGACGCGGTGTGAGATACGCCACCAAGAAAGGCCGTAGTGGACGCTCCTCTGGTAACTGCGTGGAGCAGAGGACCCTCGGCGAGGCCAAAACCGCCGCTGGCGATGCTATGTCCAATATCCAGGCGCGATCCCGGCAAGTGTGACCGTGATAATGCGGGTATCTCGGAGGGGCCGCGAAGCGATGGCTCAGTCCGGTGGCATTGAGGGCGCGGGCTGAAGATCGTGCAGGAAGGCGACGGCTCGCTGTGCATGACCGGCAGCGGAAAAGATCGCCCGCTTGTCGCTGGCAAGGACCTGAAGCCAGGAGGCGAGATAGCTCGCGTGATCCGGCCGCGGCTCGAGTTCCGGCGCGATGCCCAGATCCGCGCAAAGGAAGCAGCTGCCAAGTTCGGCAATGAGCTCCTCCCGCGCCCGCTCGCTGCGATCCTTGGCATACCGGCTGAGGTCGCGGTTCACCCGTTGCGGCGCCGATGTCCAATGTGTGGCCTCGTGGCTGAGCGTCGCGACATAGGCCGCCGCATCGCGGAAGGCTTGGAGCGGCGGCATCTGGATATGGTCGGTCGCAGGCGAAAAGTAAGCGCGATCGCCGCCGTGTCGGATGACCGCACCGGTGTTGGCAAAGAAGCGGTCGGCGTGAACGATATGCTCGACCGGCTCACGAACCGGCTCAACCCGCTCATAAAGCTGGTCGGGCAGACCCTCGATCTGGCCGGCGTTGAAGACGCTGTAGGCTTTGAGAAACGGGATCTCGCGGTCGAACTCCTCGCCCGAGGCGTCGATTTGCGTCTTGGTGAGGCGGCCTGCGAAGACCACCAGGGTGCCCGACTCTCCCTTGCGCACCGCCCCGCCGAGCTCGAGCGCCTGCTTGAAGGTCATCCACATCGGGCTGGAGAAGCCCCGCGCGATTGCCTCTGACCACAGCAACAACACGTTCATGCCGTTGTAGGGCATGCCGTTATGCCGTATCGGTCGGGTCACCCGACCGACGGCGGTGGCGCAGTGCCATGGCTGCATCCAGGGGCGGACGCCCCTCTCGAGATCGGCGACAATCCGATCGGTGATCCGCGCATAGATGTCGACGCGCGGCCCTTTTCTGCTCATCTCTCTGAACCTCTGGTTTTGGAGGCCGCGCCGATCGCGGCCCCGTCACGGTCCGCCGGTGGCGAAGGAAGACGGGCAGCGCACCCGCAGGGCCATAGCGCCAGCGAAGGACGGCGCAGCCGTTGCGCTGACTGTCTTGCTGCGCCAGGACCGCGGGAAAGACGGGGCGCGAAAGAGGCGGCGCTGGGCGCCGCCTCGATACGTCTCGCAAGAAGGGTCGGCTCAGCGAATCGCACGGCCGCCCCGGTAGGGATCGTATTCGCAGAGGATTTCGACCTCTGCGTCATCGAGCTCGTCGGCGGGCAGGATGCCGAATTCGGCGTCGACCTGGAAGAGAACGACTGGGGCCATGAGGGTGCGGGCGAGATGCCAGGCGGCCTTCTGGGCAAGAGTGAGATCGTGCGACATCTGAGGGCTCCATCTTGGAGCGGGCCAATCCCCGCTCAATGGCTGCGTCGGGGTGCGGCGGCGGGCGCGATCATCGCGAGGCGACAGCCGAGCGGCCGCAGCTTGCTAGCGGACCCCTTGCGGGTTGATCGTGGAAGACCGCGCCGCACCAGGAAAGCCATCACGAAAGAGCGGGATTGGATTGCTCAAGTCCGGGCCGGCAGTGCTCGGCCGCATCCGATGTCACTGGCCTGAAGGCGGCTCCATGGATCGGCAGCGTGACCGCGGCGGCCATTCTGTCGGACATTTGGCGCGGCCGGGCGACCTGCCGGACCCAAGCTGAGCAGCGTTGGAATTGCCGCGGCAACGTGATCTCTCAACGGCTGTGTAGTGCCTGACCCATCTTTATCGATCCTTGAGGCAAATCCGCATGCGCCACCAACACTCGAGCCAACGGGTCGCCCTAGGACCATCCGTTGAGTTGGCGGGTCCCGGGTTCAGTAGACCTCCCCCGCCGAGGCAGGCGGGAGAAGTTGGGGCGCGGCAAGCGAAGAGCGGGGCAGAGCCCCGCCCTGAAGGCGCCTACCCGAGAGCTGCCATCTGCAGCTCGGCCGCCTTGCGGTCGACTGTGGGGCCAGAGTTCTCGACCGACCGCTCGAAAGGCTTCCAGACCTCGCCAACAACGTGCTCATAGGCGATGATGGCCCCCTCGGCGGCCATGCGCAAAGCGTGGGCCTGGAGTGCCATGTCCGCAGCGAACTCGCGCTGGCGCTGGGCGGCGCTGTCGAAACCAACGGGACCACCGACATCTTCGTCCCGATCGTCACAGGCGGACTTGGCGGTTGCGTCGCGAGCTTGGGAGACCGCCCGGCTGTAGAACTGGCCGGCGCCGTAGGCGGACCCGACGAAGGCCCCGACGACGCGCTGCAGGTGGATCTGCATGGCGCGCTCGCCAAGCCCCTCGTCCAGCGCTGCTGCGGTGTCGACGATCAGCTTTTCGTGCAGGTCGCGGATGCCGTCGCTGTCGAGGACAGGCAGGCCGAAGCTCTCGGAAACGAGAGAGCACTGCGCGGCATCGGGGCAGGCGAACCGCACCATCTGCAAGGTGGTTGCCTTGCGCAGCGGCACCACGCGAGCGGTAGAGCGAGGATTGGCAGCTTTCTTGATCATGACACATCCTTTCTTCGGTTTCCGAAGCGCAGACCGGCTCCGTGCCGGCCCGCCCTCGGGCGCGGACCCACAGAACCGGCCGAGCGGCGTTCGCTTCAAGGTCCGGGTGGACCGAGGCGAGCAGGGCAGGTTTGCGGCCAAGCAGGGCTCCTTCCCAGCCCTCGCGCGGGACGCGGGGCTGCTATGCCGAGACTGGATCGCTCCGGCCGCCGCGCGGCGCGGAACGCGGCCTTGAAGTGAACGACCGCCGGTTCAGGACCGCTTCAAGCCCGGGGAGGACCGGCACGGGCCTAGTTATCGAAACGGAAAGGGAAGGACAGGCGCTCAAGACCATGTGCCTGACCAGCGGGCTGGACCTGTCCCATTGTGCCGCGAGCACCCTTACCAAGACGGTGCCGGTGTGCTTGCCGGATGCGGTATCGCCGGCAGCGCGCCAGGTCTCGCGCGAACAACTGCATCGCTCCACCTGCTCGCAGATATCCCCGCCTCGCCCTGCAGGTCGACAACTGTTGGCGATTGCTTGTCCGCCGTGCCAGCTAGCCGCGGCAACGCGTCAATCTCCGGCTGCCGCTCCGCCAGGAAGGGTGTGAACGGGCCCCGCAACTCCGTCTCGACGGCGCGGCTTAACCCGACGAGACGCTTTGGTCACCCAATCGGATAGCCAAGCTCCAAGAGCCATGCTTGGCGGCTGCGCGACGCGGGGCCGATATGAACGAGTTCGACATAGTCGCCGGGCCGGTCGAAGACCCGCACCGATCTCGGGGCGCTCGATGGCGGTGGAGCGCAGAGCTGGGCCTGGCGAGCAAGTGCGGTGGACCCGGATCGCGACCACTCCGCGGCTCATGGCCGGCTTCATGCAGGCACATCCCCTATGGCTCACCATCTTCTTCAGCCCTTCCGGACAGCTTCCTGCGGCTGCCACCGCGACCGGAGGGGTCAAGACCGCTCCTCCCCATCCTTTTGCGCCTTCATGTCAGGTCGGCATTCCAGTCGTCTAATTCTGGGCGCAGCCGCTCGGCGCTGCATCCGACCGCCTCGGCGAGCGCTAGAACCCTGCCGGCATAGACCTCGCCCTGGGCATTGTTGTCGGTGGCGGCGACGAGTTGGACACCTGCCCTGACCGCAAGCGCGTGGATCGCTGCGTGCGTACCCGGCGACCAGCCACCGGCCGTGCTGAGGTACAGAGTGTCGGGACGAAGCTGTTCCAGCGCAGCGAGACTTAGGGCGTCGATGGCCGCCTCGGTGACGCAGAGGCGGGACGCCTCCGGGCGGCCGAAGCGGAACAGTACCTTGGCACCGGCGGTGGCAAAGCCGCGCCAGTGCAGTCCACGTTCTTCCCAGCCGGTGACGGAGCCATCTGCATCAGTGTGCGCCGCCCACATGCTGCCATGCGGCCCCTCGCGCAGGAGACCGGCCATAACCGCGGCGCGCAGAATCGGCTCGGGGAGATGGCGACCGTCTCGCAGGTAGCGCCAAGTCGCCGATCCGAGCCATGGCTTGCGCCGGGCCTGCCAGCGATCCGCTATCGACAGTTCGGGCTGCCGCTGACGGAAGCTGCGCTGCCACACCGGCGCGGTAACCGCGATACCAACGAGGTCCGCGACTTCGTTGATCGCCGTGACGAAGGGAATGCCCTCGAGATGCTCAAGCAGCCCGAAGACATCTCCCTTGGCATCCGAGAGCGGGTCGAACCAGCCCTTGCCCTCGTGGATAACAATGATTATCGATGCATCGCGGCGATATTTCATCGCCTTGCGCGTGCTTTCCTTGAGATCGAGGGCGAAGCCCGCGTGCTCAAGCACGGCGGCGCAGGGCACCTTGTCCTTCAGCTCTTCAAGCTTTACTTTTTCCATCTTCGCTCGCGCACCTTGTCGCGCTCCCTGTTTCAAGTCCGCCCAATATTCTCTGGACAGGGACCGGAGGCCGCGAAGAGCAAGGCAGGCAAGGGCGCGGGCGTGATGCGCATTTGTGCCGGGTTTGCGAGGCAGACGAGACCGCGGCGCCGCTTCCCTTGCCGGGCGCAGCACGCAAGCGGCAGCGATGACCAATGATTTCGGCAGCACTTCTCGTCAGCAACGCACACAGTGTGGATATGTCCGTTTTCGTCGAGGCGCGATCCGTGGCTCCTGGAGCGGTCACCTTGGCGCAGCGCGGCAACCCGGCCGCTGCCGGTGCCGGCCGGCAGCGCTACCTGTAACTGGCGCGCGCCATTAGGCCCCGACGCGGGTGCCCGGCATATTCTTGATTCCTAATGGAACAAAGAGCGCCAAGTCAGATTTGAAAAGGTCCGCTGGCTTTGGAGCCGCGGGTGGCTGCCCTCCGCCAGGCCGGCCTGCGCTGTCAGGCGCAGGCCACACGACGACAGGATTACACCCATGAAACGTCTCCCCCTTTTTCTGCTCAGTTTGGGCGCCATGATGATCCCCACAACACTGCTGGGTGCGGCGCAATGGGAGGGCTTTGGCATCAAGCATCTCGGGTTCGTATTCGACGTTCCCCCGGGGTTTGTACTTGCCCAACGCACCGATCAAGGGGCAGCCTTCGAAGGCCGACACAAAGCATTTCTTGCCGTCTGGGGGGCGCAACTCGGCAAGGCAAGCTTTCGCACCGAGATCGAGCATCGCATTGCCGTGAACGAGAACGACGGCTGGAAGGTGACCTATAAGCGAGTGACGCCGCAATGGGCCAGCTATTCAGGAGTGAAGGAGGGCCAGATCCTTTATGTCCGGGCTATCAAGATTTGCCGGAACAGAGCTGCATTGTTTACCGTCAACTATGCTCGCACCGAGAAGGTCCCTTATGATCCGCTTATCATTCGCATGGTCAAATCACTGAAGGTCCAGGGCTGCTGAGGGTCGGTTACATGGCGCGCCAGCCGAATTGCGTTTTTAGAGACAGGCGGCTCGCTTCTGTGTCGAACCATGCAGAACGTCAGCAACCTCGTTGTCCCGTCGCCAATGCGCAGCACCGACTCCTCGGCCGCTCCTCAAGTTCAACGGATCGGCTACGCGCTGCCAGCGGCGTCCAGCGAGGTCGGTCACCTCGGGCTCGCCAGCGGCCACCTGATGCAAGGGGCAGCCGTAGGAGCGTCAGCCCTTGCGGCGCCGCAGGCGCGACGCGGGACCGACTGCAACGACGAGACCGGTTAAAAGGGTAGCCTAAGGAGCGTCAGCATGGCGCCGCCGCAGGCGGGACGCGGGACAGACTACCCCCGGCCAGGAGTGCCGTATCGATTGCCGGAACGCTGCGCTGCGCGTTGGTCAGCCTTCTATGGCTCGGCCCGGCTGGGCTTCCTATGCAGAGGCGCGCGCTGACACGACCCCGAGAAGCTCTTGAAGCTCCCCCTTGGGCAGTGGCCTCGACAGTAGAAAGCCTTGGAGCTGGTCACAGCCGAGCTCGCGCAGGTAATCGCATTGGCTTTCGGTCTCGACCCCTTCGGCAGTTGTACTAAGTCCCGTCGCACGGGCCAGGTTGATAATCGCCTGAACGATGGCCTCGTCACCGTTGGAACGACCAAAGCCCTGCACGAAGCTTCGGTCGATCTTGATCCTGTCGACTTCCAGCGTCTGCAGTCTTCCCAAGGAGGAGAAGCCGGTGCCGAAATCGTCGAGTGCAAAGCGCACCCCGATGCTGCGCAGAGCCTCGATGTTGTTTCGGCATTCGCTCCGGCGCTCCGACAGAGCGCTTTCGGTAACTTCGATTTCGAGCCGCCGCGGGTCCATGTGCGTCTCCAACAAGATACTGGTCACCCGCATGGCGAAACTGGGATTATTCAGCTGCAGGGCCGACACATTCACCGCCAAGGTCTCGATGGGCCAGTCCGCCGCGTCAAGGCACGCCTGCCTGAGAACCAGTTCGCCAAGCTTTTCAATCAGACCGGTTTCCTCCGATAGCGGTATGAACAAATCCGGTGCAACCCAGCCCCGCTCCGGATCAGACCAGCGGGCCAGCGCTTCGACACCCGTCATCCGGTTTGTGTCAGCGTCGTATAGGGGCTGATAGTGGACCTGGATCCGACCGGTTGAATCCAGCGCGTTGCGCAGGTCTTGTTCCATGCCTTTGCGCATCGCCAGCGTCCGATCCATCTCATGCCCAAAGAAGGCGTAGCTGCTGCGGCCCCCCGCTTTGGCATGGTAGAGCGCCACGTCGGCTTTCCGCACCAACTCGACCGTGTCCAACCCGTCCTTGGGTGCAACCGCCACGCCGACACTCACGCCGACAAAGACTTGGATCCCGGCGACCTGAAACGGCCGACGGGCGGACTCGATCAAGTGCTCGCACAGCGCCTTGACCTCATCCTCGCCGCCGACCGAACGCTGAATGATGACGAATTCATCGCCGCTCAGACGCGCCACCGTGTCTCCTTCAGTCGTCAGCCGCCTTAGCCGGTCGGCGAATTCCCTGAGCAATTCGTCACCCGCTGGATGGCCAAAGCTGTCGTTGACCTGCTTGAAGCGGTCGAGGTCGAGGTAAAGAACCGCGAGCTGCTCGCCCGTCGACGGCAGGCGCGCCAATGCATCTGCCAGACGCTCGTTGAACTGACCGCGATTGGGCAGCGCGGTAAGCAGATCGTTATGAGCGAGGTGGTAGATCCGATCCTCGGTTTCGATCAGCTTTAGTGTCCGCCTGCGAAAACCGACGAGGGCCATGATGACGCCCGCCAGCACCAGGCCGAACAAGGGGACGAGAACGGGCACGAGTTGAAAGAGGACAAATGCTCCGGGCCGGTACGGCCGCCAAACGAAGAAGCCGATAGTTCCAGATCGGTCGACAACGGGATAGGAAGCCTCTCCGGACGCAAGCTTATCGGCCCAGGAGAACCGCGCGCCATCGAGCAGATAGTCTTGGCGCAAGGCGGTGAGAAAACTGCCGTCGAGATAGCGAACGGCCACATGCAGGAATTCCTGGCCTGGCACCTGCGCGATGCGGCCACTGTCGGAAACCACGGGCTTGATGCTGACGACCGCGGGATGGCCGGCGACAACGGCCAGATCGGAGGCGCCTATGGTGAGCACCTGTTCCGTCACACCTTCGGTATCGCCTCGTTTCAACCTTGCCCTCAAAGTCTGGACCAGGGGCGTGGTGGTCGCGCGTATGGCGCGGTAGCTGCCCGGGTCAGCTGTCGACCCATCGGTGAACGCGTAGACCGGCGCATCATTGGCATCGAGAATATAAGCCTGGTCGTGACCGAAATAGGTGTGCATCCAGCTGCCGAGATTGGTATCGAGCCATTTCGCATCGCCGCTGCGCAGTGCGTTGACCGCGTCGTCCCAAACCGTGACGCTCTCCTGGTCGTGCGCTACTGCGCTCTCCAGCTTGGACGTGATCAGTCCAACCAGACTTTTCTGCCGCGCCGCGGCAACGTGGTCAGTCTGGATCGTGGACCAAAGCAATAGACCTGTCGCGGCTGCTGCAATGAGCAGTGTCAGCCCAATGACGGGCAAAGCCGTTCGCATCAGGAAGAGACGACCGGTCGGTTCGGCAAAATGTCGCAGCAGTTTCATGAGATCGCTATAAGCGATGAACACTTCTGGACCGTTAAAAGGCCCTGCGCGACAAGGGGCCGCGCGTGCCCTGCCCGGCAGGCTTGTTCGGGGTCGCTACATCGCCGCGGAGCCGACGCGCCAGTCCGGCGACGAATAGGATGAAAACCGGCGAGAGCTGGACGAGGCGGCGGCAGCCACGGCATCTGAGACCACAACGTCAACAGCTTTTCAGATCAACTGATCCGCTTCTGGGATGGTCTACCAGGACCTATCGCACGGTACAAAGCGCCTTGGGTTAAACTGTGAGGATAGGGATAGACGCGCGACGTGTCTGTCAGCAGGCACATCGCCATCCCGGATATATGCAATTTCGCTAAAATTATCGGAACTCATCGCGGTCCCACGTTTTGACTCCGATTCCAGGAGTTCGCGTGCGCATGAGCAAGACCGAATACCGCCTGTCATTCATCGAGTTCCAATCGCCAACGCTGGTCGAGAAAGCTCCTGACGGCGGCAGCTGGTTTCACGAGATCAAGTATGACGGCTACCGGACCCAACTCATTGTGGAGGGTGCAACAGCGCGAGCCTTCACGCGCCGGGGTTACGATTGGTCACATCGGTATAAGCGAATCGTTGAGACCGCCGCGAGCCTACCGGCAAAGTCCGCGATCATTGATGGCGAGGCTGTCGTTCTTGGCGAGACCGGGCTCCCTGACTACCAGGCCTTGGAACGGGAGCTAGGCAATCCGGCCTCGCCGAGGCTCATCTTCTGTGCGTTCGACCTGCTTCATCTCAACGGCAGCGATCTTCGGCAGCAGCCGCTTTTGAAGCGCAAGGCGGCCTTGGAGAAGCTGCTCATGGGTTCAGCGCCGACGCTAACCTATGCAGAACATCTCGAGGTGAGCGGCATGGATATGTTCGCCCACGCCTGCCGTATGGGCTTGGAAGGCATAGTGTCAAAGCTTGCCGATTCCCCCTATCGCTCCGGCGTTCAGACAAGCTGGGTCAAGGTCAAATGCATCAAGAGCGACACCTTTCCTGTCGTGGCTTTCGTCGAGAAGCTTGGCGCTCAACCGCGCCGGATTGCCTCGCTCTACGTCGGCAGGCGTGAAGGCGACCGGCTGCTTTATGCCGGCAAAGCCCAGAGCGGCTACAGCTTGAGCATCGCGCGACAGCTCCGGGAGCGACTGGACTCGCTAATTGTCGACAAGCCGCCATTGTCGGAGCCGATCGACAAGCCCAAGGCCACCTGGGTTAGGCCGGACGTTCTGGCCGAGGTGCAGTTCAGCGGCGTCACCGACCGCGGCATCTTGCGCGAAGCAGTATTCAAAGGCCTTCGCGAAGATCTCGTCACGATGCCCGCAAAGCCGCTCGCCCCGTCGAAGCGGCGGAACAGGGCCCAGGGAGACGCAGTTCCCCGTGAGAACGTTCTTCAGCTGCTGCCGGACGCGATCTCGCCTTCCAAAGAAGCCCTTATGCACTACTGGGGACAGGTTGCCGAGCAAGCGCTGGTCCATCTCGGCCACCGACCACTGAAGCTGGTCCGCCACGCGAGCGGGACCACGTTCTATCACAAGGGTCCCTTGCCCGATGTGCCGGGCGCCGTGCATCAGCTGCGCGTCCAGAAGCGCGAGGGTGGGGAGGGCGTGCGGGTGTGGGTGGATGATCTCGCCGGTTTACTCGGGCTGGTCGAGATGGATGCTATCGAACTTCATCCGTGGAACGCCACCATCGACGACATCGAGCGGGCCGACCGCGTCGTGCTGGACCTCGACCCTGGCGAGGGCGTCGAGTGGGAGCAGGTGATCGAAGCGGCGCTGGCGCTACGCGACATCCTAGAGGCTTCAGGTCTGAAGAGTTGGGCCAAGGTCACCGGTGGCAAGGGCATCCATTTGATGGCCCCTCTTGAGACAAAGATGACCCACGACAACGCCCGGCAACTCGCCAAATCGCTTGCCCGGTGCCTCGCTGACGCTCATCCCCACCGCTACCTCCTGTCTGCTGCCCCGGCGGCAAGAACGGGACGTATTTTCATCGATTACCTTCGCAACGGGAGAGGCAACACGGCCGTGGGCGCGTTCTCTCCACGAGCACGCCTCGGATTTCCCATCGCACACCCTGTGACATGGGGCCAGGTTGAACGGGGGGTGCGTCCAGACGCCTTCACCATGGATCACCCGTTCAAGGCAGTCATCAGGAAAGCAGCCTGAGGTGAAGCCAGTGCGGCGTGCTTTGGCAGTGCTGTCCAATTTTGCTGCCCTTGCCGCCTCGATTCCGGCGCGGTAAGGGATCGTGCCGCTTCGGTCACGCATGAGGTCGCCGGGAGCCGAGCACTGCCGGAGCGGCCTCAACGCGGCAATTGTCATTGGCCCGATCCGCGCGCCTGCAAGGCTGGTGCAAGCGATCCCCTGCCGGAGCGGTCGGCGATTACTCCCGACGTGCATTGGCCCGATGGCTTCCGCAGCCGCGCTCGGCTGGAAACGACCATCATCTTCCTTGTCTGCGACTGGATACCACCATTTGTTATGGGGGGCATACGGGAAAAATGGCAACCAAAGACTGTGCAGAACTCGATTAGCCAACCCCTGCCTGCCTGATACGGATGCCTTCGGAAAAACCCGTCGTCCTCATCCTGGAAGATGAGGCCCTTATCGCTTTCGATATCGAGGCCGCGCTGAATGACGGTGGCTTCAACGCGGTTGTGCTGGCGTCATGTGCGGAAGGTGAAACCTTTTTGGCGGCAGCCCGACCAGACGCCGCCGTGCTGGATGTCTCGTTGAAGGACGGAGAATGCTCCGCCTTGGCAAAGACGCTCGTAGCTCGCGGCGTGCCGTTCATTGTCCACACCGGCAGTGACCCCGTGGCCAAGGATGACGTATTCAGTCGCGGCATTGCGTTCGGCAAGCCATCCAACCCGGGCTGCCATCGCGGTCAGCTCCAATGACGGGGGCGCGCCCGATGCGCTTGCAGCCAACTTCGCCAAGTCGCCGATTAAGACAGGTTGATTGCGACGTTGCGCAGCAGCGCAACGGATTTTCGCATACCTTCCATCGGGGTCAGCATCATGTCCTCGTGCTCAATTGACAAGACGTCGTCGTAGCCAACCTGCTTGAGAGCGGTACAGAACTGCCGCCACCAGGTCTCACCGTGACCGTATCCTAGTGTGATGTAATTCCACGCTCGTTCGGCATAGAGGTGTGGTGGGCGCGGGTCCAGCGTGCCGTCGATGGCTGCGACGATGGGCTCGACCCGGGTATCCTTGGCGTGGACATAGTAGATGGCCGAGCCGAGCGTGCGAATGCCGGCAATCGGATCCGCCCCCATCCACAGCGGGTGACTGGGATCATAGTTGGCCCCGACCGTCTCTCCGACAGCGTCACGCAGCTTGAACAATGTCTGGACATTGTACACGGCCTGATGGCCATGCAGTTCCAGGCATAGCTTGTGAATGCCAAGGTTCTTTGAAAACGCCACGAGGTCGCGCCAGTAGGGAATGATCCGCTCCTCCCACTGATAGCGCTGGATCTTGAGGCATTCCGGCGGCCAATCGGTGATGATCCAGTTCGGGTTGGCGTCGCCCGGTCCGCCCGGCAAGCCTGACATCATGACGACACGGTCGATCTCCATCAGGCCGGCCAAGCGAATGGTGTCCTGTGTCACACCATGATGGAGTTTCCCCTGGGGGCCCGGGTGCAGTGGGTTGCCCGAGCAATTGAGCGCTGCAATCGTCAGCCCGTGATCCCGGATCTTGGCGACGAACTCCTTGCGCGCGGCAGCGCTCGCGAGCATGGCTTGCAGGTCGATATGGGGCGCCGACGACCAGTTTCCGCACGCGAACTCCAATGTCTGAAGCCCAAGCTCGGCGGAGGCGGCTAACATCTCGTCGAATGAGAGGTCGCCGAGGCTGTCCGTAATCATGCCGATCTTCATCGGAAGCTCCTCATTTCGGTTGATCTAAAACCTGACGGTCTCGAACCGGCCCGACTTGGCGGAGGCAAGCGCTGCCTCGCATAGGATCATCGCTTTGCGGCCGTCGCTTGCCGTGACGTCAGGCCGTCGCCCCGTTTCAACGCAGGTAATGAAATGATCGATCTCGGCCGCGTAGGACTCGGCATAGCGCTCGACGAAGAAGTAGTAGGGCTTGTCGCGCGATATCGCCTTTGCGCCTGACATTTCGACCGATGTCGGCACCCTGTTGCCGGCCCTCAGCATCCCGTCCGCGCCATGCACCTCGACGCGCTGGTCGTAGCCGTAGGCGGCCCTGACGCTGTTATTGATGTGACATTGCCGGCCCGACGCCGTGCGCAGCACGAACATCGCGGTATCGTAGTCCCCCAGCTTGGCATATTGCGGCGCGACAAGCGACGACCCGGTCGCGAAGAGCTCGACCGGCTCCTCGCCCAACAGGTTTCGTGCCATGTCGAAGTCGTGAATGGTCATCTCCCGGAAGACCCCCCCTCCTCCCGCCAGCGCTTCCTCGGTTTCCGGCTCCGGATCCCGGCTGGTGATGATGACCTGTTCGACGGCACCGATCTCGCCTTGCGCAAGTCGCGCCTTCAGCGCCCGAAAGCTCGGGTCGAACCGACGGTTGAATCCGATCTGAAAGGGCACAGCTGACTTCTCGACAGCCGCCAGACATTGATCGGTGCGCTGGAGATCGAGATCGATCGGCTTTTCACAGAAGATCGCCTTGCCGCTGGCGGCCGCGGCCATGGCCAGGTCGGCATGCGTTCTCGTCGCCGAAGCAATGAACACCATGCCGATTGATGGGTCGTTCATCACAGTCTGGGTGTCGGCGATCTCGGCCCCTGTCAGGGCCGAAACCTTCGATGCAGCCTCGGGGTTCGGATCGACGATGTAGCGCAGGCGCACGCGGGGGTGGCGCGCGAGGTTGGCCGCATGTACCTGGCCGATAAGGCCCGCTCCGAACAGACAGACATCGATCATCTCTTTGATTTTCCTAAAAGGCAGCATGGTGCCGGGGCGGCCGTCAGCCTGGCCGGGACAGCGACTGATTGACGTGAGCGGCTGCCCAGCCGGGTCGTCATTTCACGGCTCCCATGGTGAGTCCGCGAACCAGGTGGCGCTGCACCAGCAGCGCGAAGACGACGATCGGCAACGCGCCGATAACGCCGGCGGCCGACATCGAGGCCCAGTCGGTGTCGATGCGGCCGATCAGCGTGGCGGTGCCGCGCGGCATCGTCATCGCGCGAGGCGTGGCCGTCAGCGCCAGGGCGAACAGGAATTCGTTGAAAGTGACAAGCACGGCAAAGATGGCGGTCGCCGCGAGGCCGGGAGCTGCCAGCGGCAGCGTGATGCGCCGGAACGCTCCGAAGCGGGAATCGCCATCGACCATGGCGGCTTCCTCGAGATCCACGGGGATCTCCCGAAAGAAGCTCTCCATCATCCAGACGCAGAAAGTGATGTTGAAGGCGGTGTAGGTGGCGATCAAACCCAACCAGCTGTCGAGCAGGCCGAGCTTGAGCATCAGCAGATAGACCGGGATCAGGATCACGACCGGGGGCACGATGCGCAGCGTCAGCAGGAACAGCCCGACCTTGCGCTCCATCATGAAAGGCAGGCGGAAGCGGGCGATCGCATAGGCGCCAAGGGTGCCGCCGAGCAAGGCGATCGTCACGGAGAAGAACGTCACCACCAGCGAGTTGGTCAGATAGGCGCCGAACTGCTTATCGGTGAACAACCTGATATAATTGTCCAGCGTCGGACCGTGTGGATAGAGTGTGCCTTCCTGGGTGATCTCGCGATTGGACTTAAGCGATGTCGAGACAAGCCAGTAGACGGGCAAGAGCACGATGGCCAATACGGCACTCATCAACCCGATCCGCGCCAGACGATTGTTCATGACGCATCGACCCTGCGCAGAAGCCGCACGGCGCTCAGGGCCAGCGCAAGCACGACGAGCCCGATAGTGACGAACAGCGCGGCCGCATAGCCCGTCTGCTGGAATTTGAAGGCGGTGTCGTAGCCATAGATCGAAACCAGCCGCGTCGCCTCGCCCGGCCCGCCCCGGGTGAGCACGAACACCTGGTCGAACGTGCCGAAGGCGTCAATCGTTCGCAGCACGATGGCGATCGCCAGCACGGGCCGCATCATAGGAAAGGTAAGATCGGCAAACACCCGCCACGCGCCAGCGCCGTCGACGCGAGCGGCCTCGAAGGGTTCATGCGGCAGCGACTGCAGGCCGGCCAAAAGAATCAGGAACATCAGCGGCGTCCATTCCCAGACGTCGAGCACGACAAGGCCGATGAACGCCTTGACGGGATCTCCGAGAATTTGCACCTGGCCGCCGCCCATCCACTCGGAGACTGCCGTCAGCATGCCCGCGTCGCTGGCATAGATCAGCCGGAAGACGATGGCGACCACGACCGGCGTTATCACCATCGGGATAATCAGGATGGTTCTCAGCAGGCGAATGCCGCGAAATTCGCGCAGGCAAAACAGCGCCAGGGCAAAGCCCAGAATTGCCTCGAAGGTGACCGCCAGGGCGACGAATTTGACCGTCACCAAAAGCGAATTCAAAAACTGGGGATCGCTCCACAGTTTTATATAGTTCCCCATGCCGGCATCGGCGACCACCGAGCCATAACGATAGGCCTTGGTGCTGGCGCGCAGGCCGTCCCACAAGGGATAGACGAGCACGCCGAGCACGATCAGCACGCCTGGCGCGAGCATGAGATAAGGGAGGGCAAGGTCGAACCCCGCCGCCTGCAGACGGTACTTGCGGTTCTGCGCCCCGCGATTTGGCATCAGTAATAGCCGACTGACGACAGGTAATCCTTGACCTGCTTGGCGGCGGTGTCCAATGCGGCCCCGCCTCCCGAGCCAGCCTGCAGCGCCTTGTTGAGCTCGATGCCGAGCAGTTCCTCAACCTTGGCCCAATCTGGCGTGCGCGGCCTCGGCAGCGCGCCAGCGTCGAGCTGCTGCAAGGCGACGGGGATCAGCCGGTTGCCGGGCTTGGCGACGCCGAAGGCGCTCCGCTTGACCGGGATGGAACCTGCTTCGGACAGCTTGGCCTGGACGTCGGCGCTGACATACCATTTCAGGAACTCGATCGAGTTGGCTTTGTTGGGCGCCGATTTCGGAATGCCGGCAATGAAGATGCCCATCTGAGCGATCGCCGCCGTCTGTTTCGGCACTACGCCGAAATCGAGCTTGCCAGCCACCTTTGTCTGCGTTGGATCGTCGGCCTTCAGCGCATTGCCGGAGTATTGGATGATTGCACCTGCTTCGCCGCCGAGGATCGCCGCGCCTTCCTGGTCCGAGTCGAACTCGACGACACCGCTTGGCGCGTTTTGCTTCATGGTGCCGACGAAGAATTCGGCCGAGGCTTTGCCTTGGGCGGAATTGAAGACCGGGTTCCACTTGTCGTCGAAGAAGGAACCGCCAAACG
The DNA here is from genome assembly GCF_006441385.1 of Mesorhizobium sp. B2-4-18. NCBI lineage: Bacteria > Pseudomonadati > Pseudomonadota > Alphaproteobacteria > Hyphomicrobiales > Phyllobacteriaceae > Mesorhizobium > Mesorhizobium sp. B2-4-18. The sequence continues at coordinate 232,292 of NZ_VFUW01000009.1, read as the reverse complement.
ACAGAAAGACCGGGTACCAGCTGGTCACGATCGGATTGCCTGATACGCCGCGGAAGACGACCGGATATTTGATCTTGCCCGCCGCCACGCCTGCCTTGCCTTTGGCGATGACCTCGTCCCAGGTTTTCGGCGCACCGCCTGTGTAGACATCGTTGCGGTAAGTCAGCGTCTGCAGATCGCCGACGAACGGCACGCAGATGAGCGCCGGCGCGGCGGTTTCAAAACCCTTCACGCGCGGGCCTTTCTGAGGCGGCCAGTAGCCCATGTCGATCATCGAGCCGATCCAGTCCTTGTCGCCGCCATCGATGCCGGCCGCTCCAAGATCCTCGAGCACATTGGCGGCGCCGAACTGCGGCACCCATGGATCGTCGAGAAGATAGAGGTCGTACTGGCCGGCGCTGTTCTTGGCGTCGGCGAACCACTTCTCGAGCGTTACGCCGTATTCATCCTCGAGGAATTCGATGTCGAAGCCAGCATCCTTGGCCAGTGGGATGATCTTCTGTTTGAACGGCGTCAGGCCGCCATCGGCGAAGGCGCCAATGATCACCTTCTTGCCAGCGGCGCTCGCCGGGACAGGCAGGCCGAGGGCGGTAAGGGCCGTCGTGGCAAGTGCAAGGCCAATTCCCCCCTTGAGCACGGAACGGCGAGTAAGTCTGCTAATGCTGGACTGCGTCATTTCACTCTCCATCACTGTTGACCCTGTGGACGGCCGTCAGGCCGGCGGAATTGAAGAAGCATGCATTCGACACATCGAAAGTGAGCCCGATGTTGGCGCCCACCGCCCCCCGGAAGTCGCGGCCGGCACGAACCGAGACATTGCCGCTGCCGATGCGGACATTGACCAAGGTCTCGTTGCCCATCGGTTCGACGACATAGATCTCGCCGGGTAGAGCGGCCCGCGTGCCGGGTGCTACAACACTCATGTCCTCCGGCCGCAGTCCGATCTCGACCGCCCGCGCAGCGCGGCATGTCGCCAGCCGGGGCGCCTGTATCGGAACCATTGCTCCGCCGACTGCGATGCATTGTTCAGCAAGCGCGACCGGCAGAATGTTCATCGGCGGGTTGCCGACGAAGGTGGCAACGAAACGGTTGGCCGGGCGGTCGTAGATATCGGCCGGCGGCGCCATCTGCTGCAGTTCACCGGCGTGCATGACCGCGACGAAGTCGGCCATGGTCAAGGCCTCGACCTGATCGTGCGTGACGTAGAGGGTTGTTGCGCCAAGCCGCTGGCAAAGCCGCTTGATCTCGCCGCGCATGGTCAGGCGCAGGCGTGCGTCAAGGTTCGACAGCGGCTCGTCCATCAGGAAAGCGGCCGGATCGCGAACGATGGCCCGCGCAAGCGCCACGCGCTGCCTCTGCCCGCCCGAAAGCTGGCGCGGCCGGCGATCGAGCAGGTGGCCGATCTCAAGGACCGCGGCGACCTCGTCAATCTTGGCGCGGCGCGAGGCATCCGGCATGCCGCGAATCCATAGAGGATAGCCGATGTTCTCAGCGACGGTCATCTGCGGATAGAGCGCATAGCTCTGGAAGACCATGGCGATGTCGCGGTCGCGCGGCTGCAGCCGGGTTACGTCACGCTCACCGATGAAGAGCTTGCCGGCGCTCGGCATGTCGAGACCGGCAAGGATGCGCAACGCCGTCGTCTTGCCGCAACCCGAAGGACCGAGCAGGGCCAGGAACATGTGGTCGGGGACTGCGAGGTCAAGCGAGCGCAAGACGTTCAGCGCGCCGTAGTTCTTGACTACACTTTGGTACAGGACAGAACTCATTGCCGCTACCCAGCGCGCCCTAAGCGTATCAGTTCTCCCGTTCCTCGACCTCGAAACCGGCTCTGAGGGCCAGGTCGTGCAGGTTGCGATAGCCCATCGTCGCATAGGTAAGGGGATGGGCCTTGCTCGGATCCTGTTCGGCCTCGACCACCAGCCAGCCGGCATAGCCATTGTCAGCCAGCACCCCTAAAAGCGTCGGATAGTCGATGGACCCATCGCCGGGCACGGTGAAGATGCCTTCCATCACCGCGCCCATGAAACTCATATCCAGGGCGCGAGCGCGCTTCAGCACATCGGGCCGCACATCCTTGCAATGCACGTGAACGACGCGACCGATGTGATGCCGCAGCAACGTCTCGGCATCGCCGCCGGAAAACAGGCAATGGCCGGTGTCATAGAGGAGGCCAACGGCTTGCCCTGAACCGGCCATCAGCCTGCCGATCTCGTGATCCGTCTCGACGATTGTCCCCATGTGGTGGTGAAAGGCCATGCCAACGCCAAAATCGGCGAACCGTTCAGCCAGTCGCGTTATCTTCTTGCCGTAGGATCTCCACTCGTCGTCGGCGAGCTTGGGACGCTGCGAGATCGGATCGTGAATGGCGCCATGGCGGCCACGCGACGTATCGGCGTAGACGACGTGCTTGGCGCCGAGGTCGCGCAGCAGCGTCAGATGCGGCAGGATGGCGTCGAATTCCTCCTCGACCTCCTTTTCGCAGATCCGGCCATCGTACCAGCCGGAGACCAGTCTAAGACCATGGGTCGCGAGAGCCACGGCGAGGTCCTTGCTGGCACGCGGGAACTTGCCGCCGAGTTCCGTTCCCGCGTAGCCGGCTTCGGCCGTTTCGGAAAGGCAGACCTCGAGTGGGGTATCCCCGCCCAGCTCGGGCACGTCGTCATTGCTCCAGGTAATCGGATTTATGCCTATGCAGACAGCCATCATCGTTCCTCATCGGACAGGCCGGGCCATTTGCTGGCGGTGCCTCATCAAAACCAATCAGGTCGATGAAGGCGTCGGCTCGTGGTGTCTGGGCCCGTTGTTCCCTCTTCCTTTCATTTAAGCGCCGATCTGTCTCCATCGCGAGAGCCAGTTCGGTGAGAAGTGAAGGTGCCAGTTTCACTTCGCGCGGCGCTCGTCTAAGCTCGATCCGCTCTCATCCCGCGAGGCTTTTCCAATGCAGCTATCGAGGCGTAAGCGCCAAGGCTTTCCGATGGACGCGCTGATGATCAATCGGACTGTGGATGAACCGATTCATCGCCAGCTCTACCGGCAGATTGCCGCGATGATCCGTGAGCGTCGTCTGGCACCGGGATCGGAATTGCCGTCGACGCGCGCGCTGGCTGAGGATCTGGGCCTCGCCCGCAACACTATCGTGGCTGCGTATGACCAACTGGCGACGGAAGGTTATCTTACGAACCGGCAGGGCGCGCGACCGGTGGTCATCGACCTGCCCGTGAACTCGACCGATCAAGGTGGCAAACCCACGGCCGTGGCGATCCGCCGCCCGCTTTCGAGGCGCGGCGAGAGCCTGATGCAGCAACCCTTCCATCATGGAGCGCCAGGGCGCTTCGCCTTTCATCCGGGCATGCCGGACCCACAAAACTTCCCGTTTGGCGTCTGGGGCAGGCTGCTCGCACGCCGGGCAACGTTTGGCGCCGACATGTTGTTCGGCACCTATCATGTGACCGGCCTGCCGGCGCTCAAGGAGGCGATTGCCGGCTACCTGACCTCGGCCAGAGGGGTGCGATGTTCTCCCGAACAGATCGTCGTAACGACGGGGGCGCAGGCGGCGTTCGATCTGCTGGCGCGTCTGCTGCTCGATCCGGGCGACACAGTCTGGCTGGAGGAACCGGGCTACTACGCGGCCAAGGCAACCTTCACCGTCGCTGGCGCCAACATTGTGCCGCTTGTTGTCGACCGCGATGGATGGCAAATGAGCCAGCCCGAGATTTCACCGCGCCTGATCTATGTGACGCCCGCCTGCCAGCACCCCTTGGGAATCACGATGCGCATGGACCAGCGGCTGCGGCTGTTCGAAATCGCCGAGCGCAACAATTCCTGGATCATTGAAGATGATTTCGACGGTGAGTACAGATTTCAAGGAAGGCCGGTGCCCGCCATACAGAGCATGGATTGCGCGGACCGGGTCATCTATGTCGGCACCTTTGCCAAGTTGCTGTTTCCGGCGCTCAGGCTGGGGTTCATGGTCCTGCCCGCCGCCTTGTGCGAGGGCATTCCGCATGCGCTGAGCACCACTGGGCAGTTCGCGCCCCTCCTGCTGCAGGCAGCACTGGCCGATTTCATCGATGAAGGCCACATGACCCGCCATCTGAAGCGCATGCGGCGCATCTACGCCGAGCGCCGCAAGCTTTTCTACGAATTGTGCCAGACCGAACTGGCCGATCACATGACCCTTTCGGCGGCGGAAGCCGGAATCCAGGTCGTTGCTTCGCTTCACGGAAGTTGCGACGATCGGGCGGTCGTGCAATGCGCCGACAAACTCGGTGTCAACGCATCGCCGCTTTCGAAATATTACTGGTCATCCTCCGGGAATGGCCTCGTGCTTGGCTATGCCGCCTGCAACAAGGCCGACAGCGAAGCGGGAATCCGACGTCTGCGCCAGGCCATCGAGCAGGTACGGACTTTGTTATAAACCCGTCGGCCTGCCAGGAAGCGGGAGCCGGCATCACCTCGAAATCCTTCGCCATGACTTGCCGAACACCTGGCTGCTGACCTCACCTGGCGGGGACGGGCGCTGAACGGTCTCGGGTCGGCGTCCGACGTCGGAGTTGTCCCGATTCAGTTCGATCTGGCCCTTGCGCAAATCGTAACATCGCATTGGCCCAGGACCTGATTGGCTCACAATGGCCAAGCAAATCCCGACCAGATACCCAGTCAACCGCCTCGCATGTGCCCCCCTGTGCAGGCATAGCGGTGTCTCTGTTCATCCGCCACAGATGCGTGGCGCATTAACATACCATCGAGCGAGCCTACCGCGCCTTCTCAATAATTGCCGTTGTAGTACCGGTCATCGCACGGCGCGGTGTAAATTCGGCCGTAGCGGTCCTGGTACCGGCAGAGCTGATCCTCACGACGCTGCGGGGTGGTGGCGGAGCCGACCACTGCTCCTAGCAACGCGCCGCCGGCCGCGCCGATCACGGTGCTCTTCGTGTTGCCGCCAATAGCCTGGCCGACCAGGGCGCCGCCGGCGCCGCCCAGCAGAGCGCCCGTAGTTGCCCGCTGCTGGCCTTCCGTCTGCGTTTCGCAGCCTGCCAGAGCTGCCGTCATCAGGACAGCCAAAACCGCTTTGTTGAGTCTCATCTGAGGAACCTCCTTGAGGCCGCGAGGGCCGATCGCGCCAAGTGCTGCGGCATTGCGGCGGAACGGCGGCGGGCTGTCTCACGAAGTGAGACATGGTTTCTCGCTGGTTGAACGTTGATCTAAAACGGGCCCTAATCAGCCAGATTGTTAGGCACGACGTTCCCGTGGCGGTGCTGACAGTTTCCCTGATTGGCGCCGGTCCGGCCATTTTCCCAGCAGCGGCGTTGCATTGCTCTCAATCACTGACGTGCCGAATATTGGGATGAGCGACGGCTCTTCAGCCTTTTTCCTACCTCCAGTTTTCAGCGCTGCGATTTCTTCATCGCGCCTCGTGATGCGGCTTTCCAAGTTCGCGATGCGCTCGGTTAGAAAGTAGCGGCCGGCGACGAATCCTCCGCTCCCGAACAGAACTGAAAAGGTGGCAAACGCTATGGGGTTGCCGATGACCAATGCGGCATTCGTTTGGAAGAAGGCGATCAGGTCGTGCATGTTGAACATCCTCTTGGGTTCCGGAGGGTGGAGTTCCGGTCCGAACGACCACGTCCTTCGAACTAGCCTCGCCGCCGCCGTTTTTTGGCGCCCGGCACAAGCCTCTCCTGCTCATCTGCTTTCAGGAATAAGGAATATATTCCTGTCTCGTCAAGGCCAATCCTTGACCTTTTGTTCTTATTTTGTTCACTGCTGGCCCATGACAGGAAGGCGAACGATGAGACTTCAGCTGGAGATCGAAGGAGGTTCCTCAACAGAGGAGCAGCGCGCCATCGAGGCTACTAAGGCTGTGTTTGCGGCGGCGCGCATCTCGTCCGAGCAGGCAGCAGATGGGATGTCCGCGGTTGAAACTTGGGGCGATGCAGGCTGTCACGACGATCAAGCTCCCGTGCAGGACGAGGATATGGATGGATGCCAACAAGGCGGCGATCGAGTTGTTGGATTGATGTGGGACTGCGATCCGCCTTCTCAGAAAGAGCCGAACTCATCGTCGTCGTGGCATTCGACCGCGGCCTAGATAGAGAACTGTTCACGGGTTACGGCCCGACTGATCAGCAAAGCGAGGAGCGGGTGATTAGGATCGCCAAGGCGCTCGCCTCGAAGCATGTCGGCGTGATTGCCTGAAGCCGAGATGCGGACGCTGCATTGGGCGACTACGGCCCACAACCCTCTTCGTCATCGCCGATGCCAGACATGGAATAAGCCCAGTCACTTTTGCGCCGCGCCTCCCGGGCGGAGTTGGCACGGCAGGATCCGGTCCCATCAAAATATCGCTGGGGGCGCGTATGACTGGAGCCGGACGAATATCGTGCCGCGGCAGACCCGGTTCCGTAGGTGGCCTGCGAGGTTCTACGGCAACAGAGCAGATCGGCTTCGCGCGTTACGCAGCATCCCTACCCGATTTTCGGCCCTTGGATTTGGTGCCGCCCTTGATGCCTTCCTTGGCAAGGCTCTTGCGAAGCACCGAGGCCAGGTCGATGACGTTTTCTTTTGGCGCCGGCGCCGGCTTGGGCGGTGCTTTTCCCTTGCGCTTGGCGTCGATCATGGCAATCAACGCATCCTCGTACGTGTCTTCGAACTTCGACGGATCGAACTTGGTGACTTTCTTGTCGATCAACAGCCCGGCTATTTCAAGAAGGTCTTCATCGTATTTAGGGCTTTCCAAGCCATTGAACACGGTCTTTTCCGACGTCATCTCGTCGTGAGTGCGCAGCTCGGTCAGCAGCATCCCCTTCTGGAAGGGCTGGATCAGCACCTCGCGCCCGCGCTGGTAGAGCACCACGCAAGAGCGCGCGGCCACGCGCTTGTTCGCCATCGCGTCACGAAGAACCGAAAAGGCTTCGAGCGAGGCGCCGTCCGCCGGGATCAGATAATAGGGCTTTTCCAGATATCGAGTGTCGACATCCTCAATTGCGACAAATGAATCCACCTCAAGTGTGTGGGCCGATGTCAGCTTGAGCTTCTTGATCTCATCGGGCTCGATCTTGATGAAATGGTCCTTGTCTACCTCGTAACCCTTGACCTGATCCTCGCCCTCCACGACATCGCCAGTCTCTTCGTCGACATAAGCGCTTTTGACGGGCAGCCCATCTTTCCGGTTCAGTATCTTGAAATGGATCTTCGAGGCCTCGCTGGTTGCACCGACCATCTTCACGCCGCACGAAACCGACCCGATCTTCAGGAAGCCTTTCCAAACCGCGCGGGGTGCCGCCATGACATCGCTCCTTGTCTGCCGTCAGTAAGAACACACGAAGTCGCCACCTGTTCCGTCGGCGCACCCCGGCTCCGCTACTCGGTCGCCGCCATCGGGCTGGTAATTACGACAGCGCGGACATCCCGGGGAATGCTGTGGACCGGTAGACGACCGCGTTCGCGCATGCGCGGCCGCGACGGCGCTGCCGGTGATGTGCCCACCGTGCAACCTCATTTAAGTCAGCTCGAGCCAAGCGTAAGCCGGCCTCTCCGCGCCTGTACATGGCGCATCGACTGACCATGTCCCCAGTCGGGTTTCCCTTGCAGCATGCGAATGGCCACCGCCTATATACAGATCCGCTTTCAACGCTCTAACCGGCGGTGTTAGAGACGTGGATTAGCTGAAACGCGAATTTCTCCTGCTAGCGTCCTTGCCTCTCCGATCGGTTGGCAAATGGCGGGGTTCAGAAGTCCTAATGCCGGCAGTGTCTTGACGCCAGCAAGGTGTTCGAGTTGCATCAAAACGGCGTCCACCAGGAGTGCAACGGCTCCAGATGACCTGCCCAGTGTCGCGGAAGCAGCCGCCTTAAGGGCGATCCCTGTCCGAAGAGATCGGTGGAAACGCGGCGGGCGAGTGCCAGGTCGTGTGCGGCCCGATTTTTCGGAGGCGCTAACATTGGTGATTCCGCTGGAGCAGCTTTCCGTGTTTGTTCGCAAACGGAAAATAGGCCGCCGTAGCGGAGCCTCAAAATGATGGACCGCATACGCCGGGTCGGAGGAAGTTTCGAGGCCGCAATGATCTTGATCATGGCCCTAGCAGCAATCGGAATCGTCTTGGTCATCACCACCGACATTTTGTGAGTTCTCAGACCTCATGGCCCTGGGCAGCGTTCGCTCGCTCGTCGAGTTGCGTTCCCAAACTGGTGGCTCGCAGACCTGATCTTGTCAGCACCGAAACTGGCAAAATGTCGAAACCCGGCAGCTACGCCTCGCCGTATCACTCCGGCGGACGCGCCGGCGTGATCGCCCTCCATGGGGTTCTCCGGCGCCATTGCACCGCACTGGGCTAACTCGACAGGAACAATCAACCGATCTTCTTGTTTGACGGCGATCGCGGTTGACCATCTGCCCTTTGCGCTGCCGCGGAACAAAATCCACAGGTGGCCGAGCCTGGAGACGGTCACCGCGCGGGGCGAAACTTCTGATCGTTCAGGTTTCGCAATCGGTAGCGGGAAAAAGAGATGCTGGACAAGACCTGGCGAATTACGAAATCGAGTGTGGCCGGCTTCATCGGCGACAGCGCTTTCAGTCATGGCGCCGCAATGGCGTTCTTCGCCGTGACCTCTCTGGGACCCATTCTGTTGTTGGTCGTGGCCGTAGCAGGCCTGGTATTTGGCCAAAGCGCCGCGCGCGATGCCGTCGCGGGACAATTGACGGGCCTGATGGGCGGTCAAAGCGCGGATGTCATACAAAGCGTACTGCAAAGTGCCTCCAACCGGTCGTCTGGTGCCATCGCCACGATTGTAGGCCTGGTGACATTGTTGCTGACAGCGTCGGGCGTGTTCGGTGAGATGCAGACCGCCTTGAATGAGATCTGGAAAGCAAAGCCCCAGGGGGGCTCCGTCTCTCGCTTAATCCGTGCACGGACGGCCAGCTTGGGACTGGTGATCGCCCTTGGCTTCTTGCTGATCGTTTCGCTTGCTGTGAGCGCCGCCATTACCGCGCTAGGCGACACGATAAATCGGCTTTTGCCGTTCGGATCAATCTTGATCGAAGGGCTGAATGTCTTGATTTCCTACCTGCTGATAGCAGTGCTCTTCGCCGCCATCTACAAGGTCCTGCCGGACCGCCATCTGGAGTGGCGCGACGTGTGGTTCGAGCGTTTGTGACGGCCGCGCTGTTCACGGCTGGCAAGAGCCTGATCGGCTTGTACTTGGGTAGCAGCGCGATGGGATCGTCATTCGGAGCCGCCAGCGCGTTGATCATTGTGCTGCTCTGGATCTACTACTCCTCGCTAATTTTTCTTCTTGGTGCCGAATTCACTCACGCCTACTCTTTTGAACATGGAAGCCGGCGACCCTTAGGTGAGGCTTCATCGGGTTGAGCCACGGCCGCAGAGCGGCCGGATACGGGGCGAAGACGCGATTGGCAAAAGTGCGGGATTGTTGTTCCTGGAGCGAAGACGGATCGCCAGGGCTACGAACCATCGACTTCGCCATGGGCGACCCAGGAACCACCCGTCGTTTTCGGACCCGTCGCCAGCGGTCCCCCCGCGATACTGACACGGGTTCGAGACGACGCATGGCACAGCGGGCCTTCGTCACTTACTCTCCTATGACCCCATCGAACATGTTGCCCTACGCCTCAACGCTCAGCCTCCGGAAAAGCCGAACTGGAACCTAAACGCACAGGGCTGGTTTGATGGCAAGAAAGGAGACCTCCATGATACGCTTACTCGTTCAACTCGGCGCTCTCTGTCTGGCGTACAATTTCGGCAAACAAATTGGCCGTGAGCAGGGCCGTCTTTCACCAACGGGCCAACCGCGACGCCGCTCCTTTTCGGAGGCGGGTGCCGCGCAGACTGGTGAGCGCAACGAACAAGGTTAGCCGCTTGCAGACTGCGGCCACCTGCGAACCGCAGCGCTTCTGAGGGACCACGCGACGTCGGGCCTCATGCTGGACGAGAAACCTTAGCGGCATGGCGCTCCGCGAGATTGCCCGGCAACTCATCGGGCGGGCGTTGGGCAGGCTTTGCACGAGTGTCAGCGCGACGAGGGCCAACGGTGCCTCCTCAACCTGGTAATTGCAGAGCGTCCGACAGTAATTACACCCCCACAGTCAATCCGCACTGTCAGCTTGTCGGCTTTGCGATCGATACGGATGATATCCCCGACGAGAACGACCTCATCTCCAGCGCGGGTTTTGGGTGGCGGGTCAACCGAATAGGGTTGACCATAAGACGGAATGTTTACTTGGGCACGTCCGCTGGGCAGTATTGAGGCGACGGTGCCCTTCAAGGCGACCTCGTCACCGATCTCAAATTCCCGGGGCACGCTATAATGTAGCATGAGCCTCCTCCGGCGCTTCAAGATATCAATGCCGGCAAACTGACTTGGTTGCGTGAAATCGTAAGTCTCTCTCATCGCCCGGTGAGGCCGAGCACCCTCTCCCCGGAGGGACACAATGCGCGCGGTTAGGAACTCCAACGCTCCTGATTGACCGCCCGCGATCCAGGAACTCACAAGCGCGCGCGGTAATCGCCCGGGCGCCGTGGACGTCGTACATGTCACCCCGAGCACCGCGTTTTCTTTCCAACTCGTCTTTTCGCGGCAGCTACATGCCACTTCCTGCGAACAAACGCGGTTTCGATCCTAGCAGCCAGGCTGCCATTGCCGCGTTAGGCGCTTTGCGCCAGATAGGCCACGGTCGCAGTCCCACAGCAGAGCCGTGGTGAGGTCATTCAAGTGATCTTCTCTGAATGTGGCAGCGAAGCGACCGTTACATTCTCTTCGCCGCAAGGGCTTCGCCGTGCCGACGATCACGTCTTGACGGATTGGGTTGGCGGCCGCTGCATGCCTTCGCCGCCGGCCCGGCGGGTTCCTGACCACAACGGGGCCACGGAGTCTGTAAGGGGTTATGAAAGCAGTGGATAGTTGCCGAGCAGAGGTGTTCCGGCACGGACTGTTGTTTTAGTCTGCCTCGCCGGATTAATACCCAAGGCGGCCATGCTCGAACGGTTTAGCCCATGTCAGTTTCTGCCTTTCCTGTCAGCCGAGAGCGTGCATCGGTTATGACGTCGCCGACGCAATAGCTCGGCTTCCGAATGACGAAGCGGCCGAGCTTTGGTTGGAAACGGCTACGCATCTGTTGTCAGTCGCGATTGAACGCGGGGATGACACAAACCAGGCGCGCACTGGGGTCGTTCGGTTCTTCGATGCGGTTCAACGGATGCGAACCACGGTTTCATCAAAATAGATGGAGACGACAATCGTAGGCTGTGAAAAGCCTACAACTATGAACAGTCTCGTTTCGCACATAGTTGGCGTTTACCGGTGCCCCGGTATCCCAGCATTTGTCTGCGTGAGAGAGGGAACCAGGTGCAGTTACCTATCGCAGGACGTTTACAGAGCGTCTGGATACCAGCCCGAATTCGAGGGGCTGCCTTGGGAATCGGAATACCGGGCCGCCAGAAACCCGACAATCTTAGCAACCGATGATACGAAGCGGTAAGTGCCTAACCATACCATCATGGAACCAAGCCCAATCCGGCAGGTTCACCAACGTTATGCCGCTATACTTCTTCGACACGATTGAGAATGGACAGATCACTCGCGATGATCTGGGTGTCGAGATGAGTCTATGCGACATGCGCGAGGAAGCGAAGCGGCTTCTGCCTGCAATCGTGGCAGACCACCCGCTGCCGGCAGACCTCAACGATTTTGCGGTATGGGTCCGCGACAAGTCCGGGTGCTGTGTCTATGAGGCGAGCTTAACGCTAATCACAAGGACGCTGCTTGCGCCAGCGTAGGCCGCCCAGGCTTTTTGGCCGAACCGTGGTGTCACCTGTAGGTCGTCCAAGCGTTGCATGACGCAGCTTTTCTCGCGCTCGGACCTTTCCACGCCTGACAAGGTTTAGCCGTTAGCGTTGTCATTCGGACTGGTCCGCCGAGCTTTCCTTGCATGGTTTTCGCAAGCGCTTTTGTTTGCTAGCCTTGAAAGCGCCGAAGGCGCGCCGGGCGCAGCAGTCCGTCGCCATGAGCACCATGGCAGGCCTGCCGGACTCGCGCTGCACTCCATCGGTCGCGTTTTGATTATCCGGCAGTTCATCTTTGGCCCAGTGCGATAGGGGCTGGTGCGACGCTTGGCGACCATGCCTTGGTTGACGAGGTGAAAGACAAGTCCACCTCCAGTGCGGCGAAACACACAGCCCCGCGTTCCTCCGAGGCATCGGAGCCGACCAGGGAGAGCACTCATGAGTCGACATGGAATGGTTCAGCCTTCAGCTTCAGGCACTCAGCCGCCAGCATCGACGCACGTCTATGGTGATGATCAACTCCAGCAGAGCCGGGCCCGGCCGCCCACCGGTCCCGACAACGTCCGGGCAACTATTTTTGCGCTTTGGCCATTTTCGGGCGGTGCGTTCTACGGGGCTCCGTTCGACTATGGCGGCCGCTATTGCGGCCCGCGCTACCACAGTGACTATCCTGGTTATATGGCTCGGTATCCGCACCGCTACTCTAGGCATCACCACCGCCATTGCCGGGTCAAGCTGTTGCACCGGGACCATTACCAACTGGGTGTTGGAACGCGTGCAAATTTGCCCTTACTGACGGCCCGCCTCGGCTTCACTGATTTCTTCTCGGTTAACTGGCCCTCGTTACTTTGGTCGCGCCGATCACCGCCAAGCGACGTGTTCGACGTGCGAAGTCCATCGACAGGCGGCAATTGCGTAAAACGGTGGCCGCCACGGCACAATGAGCGCAAGTGACATGAGCGGAGGATGGGAATGATCATCTTGGCTGGCCAGCCGCCCGGCTGAGACGAGGGTCCCCGAAACACTACGGGCAAGTTGCTATTCCTATCCGAATCTGCTCTCCTCTTCCAAGGACCAGTCGCAACGCAGTTTGCTGAATCCATGGTCCCTGTCCTTGATGGCGACCGACGTTTCCCCCGCCCCCCAACCGGCGTCGGTCGCCCTGCTCTTTGGGCAGTTCAATCGCCGATGGCCATGGTTTCCGAGAACGCGGCAGACCTCCCCGCGAGAGCCGCCGGACCGGCACAGGCAATCCATCTGAAGGCAGCATTCTTCTGCGCCATCGCGGTGCTCATGGACAAAGGACGTGGAGAAAATGTCCAGCTTCGTGGGAACTGCTCGCCACCGCCATAAACATTGTGGAAAGAACAAGCCGAGCGCGTCAGATGGCCCGAGATTGGACAGCCTATCCGATTAGACCGTCGGGTTTGTTGGAGCAGCCTTGAGCATTACCCGTGCGCTTTCTAAACCGGACTTTGGTCCCGGTTGCTTCCGACCGAAGACCAGCATCGGGAACCTTCGATTCTGCGTGAAGTTGGGTCGGAGCTCAAAATTTGTCCGGTGTGAGGCTGGTGGAAGATGGCACTCTCTCGACGACTGCTGATGTGCAACATGACGTTCGAATGTCCTCATTGCGGTTTCGCGCTGAAACGGGCAGGCAGTTGGTTTCAGGTCGTTTCCTCGCGCCGCTGCGAGGGATGTCAACGCCAGTTTCGAATCACTTATACCGACAAACTCACCCTCTTCGCCAAGCATGAGCAGGAGGCAGTGCTTGAGGCTCACAGCGCTAACCGCCAGATTGCATCGTAGTGATGCCTGTTCAAGTCACGGCATTCGAGATTACAACTCCGCCCTCCCCCGCCGCCAGCCAAAGGATATGGAACGATGCTAAGTGGAGCTGTCACATCCCCCGTGCCTTGGGGATGCGCGTCGCCAGCCTTCGAGCCCGAATGCAGGCGGCCGAGATCACTGAAGACGAATTAATGGCCTTCCAGAAAGTCGTCGCGATCATGGAAAACGGACTAGGCCGTATCGATGGCGACGATCTTATTGCGGCCTCCTTCGTCGACGATCTTTCGCCGGAGAACGTAGCCGACCACGCCGACATTCAGCCGACTCTTTGACTCCCGTGCCGAAGCAGCGACAAAGTCGCAGGCGAACTTGTGGCAGCGGAATCGCCCACGTTGATCGCCGTCATGGGACCCGACCGCGACGAGTTGCTGGCTAGGGGGGCGCTCCAGCTGCCATTCTTGCGGCGGTGTTCAGGCCCGCTTGGACCTTTCGGGATTGACGCTCAGAGTGCGGGTTCTCGTCGCAGCACTTGCTAGGTGGCTTGCGCCAGCATTGCTGGCGGGCTGATCGGACTAATGTGAGCTGCGACGTTGAAGTCTCGCAGGGGGCGTCTCTGCTCCTTGCGACCTCATGCAGCGCCCAAGTTAGATGTTCCTCGTATGCAATGCTGGCCGAAAACTGGCGCACAGTGGTTTATTTTTTGAGCCGTGACAGAGGCACACGCATGGAGATTACCAACCCACCGGCCGCCCAGTCGCGCGAAATTGTGCCGTCGAGCCCAGCAATGGTTGCTTGCTCAAGCTGGGTACCGAAGCCCGAGCTGTGAGCAGGTCCATAAATCTCCGGACCTCCGGTTTCGCTCCAGATCAGAAGAAGGCTTTTGGCATCAATCATACTCAGAACATCCAATTTCCCTCCAGCGCTTGCAAAACAACCGTGTTTGGCCGCATTGGTCGCGAACTCGCTGATAATCAGCGCCAGCGATGTCATGGCACTGCTTCCGAGGGGGACATCTACCCCCTTGATGCTTGTCCCGATCTGGGGCGCATTTTTGTACGGCGCAAGAACCGCGTTGAGCAGTGCCAAGAGGGTCGTCTCGCGTTGAATTTCGGCGTCGTCCCGGAGGTCTGCCAAAATAAGATCATGGGCACGGGCCAGTGAGGCCAGCCGGTCTCGCATGTCGCCTGCCAACTCGGCCGCACTGCTCGCTGACCGCTCACTCACCGAAACCAAAGCCGACGCGACAGAAAAAAGATTCTTCACTCGGTGATTCATTTCCCTCAGCAGCAGCTTTCGCCGTTTCTCGTTTCGCCTCCTCTCGGAAATATCCCTCGCGATCTTGGATGCGCCCAGAATTGTGCCACCATTCCCCAGAACAGGCGAGACAGTCACCGAAACCTCGACCAGGCTGCCGTCTTTGCGCTTCCGAATGGTGTCAAAATGTTCGACGCGCTCGCCCCGACGTATCCTCTCCAGAATGGCATCTTCCTCTTGCCGTCGATCTTCGGGAATCAGGATGAGTATCGATTGCCCGACGGCTTCTTCGGCCGAAAAACCGAAGATACGTTCGGCGCCGGTATTCCAACTGGTGATGATGCCTTCAATCGTCTTACTCAGGATCGCGTCGGTAGAGCTCTCGACGATGGAAGCAAGCCAAGCGCGTGCGTCTTCACTGGCCTTAGCGCCGATTTCTTCATCGGGCGGAGGCGGCACCAAATAGAGAGGCACAGCGGCTGGACCAATGTCACCCTGACCGAAACGCAAAAATCCATTCCTCTTGGCAGGCAAATGAACGGGCATCCGATCTCCTTGCTTCCAGAAAAATGCAGGCGTCGAACCGCGATAGCAAGTCTGCAGAGCGTCCCCAAAGCGAAAACTTGCAGTTAATTGTCGTGGAGAACGATCATGAAGGCCGCCAAGGTGACGGCGGATCAAAGGGACTCACCCGAAGGAACTACAGGATCATTGGTTCGGGGTGGTCGGTGAAGAGCAGGCCGCGGTCAGCAAATACAGTTTGGTCGGCCGGGATGGGCGTTCCGAGCACCCTTTCACATAGCTGCCGGTCGCTTCGATCTCGGTACTGCTGACCCCGATCGCCTTGGCCGCGGAGAAAAGATTTTGGATTGCGGCGGCCACCGAGATCACGTCTGGACTGGCCAAGCCTGACAAATTGCTGCTCACTCACTTGTCCACAAAATTGACGCCGGGAGTGCTCATGCAGCCCTCAGGCGACGAACGTAAGCGAAGCTTCGTTATTTCGGTGACACGCAGCCAGTTTTTTACCTTGTGCCTCAATGTGACCGGCCGGCCGAGGTGTGCTTCTGCCGCTTTGAATGGCACCTGGGCCATGACCTGCGAAGACACAACCGACCCGCCGGCCATGATCTCAACTCGATACTCGGCCACTCACGCCCCCGCGATTGTTACCCCACCGCGATATAATTAGTTCGAGCTAAAATGGTTCCGGAACTTCGGCGGAGCCAGATGTTGCAGCCCGCGTGGAAAGGCCCATTTGACCAGGGCGGCTCGGTGGCTTGATCTCGCAGGGCAAACCGCCGAGCCTAACTGGCAACGGTTGCCAGCTTATGTGAAATTAGCATCGTGGCCATTGGCCGGCGTCGTTCAAACACACGAGCAAAGAAGACAACGCGGCGTTAGGTTCCAGTGTCGCGCGTAGCGGCACCCACCCTGAAAATTTCAAGCTTCTCGCTGTAAGAGAGCCTTACCCTTTCGCCGCATCGCTTGCAGGTGAACGTCGTTACGGACTTGACCCAGGAGCCTTTCCTGACCAGTGGGTTTTTGCAGCTCGGACACTGGAAGGTCAGGTTTTTGTCAAGCAGCTGATTGGATAGAGCCATCTCATCTTCTCCCAAGATGAAGTGGCCGTGCAAGACTGGTGCCAAAAATGTGCGTATTAGAACGACACAATTGGCGGCGGATCGGGAGGCTTGCCAGGAGTCAATGTGAGGCTGGGCACTCTCGGCAGTCGAATCACTGCCTGGCCATCCCAGTTGGTAGCGGCCGCACCGGTCTCGGCGCAACCAGGCGCGCGTGCGCGAAGCTCCTGGGATCGTCTCCCGATAGATTTCACTACTTCGTCCGACACGTCACCTTTGGAGGGCCGCCTACACTATGTTCCGGCTGAGCCTACTGGCGTGTGTCTCTGGGGCATTCTTTGAACTCGCAGGCTGGACTGGAACCAAACCGGAAAATAAGTCTTTCCCAAGGGAAGGGCTACAACGGACCCGACACAATGGATGGACATTTCGAACTGGAACTAGCCAAGGCCAGACTGAGTGTGAGCCAAGCAGAGTCGGAACTGAAACGTGTCGAGCGGACAAGCGCTAGGCGTGGGCATCGATCTCGCCCTCTGCGACACGATAAGAGGCGCCCAGCGCCGCGTCAATGAAGCAAGAGAGCACCTGGCGAGGATCAAGGTCGGCGATTCACCTGAGGTTTGCCCACGCGGGCACGGAGGCTAGTTCGTCAGGATAAGCGGTTCGGTGGATTGATCGCGCATCGGCAGGAAGACCGAGCTTAACCGGCAACCGCATCGCTTATCATCTTTCCCAGCTGAGCCTCAGATGTGCGCCATCTGCCCCCAAAGGCGCAATTGGAAGCAATTCGGATGCGACGGCTCCGTTAACTCTGGATCACAATGGCACTTCGAGTTTTGCCGCAAAATTGCCGCCGACGGCAAAGCCCGACTGCGGCGTGTAGCCGGCGGATCAACTACTAATCGGTTGCCGGCAACCCGTGAAGCGCCCTATCATCGGCACGGGGTTGGGAATGTGATGGCGCCGAGGTTCATAGCAAAACAGCTTTCTTGGCCGGCTGGGTTCGGCGGATGGCTCGTCCGAGCCGGTATGAACCGGGGCAACGCCCGACTGAACAGCTACGCTCTCGACCAATTGCAGTTGGTTCCTGAAGACCGAGTGCTGGAAGTCGGATTCGGCGGCGGCGCAGCACTGCCGCGGCTCGTTCGTGGCGCGTCATTCGTCTGCGGTGTTGACCGCTCTCAGGATGTGGCGAGCGCTGCCGCTCGCAAGTTTGCCGATGCGGTGCGCGCCGGACGAGCCGAGTTTCACGTCGGGGCAGTTGAAAAACTGCCGTTGCGGGATGCGACATTCGACAAAGCCGTCAGCGTTCACACCGTATACTTCTGGGAAAGCCTCAAGGCCGGATCTTCGGAATTGGCACGAATACTCACGCCTGGCGGGCGAATCGTGGTGGGCTTCCTTCCCAAGGCGCGTATGGATCGGATGAACATGCCAGCAGACATTTTCACCCCACGCGAGCCTGACGAGATCATCGCTGCTTTGCAAGGAGTGGGGTTCAGCAGGACCGAGCTTCGAAAACCGACCAGGGAAACGGCATGGGTCGTCGCGACAGGTGTGCGAAGCTGAGCTGTCCGCGCCGATCCAGCGCGGCAAGAAAAAAGTGCGCAGGCGTGAGCCGGCGGCCTACGAGCATCTTTGCCGAAACACGGGGTGCCGGTGGCGGCGGGATTAGCTGCAAATTGGTTTCCGTCGAGCAAGCAGGCCCGTGAGCCAGTCTGGATCCATCTGCGGCACCGAGGAGAGAAGCAGTTCGGTGTAGGCTGCGTGGGGTGGCGCGAGTACCTCGGTTTTCCAACCCTGCTCCACCACCTGCCCCTGGTGCATAACCACGACCTCGTCGGCAATTGCTCTTACCGTTGCGATATCGTGCGTAATGAAGATGTAGCTAATGCCGAGTTCGTGCTGCAAGCGCATCAGGAGCTTCAAGATCTCTTCCTGCACAATCTGATCGAGTGCCGAGGTCACCTCGTCACAAATAATAAGTTCTGGGTTCGCGGCGAGCGCGCGGGCGATGCAGATCCGCTGCTTCTGGCCACCCGACAATTCACCGGGCAGCCGGTCGAGGAAGCTTTCGTCCATCTCGATCATGTGCATGAGCTCGCCGACCCGCCGGTCGCGCTGCTGCCCCTTAACGCCCAAATAGAACTCAAGCGGGCGTGCGATTATCTCCTCGACCGTCTGGCGGGGGTTAAGCGCGCTATCCGGCGACTGATAGATCATCTGGATACGGCGCAGCAGGTCTTTCGAGCGGCGTTTCAACGAGAGGGTGAGCGGCTTGCCATCAAAGGACATCGATCCAGACAAGGCAGGCAAGAGACCCGTGACGACGCGGGCGAGGGTCGATTTCCCCGACCCTGATTCGCCGACCACTGCGACCGTTCGGCCGCGCGGAACCTTGATCGACACATCCACCAGCACCTTGACCCTTCCGGCATAAGCGGCGGTAACATTGTCGATGGTCAGTAAATGGTCCTCGGTCCGAATCTCGGGCTTCGCAAGCTTGCGCACTGCCCAAAGCGTCCGAGTGTATTCCTGGGTGGGAGCCGTAAGTATCTGCCGCGTATCGGCTTCCTCAACCGTTTGTCCGTGCCGCAAGACCATAATCCGGTCCGCCATCTGCGCCACCACGGCCAGATCGTGAGTCACATATATCGCTGCTGTGTTAAATTCCTCAACAATCCTGCGGATCGACGCAAGGACCTCGACTTGGGTGGTCACATCCAGCGCAGTTGTCGGTTCATCGAACACGATCAGGTCGGGGCGGCAGGCCATGGCCATTGCCGTCATGGCTCGCTGTAGCTGGCCGCCTGATACCTGATGCGGATACCGAAAACCAATGGTCTCAGGCTGTGGGAGTTGGAGGCGCCGATAAAGCTCCACGGCATCGCGATTAGCTTTCTCTCGGCTGGCGATCCCGTGCGCAACTGCCGTTTCAACCGTCTGGTCGAGGAGCCGGTGAGCAGGGTTGAACCAGGCGGCGGCGCTTTGCGCAACATAAGCAATGCGGGAGCCCCGAAGCCGCCGACGACGGGCTTCGCTCATTGACAAAAGATCGGCACCGTCGAAAAGCACCGCGCCTCGGCTAATACGGCAGCCCGGCTTTGCATACCCCATTGCGGCAAGGCCTATGGTCGATTTTCCGGCGCCGGATTCGCCAATCAGCCCGAGCACTTCTCCGCGTTTAAGCGAGAGATCCACGCCGCGCACGATCGGGTGCCAGCGCTCGTCGGAGAAGCCTTCAACGTGAAGATCCCGGACCTCGAGCAGATCTGTTCCCTTTTCGCGCAGGGCGGCACGGCTAGTTTTCATCACGCAGTCCGCTCGTCGAATGCAAAAACCAGTCCACGACAAAGTTCACCGCTACTGTGAGGAGCGCAATGGCGCCGGCCGGCAGTAGCGGAGTGACATCACCATAAGTGATCAGCGTGGCGTTTTCCCGCACCATCGACCCCCAATCCGCCGACGGCGGCTGTATGCCCACCCCCAGGAACGACAAGGCTGCAATCGTCAGAAACACAAAGCAGAATCGCAGACCAAATTCCGCGATGAGCGGCGGCAGAATGTTGGGCAGGATTTCCTTGCGCAGGAGCCATGCTGCACCTTCGCCGCGCAATCGCGCGACCTCAACATACTCCATCACCGCCACGTTGAGCCCGACGGCTCGCGCCAAACGGAACACGCGGGTGGAATCGAGCAGCGCTATGATCAATATAAGGCTGGGTATCGACGAACCGAATATGGAGAGGAGCATCAGCGCGAAAATCAGGCTGGGGATCGACATCAACACATCCACAGCGCGCGACAAGATCTGATCTAGCCACCCTCGGTACATTGCCGCCAGAAGCCCGAGTGTCACACCGGCTGCAAAGGATATGACGGTTGTCGCGAAGGCGATGCCGATCGTGTTGCGGGCTCCGTAGATCAGTCGAGTGAGCATGTCGCGACCGAGTTGGTCGGTGCCGAACATGAACTCGTGACTCCAGGGCGCGAACGCCTCGCTAAAGACCTGCGTTTCCCGGTACGGTGCGATCAGTGGCGCAAAAAGGGCGACGAGAACGTAGCAGAGGGTTACCCCCATACCGAACCAGGCACTGAGCGGGGCCTTCTTCAGCGATGTCGTCATGCGAGATCGGCGTGTGCGCCTTATCCTGGGCGCCCTGGGGGGCTGGATGACGGGCTCCGCGCTTGTCATCGCGGGTGCAACAGCCTCGGGTTGGTAGCGATCGAAATGATGTCGGCGATCAGGTTGAGCAAGATGTAGGTTGCGGCGAAGACGAGGGCGCAGGCCTGCACGACGGGTACGTCTCTTGATTTCACGGCATCGACCATCAGTTGGCCGACGCCAGGGTAGACGAATACAACCTCGACAACCACGACGCCGACGATGAGATAGGCAAGATTGAGGCGACAACGGTCACGATCGGAGCCCAGGCGTTTGGCAAAGCGTGCCGAAGCACGACCACCATTGGCGTCATTCCCTTCAACCGAGCCATGTCGATATAGGGGCTTGAAAGCATGTTGATGATCGCCGCGCGCGTCATGCGCATCATGTGAGCGACGATGACGAGTGTAAGCGTGATCGACGGCAGGGCTGCGCGCCAGACGTGCTCCCAAAACGGCGTCTGATCGTTTATATTCGCCAAGGTCGGGAACTTCGGTACGACGTTCAAGGTCCAGTTGATCGAAGCCGCAAGCCATAAGGGCAGCGACTGCGCGAACTGCGTGCCCGCGAACGTATCGCGGGAGATGATCAGGAAAGCGAGCATGTAGGCGACGAAGAACTCAGGGAACGAAATTGTCGTGAGTGTCACCGTGTTTACAAGCCGATCGAACCAGCTGTTGCGGTAGAGGGCCGCAAGAATACCCAATCCCAATGCCAGCGGCACCGCGATGAGCGCCGTCATGACGGCCAGAAACATGGTGTTGTATAAACGCGGTGCGATAATCTCCACGACCGTGCGTCGGTAGCCGGTTCGACTGGCGAAGGACGACCCGAGATCCCCTCGTGCCATCTTGCCCATCCAGCTGAAGTAGCGTTCGACCGGCGGGCGATCGAGGCCCACCTCGTGCTGAAAAGCCGCTACGGTTTCGGGTGTAGCTGATTGACCAAGCATCGCCTTCGCAAAGTTGCCGGGCAGCATCGTGATCGCCGAAAAGATAATAATCGAGACGATGAACAGCGTAATCAGGCCGAGACCCAACCGTTGCAGGACCGTTTTTAAAACCGGATTCATACGCATGCTGCGCGCTTTCCCAAAAGCCCGCCGTCCATTGCGGACGGCGTGCTTGGCGAACATCTTATGCCTGTGCCATCCACCAGCGCTCGGCCATCTTCAGTCCGTCATTCTCCCAATTCGGCGCCACGTCGCCATGGGCTAGTTTCTTCGATTTGGCGCTGACGAAGTTGTTGAACACCAGCACTATGCTGCCACCATCGTCATGGGTCAGCTGCTGCATTTCGGCGTACATGGCGGCACGCTTGGCTTCGTCGGTTTCAGCTCGTGCCTTTACGAGCAACTCATTGAAGCGCGGGTTTTTCCAGAACGACTCGTTCCAACTGGATTCCGCTGCGAAGGCCTGCGTGAACATCCAGTCGGCCGTCGCGCGACCACTCCAGTAGGATGCGCACCAAGGCTTCTTCAGCCAGATGTTGTCCCAATAGGCGTCTTCGGCCTCGCGCACCACGTTGACGTCGATGCCGCACTGTGCGGCCGTCTCGCGAATGAGTGCGGCCGCGTCTACCGCACCTGCGAAAGCGGCATCTGCGACCGAAAGATCGATTTTCAGCTTCTCCATCCCCGCCTTCTTCAGATAATGGCGCGATTTCTCGGGATCGAAACTGTGTTGCGGCTCCGGGTTCTTGTAGAACTTGATCGCCGGCGCGATGGGACTGTCATTGGCAACGGTGGCATGCCCAAGGAAAATCTTGTCGGCGATCTCTTGACGGTTGATCGCCCATTTCAACGCCGTGCGCACATCCGGATTATCGAAAGGCGCCATGGTGACGTTCATCGGCAGCGTATAATGCCCGTAGCCGGTGATCTCGATGATGTCGATTTTGGGATTTCGCTTCAACATGCCGAGTGTCTTCAGATCGGCGCGGCCGATATAGTCCACCTCCCCGGTCGAGAGCGCAGCCATGCGTGCGGCCAAGTCGGTGATTGCGATGAACTCCACCTCGTCCAGGTAGGGCCTTCCGTTCTTGAAGTAGTTTGGATTGCGCTTGAGCTTGGCCGAAACGCCCGGTTGGAAGTTCTCGAGCACGAATGCGCCCGTGCGTGCGCCCGAAGCCCAATCCGCTTTCCCGTCAACGCTCGGCATGATCACGAGATGATAATCGCTCATGATGTAGGGGAAATCGGCGTTGCCGCTGTCGAGCGTGAAGACAACCGTTTGTGGGCCGTCGGCCCTGACGTCCTTGACGGAGGCAAGCAGAGACTTCGCGGCCGATTTGGTGTCGGCACCCATGTGATACCGCATGGAGGCCACGACATCGTCTGCCGTCACGCTTTTGCCATTGTGGAAGGTCGTGCCCTTGCGCAGCTTAAAGACCCAGGTCTTGGCGCCGTTGGATGCTTCGAAGCTTTCTGCAAGATCCGGCTGTACGCCACCCTTAGCGTCGACCTCCGTGAGGCCGTTGGACATTGCACCCGAAAAAGCAGTTTGGGAGAAGGTATCGGGATAGCCGGCCGGATCTACGGAATCAGTAGTCGCCCCGTGGGCCATGCCGAGCTTTGCGAAGCCTCCTTTTTGCGGTTCTGCTCGTGCCGCAGTGACAAAGAGCTGATCTGCGGCTGCGATGGCCAGACCTGCCGCCAATCCTAGATGGATGAACTCACGCCGCGAAACCTTGCCGCTCCCGACAAGACCTTTCGCGATGCGCAGTTTGTACTCTGATTCCGACATTGCCGTTCTCCCATTTGCGGATTTTCCGCGTTCTTTTTCCAACCGTCGTCGAGCACGCAATGCGTAAGTGCCCTGTCTTCGTCTTTTGTGTTCCTTCCTGTGCCTTCCGCTCTTGCCCGATCAGGCAGTCACATAGATGTTGCCGTCCTCGACCATGACGGGGAACGTTCGTGCACGCACGGTGGAATCGACCAGCGCCGAACCCGTTTTGATGTCAAACTCCCAGCCATGCCAGGCGCAGCGTACGATCTCGTTTTCCCGGTGATAGACGAAGCGCGCTTCGTCGACCGGCGCAGTGGTTCCGCATTGCGGGCCCTCACACAGCGGCGCCCCGCGATGCGGACAGATATTGAGTAGCGCGTGGAAAGTCTCTCCGATGCGAAACACGCCCACCGAAAGGCTGCGGACCTTTGCGATTACGGGTGTGCCCGTTTCGATCTCGTCGACGCGACAGATGAAGATTTTCTCGGCCATGTTCTGCTCCGTCAGGCAGCATTCGCGGTCAGGATGGGGGAAATGCGCTTGTAAACGTCGAGTGCATTTTGACCCATCACCTTCGTCCTCCAAGCGGGAGGAATGTGCAGCGTGTTGGCGTCGTCGTAGTCCCAATGCGGATAGTCTGACGCAAACATAAGCGTGTTTTCACCGTCCATTGCTTCCAGAATGGACCAGAGATGCTGCACATTCGCCGGCTGCTCCAGGGGCTGTGTGGAAAACCGAATATTTCGGCGGCAGTACTCGGACGGCAGCATCTTCAGCCAAGGCGTCTCCTTGCGAAGCGCCTTGTAATCGGCGTCGAGGCGCCACAGCACCGTCGGCACCCAGGCCACGCCGCATTCGACCACAACGAAATAGAGTTCCGGCCATTTTTCGAAGACTCCATGCGCAATCATGCTGGCGACATGGCTGATCGCCGACATGTGCAGGATGGCGTGTGTCTCCCAGAAGAATGTCGTGGGGGCAGGCGCGATGGCGTTCCAGTTGATTCCCCCATGGCCGCCGAGGTGGATGGCGAAGGGCAATCCCATTTCCGCGCAGGCTTCGTAGATCGGGTGGTAGAAGGGATCGCCGTACGGCCGCACAGAGCCTTGGGAGGCCAGAACCTGGACCATGCGCGGGTGGCTGCCGAGCCGACGGATCTCGGCCGCCGCCTGCTTCGGATCCTGAGGCGCGATGATAATCGAACCCATGAAGCGGTTGTCCTTCGGCAACCACTCCGCGACCTGATAGTCATTGTAAGCACTGACCAGCGCACTGGCATAATAGGGGTTGGCCAGCGTCGAGGCTTCAATCGGCTCGTCACCGGTGAGAATCGCCACGCCGACATTGTATTTGTCGAGATGCTTTTCTTTCATCATCCGGTAGTTGTCGGCTTCGGTCTCGGGCCGCACGTCCTTTCGCGAGAAATCTTGCGGATGGAACCAGGGCCGATGGCCATGCGGGAAGGATCCTCTAGGGCCGGTCTTTTCGCCCTCTATGAACATGTCCTTCCAGACGCCCGAGAGGTAGGGCTCGAGCACCGTGGCGCTGGACCAGTAGTTGTGGCAATCGCAGTCAACGATGAACACTTTAGCTTCGCTCCCTCTTTGCAGACCGCGTTCTGCTGGCCGTTAGTCTCTTTAGCTTCCGCCTTGACAAATGCCGGATCAAGCCAATGATCTCTGGGTAATGATCGGGTTTTTCGATTGAGGGTTAGTGCGTGCAGCTGGACCACATTGAGACGTTCCTCGACATCATCGAATCGCGGAACTTCAACCGGACTGCCGACCGGCTGAACATTACGCAGTCGACCGTCAGCAGCCGGATCAAGAGTCTCGAAAGCGCTGTAGGGTCGGAGCTTTTCCATCGTGGTCGCGCCGGTGCTGAACCGACAGCGGCGGGGCGACGTTTCGAAGCCTACGCGCGGGCGATGCTGTCGACTTGGTCGCAAGCGCGCCATGACGTGCGGGCCTTCAACCGGTTCGAAGGAACCCTGCGCGTGGCAGCGCAGGTTGGCATGACACGCTCAGTGCTGCCTGGGTGGGTGGAGGCGCTCTGTCGGGCCCTTCCCACAGCCTCGATCCATGTGGAATCCGACTATTCCAACCAGATGGTGACAGATCTGAGCATGGGGAATCTGGATATAGCCGTGCTCTACGCACCCCGCTATCTTCCCGAGATTGCTTACGAGCATCTGATGGTCGAGGAATATGTGATGGTGTCGACCTTCGCCAGGACAATGTCGCAGGTCAATCCCGACAGCTACATTCGGCCGGGCTACACCGTCGTACTCGAGAAAACGCATTCCGAGCTTATCCCCTCCCTCGCAATCTCGCGTCTCTCCATGGGATCCGAAAGCCTGGCAGAAGCGATGCTGCGGCGAACTGGGGGGAGTTGTTACATGCGCAACGACGATGCCCGCAGGTTTACGGCCGAGTGCCCTTCCTTCCTGGTCGAGGACGCACCGACGCTTTATCAGCCTGTCCACACGGCTATGCTCGCGCGGCGCAAACACGAACCGATTATTCGAAAGGGGCTTCGTGCGCTCCAGCTCGCGGTGATGTCGCTCGAGAGCTAAATCGAAATTCCCGATTGAAGACAGGGGTTCAACCCACTGTTCCCGAAACGGTCCCGCTGCCATGTTGGGGGCTCACTGAAGAGCCCGACCATGAACGCACACACTTCCTTTTCGGCTTTCGACTTCGCAACGATGCGGCAGCGGCAATGGGCCGACGATTCGTCACAGGCGATCCTCTGCCGCAGGGTCATCGACGAGACGCACGACGTGAAGACATTTGTCTTCACGTCTGCATCAGACCACATGTTCTGCTTCAACGCGGGGCAATACATTGTCCTCCACCTCACAATCGGGGGCGTTGCGGTGACCCGTTCCTATTCCGTTTCGTCGCCACCTACTCGACCGCTCGATTTGCACATCACGGTCAAGCGGACACCAGGCGGGCTCGTTTCCAATTGGCTCCACGAGAACCTGCGAGCGGGCGACGAAGTCAACGTCGAAGGCCCACTGGGGTCGTTCAAACTCGACGGCTTCAACAGCGACAAGCCTCTCTTTCTTGCGGGAGGCAGCGGGATCACGCCTCTTATGTCGATGCTGCGCACCTTGACGGACAGAGCGTCCGATCTCGACCTGCGCCTCATCTACAGCGCGCGCTCGCCGCGAGATCTCATCTTCAGGTTGGAACTCGATGCACTCGCTGCCCGGTTTCGTAACCTACGGGTGACATGCGTCTGTTCCCGGGCAGACCCCTCATGGGCAGGACCGACGGGCCGCATAGACGGCCCCATGCTCCGGCGCCTGGTCCCCGATCTTGGCGAGCGCACGGTCTACGCGTGCGGCCCCGAACAGTATATGAACGCGTTGCGAGACGGTCTTGGCCAGGCGGGTGTTGATCCACGGGGGTATCATGAGGAGAGCTTCGGGCGCAGCCTGGGCGGTGTTACTGCGGACGTAGCATCTGCTGTCTCGTCCTCGGTCCACTTCGCACGTTCGAGATTGGACCATCGTTGCGCTCCCGGGGAGACCCTGCTGGAGGCGGCGCGCAACTGTGGCGTCTATGTTCCCAGCGGCTGCCAACAGGGAATTTGCGGCACGTGCCGAATAGCCAAGCTCTCTGGCGAAGTCACCATGCAGGATCTCGGCGGACTCACCTCCGAAGAAATCTCAGCGGGCTTGGTTCTGGCCTGCTGCAGCCGCGCGAAAGGCCCTGTTACACTCGATCTTTGACTTCGGCTAAGGTTCCGAACGGGTCCTAGCTGGCTGCAAGCAGGCGGTTTGCGATTTGCTTAGCTGTGCTAGCAGCTCGCACGTGCTCCACCTCTGCCGCATTGGGCACGTCTATCAAAACCTCGAGGCCCCCAAAGATATCCAATTCACCCTCACATGCGACAGCAAATGAATGCTGTGCCACCCCCCGAATGTCCAGGGAAAGTATAAGAAAGTGAGTGTCTCGGACACACCAACTCGCCGGCTGCGGCTTGGGCAAAGTTTGTGTCAGTGCTTTCAAAAGCTGGCTCGGAAACGCCCAGGATGAAGAACACCGCGAGCTTGATCCGCGTATGCTGGGGATTCCCGAAGAAGCTGTCCGGCTCGCCTTGCTCGACGATCAGGCCGCATCCGAGTTCCATACGCCGACGACCGAGCATGGAGATGAACTGTTGCCGGCCGGCGGAAGAGCCAATAAAGAGAACGGCGGCTAGCTATCGGCTGGGCTGGGCGGCTTCGCAGGGCTATCGATCCACGTCGCCCAAAACAATGTCCAATGAACCTAGTATGGCGGTGACGTCGGCTAACATATGGCCACGGCAGAGCAGGTCCATTGCCTGCAGATGAGCGAAGCTCGGAGGACGCAGCTTGCATCGGTACGGCTTGTTCGTGCCGTCGGCCACGAGGTAGACGCCAAACTCCCCCTTCGGCGCTTCCACCGCCGCGTAGACCTCGCCGGCAGGCACACGAAAGCCCTCAGTATAGAGCTTGAAATGATGAATCAAAGCCTCCATCGAACGCTTCATGGCCGCACGTCTGGGCGGGACGACCTTGCCGTCGGTATTCGAAACCGGCCCAGGTCCCTCGCTTACCAGCAGGTCGACACACTGCCGCATGATCTTGGCCGACTGGCGCATCTCCTCCATACGCACCAGATACCGGTCGAAACAATCGCCGTTCCTGCCGACGGGTATATCGAAGTCCATCTCGGCATAGCACTCGTATGGCTGGGACTTTCGCAAGTCCCAGGCGGCACCTGATCCCCGCACCATCACCCCTGAAAAACCCCACGCCCAGGCGTCACTTTGCGAGATCTGACCGATGTCCACGTTACGAAGTTTGAAGATGCGGTTGTCCGTTAGCAGCCTGTCCAGGTCGTCCACGGTTTTGCGGAACGGGTCGATCCAATTGCCGATGTCCGTGATCAAGTCTGGCGGCAGATCCTGATGCACGCCGCCGGGACGAAAATACGCGGCATGCATACGAGAGCCGCTGGCCCGCTCGTAGAAGACCATCAGTTTCTCGCGTTCGACAAACCCCCACAAGGGCGGGGTCAGTGCTCCCACGTCCATGGCTTGGGTGGTGACGTTGAGCAGATGAGAAAGGATCCGCGAGATCTCGCTGAACAGAACCCTGATCAGCTGGCCACGCCGCGGCACGGCTAGACCCATTAGTTTCTCGATTGCAAGGCACCAGGCATGTTCCTGGCTCATCGGTGCCACGTAATCCAGACGATCGAAATATGGCAGCGCCTGGAGATAAGTCTTGGTTTCGATCAGTTTCTCGGTGCCGCGATGAAGCAGGCCGATATGAGGATCGACACGATCGACGACCTCGCCGTCGAGCTCGAGAACCAGCCGTAGCACGCCGTGCGCCGCAGGATGCTGGGGACCGAAATTGATGTTGAAATTTCGGACGGAATTCTCTGCCATCTAGCGGCTCCTTCGAGAAGGCCCGCCTAACTTCCTTCCGAGCCCGACGTTCCATCCGTGCGCCCGGTCGGCATTGTTCCACCAGAATTCGCCAGTCCAAACTCCGGCTCATGCCCAACCGCTTCGGCCAATTGACTGAGGAAATTCACCAGAGCAGCTTGCGGATCATCGAGTTCGCCGACGACCACTGAAATACCCCAACGCCCAAGCACCGCCTCCTCCACAGGGTTTCGGCTGGTCATGAAGATGAAAGAAGGAGGGCGATCTTTTTCATACCCGGATCGATGCCAGGTTTGCCACAGGCGATGCAACAGCAACCGGATGTTCGGGTCGGAGAGGCTATAGCCTATGAAGAGGATCGTGCTGCCAAGTGCATCGGAACGAAACCGCACATCGAGTGGGGAATTGAAGGAAAGCCGGTCGAGATAATCCGTTTCGGTCAGGACAAGAGAAGAATCCTCATCGAAGTCGCCATGGAACTTGACGATGTGGGTAACCCCCTGGCGGGCTTGCGCTACATCGCGTGCATTGGCCACCTTGACGTATCGCCGACCGTATATTTCGAACGCCAGTTCCAGATTCCGGTCGTAATTCGTGGTATAGATGATGGGAAAATTGAGCATCACGATGAGGCGATGCAACTCCGATTTTTCGATCCGGTCCTTGGCGACCGACCAGTTTCTGTCCATCCAACTGCGCAGCGGTCCGATGCTGCCATGCCGTATCCGATAGTACTCGGCTAGAGTTTGAAAACGTTCGCGTCGCATCGAAAACTCGTCGTCGATCCCAAGTTCTTTTGCCATCTGCTCGATCAGTTTCTCCCAAGACGGAAGCCCAACGCTGATCGAGACACCCGCCCCGACGAATAGGATCGCACTACCGCGGCCGATAGCTTTTGCCAGTGATGCGAGACCATCGCTCATGGACAGGTGCCGGTGCTGGATGAGGCGCTCCAAACAGTTGCGGCCATCGCAAAGGGCATTGAGGTTCTCTCACGCGTCACTGGCAATCGTTGGCGACCAAACCAAGAGAGCCACGCTGTGTTCCAGCGACGCGGTCCGAAACTTGCCGTGAGTGCCGTCGCGTTTGATGACCACTTGAGAGACCAGGGCGGCCGTTCCCCGACAACCACCTACCGAAGGGGACAACGGAAGCAGCCGGGGCGTGAGGCTTCCGTCAGACGATCGGCCTTTTTCTTGGCCAGCACCTGGGCTGAATTGTCCTTGACCAAAACAAATTGGCGGCCTTTAACAAATCTAAGTGCGGGCGAGCCTCATTCCTGTACATTCACCAAGGATGGAGGCCGAGATGAGCCAAAAGCGCCGCGATCTGGACTACCTTGTTCAGCACTATATTGACTGCAGGAGAGGCAAACCTTGGCCGCTGTCAGTATCGGCGGCCGTGGTGGCGATACGGACAGTTTTCCGCGAAAACCTCGTTTCTGATCGTGAATTGGCAACGCTTATCGCCAGAGCTGCGATCGACCGAGGACAGGTTGTCGAGTTCGACCTCAATGAGCCTGCACAGGCGGCATAGTGCCGATAGACGCAGGTAGCTCGACCACCACGGCAGGGACTCAACAGGCTGTAACTGGGGCCCGGCACGGATAGCTCTTCACGACGACCCCGGACTGCTCGTCACACTACGTGGCCGTTCGCAAACTCGGTCAGTCGCGCAGTTGCCTATTGCCGTGGCGCTCTGCAGCGCAACGCTGGCGGATCAAGTCAAAGGCAGTGGCACGACCTGATCAGCAACAACACGCCGATTGCGTAAGGGACGAACAAAAACACCATAGCCACCCAGTAGCCAGGTTGCGCCAGCGCCGCCAAATCTGATCCAAGCTGTTCCATTGGCTGTCCAACGCAGGACGGTCCAGCTTGTTCCCGGGTTACGACCTTAGAGCCCCCGGCGGGCATCCGGGTCTTACCATGATGGAGCTGCAGGCTCGGGCATTAGCCTCATCAGGTCTGATTATGCTTTCGCAGATCGTTGCGAAGTAACATTTGTGCGCCGTCAGCCCAAGAGTTGACAGTCGATAGCATATTCGACGCTTCCTCACCCGAACCGGGTTGGGCGGAATTTGGCCAACAAGGGATGTTCGTTTCCCGTGGCAATCTCGCCTGCAAGCAGTTCGCCCGCGATCAGCCCGAGCGTCGCGCCGCTGTGACTGAAGGCAACGTAATATCCCTCAGAGTCCTTCAGCCGACCAAATACCGGCTCCCCATCGCCCGGGATCGGCTTGGGACCGACCCCGTAGCTCTCCAACTCCAGCTTCGGATTGCCCTCGAGCACCTTCGAGGCTTCGTCGAGAAGCCCCTGGAGGGTCGAAGCCTTGACGCCATACGTGCCGTCGGAATTTACGAGTACCTCTTCTTCGGACCATGCGGAATCAAGAACGAGAGCTCCGTCCGGCGTCGGGCGAACAGCGACCCGCGGCGTGTTGAGCACTGCCCGAAGTGGAAGGGCGACAGGCTTGGTCCTGACCAGTAAAGCGATCGGCGTTGCGTCCGCGATATGCTGCCCGGTTTGCGCCACCGAGCGCGGCACGTCACTCCCCGTTGCCAAGAGAACCGCATCGGCAGCAAAAGTGGCGCCCATCTCCGTCGCGACGCCATTGGCGCGCCCGGCGGCGAGCGTCACGGTTGCGCGCCCCGCGTCGGTAACGAGCTGACCGCCCCGCTCCACGAATTCCCCAACCAGCAATTTGATCAACGACGGAAGATCGACCCAGCCTTCGCCCGGATTGAAGATCGCACCCTGGCGCGTGACCGCGCTTGCCGCGATGCCCGGTGTAGCCGAAGGAATGTCGCCTGCGAGCAAATGGCGTGCGTCATATCCAAGGCTCTTTTCATGTGCCAAAGCTTCCATGATCTCGTTCGAGGCGTCGTCCGCATCCCAGGTCAAACCACCGTCGAAGCGCAGCCAGGCAGCATCCGGGTACTTTGCCGACAAGGTTCTGTACCGGTCGATGCCGATCATGCGCAGCTGATGATATTCAGCCGAGCGCTTGCGTGCGGAGTTGAGCCAGGAAAGCGAGCGTCCGGACGCCCCACTGGCCAGCGGTCCGTCGTTGATGAGGATAGTTTCGACGCCGAGCCGCGACAGATGAACGGCGGACGAGACACCAAAAATGCCGCCCCCGACAACAACAACTTTTGAGACCGCGTGTGTAGCCATGGAATGTTCTTTCGCTGTAGATAATGAATCGTGTGAGCGGAATCGGGTCGTCCTGGTCTCTTCGGCTTCGGATCAAAGCACTTCGGCCAGGAAGCGCTTTAGACGCGTGCTCTTGGGGGTGTCGAAAATCGCTGCGGGTGTGCCGGACTCAATGACGCGGCCTTCGTCCATGAAAACGACCTGGTCCGCAACTTTGCGGGCAAAGCCCATTTCATGAGTGACTACGACCATCGTCATGCCGCGCTGGCCGAGGTCCGCCATCAGATCGAGGACGCCTTTGACCAGCTCTGGATCGAGGGCGCTGGTCACTTCGTCAAACAGAATAACCTCCGGATCCATCGCAAGGGCGCGGGCGATTGCCACACGCTGCTGCTGACCACCCGAAAGACTGCCAGGGCGATGGTGTTTGCGTGCGGCAAGGCCGACATCGGCAAGACGCGCCTCGGCGATGCGCGAGGCTTCCTGCACCGGGATGCCCTTGACCTTGGTCAAAGACAGCATGACGTTTTCAAGGGCGGTATGATCCGGAAAGAGATTGAACTGCTGAAACACCATGCCGACGCGCCGCCGCAGCTTCTCGGGTTTCATCGCCAAAATGCTCGCTCCGTCGAGCAACACGTCGCCGCCCTTGGGTTCGACCAGACGATTGAGGCAACGCAACAGGGTCGACTTGCCCGAACCCGAGGGTCCGATGATGCAGGTGACCGTACCCGCCTTGACCATCAGGCTAACGCTCCTGAGGACGTCGAGCTCGCCATAGGCCATATCCAGCTTGCTGACGGCGAGACTGCCGCCCTTGAACCGAGGATGCGCCGAATGAGAGTCGGAACCTACCTCCGGCGATGGGCTGCAGGTGGCGCTCTCCAGTTCGCTCACCTCGGCCAGGCCGCTTGTGACCACGCCAGCTTTTTGCTTTCCAGTTCTTAGCCGGTTGTCGATGTGATTGACCACATGGGTCAAGGGCACGGTGATGACGAGATAAAATACGCCCGCCAGCAGCAAAGGCGACAGATTTCCGGTCACTACCGCCTGGTCCTGGCCGACACGGAAAATTTCGCGCTCCGATGTGAGCAGGCCGAGGAAATAAACCAGGCTCGAATCTTTGACATTGCCTATGAACTGGTTGACCAGGGCCGGCAGGACGCGGCGGATGCCTTGCGGGACCACGATCAGGCGCATGCCTTGGCCGTAGCTCATGCTGAGCGCCCTGCAGGCTTCCATCTGGCCGCGTTCGACGCTCTGTATGCCCGACCGGAAGATCTCGCCGATATAGGCGCCGGCGATCAGGCTGAGTGCAAGAATGCCAAGCGGATAAGGCGAAGGCCCGAAGATTTCACGGCCTATGCGGGCGAAGCCCTGGCCGATCAGCAGGATTGTGACGATCGCCGGAAGCCCGCGGAAGACATCCGTATAGATCCGGGCGGGAATGCGCAGCCAACGCGATTGGGAAATGCCCATGATCGCCAGGACCATGCCTATTGCGACGCCGAGCACCGTCGAAGCGGCCGCAAGCACGAATGTGTTTTTCAGTCCGATGGTGATCATGCTGGGCAGCACGTCGGCCATGGCTTGCCAGTCGAGAAAACTGCGACGCAGATTTTCAAGCCAGTTCATTCGGTCCCCTTCTCATTGCGCGGGTGGGAGCTCATCGAAGTGCGGCCAGCGAGGTTTCCAGCCGCCGGCCCTTGGCCGCCGGCTGGGGTGTTCACATCTTGGGGAGATATTGATCGGGCATCGGCGAACCGGGGAACCACTTTTCATAGAGAGTCTTCCAGGTGCCGTCCTGCATGGCTGCATGCAGGGCAGTGTTCAGTGCAGTACGCAGCTTGTCGTTGCCCTTGCGAATGACGAAGCCCGCAGGCGCATCGAACGACGGAACATTGACCGCAATCTTCAGCTCCGGGTAGCGCTTGCCATAGTCCTTGGCCGCCTCATAATCGAGAAAATGAGCGTCGACGGTGCCGTTGTTGAGCGCTGAGACGGCCGAGTTGTTGTCCGGAAATTTGACCAGATCAGTTCCAGCAAAATTTTTTGCTGCGTAGATTTCCTGCAGCGTGCCCTGCACGACGCCAAGACGCTTGCCCTTGAGCCCGTCAGCCGATGTGATCGTCTTGTCCGCAGTCAGCACCGACAGGTACCCGGCGAGATAGCCGTCCGAAAAATCGACCGTCTTCTTACGCGCTTCCGTGGTGCCGATTGCGGCCACCGCGACGTCGAAGCGCCCATTGGCGACCGACGGCATCAGGGCCGAGAATTCCTGACCGGTGAAGATCACCTGATCGGACTTGAAACCTAGCCGGCTCGCGACATTCCGGAACAGTTCAATGTCGAAACCTGTGAAAGTGCCATCGGCCTGGGTAAAGGCGTAAGGCTTCGCATCACCCATTGTGCCGACGCTGATGACCTTGGCGTCGATAAGCCCGTAGGGATTGTCTTGCGCCGCACTGGCCTGCGAAACGAAAGCGGCAGCGACGCACGCAATTGCAAGAGCCACTCCGCCAGCCCGGACCGGCGCTATTAGCCATTTCATAATTCCAAACCTGCTCACGTCTTCTCTCCACTCTGAAGGTCAGTTGTTCTTGGTATTGACTTGGGCCGCCTCTCGGCCGACTCGTCATCCGCGGCTGCGAGGTCCCTGCGGACGTACCGCAAAAGAGACCGGTTTCCATGTTATGAGACCGGTCTCAATCGTAAAGCTATCGCCCGATTGACCTCCCGTCAACATTTCTTGTAGTCGTTCGTACGATGACGAAAGTCCCATTTAGAGCCAGACCCAAAACGGTCGCCGATGTAGCGCGAGCGGCAAATGTCTCAAAAGCGACGGCCGCGCGCGTGCTGGGCGGGTATGGGGTGGTCAGCGACACGGTCCGTGAGAGCGTCACGGCGGCCGCCAAGGCCCTGGATTATCGGCCGAACGAACTCGCCCGCAGCATGACGACCGGAAGATCGGGCATCATCGGGGTGGTCGTCGGCGACATCGAAAATCCGTTCTTCAGTCTGGCCGTGCGAGGCATCAGCGATGCGGCCAAAGGCGCCGGTTTCAACGTCATTTTGGCGAACTCCGGCGAGAAGATCGAAGCGGAAAAGGCGGCTGTACGGCTATTGATCGGCAAGCGCGTCGACGGGCTGATCGTGACACCCTCGGAGTCACGCGACATCACCCATCTGCGCGACATCCATCGTTCCGGTCGGCCGCTTGCCCTGCTTGACCGAGCCCTGCCCGACCTGGATGTCGACACGGTCACGGTTGACGACCGCAACGCCGCCATGCAGGCGACGCGAGTGCTCATAGACGCCGGTCATCGCAATATCGCCTATGTCACTGCGGTCGATGCCAAGGGCAACGAATATATTGACCTTCGGCAAATCTACACGTCGTCGGTCCGCGAGCGCATTGATGGCTTCCTCACTACGTGCAGAGGGGCCGGCGTCGATCGACCTGAGCGCCACGTCCGGCTCGGCGCGACGAGCTCCGAAGCGACACTCAGGATCACTGGCGAACTGCTCTCCCAGCCGGACCGGCCCACCGCGATCCTTGCCTCAGACAGTGTCATTGCGCTGGAAATCCTGCGGACTATCCGCCAACGCGGCATGAAGATCCCCGACGACATTTCGCTGATCACCTTTCACGATGCGGACTGGACCGGTGTCACAACTCCGCCGATCACCGTCGTTGACCAGCCGGTCTATGCACTTGGCCATAGCGTCGCGGAACTGCTCATTCGCCGCCTGAAAGGCGATATCCAACCGCCGGAAAGGCTGGTCCTGCGGACCGCGATCATCGCACGAGGCTCGGTGGGTCCACCACATCCGTGAGCCCACCACAGTTGACACAGCGCCATATCTTCACCTCGAATGGAACCAAGGAGACGACGACACCGATGGCTAAGAGCCCTAGAGGCCTCACCGGACGTTCGCTTGTGGCGTAGCGACCCCGCATGGAAGTCGTTGGTGCAAAAGAGGTGACGAGCAAAGCCGCACCAAGCAATTCACGTGGCGGGCAAATCCCCAACCAGAAGTGACTTGGCCCAGTGCAGTCGGAGCGCACATCAGGCGGCCATGTCCGCCCATCTCAGTTCCGAGAGGCTGTTGTCGCACAAGGATGGCGAGACTGGCAGTACGCAACCCGTGCGCCTCCCGTTAACCCGCAAGCGGCACCGCTCTTGAAGCTAGCCCTTCGCGATCGCCCTATGCAGCACTGAAGGAAATCGTCTCGACGATGTCCGGGCGTGGAGACCTGCCCTCTGGCCACCCTTGGACCGGAACTGACTGGTTCCGCCGCTTCGGAACAAAGGCGAGCGTTCATCATTCCTTGCTGGAAGGGATGAGGTTTCAGCAGGCAGGGATATGGACACGAAAACTTTGATCCTGGGAACCTTGGCGCTTTGCCTTGCGGCTCCAACCATCTCTTCGGCCGCCGAGGCTGACGTGGTGATCTCCGCCCATCACCGGCATCACCATAACGGCATCAGATACAATGATGAGGGAGTTCGTCTTCATTACCGACCTCTCCGCCAAATTGCGTTCTATGACAGCGGTGATCATGAATGGCGCCACCGCCACGACCGCCGCGACACCGTCACCGTGACGAATTCCGTCCACCGTCATAACCAAAACCGTCCCGTGGTCATTCAGCAGGACGGCGGCGACAACGACTAACTGCCTGCGGACCCCCGGCTCCATGCCTCAAGGAAGGAGCCGGGTCAATCATGCTGGTGGTAGGCGGACCACTGGAGCGGCGTTTTGGAGATGCCAGAGGTGGCAGTTCTAGTGCTTATCAACGATGGAGCTGGAGCGGTCGCCGCACTCGACGACATTGCCACGACCGTACATGTCGGCTTGCTGAAGCGCGGAATCGAAGCAGAGGTAAGACTGGTCGCG
Organism: Mesorhizobium sp. B2-4-18; assembly: GCF_006441385.1. Classification (NCBI taxonomy): domain Bacteria; kingdom Pseudomonadati; phylum Pseudomonadota; class Alphaproteobacteria; order Hyphomicrobiales; family Phyllobacteriaceae; genus Mesorhizobium; species Mesorhizobium sp. B2-4-18. The sequence continues at coordinate 195,479 of NZ_VFUW01000009.1, read as the reverse complement.
GGCGGCCAGATCAGCGAAGCCGCCTCGCAATTCGTAAGCCAACAGACGAGGTCAGGTGAAAACATTCTGGTCGCCGGCGGCGGGGATGGCACACTCAGCTCTGCCGCGGCCGTCCTCGCCGAGACTGAGGTGGCCTTGGGTGTTCTCCCGCTTGGCACCCTCAATCACTTTGCAAAGGACCTCGGCGTGCCACTGGAACTTGAAGCGGCGATGGATGTAATCGCGGCGAGACGCCCGGTGCTCGTCGACGTCGCGGAGGTGAACGGTCGCGTTTTCCTGAACAACTCGTCGATCGGCCTCTATCCATTCTTTGTCGCGGAACGCTCTGCAGAACAGAAGCGACGTGGAGCGGGGAAACTAGCGGCAATCGGTCCCGCTCTTGTCAGGACGTTCAGGGCGGTATCTTGGCAGCTTGTGCGTATCAGCGCCGACAGCGGTGCGGACCAGGTGCTGACACCGTGCGTTTTCGTCGGCAACAATTTCTACGATGCCGGCGATTTTGGGCGCCGCAAAAGCCTGTCTTCGCGAGAACTGTGCGTTTATGTCGTCAGGCAGCGAACGTGGCTGGGACTGGCATTGCTCCCGTTCAAGATCGCTCTCGGCCTGATCGATACGCATCGCGACTTGGAACTGCTTCGGCCGTCCCGAATCGAGATCACCTCGAACAGAAGAGAGACCCTCGTTTCGGTGGACGGCGAGGCAATAAGGATGAAGATGCCGCTTCACTTTCAAACTCGAGCAGCGGCACTAAAGGTCCTCTCATTCCGCGACCCGGATACGAAGTAACCCCAGGTGGGAGATTGTGTTTGCAAACACTTGTGCACCTGTCCGACCTACATTTTGGCACCACGGACACCCGCATAGTAGATGCGATTGGCGCCGAGGTCTGGGCATGCGAACCAGATTTGGTGGTTATATCCGGTGATCTGACCCAACGAGCTCGCCGGGCGGAATTCCGTCAAGCACGAGAATTCCTCAATGCGCTTCCCACCCCACAAATTGTGGTGCCTGGCAATCACGACGTACCGCTCTTCAACGTCTTCGCGCGAACGCTCACGCCTCTTGCTCGATACAAGCACTATATCGAGGCAGATACGGATCCTTTTTATATTGATGACGAACTCGCAGTGGTCGGTATCAACACTGCACGGTCCTTTACAATCAAGGACGGCAGGATCAATGCCGGCCAGCTTGCTGCCATGACTGCCCGGTTTGGAGGCCTGGCTGACGAGACCACCAGGGTAGTCGTCACCCATCACCCGTTCGAAGGGCGAACAATCGGCCACGGAACCGGAGTCGTCGGACGAGCCAAAATGGCCATGGAGGCGTTCTCGAAAAGCCGCGTCGACATAATCTTGTCGGGCCATCATCACCTCCAACAAGCCAATCTCAGTACCGTTCGTTATGCGAAAGCGCGATATGCAGCGTTGCTCATACAGGCAGGGACCGCCGTCTCAACGCGCCGTCGCGACGCAGCCAACTCGTTCAACGTAATCCGCGTCGAACGTCCACGGATACGCCTTGAATGTCGTGCTTGGCAGCCGCAGGCGGGACAGTTCTCCACTTCGGCGAAGTATTCGTTCGGTCTGGGTCAAGATGGATGGGCGCTGGACGAAGCGTGACCCAGCAGCGGCCCAACCTGTTCGGACTTGACTTGATGGCGCCTCGGCAGCGAGCGGGGTACAAGGATTGACGAGACTTATCGGTTCGCTAGCTTGAACGGATGGAAATCAACCCGCCCTCTTCGTCAAACGGCTTTCTGCGAGGCTTTCGCAGCGACGCTATTTGGCTGATCGCCTCATTGCTTGTGGCTGGCGGCCTTGTCCTCGGATTCAGCCTCCTGGCCGAGGAGGTTATCGAGGGTGACACGAGCACATTCGACCGCGCCGTTCTTATGGCGTTTCGGAGCGCCGATGATCCAACGAATCTGATTGGCCCGCCGTGGCTGGAAGAAATGGGCCGCGACGTCACGGCCCTCGGCAGCGTTGCGTTCCTGGGTTTTGTCTCGCTGGCGGCCATAGGTTACCTGCTGATAACGCAAAAGCGCAGATACGTCTGGCTGGTCGCCGCCGCCGTGGCTGGTGGTGAGGCCCTGAGCACAGTTCTCAAGGTCGCGTTTGATCGCCAGAGGCCCGACATTTTCCACACCACCAGAGTATTTACCGCCAGCTTTCCGAGCGGCCACGCGATGTTGTCCGCTGTCACTTTCCTTACGCTTGGAGCTTTGCTGGCCAGGGCAAGTCCTGATCGCCGGGTGAAAGGGTATTTCGTTGGCCTGGCGGTGTTCCTGACCATCATGGTCGGATTGAGCCGGATCTATCTCGGCGTCCACTACCCCACGGATGTACTTGCAGGATGGTGCGTGGGATCAGCTTGGGCAATCCTTTGCTGGTCGGCGGCCCATTTTATCGAACAGCGGCGCGCGTTCTGATCCCCTCACCTACCCTGTAGTCACGAAAAAATGCCAACGCCCGTTAACTCAGTGAGAGCCAGACGTCTATCCCGTGGCCGGCCATCTGCGAGATTGCGCGAAGCATTCTAAAGCCTTGGCGTCCATCGGTCGGCCGAGCGCGTAGCCCTGCAGCAGGTCGCAGCCGAGCTCTTTCAAGATGCGCGCATGCTCCATCGTCTCGACGCCCTCGGCCACCACTTCGATTCCGAGCGATTTCCCGATCTCGATGATGGATGACACCAAACGGCGTTGCGGCAGCGAGCTGGTGATGGGTGTGATCAGCTGGCGATCGATCTTCAGTCGCCGCGGCTGAAGCTTGAGCAGACTGACGATCGAGGCGTAGCCGGTGCCGAAATCGTCGATCTCAATGTCGATACCGAGGTCCTTAATGTGCTCGATGTTCCAGGCCACGAGGTCGTCATTCTCATCGAGGAAGATGGACTCGACAAGTTCGAAGGAGACCGTACCTTCGCCGATGTTGAGCTTGCGTAGGCCATCGATCAGGTCCTTGTCCTCAAGCCGGCGTGCCGAAACGTTGACCGAAACGTGTGGAATGTCGAGGTGTTGAAGCTGCCAGCGCTCAAAGTCGGCCAACGCCCTTTTGAGGACCGTTCGGTCGATCAGCGCGACGACGTTCAGTTCCTCCGCTACCCTGAGAAAGACGTCGGGACCCAGGATCCCGCGCGTCGGGTGCTGCCAGCGTGCTAAGGCTTCCACGCCGACAATGTCCAACGTTTCGGCGTCAAACTGCGGCTGGTAGAAAACGATGAATTCGTTGCGCTCGAGGCCACCCAGGATCTCGTCGGCGGTCCGCTTGGTCTGCACGATTTCACTTTGCAGCTCGTCGTTGAAGAACTCGTAGCGGTTTCGGCCCCGGCTCTTCGCCCGGTAGAGGGCGAGATCGGCATTGACCAGGAGCTGCCGTGCGTCGAACCCCTCGCCCGTATTCGCCGCAATACCGATGCTGACGCCGAACCGGCATTGGTGGCCACGAAAATCGACGGGTTGCCGCATCTCATCGATGATGCGGTCGGCCAGCGCGGCGAGCTCGGCGTCGTCGCGCCCGGCGCAAATCACCACGAACTCGTCGCCGCCAATGCGTGCCACGAAGTCGGCTGGTCCCGCATTAGCCGTGATGACCTTCGAGGCATGCATCAACATGGCGTCACCGGCCGCGTGTCCGAGCGTGTCGTTGATCTGCTTGAATCGGTCGAGATCCAGATGCAGGAGCGCAGTTCGTTCTCCCCGACGCGTGCTCGTCGCCAGCATGTCGTCGAGATAGCGGCGGTTCGGCAGCCCGGTGAGCGAATCGTGGAGCGCCACATGTTCGATGCGCCCCTTGGCCACTTCAAGCTCGGCGTTCCTGAGTTCCGACAGATGCCTTTCTCGCACTAGGTTTTCATTGAGCTCGACGTCGCTTGTCACGTCCCATTCGGCGCCGATCATCCTGGGCGTCTCGTTGCGCTCCTGGAAATAGGTCGCGCGCGTGCGCACATGCCGGATCTCGCCATTCGGATGGACAATCCGGTATTGCGAGGAATAGGGGCCCTTCACCGCCGCCGCGGCATCGAAATCCTGCTGCGCCCGTTCGATGTCCTGCGGATGAATCACTGACGCCCAGTCATCATAGCCGCGCGGCTTCCGGTCAGCCGGCTTGCCGTAGATTTCGTTGACTCGGTCGTCCCACACCAGCTCGTTGGTGGCGATGTTGTGCTCCCAGACACCGATCCCCGACGCATCCAGCGCGAGTTCCAGGCGACCGGACAATCGCCTGAGCTCGGCGAAGTTTTTCTGCCTTTCGCCGAACAGCCGCCCCGCAACGAGAATGGGCAGCACGACAAGCGCACCGGCCAATAGCATGATGGCCCGCAAGATCCAGGCATTCTTCGCCGATGAGGCCCAGCCACCTTTTGGGATTGCGGCGATCTGCCAGGAACCGGAGGGCAGGTGCACCGTCTCGGTCACTGGGTTGGCGCGCGTTATACTCTCGCCACCGAAAAAGCGATCACCAGTCCCGCCAAGACCGTCCTTGCCGGTCAGGGCGATCTCGATATCGAGATCGGCGTCCAAAAGGCCGCTTGCTTTATAGAGGCGCTCGACATCAACGACGGCCGAGACGATGCCCCAGAAGCGCTCACCACCGCCCGCCGTCTTCACGAAGACCGGAAAGCGGCCAATGAAGCCATGGCCGCCCTGCGCCAGGTCGACCGGACCGGCCAGCACGGGCGCCCGCAGGTCGCGCGCCCTGAGGGCGGCGGTGCGTTGGGCATCGTTCTTGCGGTAATCCAGGCCGATGGCCTTTTCGTTGCCAACCATTGGATACATGAGCGAGATAATGAGGTCCGGCGCGCCAGCGATGTTGCGCAGTTGAGATTCCTGCTCAAGCAGGTTGCTTGCCAGCGCCGCAAACCTCTGTTGCCCCATATAGGGCTCGGTCACGATTGCCGAAACGAGGCCGCGCGTAAGCTGGAGATTGCCGTTGATGTTGCCTTCCAGCTTGGTCCTTATGATGTTCACTTTGGCCAAGACGTCGGCGCGCGCCAATTGGTCTGAAACGATCCTGTTTTCCCGGTCCGCCAAAACAGCGCAGATTACAAGCACCACAAAAGCGATCGCCGCCGGCACGTTTGCCGAAGAAAAAAACGAGTGTCTCAACCGGCTGAGACTGGATGCGGTGCTGGCCAATTGACCCAAATACCTTTCCCGGGACTAACCCTCGGCCGACCCTAGTAGAAAGTACTTAAATTTGGTTTTCCATGATGCCGGGCAATTTCAGCATTGGGTGGCGATAGCAAGGAGGTCACGTCCGGCGTGGGATCTCAGACAGCGGCACTCTTGGAAGCAGCGCTCCCGACGAGCATCCCGACCTGCCCGGACGAGCAAGACGCCGCGCCTGGCTGGGTGCATCGGAAGGGCAATTTGACGTGCCTGCAGGTTGGGAGCGGGACGGCGGCCCCCCGCGCTCTCACTTTCGATATCGCGCCATAATAGCGCTGAGCCAGTTGAACAGACTGATTTCCTCAGGTCGCCCCTCCGCCTCCTGAATGGCGGTGCGGAGCGTGAGCTCCACCAGATCATCTGCAGCCTCGACGGATTGCGCTCGATAGGAGCGGGCGACCAATCTGAGCGCGGCAATCAGGCGTGGATCTGTTGCGTCGGAAAGTTCATCTGCCGCAACCTGGAGAATTTTTCGGCTATCGGTTTGGTCTTGAAGCATGACATCCATCCCTGTTCTGGGGGGCGGTTCGTCACCGGAGTCGCGCTGACCATCGACGGATGGCGCAAACGCGTAAAACACCAGAGTCAACTTTGAAGCGTCCGCAGGCCGGACTGATAGAGCCGTTTACAGACTAAGCCGGGTATCGGACCGAGCAAGCTCAAATGATAAGTGAAGGGGAGTTGGTACCAATCCGACAATCGAAATGCTGCCGGCTTGCTTTGAAGCGTCTTCACTTGGACTTTCTCGCTGCTTTTGAGCCTTGTGCGCTTGCAGCAGATGTTTTGGCATCTTTTGAATGGGCCGCGACTGGCGCCAGCACCGGTCGCCTTCCGCGAAACCTGGTCTCTGTAGCGACGTCTCGACCCCCGCTGTGTCGCGTACCGGCTGGGTCATCTCTCCGCAATTTCCAGCAGCAATGAAACAATGGGCTAAGCCTTGTCCTGACGTTCAGCAAATCACGGCTCGGCCGTCGGAGCACTAGGACGGCTCGATAGCAGCATTTGAAGAGAGAGGCTCAGCCTGACCAGCTTCTTGTCATTCTCGTCCCGGATTTCAATCGCCAATTGATGCCCGTCGACGTCCTTCAGGGAGTCTCGAGTCAAGTCGATCAGACCTGCTAGCGCCTCGTTTCGTGCGGCTTCGATCCCCCCACATTCGATGCCTGTCTCATCTTTGATGACCGCATCGCTTTCGTAGGTGTCAAAGAAATATCTCGCCATAGAACCCACCTCCACCTCACAAGCTCGTCGCGTTCCTTTGGTGCAGGTAGGCGGTCTCAAAGTCTCCGGCTCGAACGAGGCCAGGCCAGTCAACAGCGTGAAATCGGGAGCCCTCGGTAACAATCAGTCCGTCGCCTCGAAGATCCTGCAGCGTTCGGTTCACGTGCACGGTCGACAAGCCCAAGGCGTCGGCAAGTTCCGCCTGCGTAATCGGAAGCTCCGCCACATGGTCCTTGATGAGCCCCATAGCGCGAAGGCGGACGATGAGTTCGCACAGAATATGCGCCATGCGGGCATACGCGTCGCGCCTTCCAACGTTGGTGACCCACTCTCGATATATAGCCGCGTCGATCAGCGTCGAGCGCCAAAACACCGTCGCAATCGAAGGATGTTGGTCGCAAATGGCCCGCAACGCATCATGCCGCATGAAGCCAACGCTGACGCGCGTGAGTGGTGAGAAGGTACAATCCAAAACAGACAGGTGCATTCCGTGGAGATCAGGAATGTCGCCCGGAACAAAGAACGATGTGATCTGCCGTTTACCCTCCCCAGTCAATTTTGTGGACCCCACCAGACCCTCCAGGATCACAAATGAATGGGTGGGGCGATCTCCTTCGCGCACAATGTCCTGATCGGCCTGAAAGTCCCGCTTCTGGAATTCGATCCCCTCTAAAATGCCGATATCTGACTGCGTCAGATCACAGATTGTCTGAAGCTTACGGATCAAAACGTTCGGGGAAGTGGCCTGTGTCAATTTTCGTGACCGGATTGCGTTACGTGCCGAACTTGGGCTGGGCGCTAATGTTCCTTGCACCCGGTCTGGGAAGGACCTGTTAAAGGGCCCGAGGCGTTTGCCAACTCAACGGCTGCAGTTCCGGGGCGCCTGGACCCTTGGCCAGAGCTTTCGCCTCTCGGACGAGGATGCGCAATTCGTCCCGAGCAGCGAAATGAACTCCAGTGCTTGTGCCGCCGTCACTCCGGTCCCTTTCACGAGCTTTTGGACAATGCCGCGCACAGGCTCGAGCGTCATAGGAGGGAATCCTGGGGGCGTCCTGACTGTAGACATTTGACGTACATTCCAGGTTCGTTTCTCTCCCCTCGGGAAGCCGACGGCGTCGAAGTGCGTAGCGAGGAATGCTGAGCAGTTTCCGCTCACGCTTTTCTTTATACTGCGGCCGTCACGGGCATCGAGCCGGAACAAATTGGGTTGATTTCGGTTCGGAGAACCTGATCGAGGGATCTCATGACCTCCACCTTCAATTCGCCAATGCGTCCAATTTTCATCTCCGGGCCCCGATGCGCACGAGACGTAGAACCCCAGCCCTCTCGCTCGACGTCTCGCAGCGGCAGACACCTCCTCCTCGGGGAGGCTTAGAACTGGTTAGGAACCGGCAGACCTGGCTCGCGCAGATATATGGGCGGCCGTGATGTCGCCGTCGTCGCGGTTGGCCGCGCTGAGACGCATCCTGGGGAGCAGCCTGGGGCCGTCCGATGCATCAAATGGGCTCGGGCTCGATGGCGAGAAGAGAGTTCGGTGACTGATCTGACGCCGGAGCAATCGCGGATAGCGCGAGGTCTGCTGAATGGCCGCAGGTGCGGCTCGCTGCGAAGGCAGGCCTCAGCGAAGGTGCGATACGAGATTTCGAAAGCGGTCGGCGAGTGCCTGGCCCGCGTAAACTTTCAGCGATTCGAAATGCATTTGAAGCGGGCGGCATTCGGTTCTCCACAGATGGCCCGATCAAAGCACAAGGTGAAGCAGGAGCACTGGAGCAGTGCCCTGCGACCCGAGAAGGCGGTTAGGGAAATGCAGGCCGCCCCTTTGAAACCCAAGCAGGCCAAATGCTGTAGCCGCGCGTGCGGTAGCACAGGGCAGGAACGACGCCTTAGCCAGCCATGCGCTGCAGGCGTTTGGAGCGGGGGTGCGGCGGCAGCACCGGAGCAGAAGTTCGGGAAAGCCAACAAAGCCGCGGGATGAACCGGGAGCGAGCCGGCGGCCGCGGGTTGCCATCGGCATCGACGCAGTGATCGACATGGTTCCGACCTCTGCCACAGCGAAGGAGAACCTCATGCCTTCATCCACAGCCGGATCAGCCATGCGGAGCCCGATCTGGCCTTTTCAGCAGAGCTATGCCCAGTTACCGGATCATTTCTTCGCGCGTGCCCCTCTCCACCCGGTTTCAAACCCCAGGCTAATCCGGCTGAACGAGCCCCTAGCTCTGGAGTTAAGGCTTGATCCCGATCACCTCGGGAGCCCTGCTGGGATCGCCGTGCTTGCCGGGAACAATTTTCCAGATGGACTGCACCCTATAGCTTTAGCCTACGCTGGCCACCAATTCGGCAACTTCGTCCCCCAACTGGGCGACGGACGCGCAGCACTGCTGGGCGAGGTCGTCGATATGCACGGCGTGCGTCGGGATATCCAGCTGAAGGGTTCAGGACCGACCCGATTTTCGCGCAACGGCGATGGCCGTGCTGCGCTTGGTCCGGTGCTTCGTGAATACGTGGTCAGCGAAGCAATGGCTGCGCTTGGCATACCGACCACCCGAAGTCTTGCGGCGGTGCTTACCGGGGACCCAGTCTACCGCGAGCGTCAGCTGCCAGGGGCTGTGCTGACCAGGGTGGCGGCGAGTCATATCCGTATCGGCACTTTCCAATACTTTGCCGCCCGCAATGATGTAGAAGCGCTGAAGCTCCTTTGCGACTATGCCATCCAGCGTCATTTTCCCGAGGCGGCCAGGAAACCGAGACCTTACCTGGCTCTGCTCGAGGCTGTGATCGCGGCGCAAGCGGAACTGGTGGCGCGGTGGATGTTGCTCGGCTTCATCCACGGCGTCATGAACACCGACAACATGTCGATATCCGGAGAGACGATTGACTATGGACCGTGCGCGTTCATGGATTCATACGATCCGCAAGCGGTGTTCAGCTCCATCGATCAATATGGCCGCTACGCCTACGGCAACCAACCTCGGGTGGCAGTCTGGAATCTGGCACGCTTCGCCGAGACCCTGCTGCCGCTCCTGAGCGAGCGCGAGGGTGAGTCAATCTCGCAGGCCGAGCAGGCACTAGGGGAATTTCACGCTCGCTACGAAGCTATTTTACATCGCGGGTTCAGGACAAAGCTTGGGCTGCTGAATGAAGCTGACGGTGACTTGGACCTTGCCAACGATCTGTTGGATGTGATGGCGCGTGGGCGAGCGGATTTCACGCTCACCTTCCGCTTGCTGGGAGATGACCTCGACATCCCTGGCGCCCAAGCTACCGCGAGGCGGCTGTTTGAGGATCCCGGCCCCTTCGATGCCTGGTCGATGCGCTGGCGAAATCGCTTGGCGCGGGACGGCGGCGCCACCTCGACGCGCAAAGCCGCGATGCACGGCAGCAATCCCAAGTTCATTCCTCGCAACCATCGCGTAGAGACAATGATCAAGGCTGCGGTGGAGGACGATGACTTCCGAATCTTCGAGCAATTGTTGGCAGTCGTGTCACGGCCGTTCGAGGAACAGCCCACGCTGTCCTATTATGCGAAACCACCCAAGCCGCACGAGCGCGTTCTGCAGACCTTCTGTGGCACGTGACATCCCCGCCATGCCGCGAGACGCCACCGACGCGGGCGAACTCTGTAGGGCCGGGTCAAGCTAACGAGACAGGCCTCAGGACGCGGGCGGGCGAGGCCTCTCGGAGCCAGGCGAAGGATCGATTGCGTCCGCCACCATCTCCCTCTTGGAACTGGGAAGGACCCTCATCAGCAGGATAAAAGTGGCGAGCACGAGGCAGACAGCGTTGGTGACTATGATGGGCCATTCGCCTTTAATGATGCCGAAAGTCAGCCACAGCACGAAGCCCAGCACAGTGATGGCATACATCCACGCGGATATGCCAGCCGTGTCCCGGGTCTTGATGATCTTCCAGGCTTGCGGGGCAAAACTGGTCATTGAGCACAGCGCTGCCAGCGAACCGATGAGCGTGACCTTTTCCACGCAACCAACCTCCGACTATCGGCTTCATTCGCACGCCCGAAAGGCCCGCTTGTTCGACCTCGGCGATACCGGCAAAGTCTTTGGGTACCGAGGGCACAGTGCTTCCCCGGTTGGAAGCCGCCCAGCGAGAGCCAATCACAGCACTGGCCGAGATGGCCAGGGACGCCCTGCCGCATGGGGATGTTCCCACACAATCTGTCAGCAGATCAGAGCGGCTTCTGAGGGTGGTGATCAGGTTCGAAGCTCAGCCGCTTTGAGCCGCGACAGCAAGTCGCGGAACGCTTGGATAAGGCGCCGTGTCTCCTCAATGGTACGAAGCAAGTCTTCAGCGCTCGCCCGCGCCCGACGGCTACCGAGGTGAGCTGCTTCCAAATAGATCTTGCGTGCTTGCCGGGGATCACTCATCGCTCGACTTTATAAGTTGGAAGCAAGCGGAAGAAACTAACGTGTGTTAAGGCAAGCGGATCTTTGTGATACCCCACCAAGTAGCAGTGCGTCTGGGCAACAACGAGCCCTGACACGTCGTCCGTCTCGCCGGCGGCTGACCGGTGACGCTGGGCGGCAGAAGGTGCGGTGCGTTGACGAAGCCAGGGTTGAGGCAGTTCGAACCCTGTCCAGAGGGATCTTCCAACATGTAAATTTACAGGAAATGAGCTTGAGGGCGACGCCGCCGGATCGCCCAGATTGCCGCCGAGGCTCAGATAGACGGTGTTATTCGGGCCAGACAACGGTCACCTCGACGTAATCGAGCACGCCAGGCACCGGCGCATTGGGCTTGCGAACGGTGACCTCGGCTTTCCGGATCTGGGGAAAGCGCCCGGTGAGAGCCTTCGCGACTTCCAGGGCCAGCGCCTCGATCAGGAAGCGCCGGTGTCCGGTGATGATCTCCTCGATGACGGTGAAGGCGACGCCGTAGTTGACGGTTTCCCCGATGGCGTCATCGACGAGCGCGCGTCCCGGCTCGACGGTGAGCGAGGCATCGACATAGAAGCGCTGCCCCAGCGCTTCTTCCTCGTCCAGCACGCCATGCCGGGCAAAGAAGGCGCAATTCTTCATGCGGATGACATACATGGCTCAGCGTTCCGATCCGGTTTCCCGCGCCAGCATAGCATCCGCCACCGCCAGCGCGTCCACGTTGATTGCGACATCATGGACGCGAAACAGATGCGCGCCCTTGAGCCGGAGAATGACGCTGGTCGCCGCCGTGCCGGCCGCCCGGTCGGCGGCGTCGCGGCCGGTGACGGTGCCGATGAAACGCTTTCGCGACGTACCGGCCATCAGCGGGAAGCCGAGCGCGCCAAGCTCGGCAAACCGTGCCATCAGATCGAGGTTTTCCTCCGCCGTCTCCTTGGCGAAGCCGAAGCCGGGATCGAGCACGATATGGCCGTCGGCGACACCTTGCCCGCGCCCGATCTCAAGCGATTTTCCCAGGAACGCCAGCTGGTCGGCGATCACATCGGGCAGCTTGTCGCGATCCCGTCCGGTATGCATGATGACGAGCCCGGCGCCGGTATCGGCCGCCACCGCGCAATGTCTGGCTCGCGCTGCAGACCCCAGACGTCGTTGACGATATGCGCACCGCTCGCATGAGCTAGGCGTTTATCTTGTCAAAGTGGCCGTCAGGAAGTGCAGACCGTCAGCTAGCCATCGTCCTTTGAGGACAGCCGAGCCACCGTTGACTGAGTTTGAATCAGCGGTTTGGCGCACTGAGTCCGAAGCTGCCTTGCAGTATACCTCAGACGTGAAGCGGCATGCACTCGGTCATCGTCTGGGCCACACCATTGCCGCAGGCGCTAGACCAAAGCCATCGGCAGATACCGAATCACAACCTGCTTTTGGCGGAACCGCCGCTCCAATTCCGAACGCCGCCTTTGCCAATCGGGCAGATCGACTTCGTGAGTCATAACCTCGAAGATGACGATCTCGTCTGCTTCCTGCCTCCACACACCTTCCGCAGGCGCGCGCAAATACGCGGTGACACCGTCGAAGCGGAGCGCGAGCTCCTCCTTCACACGGTCAAACTCTTGCTTGGCGAAGGGCTTTCCTGCGTTGTCGGCGCGAGGTAGCAGAATCTGGACCAGATGCATCTTTGCCCCTAAACCTCGCAATGCTTGCCTAGAGCCACTTCTTTGGAATGCTTGACCTATGGTCGTCGACGGGCACAGCCGTCCAGCCTCGTGCGAGCTCTGCGCAGGTCTTTACCCCGTTGATCCTACCGAGTATCGGCGGAGCATGAGACGGTGGGGAGCCAAATACCGTGCTCCGAGCCATCTCCTGTGGGCCCTAGCTTCAGACGTCGAGCAGGCCGAGGTACAACCTGTCGGTGCTAACGTCGGTCCTGGTCTTCTCCGGGACGGAAAAAGGATTGGAGTTCCTGCATGTCGACGCTTTCATCGCCGTCCTCGTCGACAGCGTTGAAAATTCGCCCAATGAAATCCTGAACCTCCGTCCGCGACAGTGTACCATCACCGTCGGTGTCCATGATGGCGAACGTGATCCTCATTTTGGCACCCTGCATCATATCGGCTCCCGCCCTGCGGCCGTGCTTCATACGTCCCGTATCACGATCGCTCATCTCGTCGTCCTGAAGCCTTGGGCCCCTGTGTCGCCAATCTGCCTCGGGGTCTCGATCCTTTGCTGTTTTTTCCTGCAGCATCTCATCCATCATCTCGCGCATCATTTGACGCATTGCTTGCTGGTTCTGTCCGGCTTCGTCCGCCGTCCGATCCTGGGCTGGTGATGCGGGCTTGGGAACATCCGCCGATTGCGCAAAGGCGGACGGGGCGAGCATAGCGAACGCGGCCGCCAATACTGTAGTCGTGAATGCTCGTGTCATTGGGTTTCTCCATTAACTGCCACGCCGACCACCCGGCGTGCTGTCCAAACCAGCAGGTCGGTTCATGGTTCCTAGGCATCGGGCGCAAAAGCGGCATAGCTCCGATCACCTCAGCAAAGCGCTGGCTGTCTTTGTCGGAATCGACCTTACCGATCACCTGATCGCTGCGCAGATTTGCCAGCGGCGCAACAAAGATCGGTCTTCACCGATTTTGCCGAACTCATTGAACCCACATCGACAAAGGTGGCGCAGATTCCGCAGCCAGTTCCGAGAGTGCGGCTGGATGAAACATTCCAAGTTGGCGGCAACGGCATCGTCTCCGGCCAACACCGGCCGCTTCCCGGTCGCGAACGCCGCATGGGTGATGCCCTGCGAACTACCGTTCAGCAACCTGACGGCTTAGATGGCCACGAAGCAGGCGGATGTTGCGGTTGTTCGACTTGTAGTAAATATCGAAGACCGATCCGAGGACGGGCACGCTTCCCAAGACGGTATCAAACAGCACATTGGCCAACATCCGAGCAACCAACAGCTTCCCAGCGCCGCATTTGCGGGCTCGCAGCACAATGTAAGCCGAGATCAACCGGTTGCTGTATCTCCCAGCACAGGCACCAGGCCTACCAGAGCATCCAGTCCGAACCGAATTGGCGTTCCCGGGATTCGCCAGCGCGAATCAAGCAACACTGCCAAGAGGTCGAGCTCGGCGATTGCCCTCGCAGTCTGGCGATCCACAATAGGCGTTTCGCTTGTCCCTACTTTCCGGCTGCCATTGCTCGCTCGATCCAATCTCCTCGGTTTCGCACCTCTCCAGTCCGCTTCCGTCATCTGGAATTAGCTTTGTCTCGGCCGGGAAGGCACGTCGTCGAGCAGGTTGGGCTGGTCTGGGACTTTTGTTCGGTGGTCTGCTGGGAGGGTGCCGTCGGGGGTCATCTGGTTAACCGCATCGGGCAAATCCCTGGTAACCCTTGCAATCAGCTCCTCGCGCGAGAGGCCGGTCTGGCGGGAAAGTGCTTCCAGTGTCTGAGCGTCAATCGCCGTTTCCACCTCGTGCGGCTCGATCGGCTGGTTCGGCCCAGTGCCAACCCAGGAGTCCACCTTCGACCCGGCACCTGCATTTCTAAAGCGGTCAAGAATATCGCCCAGCGCGGTGCCGGATAGGCCCTTCGACACCTGGTCCAGTATCCCGCCTTGCGGATTAGTGGGATCGCGCTCTCCCGCTCCGCGGATCGCCTCCGCGATCTTGTCGCGGTTTTGATAAGCCAAAACCCCCAGCATAGCGATCGCAAGTCTTCCTAGATTGGCCACTCGTTCCTCCTGTGGTTTCGAACATGGAGAAGGTCTCGCCCTGCCAAAAGTTCCCGCAATTGCCAGCAATATCAGGAACGGCTTGGCAATCGCGACCGCTCCATCGCGCGAGACGGAAGGTCAAGTTTGGTAACGATAGAGCGCCCGAGCCGGTGCTTAAAGTTTCAGCTTTGCCCTCAGTGCATCTATGCGCTTAGACGCCTCTGCCTTGCTGAGGTTGTCTGCAAAGCTTTCCTGATCCTCAGCCTGCTCACACAGGGTTTTCAGATAGGAGGCCTGGGACGGCGTCATCGGGTCGTCACCACTCACCCATTGGTCGGGATCTTTCTCGACGTTTGCATCGGTTTTTGCGCGCAAGTCTTCCATTGCAATCTCCTGTCGTAGCCTAGGGAATGCGTTTGATCCCTTTTTGTTCCAATCGTTTTCTCAAGGCTGGGGCTCGCTTAGGTTGGGCTGGGGCGTCAGGCACGGCGGCGCCAGCATGCGCAAGTGATATACCATCCGGCTTGCACATTGCCGCGCTCCCGGTCAGGGACCGTGGACGCCGAATGTTTGACGCAAGCGTCTCCTCGGAGACGCGTCACCCCCGCATTGGTTCAACAGGGCCGGATCCCAGCATCTCCTCTTGGGGGGCGGGTCTGCTGAAACCAGTCAGACAATTTGCGGCTTGGTTCAGGCATCGGCGTCAGATCCGGCGCGACATCATGAAACTGCTGCAATTGGACGACCGCCTGCTTGCGGACATCGGCCTAAGTCGCGGAGAGATCCTTTACGCGGCTGTTCAACACGGCCGTCTGCCGGAACAGCAGCCAGCGCACCTGGCGAAATAGTGCACGATCGGACGCCGATCTCGATCATTCGGAATCTCGGCCCTACCTGGAGGGCGGCGAAGCTCGTGCCGCCATTCTCAAAAATGTCCGCGCACACCCGCCCACACGGAGATCCAGCATGACGTCGGGAAGAACCACCGCAACATCCGAGCTCGATGTTCGTATCCACGCCAACCAGCGCCAACTCGCGGCCGATATCCGACCGTCCTACGATTTCATCGTTTGCGGATCAGGATCATCGGGATGGGTGGTGGCGCGCCGTCTCGCGGAGACCGGCGACGCCTCGGTGCTGTTGCTCGAGGCCGGCGGGACCGATGACGTGCAACGCGTCTGGGACCCGGGACAATGGCCGGCCAATTTCGGCACGAGACGTGATTGGGGATTTGAAGCCTTGCCCAATCCATTGCTCAACGGCCGTCGGCTGCCGCTCTCCATGGGCAAGGTGCTGGGCGGCGGCTCGAGCGTCAACGTCACTAATTGGGCGCGCGGGCACCGGAACGACTGGGACTATTTCGCCAAACAAGCCGGCGATCCGGGTTGGGGCTACGATGCCGTTCTCGGCATCTTTCGCGGCATCGAGGACTGGCAAGGGGTGCCGGACCCCTTGCGGCAGGGCAAGGGCGGTCTCGTCCATGTCGAGCCGGCGCGTGATCCGCATCCTGTGGCGCCGGCGGTAGTGGACGCCGCCAGAACCGTCGGCATTCCGACCTTCGACGACCACAACGGCCAAATGATGGAAGGCAACGGCGGTGCCGCCCTGTTCAATCTCCGCATCCGCGACGGCCGCCGCCAGTCGGTCTTTCGCACCTATATCTACCCCTATATGGACCGGCAGAACCTCACCGTGCTCACCGGCGCCTTGGTGACGCGCGTCCTCCTGGAGGGTAAAAGCGCCGTCGGGGTGGCGTTTGTCCACGAGGGCGTTATCCATCGGACCTTGGCACGCTGCGAGACAGTTCTTTCGCTCGGTGCCATCAACACGCCCAAGGTGCTGATGCAATCGGGTATCGGCGATGAGCGCGACCTGACCGCGGCCGGCATCGAGGTGGTGCAGCATCTCCCGGGCGTTGGGCGCAATTTTCAGGACCACATCGCGGTTCCCTGCGTTTTTGAATATCGGACGCCGCTCCCGCTTCGCAACAGCGGCGGAGAAGCGACCTTCTTCTGGAAGAGCGATCCGTCGCTCGCCACCCCGGATTTGCAGGGGATCGCAGCGCCACAATTGGATTTCGAGGCGTGGAGAGATACCGCCGCCTCCTGGCTCGTGGACGCTGCTGGCCAGCCTTGCACGCCCTGGCAGCCGCGGGAGATTGCGGATCACGGGGCCAAAGCCGTCAGACCATATCGAGATCGCAGCCGACACGCTCCGAACGATGTGCGGGCGCTACAATCCGGAAGGCTCCGGACCCAACGCCTTTGCCGGTTGGGCTCGTGGGAGAGTTTCCGTTTTCGACTCCGGAAGTCGCCCATTTCGCTACCATCGTCGCTTTGAAACATCATTGGCTCCATTTTTGTGGCTTCTCTGGCAACAAACGACTGGCCGTCGTCTTTCTAAGGTGTGAACCGGCCAATCGCAGGGACGTGATGAATCGCGTCTCGGCGTTAGCGAACAGGTCCCGCCAGTTCGCTTGACTGACTGGGACGCACCGCGGAGGCGGCGGCTTGCGCGCCGCCCTCAATCCGAAGCCGCGTCAGGCGCTTTGCCGCCCCGCAGCTTCCAGGATGAGCTGGGCAATCTCGTGCGGATGAGAAATCAGCGACAAGTGGCTTGCCTTCACTTCGATGGTCTTTGCGTTCATGCGCTTGGCCATGAAGCGCTCGAGATCCGGGTTGATCGTGCGATCCTGGGCCGAGACGGCGTACCAGCTCGGCTTCGAGCGCCAGGCCGCCTGTGTCGTCTTTCCGGTGAAAAGCTTGTCTGAAATCGGTGCTTGGGCGGCATAAAGAATGCGCGCCTTCTCGCGAGGAATACCGCCGGCGAAATCCCGCAGGAAAGCCTCCTCGTTGAGCTTGCCATAGCCTCCGGACCAGACGAGGCCGGCAGAGGCCGGCGGCGCCGCGAAAGTCTTGGCGAGTGCGGTATAGTCTTCGCCGGCGTCGGGTGCACGCGCCGCGACGTAGACGAGTGAAGCGATCTTCGGATCCACCCCTGCCTCGGTGACGATCATGCCGGCAAAGGAATGTGCGACAAGCACGGTTGGTCCGTCCTGAAGCGCGATCGCGCGCCGCGTTGCCTCGACACCGGCCTCCAGAGTGGTCAGCGGATGTTGGACGGCGGTTGCGTTGAGGCCGGCCTTCTGAAGAATGCCAATTACCTCCGACCAGCACGAGCCATCGGCATACGCGCCATGCACCAGGACGACATTGCGAATTTTGGAGCCTGTCTGCGCTCGGGCCTTCTCGGCGCCGGCCAGCAGGGTTGTTGCCATTCCAGCGGCAAGCGCGGTCGAGAAAGTACGCCTGTTGATCATGATTGTGGGTTCCTTGGGAGGACAGCTGAGTTGAATCCAACTCGCATCGAAACTTCGAGCGAGGCGAGCCGCAAACGCTTGCCGCTCATACCCAACCTTCGCAGCCCGCCCAGTGTTCGTTACAGTCGTCACCGCTTCGTGATGACATCATCTCCTGGACTTAAGCCAGCAAAGGTGCCACGAAACTTTCGATGACGGCCGGTGGCGAAGTCGCCAAGGAATATGGCTATGTCGTTCTGATGGCATGCCTACTTGGGCTTGTCTCTGGGCACCCATTTGAAGTGATCGCCATCTTTCTCGATGGACCCGATGCCTGGAGACGGGAAGTGCGGCGCAAAGATTTATCCCCGCTTGGACGACCTTGACCGAAACTAGTTCAACCTTCGGCACTGGTGAGCCATTCCAGCGCCTCGCCGGTCAAAGTGCCTTTGATATGCGCCACGATTATCTCGATGGCCTGATCGCGGGAAACGTCGTCACCCGCAGCCTTGCGGAGCCACATGCCGTCAATCAGCGCACCGACCGCCAACGAAGCTGCGCGCAGGCTCGTGGGATCAAGCACACCCGCGAACGCCGAACTCGGGTTTGACTTCAGGCGCCGATAGAAGATCGCCTGCAAAAGCGCGAATTGAGAACTGCTGGCAGCCGCCGCGCAGACGGACAGCCAAGCCTTCGCCACGTTCGGTTCGAATGCATTCTCGGGGAAGTTTCCCTCGACCACGGCGATGAACCGCTGCCAGGGTGTCTTCGCTGCCCTCAATTTCGCGACGACGTCCTCCATCAGGATCCGATTGTTGTGCCGCACTATCCCGAAGAGAACCTCGTCCTTGCCTTTGAAATAATAAGCCAGGATGCCCGGCGACATGCCGGCTTCACGGCATATGCGGGCCGAAGTCATACCTTGCAGCCCATGCACGAGGAACACACGGTGCGCGGCGGCGACCAGTTCGACACGCCGGATGTCCTCGATTTTCGTTCGCTTCCTCAAGCCCGTTTCCAATCCGAAATCGTGGATGGTGCGAATGCGCGATAGTCAGGAGGAACAGTGCACAGCGGGAAATTGTAGAGCTTGGTGTCGATGCCACGGCTGATCGATAAATCCAGCGCCTTGCTCACCAAGTCGAAGCCCAAGGAACTATCGAAAAACAGAGAATCCCAGTCCTTGCGAGCATAGCCGATATTTTCGAGCTGCATGATTGCCCACGTGTCGATGAATGGCAGGGCAACCGTCACGAACCTGGCTAGGTCCAGCAGCCCGGGTGCGTTGGGCTTCATAAGTACGGTTCGCAACTCGATTTTTGCCCCAGCCTCGCAAAGGATAGAAAGGTTGTTCCTTACCTGATTGAAGGCTCCTGGCTTTCCGACGACATGATCGTGGGTCGCGCTGTCGCTCGAGTAGACGGGAACCCCCCAAAGGATTCGGCTTAAATCCAAATCACGGAGCCTAGCGAGATCATCGCGTTCAAAATGCTGCGCGTTGGTCAGGATGTGAAAGTTGATGTCACGCCGCTGCTCCATCGTCTTTCGCAAGAAGTGGAATAGCTCCGATTTGAAAAGCGTCGGCTCTCCACCTGACAGGCCAATGATTGAATCCTCCGGCGTCAGAAGCACGGCCGTCTCGAAAAAAAGAAACATGTCGACGTGCTGCTTTTTCGGTGGCTGCGAGCACATCACGCACAGCTGGTCGCAGCGTTCGGGGCTCAAAAGTGTGTTGTGGCGAGAGTTCGCCCGGATTAGCCGATGTGCCGTTTTGCGGGATGGCACGACAAACACAACATCACCGTCCACCTCGGATGGATCGACCCCAAACAGGTGAAGGCTGCCTGCCGCCCCCGTAAAGAGCGCCTTTTCGCCGTCGGCGGTTTCCAATACTGCATCCAGACAACTGACGTTGCCCAGCGGCTCAGGCATTCCTTCGCACGACCGCAGCCGAACCACATATGGATCTACAACGTCAGTCTCGATCTTGAGCCGGAGCGGGATCATGTATGCACAGGGATCATGTATGCACAGGGATCATGTGATCCCCCCACGAGGGCACACGGGTCCATTTGGCGACCGATCGAAGCGCGGCTTCATCCCGCCGACTGATAACCTCCACAACCTTGTCGAAGAGGCGCAGATGTCGCTGGCAGAACCAGTATCGGTGCGAACGAGGTCAATTCGTCCGACCCTCGACAGATCGTCTACAACGTCTGTCCCGCAGAAGGGCTGATAGACGCAGTGGATGCAGTCCTGATCAAAGGTGTTGAGCGAGGCACTATTGAGCAACCCGATCTTTGCCTGGTCGATGCCGGCCGTCACCGTGCCGATCGACAGATCGACGTACCCTATACGCGAAAGCATCCTTGCCTCGTCTGTCGGGTAAAGCTGCCCGTCATGATCAATGACTATGTAGTCCGAAGCGAAGAAGTTGGGATTGCGAAGATCGACATGATCGTCAACCCCCGATCTGAGGAATCTCCTTAGGCAGTGGCTGAAAGAATATTCCTCGACGTAACGACCAGTGCGGTGGTTGCGATCAATCAGGTAGTCGATGAAGCTGGAATGAAGCGTATTCCACTTGGCTATCGAATGCGGATCGCTTCTTCGGCGGCGAGCAAATCCTTGGTGGTTTATCGGCCTGAGATAGATCGATTGCATCCCGTAGCGCTCGAAATTGCCGACTAGCTCCTCGAAATCCGGCGGCTCATCAACGTCGATCGTCGGAAGCGCGGATACCTTACCCGGTCCAAGACGACGCACGGCTTCGGCGAGGTTTTTGAAGAACGTGTCGGTTGTCGGATCATCGTGGGTGCGCTGGCGCTGATGGGTATCTCGATCTCCGTCGAGCGAGGTGCTGACGAAGGTATCGGCTTGCTCTGGGTAAGCCCATTCTCGATCGCCCAGGCGTTGCAGATTTGTGCAGACCACAAACTGGCTGCCCGGAAACGTCGCCCGGGTGAATGAGCGTATCTATTCAAGCAGATCAACACGCAGCAAAGGTTCGCCGCCTTGAAACTCGACCTTAATCCGTGGCCCTTTCATTTCTCCGATAAGCCGAGAGCCGCGTTCAGCGTCTCGTCCCTCCAGTCGAAACCTCGTGCTGTTTCCGGCGCTCGGGAAACCTGACAGTAGCCGCACGTCAAATTGCAGCGTAGCGTTGGCACGAGGATAACGTACGAAAGTTCCTGCTGCTCTTTGATTGGCGTCGAGCCCATCGAAAGGAAAATGCCGTCCAGTCGGGGTCGCCTTCCCGTTCGAAGGAATGGCCATTTTCACGGAGAAAAGTCTGATCGGCCGACGTTAGATTGTTGCCGACATACCGTTCGAGAAATGACTGATCGCTGAGGAAGAACCCGCCGGCATGGTCGGTTAAGAGAAATTCGCCGCCGCCACACTCGCGAAACTTGAGTGGCCATACGGTCATTTCGCAGTCACCGCTTCGATCAAGGCTTGCCGAAGTGGCAGTGTCTCAACGTAGATCTTCTCTCGGTAGACGGCATGGAGCACGCTTTTGCGCACGTCGTCCAAATCATTCGAAGAGATGCAAGCGACGTCGATCAGCCGATACGACAAAGCGAAGGGATGGATATTGAGCTTGGACACGAACTAATGCACCATCCACAAAACTGCGAAAGTTCTGCGGAATCTCAATTGTAAACTGCTCTGCGCCGTGCAGCCCCACTTGGCCGGAAATCTCCACCCCAGCCATTATACTTCAAATTCAGAGTTTGAATATCGAAGGATGGCTTTATTCAAAAAACATATGCCAGGGGAGGCCGTAGGCTCAACGATTCCCAAAAGTCTCGTGTGCTCTCGTCGGCGACCCTACACATATCTCAGCATAGGCTCTCGCACGGAATGCCATCCTTGTCGCGGTCGAGTTTCCCGCCCCAGGGGCAGTTGGCCAGATACCAGTTCGCCTCGTCGCAGGAGCTGATCTGCGGGCAGGTTCGGCGCGGCTGGCAGAAGTAGCTCTGCGCCACCTGAGGGCCGCCGATAATACCGAGCGGTTGGCTGCTAGATGGCTTAACGCCGTCTCTGTGCTCTGCCCGCCATTCCCAAGGCGCCTGAAATGCGCCAGCCCACAGACCGATCTTTGCCGCTTTGGCCTTCGCCTGTTGCCCTGCATAGGCCCCGTGACTATATTTGGGCCAATCCAACGCCAAGCCATTCTCGACCAGCCAGCCGGCCACGCTCTTGCCGTCTGTACGGTAGCAGTCGCCTACATAGCGGCCGTAGCGGTCCCAAGAGACGAATGTGCAGTGCGTGGGCCTGGAGAGGGTCAGGAACGTAACGAGGGCAACGGCCGACTTGACGCCGCACTGATATCGAAAGCCCTTGGAGTCGTCACACTGCTGCGCGGTCTCGGGCGCGTCAATGCCGTTGAAGCGGATGCGCTGTCCGTGAATCTCGATCGTGTCGCCGTCGATCACCGAAGCAATCCCGGCGATCGGGTCCGGTGAACGTCCAATCCAGTGGGAAACATTCAGGTCGGGTGCGTCTTCACTGTGCTGCAGGACGAACTGCGTCACGTAGGCGGCAATCGCCGCTATCGTCACGAACACCAGCCGCTTCGGAATGCTCGCCAGCAGACGTGCACGTCGTCGTTGTGCGCCTCTGCGTTTGCGCCATTGGTCGGACCGATTGTCGTATCGGGATTTGTCCACGCCCTCACTCCCCAAGAGGAATAGGCGACGCCGCCCGCACAAGCCAACAGAGGCCGCGCCGGCGCCCTAGGGTGTGGTCGCCTAACGGTCATCAATTCCCCGCTGTCTTGCTCCCCGAAGCCACCCCCTTAAACAGGGCCAGCGAGTCTACCCGATCCAGCATTGAACACATCTTGTTCGGGGAATCGAAATTGAAGCCCAAGCATTTCTGATCCATCGCACATGCCATGACACAATCGGCATATGCGCTAGGGACGTTCGAATAGGACTCACCCACCACAACGGTGTTCTTGTAGAAAACGAGACTGGAGTATTGAAGTTTACCCCCAACAACCTGCTTGGCTGCCATGGTGGCATCTGGATCCTTCACCAAAACAGATGCGTCCCCTTTCATGAAACATGCAGAGTGCTTTTTGTCGTATGTGATGGCAGCGCAGCGATTGTCGCCCTCGCATTGGGTCTGACATTGGTCGAATGATACATTCCATAGCGGCATACTCGGGAGGTCGGAGCCCATCGCATCCCAGCCATCCTGGGCAACGAGTTTGTTGGCCGCCTCGGCTCGGCCCGCTGGGGCCTCGTAGTCATTGGCGCTGAAGCTGCTTTTGTCGAGCCATACGCATTTCGAAGCGAGTTCCAAAGCTGATGCGTCATTCACACCGATGGACGCGAGAGTCATCGAAGGCGACACCGGCGCCTGCGGCCGCGCCGTTGGGGAGGCCCGGTTCACCAGGTCCACATTTACATCGACGCCATTAACAAGCCGGCGTGTGTAACACCAGGCATGGTCCCAAGTCGCATCGTGTTCGTCATTGAAATGATGGCCAGAAACCAAGGACCAATGCGAACCCTGCCAGTCGATTTCTCGAGTGAGGAACTTGTTGAAGTCCGCGGTTACGACGTCAGGTGGTTTTGGAGCCTGAGTCGGAGTTGTCGTGTCCGGTTTGGGAGTCACTTCGGGGGCAGGCGCTTCCGTCCGCTCCGTCTTACTGTCCTGGGGTAATTTCTCCGTTGTTGGTATCCTGTCGTCGCGTTTTTCGGTTTGCGTTGTGTCGACGACGGGAGGCAGCTGGTGGTCTCGCCCGAAGAACAGCGCCGCCCCGTAACCGATACCAACAGCAGCGATCGCGATCGCACCGCCCGTCATCATCCTCCTGAAGGCGTTTGCGCGGGCTATCTTGTCATGCGCTGCAGCCTCAGCCTGCAGCGTCGGGATGGCCGCCTGTTTGACGACCAGATCAACAGCCCGCTCAAAAAGGGCCGTGTTATGCCGGATCAGCACGTTTGCGACCACCCTTTGCAGACACCTTGACGAGATCGGCGACCTCCGCAGGCAAATCCTCGTTCAGCGCCTTTCGAAGAGCATCAGGATCGTCGGTCAAAACCGGCACATAGAGGATTTCTTTCACGACCTTCTCGACGGGAACCTCAACCCGTTTCTCGACCTCCCTGTCGACAACCACTTCAAAAGGGACCTTAACGGTGCGAACACGGCGCCAGCGCCATCTTAATAGCACTCGTCTGATCAGTCTCGACAGCCGGCTCTCAGAGCGGTCTTCGGCCTGTGCTGCAATTCTCTGCAAGCCGAGAGCCACCATGGCAGTGATCGGACCGGCCAATCCGGCAATTACGGCGAGCGAGCCGAACCAGATTGCCGCAACCTTTCCTGCTTGGGCCTCGCTTACTTCCTCCGGCTTTTCGCCGTACCAGCGAGCTGCGATGCGTCGAATCTGGTCTGTTCGAGCGAGCGGGATCCGCTTCTTTTCAAGTTCGCCCAATTGGCTCGCAATTTCGTCGCGCCGCGCCTGATTTGCAGCCAATACCTTATCCTGGGAGGCCTCCGCCGATTGGGCGGCAGCCAACGTACTCCGCGCCTGGTTGAGGCGCTGCTCCCAATCCGCGGCCGTGGCGTCCAGCGACTTTTCGAGGTCACTTCGCCGGTTTTGAAGCACCTGCTTCTGGTCGGTGGTCATCTCGGGGCTTTCGGCCCTCAAGCGGTCGAACTCTGTTCGGGCGGCCGCGATCTCTTGATCTATGGCGACGATTTGCGGTTCGTATTTCGCTTCCATCTTGGTGCGAGGATTGGCAAGTTTTCCGATCTCGTCTTCCCAGTGCTTCACGGACGCAGCATCGCCAGATTCTCGAGCGTCTTTGATCCGCTGGACGAAACTGTCCCTCTGTCTTTCAAATTCCTCTACGGCCTGCTTAACTTTGCCGTCTCGTTCGGCAATCAAGTCCGCTCGCCTTTGCTCGCTCTCGCGAACCTGTTCTCTTGCTCTGGCCGCCTCCGGCGTCAACACAGTGGCAGCCTGGAGTTCCGAATCGACATCGGCGATGCGGTCTTGAATCTCCTTGCGAGCTTTGTCGGCAAGCGCACTCACCTCTTCCAGATCCGCCCTTGCCTTCGCGACCTGGTCAGTCTGCTGCGCGGTCTGATCGGAGGCGGTCAGCTTCGCGCTCTCTCTGTTAAGCGTGTCGATCCCATCGGCCAGCTCCTCATATTGCAGTTCGCGAAGGGTGCCGGCTCGCTCCAGGCCCAGTAAGACCGTCTCAAAAGTGATACCGGCCAAAAGAAGAAGAAACACCAGGATAAACGGCTTCCATAACCAGGAGGCGCTGTACAAAAGGGTGGCTATCGGAATCTTCGTAAGCTCTGCGATCGAGACGATGAAGAACGGCGCACTGGCCAGAATGAGGTCCATCGCGGTTGCAGACTGACTTGCTTCGAAGGCTTGGACGCCCAATACAAGACCCGTGGCAAGGCCAATGATTGAAGCTATGATCTCCAGTGCCCACGCGCCACGGTATGTCCACTGGCCATAGCTGGCCAGCTTCTGGCTCATACTTGCGTACATCAGGCTCCCCGCCTCCCTATATCCCCAGTGCACCTTGCCACTCAACACCGGTCTTTGCATCAAAAATTGCCGTGCGCTTGGTGAATCTCCTTGATTTCGAGAAACATCGTTACTTTCACGCCTGGATATCGATAGAATATCTGTGGGACGACGGGCGCGAATACGGTTGCCCGTTAGCGGTTGAGCAACCCTGCGACGAGAACAAGTATCAACGCCGCGTCGCCACTCGAAATGCGCCGACAGCGCCTCGGACAAAAAAGCTTTGGCGAGGTGACGGCATCTCGTCGATATTTTCGGCTAACGCCTTCGGGCGCTTGCACCCAAGCTTTCGCGTGAAGCTCAATCCGGTGCCTGGAACCCCGGCATTTATTCGACGGCCCTGAGTCCCGATGTGAGCCCAGCGCGTGAAGGCCACTTCCCCGTCAGGACTAATATAAGTCGCGAAGGCTGGCATTCGGCTTTCTAGATAGTGATCGCATCAAATCGCCCTTCCGGACGAGATGAGTTGGACAGCGGGATGCCAGCTTTAGATGATCTCCTCCTGGTAGCTGTCAGTCCGCTTGTGATGCGGTGGACGGCTCTCCTCCCGCCCTGCGGTATGATCGTTGGGCCAGAAGCTGGAGGAGATCTATAATGGGCAACGTTACGACGATTGGTCTGGATATTGCGAAGTCAGTGTTTCAAATCCACGGGGTGGATGCGGCGAGTGAGGTTGTCGTTCGCAGGAAGCTGACGCGTGGGCGCGTGATGGCATTCTTCGAGAGCCTGCCACGTTGCCTGGTCGGTATCGAAGCCTGCAGCTCGTCGCATTATTGGGCGAGAGAACTGACTGCACGTGGCCATGATGTGAGATTACTGCCGGCACAATATGTGAAGCCTTATCTGAAGCGGCAGAAGAATGATGCCGCAGATGCAGAGGCGATCTGCGAGGCGGTCACTCGGCCGACCATGCGCTTCGTGCCTGTGAAATCACCCGAGCAGCAAAGTGTGATGATGCTGCACCGGGTCCGGTTGATGCTCAACCGCCAGCGCACGCAGATATCGAACGCGTTGCGGGCACACCTATCCGAGTTCGGGATCGTAGCGCCGATCGGGCGGAATGGGATTGAGCAACTGCTCGTGGTCGTCAACGACGAGAACGAGGCCAGGATACCAGCTGACGCGCGGCTATGCCTTGGCATGCTTGAGCGCAGCTCGGGGTCGTGAAGAAACAGATACTCGAGAACGATCGTAGGGTTCGGGCGAATGCGCGTGAGACCGAGCTTGGTCGCAGGTTGATGGAGATCCCAGGCGTCGGCCCGCTGCTGGCGAGTGCATTCGTGGCTACGGTCGCCGATGCGCATGCGTTCAAGTCGGGGCGCTGTCTATCGGCATGGATCGGACTCGTGCCGAAGCAGAACTCGAGCGGGGGAAAGGAGAGGCTCGGCAGTATCTCCAAGGCCGGCAATCGCTACTTGCGGCAGTTGCTCGTGGTGGGTGCGATGGCGGTCATCCGCTATGCCGAGCGCAACGGTACCAGGAGGGCCATGGCTCGTGCAGTTGATGGCGCGGCGAACAGCCAAGGTTGCGGCGGTTGCGTTGGCCAACAAGACCGCCCGGATGGTCTGGGCACTGATGACGAACGGCGAGCGCTACAGGGACCCGGTCATCGCATAGAACAAGATAAGGCGAGCGATCGCTGACGAGGTTGGAAAGGGCGGACAGGAGCTAATGCACAAAGCCGGTTGATACCGCCGGATCAGGAAAACCCACTGGGGCCGTGCACCTCGAGTGCGAGCTTACGATCGGGACCTGAGACGCGCGAATGGCATTATGGCCAGCGGCACATGATAGGCCGCACCTACAGGTCGGATACATGGCCGCACCAACCAGCAACGGCAACGCTCAAAGAATCCCTTGCCAACGGAGAGCCGTCCATACACGGCCCCTGAGCGGACACTCTTCACACTAGGCTCATCATTTTCAGGAACAGCATCGACCGCGACCAAGATAGCTGCAGCTTGGCAAGCGAACCCGGCGAACATCAGCCAGGCCGCCGCGCGATGAAAATGGAAATCTCGCCCGTCGAGATACCCAACGGGTAGCGCGAAGTCGTCGTGCAGCGCACCATACGCTGCCAACCCACCAGCAATGCCGCGATGGCTGCCGCCAACCCACCATCGCTTCGATTCTTCTCCTTCCGATCCCATTTCAGACGCACAGCTTGAGATGGCCGCTCCGAGGCGCGGCGTGCGCACCATCGACGAGGAGAGCGAAGCCGACGGGAATGCGTAGGCAGTCACAGCATTTTTCTCTCCTGTCTTTCCAGACGATGCGCTTCGCCTCCCTCTATCTCCACGCCGGCGACTGCCGGCGTTCAAGCAAGAACGGCGTATAAGCCGCAGTCCTTCGCGCGTCCGCAACGGTGGACGGGTGTCGCGCGGAGGACGGAGGAAATTCGCCCCCGCCGCGGGCGGTAAACGGGACAGCCGTAGGAGCGTCAGCATAGCGCCGGCCGCAGGACGGGACGCGGGACCGACTGTCCCCGTCCGCGGCGGTCCGCCAGTCTTGCACCGTTTCGGCTCGCCTCAATTGCGTGGCAGCTTGTGAATTTCCAGCCTGACAGGCCCGCCCCTGTCACAACTCGTGCAGAAAAGCGCGCGCTCGACTGAACTGAACAGAGCGCCTTTTCCATAGCGTTCGATGAGCCCGGCAGGCTTTACCGTTGCATGGTTCGAACAGGATCTGCACCAGGCCCGCAACACATGCCATTCGCGAAGATCTCCGAGCGCAATATCGAGACCGGCGTGAACGCTGCCGTCGATGATGGCCTGCGGTGCGATCTTCACTTCGCCTGGTGTCAGGATTTTCTCCATCACATGCCGACTGTTGTAGTGGATCAGCAACATGCCCGGCCGGCGCCGGATGGCGGCTTGCCAGGCTGCCTGACTCACTGTCGAGTCAGGGGAACGCGAAATGGTTTCGGACAAAGCCTGCTCCTCGCGATCCCATACCTCGATCCGAAAATTGTCTTCCGCTGTTTTCGCCATAGCTTCGCCGGCCAGCGCGATTGACGCCGGCCATGGTTTGCTGCTCAAGATTACGCTGAAATAAGGAACATATTCCTCTCTCGTCAAGGGCGCTCTTGACACTTTGTTCTCATTTTGTTCACTATTGGCTGACTAGCCCAATAGGAGGCGAACCATGGAACTTCGCTTGAACATTGAGGACGCCACGGCGCAGGAGCTTGCGCGCGGTATCGCGGCAGCAGAAGCAGTGTTTGAACGCGCCGGCATTACGGCTTTGCAGGGTGCGGAAGGCCTGTTTGCGTTGGAAAGCTGGGATATTAAGGGCTTTCCCGAGGACGATAAGCCTACCGCGGAGGAGGACCGAGCCGCCACAATTTGGTTGGAGGCCGACGAGGCTGCCGCGGTTGCATGTTGTGCGGGCTGGCCGGAAGAAAAAGTTCCGCACCATCAGATCATGGAATTGATCGACATTCCCCGCACGAAATTGCAAGCTCAAGCGGATCCAGACACCTGGCCGCAGCGGAAGCAACTTTATCCTGATGTCGTCAAACGCCTGGAGATTTCGACCGGTCCGGATCGCCACATCGATTTCGATATTGCCTTCGTTCTCGGTTGGGTTCCCGAGCGGCCGACGCTGGATCGGGTTGAGCCGCTCTCGGAGGATGGCGACCGCATCCCCTTCTTCACCAGTGACCTTGCACAGGTTAAAGAGATGGCACGCAAAGCGCTTAAGGACTGGACCATCGAGATTGATCGAGATCCCTGCGATGCCCATGTTTTCGACCCATTCGCCAGCGATGACGATGATGAATTGCGCATGGCGGCATGGCGCGATTTCGACGGTTCCTTGCATATGGAAAAGCCGCCGGCAAATCCTGCAATCGCGCTGATCTTGGCAATGATGCGCGGCCAGTCCATGCATTTCGAATAGTGATCAAACGCAGGTCGGAGCTTACCAACGCCGTCGGCGATCGATCGCGACTGGCCACACCAGGTTGCGTTGCCGGACGATCTCTGCACCGAGCGGAACTTCACCATGATCGCGAAGTTCTGCCAGGAACGAGGGCTTAAGCACCAAACGCGGCACGTGCAGGCGAAATGGCCGAATGGCAAATATGAAAGCTATCGGCTCCACTGCTTCGGCG
Source organism: Mesorhizobium sp. B2-4-18 (assembly GCF_006441385.1). Classification (NCBI taxonomy): domain Bacteria; kingdom Pseudomonadati; phylum Pseudomonadota; class Alphaproteobacteria; order Hyphomicrobiales; family Phyllobacteriaceae; genus Mesorhizobium; species Mesorhizobium sp. B2-4-18. The sequence continues at coordinate 166,009 of NZ_VFUW01000009.1, read as the reverse complement.
ATGCCGCATCTGCACAGGCGTTCCGTAATCACTTCGATGGGCTGATGTTCGATCCAAGGCGGGATCGGGAGAATGGAAAGGTGCGGGGCGCCTGGCGCCGTACGGGCGAATACACACCGGTTGTCAATCTTGGTCCCCTAAGCGTGCCGGAGATATTGCGCAGCTGAGTCACGAGCTTTCGGGGCGAACTGTCTCCACCGACAGCGAGCCGGCTGGAAGCGGCCGCAAAAGCTCAGCCTCGGCCTTCGTCAGGTTGATCCAAGCCGCCCAGTTCTCGGGCTGAAGGACCACGACCTATCGATTGTGGTGCGGCGCAACATCCGGCCCGGGGTCGGTCGTCAGCATGGTGAAGGTGGGCGGCTTGTTGCCGACAGCTTCGCGCCAAAGCCCAGCGACGGCCATGAATGGAGAGCCGTTCAGCGTGAAGCGATGTTTCGCCTTCGGATATTTCGTTTCTGTGAATTCGAAGAACGCTGATGCGGTAACAAGGCAGCGTTGGCTATTCCCGAATTGCCGGCCTTCGGAGCGGAAGTTGAACACCGGGCCGCCCTTTGGTCCTGTCGGTGGAAATCCGAACGTCATCGATGCCAGTTCGATGGCATCGTCTGCAACGCGCATTATCGGCGCTGGATCATTGATGCGGACGTCGTCTGCTTGTGGCAAATCGAGTTCGGTTTGGTGGGCGGGGACTTTGAGCGCAAGCGACGCCATCATCCGGCAATAGTCGGACCAAACGACATGCTGCTCGTAATCGTTGCACATGGACGGGTCCGACCTCAGTGCTCTGTCTATACTACGGAATGCCGACACCCGATGGAAAGCGACCGGCACTCAACCCAAGAATCCCGTTCAACCAGAATACCGGCCTTCTTTGCGGCCTCAACAAGTACCTTGCGAGCACCAGCGGCCTCTTCCAGTCCCTCAATAAGACACCAATGGCATTTTTTCCACAGGAGGGGTGCATCGAAATTGGTACTGCCCTCTTGTGCTTCCGTAGCGCTTCCGCGCAAGCGCGAGGACAATTGCTAAATAATCCTCGGCTAACTATCTGCTATTTATGCTACAATTGGCGCACCCGACAGGATTCAAACCTGTGACCTCGGCCTTCGGAGGTGCGGGCTAAGCGTGGATGGGCCCGTTGCTTTCTTTCGGCCGCGACCTACTGGCCCCGACGGAGCGCAATCGCCTTGCGCCACAATCGTGTGCGGGTTTGACAAGTTTTCCGACCTCTTTTTTTGCGGCAAGACCAACGATTTGACGCTGATTTGCGCACATCAATATCAACGGCTCCTATCACCTGTAGACGTGTGCAGTTGGCGGCCGATGGCGTGCCAATGGAACTCCCGCGGACGGTCTCCGAGCCGCCGGATGGCACAAACTAGTTCCTTCGACGAATTGACAGCTCGGTGACCAACTTGGGAAACAAGCTTCACCATGACGGGCATTTCCCTGAAAAAGAATGTGACCGAACAGACAAGGGAAAGTTTCGAGAGCGGGAGGACAGCGTGAACGGGCACTCGGCCGGCCATCATGAAGATCGCGTCCAGGCTGCGATCAATTCCGACGCGGCAGCAAAATCGGCATTGGTCGCTTCGTGGCAACGCTCCTCGAACCTGCACCGGCTTGATCCCGCCGAGCGCAAATCGCCCAAGCGTCTGACGGAAGCCGAGTTCAGAAGAGCCAGGCAGAGGATAGAGCCGCTGCAAGTGGCGGCGCAGTCCAGCCTCGACAGGCTCTATCTCGCGGTTGGCGGCGTTGGGTGCTGCGTGCTTCTGGCCGACCTCGACGGAGTTCCGGTGGATCGCCGTGGCGCTGCCTCCGACAACGAGACCTTCGAGGAATGGGGACTGTGGACGGGCTCGGTCTGGGGCGAAGAGAGCGAAGGCACCAATGGCATCGGAACATGTCTCGCCGAGCGGCGAGCGCTGACAATCCATCGTGATCAGCATTTCTATGCACGCAATACGCTGCTGAGCTGCACGACAGCGCCGATCTACGATCACGAAGGCAACCTCGCAGCGGCGCTTGACGTATCGTCTTGTCGCGCCGATCTCACCGAGGCGTTCACCAATCTGATCTCGGTCGCGGTCGCGGACGCCGCAAAGCGAATCGAGGCGGAGAACTTTCGCCGGGCATTTCCCCGTGCGCGCGTCCTTCTCCTTCCGGAAACGAATGGTGGGCTCGGCGGGCTCATCGCGATCGACTCCGACGATCTCGTGGTCGGAGCGACGCGACCGGCGCGGATCGCGCTGGGCATTTCCCAAGGATCGCTGACACGAAGCTTGGCCGCAATGGACGTGCTGAGTGGCGCCGAAGGGATGGAAGGCAGCCTCGACCGGGCCGAGCGCGCTGCGCTTCAGAGAGCCCTGGCTCATACCTCGGGGAACATTTCAGCGGCCGCCGAGGCGCTCGGAATCAGTCGGGCGACTCTGCATCGCAAGTTGAAGCGCTTCGAGTTGGGGCGTTCTCACTGAGTTTGCGACCGAAGTGTCTCAGTTCTGCGACACTCGCACGAACGACCTGGTTTCGGCGGCCTGACAATCAGCATCTGCGCAAGCATATCTCCTCCACGCGTCGCATTCCGCGGCGTCAGCTTTGGGAGGTAGATGTGAACAAGGTTGAATTCTCGCGCTCGGTCAGGGTGCCCTTCGACAAGCGTTATGGCAATTTCATCGGCGGCAAATGGGCCGAGCCGCGCTCCGGTCGCTATTTCGAAAACTTCTCGCCGGTAAATGGCGGGTTGCTGTGCGAGGTGGCCCGCTCTGACGCTCAGGACATCGAGGCTGCCCTCGACGCCGCGCATGCCGCCAAGGACACCTGGGCACGCACCAGCGTGGCCGAGCGGTCGCTCATCCTCAACCGCATCGCCGACCGGATGGAGGAAAACCTCGATCTTCTGGCGTGCGCCGAAACCTGGGACAACGGCAAGCCGATCCGTGAAACCACCGCGGCCGACCTGCCGCTTGCCATCGACCATTTCCGCTATTTCGCCGGCGCTTTGCGCGGCCAGGAAGGCAGCCTTTCCCAGATCGACGACGATACCGTCGCCTACCATTTCCATGAGCCGCTCGGCGTGGTCGGCCAGATCATCCCGTGGAACTTCCCGCTGCTGATGGCATGCTGGAAGCTTGCTCCTGCAATTGCCGCTGGAAACTGCGTCATCCTGAAACCTGCCGAGCAGACGCCGGCCGCCATCATGCTGTGGGCCGACCTTGTCGGCGACCTGCTGCCGCCGGGCGTGCTGAACATCGTCAACGGCTTCGGCCTCGAGGCCGGCAAGCCGCTCGCGTCCTCGCCGCGCATTGCCAAGATCGCGTTTACCGGCGAGACCACGACGGGCCGGTTGATCATGCAGTATGCCAGCCAGAACCTGATCCCCGTCACGCTGGAACTGGGCGGCAAGTCGCCCAACATCTTCTTCAAGGATGTCATTGCCGAGGATGATGATTTCTTCGACAAGGCGATCGAGGGCTTCGTCATGTTCGCACTGAACCAGGGCGAGGTCTGCACCTGCCCGAGCCGCGCCCTCATCCATGAAGCGATCTATGACAGGTTCATGGAGCGTGCCCTCAAGCGTGTCGAGGCCATTGTGCAGGGCGATCCGCTCGATCCGGCCACGATGATCGGCGCACAGGCCTCGTCCGAGCAGATGGAAAAGATCCTGTCCTACATCGACATCGGCCGCCAGGAAGGCGCTCAGGTGCTGACCGGCGGCGCGCGCAATGTGCTCCCTGGCGATCTGGCGGGCGGCTACTACGTCAAGCCGACCGTGTTCAAGGGCCACAACAAGATGCGCATCTTCCAGGAGGAGATTTTTGGACCGGTTGTTTCGGTCACGACCTTCAAGGACGACGCCGAGGCGCTGTCGATCGCCAACGACACGCTCTACGGCCTCGGCGCCGGCATCTGGACGCGTGACGGCAACCGTGCCTACCGCTTCGGCCGTGCGATCCAGGCCGGCCGGGTCTGGACGAACTGCTACCACGCCTATCCCGCGCATGCGGCCTTCGGCGGCTACAAGCAGTCCGGCATCGGCCGCGAGACCCACAAGATGATGCTCGACCACTACCAGCAGACCAAGAACATGCTGGTCAGCTATACCCCCAAGAAGCTCGGCTTCTTCTGATCGACTCTTTGGCTCATTGGCGCGGTCCTGGCACGGCCGCGCCATAATTTTGAAATCGGAAAAGACCATGCATGCGAAAGTCTCGGCGACGCCGGCTGCCCTTGAACTGATCGCGGAGATTGTTGCCGGTCATGGCCCGGTGCTGTTCCATCAGTCCGGCGGATGCTGCGACGGGTCCTCGCCGATGTGCTATCCGTCGGCCGGATTCATCGTCGGCGACCAGGACGTGCTGCTTGGCCACATCGGCGACGCACTGTTCTACATCGGGGCATCGCAACTCGAGGCCTGGAAGCATACCGATCTTATCATCGACGTGGTGCCTGGTCGCGGCGGTATGTTCTTCCTCGACAATAGACGGGAGAAGCGGTTCCTGACCCGGTCGACGATCTGCGCCGTATAGGCGAAAACATGCCGGTTTTGATTTCGAGCAAGGAAGGCGCCGTATCGATCTTTACGTTCCGACGATGATCTTCAATCTGCTCATCGGCACCGTCGTCATAAGTCTAACGGTCTTGATCCACCCGTTTGGTCTGATCGCCGTCACGCATGCGATGAGATACTTGGTGGCACGGTTGGTCGACCGCCTATCTGATCGCGGCAGGCACCCGCATCGGCCCGTTCAAGGCTGGCGAACACTTCTGACCGGGCCGATGTTCACACCGCTACCGAATGCCTGGCTTTGCCGGTTTCGAGATATTTGTCGAATTTCGCCGCGACGCTTCTGACAAAGGGGCGACTTTCCACCGGCACGACGAAGCGGTCACCATCAAGTTCAAGCAACCCCTCGGGATCACGCAGGGCGGTGGAGCTTGCCTTGAGCAGAAGCCTTTGGCCAGCTGCGCCAAAGCGCTCCACCAGTTCGATCGCCGAGAACGCAAAATCACACATCAGCCTCTCGATGATCCAACCGCGAACGCCGTCGTCGTCGGAAAGCGCGATACCGCGCACAGCCGCCAATCCACCGTCCGACACCATGCGTCCATACTCCGCGGTCGACGGCATGTTCTGCGCATATCCTTGGCGAAATTGACTGATGGATGATGGTCCCAGGCCGATCAATGTTTCGCAGCGATCCTCCGTGTAGCCTTGGAAATTGCGGCGCAGGCACCCGGTTCGGGCCGCTACGGCCAACGCATCGTTGGGCCTGGCGAAATGGTCGAAGCCGACGGCTTCATATCCCGCGTTCAGCATAAGACAAGCGGCCAGTTGTGATTGAGCAAACCGCTCCGCCGGACCCGGCAACCATGCCTCGTCGATCATCGTCTGATGCTTCTTGAACCAGGGCACGTGCGCGTAGCCAAACAATGCCATCCGATCCGGCTCCAGGGTCAACGCCTGCGCGACGGTGGAGGAGACGCTCTCCCTGGTTTGGTGTGGCAAGCCGTAGAGCAGGTCCAGATTGACCGAAGCGACGCCGCGCGAACGAACGCCGTCCACCACCGCTTTGGTCTGCAAAAAGCTCTGCTCGCGGTTAATTGCCTTTTGCACCTTCGGGTCAAAATCCTGAACGCCGAGGCTTGCCCGGGTCATGCCGATCTCGGCAAGCGCATCGAGCCGAGCATCATCCATATCATTGGGATCGATTTCGACGCTGATCTTGGCGTCCGGAAGGAAATCGAAGTTCGCACGCAATGCTTCACCCAGCATAACCATGTCCTCGGGCTTCAGCATCGTCGGAGAGCCGCCACCGAAGTGGACGGCGCGCACGCCCGCCTTGCCGCCGACAATACGGGCAATGGTGGCGATCTCGGCATGCAACGAGCGGAGATAGGCCGTCACCGGTTCATAGTGACGTGTCTGCTTGGTGTGACAGGCACAGAACCAGCAGAGCCTGTCGCAGTAAGGAATATGCAGATAGAGTGAAATCTCATCACCGTTCTCAAGCGCTTCCAGCCAGCTTCGATAGACAAGGGCACCGACGCCCGGGTGGAAGTGCGGCGCGGTCGGGTAGCTCGTATAGCGCGGCACGTTCTCAGCAAGTCTGGCAAGCAATTCCGGCCGCATGTCTCTACCCGCTCCACTTTGCATGGCGCGACAATGATTGCATTGGACACCGGAAGCCTTGATTTCGGTCAATGCCGTCTTGCCGCGGACAAACTGCCGCAAGGCTTTTTCTCGGACCGATGCTATATCCTGCTGGAACTTCGAATTTCTCGGGCGATCGTGGTGACAGTGCGTCAGGATGTTCACAGCGCCGGCATTCCCGTGCTTTGCCAATCGTGCGAAGCACGGCACCGCGGCGTTTGCGGCGCGCTCGATCCCGATCAATTGGTGGGGCTGGCCAAGAGCTCATCGAAGCACAGTGTTGAACCAGGCGTTGAACTGATTGGCGACACCGAGACCGTCGACAGCTATTCGAACGTGCTTTCTGGCGTCGTCAAGCTGACAAAGAGCCTTTCTGACGGACGCCAGCAGATTGTTGGCCTCCAGTTCGCCCCCGATTTTCTAGGCAGGCCCTTCAAGGTGGAAAGCGCGATCAACGCCCAAGCCGCAACCGCCGTTTCCGTGTGTTCGTTTCCAAAGGCGGCCATCGAACGGATGATGAAGGAATCACCGGAGCTTGAGCATCGTCTGCTCAAGCAGGCGCTGAATGAACTCGACGAAGCCCGCGACTGGATGTTGACGCTGGGGCGGAAGAGCGCTTCGGAAAAAGTGGCGAGTTTTCTCCTGATGATCGCCAAAAACATCGACCCCACGCTTGACGCGGCCGCCCAGTCGACATGTTTCGATCTGCCGCTGACCCGCGCGGACATCGCCGATTTCCTTGGTCTGACCATCGAAACGGTGAGCCGCCAGCTGACCAGGCTGCGATCAGATGACGTGATCCGGATAGAGAACAACAGGGAAGTGACCGTCGACAGCCTGGCCCGGCTGCAGCGACGCTCTGGCGCCTAGGCTCAATCGACGACGCCGATCATCGGCAAGACGTGCTCGCGTTCAAAGGCGATATGCCGGCGCATGCTTTCGAAGAAACCGCGCAGCATGAAGCCGACAGCCTCGGCATTCTCGACCGGCTCGCCATGGCCAATCGCCAGCAGGATTTCAGTCACCTCGCCGGCAAAGCACTCGTCCTCGACGTGTTCGGCACGCAGTCGCCGGGTTGAAGCATCGCCGCCGCTTAAAGCGGCCTCGTAGGCCGGAAAGATCACCGTCTCTTCGTATCGATGAATGCTGCGCAACAGCGGAACTATCGCGTTTGCTGCAGCCAGGGATGCCAGGCAATCGACCTTGGGCAGGGTGTCGGCGATGCTTTCCAGGGCATCGCAGAGCTGCAGCTTTTCCAGATGCGCACGCTTCATCACCGCCGCCGGGACCGTTTCTCTGTCAGATCGACCTGCCAGTATCGAACTGGCGCGACTTGTTTCGAACAGCGACGATGCCGGCTCCCTCTCCCTGTTCAATAACAGTCTCCTGATCGTTTGCGGTTCGAGGCTGCCCAATCCAAATGCAAATGGCTTTGACATGGATCAAGGCGGCGAAGGGGCGACTGCTGAATTGCTGTTCCTGCGGATTGACGTCCGCGCATCGGAGTCGACCTCGGGGACATGTCATGAAGTTCGGCACGCACATCTTCGCTTTGAGCCTGTTCACATTTGCAGCTTTTGTGGCTGCCGGCTTCGGCGTTGACGAGCCATTCCGACAGCATATGTGGGTGCTCTTCTTGGTGCTGCTCGGCTTTGTCGCTATTCTCCTTCGCAACACGAGTTTCGCGCCGGCAGTCGCGGTCGATCCATCAGCCTATATGGATGGTCCCATCCGCTACGGGGCTATCGCCACAATGTTCTGGGGTGTCGTCGGCATGCTTGTCGGCGTCGTCATCGCGTTGCAGCTTGCGTACCCGGATCTCAACATCCAGCCGTGGTTCAATTTCGGCCGCTTGCGACCGCTGCACACGTCGGGCGTCGTCTTTGCCTTCGGCGGCAACGCATTGCTCTGCACGTCTCTCTATGTCGTGCAACGAACCTGCCGCGCCCGCCTGTTCGGCGGCGATCTCGCCTGGTTCGTGTTCTGGGGCTACCAGCTTTTCATCGTCATGGCCGCGACTGGCTACCTGCTCGGCATCACTGAAAGCCGCGAATACGCGGAACCCGAATGGTACGTGGACATCTGGCTGACCATCGTCTGGGTCGCCTATCTCATCTTGTTCCTCGGCACGATCCTGAAGCGCAAGGAGCCGCATATCTACGTCGCCAACTGGTTTTACCTCTCCTTCATCGTGACCATCGCGATGCTGCATGTGATCAACAACCTGTCGATGCCGGCCTCCTTCCTCGGCTCCAAGAGCTACTCCGCCTTTTCCGGCGTCCAGGACGCCCTGACGCAGTGGTGGTACGGCCACAATGCCGTCGGCTTTTTCCTGACCGCCGGCTTCCTCGGCATGATGTATTATTTCGTGCCCAAGCAGGCGAACCGACCGGTCTATTCCTACCGCCTGTCGATCGTCCATTTCTGGGCGATCATCTTTCTCTACATCTGGGCCGGGCCCCATCACCTGCACTACACCGCCCTGCCCGACTGGGCGCAGACGCTCGGCATGGTGTTTTCGATCATGCTGTGGATGCCGTCATGGGGCGGCATGATCAACGGCCTGATGACGCTGTCGGGCGCCTGGGACAAGCTGCGCACCGATCCGATCATCCGCATGATGGTGATGGCCATCGCTTTCTACGGCATGTCCACCTTCGAAGGCCCGATGATGTCGATCAAGACAGTCAACTCCCTGTCGCATTATACCGACTGGACCATTGGCCATGTGCACTCTGGTGCGCTCGGCTGGGTCGGCATGATCTCGTTCGGCGCGATCTACTTCATGGTGCCGAAGCTGTGGAACCGCGAACGGCTTTATTCGCTGCGGCTCGTCACCTGGCACTTCTGGCTGGCGACGCTCGGCATCGTTGTCTATGCCGCGGTCATGTGGGTGTCCGGCATCATGCAGGGCTTGATGTGGCGCGAATACGACGAGCAGGGCTTCTTGGTCTACTCCTTCGCCGAAACCGTGGCCGCCATGCACCCCTACTACGTCATGCGCGCGATCGGCGGAGCCATGTACCTATCCGGCACCCTGATCATGGCCTGGAACATCGGCATGACCATTCTAGGATACCAGCGCGAGGAGGAGCCGATGCCCGGCTCTGTACCCGCCCTTCAGCCTGCCGAATAAGGAGCCAGAAAATGGGCTTGATGGACAGACACGCACTCGTCGAGAAGAACGCCACGCTTCTTCTCGTTGGCTCGCTTCTTGTGGTGACCGTCGGCGGCATCGTCGAGATCGCACCGCTGTTCTATCTCGACAACACGATCGAGAAGGTCGAAGGCATGCGCCCTTACTCGCCGCTCGAACTTGTCGGGCGCAACATCTATGTGCGCGAGGGTTGCTACCTCTGCCACAGCCAGATGATCCGGCCGTTCCGCGACGAAGTCGAGCGCTACGGTCACTACAGCCTGGCAGCCGAGTCGATGTACGATCACCCATTCCAATGGGGATCGAAGCGAACCGGGCCGGACCTAGCGCGCGTCGGCGACCGCTACTCGAATGTATGGCACGTCGACCACCTTTCGAATCCGCGTTCGGTCGTCCCGGAATCGATCATGCCCAGCTACGCGTTCCTCAAGGACGCGCCGATCGACGTGAAGGACTTCTCCACGCATCTGGTTGCCAACCGGCGGGTCGGCGTCCCTTACAACGATGACATGATCGCGCACGCCAATGCGGATTTAATGGCCCAGGCCGATCCCAACGCCGACACATCCGGCCTCGAAGCCCGCTACCCCAAAGCCAAGATCGGCGATTTCGACGGCAACCCGCAACAGGTGACCGAGATGGACGCGCTGGTCGCCTATCTGCAGATGCTGGGCACGCTGGTCGATTTCAAGAACTACGACGAAGCCGCCGGCTACCGCTGAGGAGTTTCATCCATGAATTACAATCTGATGCGGGAGTTTGCCGACAGTTGGGGTCTGGTCGCCATGGCGCTTTTCTTCGTCGGCGCTATCGCCTTCGCCCTTCGCCCTGGCAGCCGCAAGCTGGCCGACGAAGCTGCCCGGATTCCCCTTGAGGACGAGTGATCATGAGCGACGAGCACATCGATGAAATCTCTGGTGTTTCGACCACCGGCCATGAATGGGACGGCATCAGGGAGCTCAACAACCCACTTCCGCGCTGGTGGGTATGGACGTTCTACATCACCATAGTCTGGGCGATCGGCTACACCATTGCCTATCCGGCATGGCCTCTCCTGCACTCGGCAACCAAGGGTGTGCTCGGCTATTCCAGCCGCAACGATGTCGGGAACGAGCTTGCGGCGGCCGAAGTTGCGAAGGGCAAATATGTCACTGCGGTAGAATCGAAAACCGTTTCGGAGATTGCCACCGACGATGCGTTGCGCGAATTCGCGGTCGCTGCCGGTGGCGCCGCTTTCAAGGTCAATTGCGTCCAATGTCATGGCTCCGGCGCTCAGGGCTCCAAGGGCTTTCCCAACCTCAATGACGACGACTGGTTGTGGGGCGGCAAGGCCGAGCAGATCCAGCAGACGATCACGCATGGCATCCGCTTCGCATCGGATCCGGATACGCGCCTGTCGGAAATGCCGGCCTTTGGCGACATCATCACCGCAGATCAGATCAAACAGGTCAGCGCCTACGTCGCCAGTCTGTCGGGCACCGTTAGCGATCAAGCATTGGTCGAACCCGGAACCAAGGTTTTTGCCGAAAATTGCGTGGCCTGCCACGGCGACAATGCAAAGGGCAACAAGGAGCTCGGCGCCCCCGATCTGACCGATGCTATCTGGCTCTACGGGTCAGGCGAAACAGCAATCGCCGCCCAGGTCCGTGCGCCGAAACAGGGCGTGATGCCGGCGTGGGTCGGACGCCTTGGCGAAACCAGGGTCAAGGAACTGGCGGTTTACGTCCATTCGCTAGGCGGTGGGGAATAGGAACGGGGGCCTATTCCCGGCCCTTCACCGCCCAAGCGACGAGGCCCGGCTCTGCCGGGCCTCGATTTGTTTCCGTGGTCCAGGCGATTGACCTGCATCAACGCGGCGCAATCAAGTCAGCGGCACAATCCGGTCGACGCTGTATTTCGCGCACCTGTGTGCACCCAGCAAGGTCACTTGCCCGGCGAAATCACAAGCTGCACGACGGGAGAAACCAGTGCTTGACAATACGCAGGTAGAACGGCTCGAAGCGGAGGCGGTCAACTCCGCCAAAGTGCGCCAGCCAATGTATGCCGCGCGCAAGAAGATCTTCCCAAAGCGGGCCTCGGGAAGCTTTCGCCGGTTCAAATGGCTGGTGATGGCGATCACGCTCGGCATCTACTACTTGACGCCGTGGTTGCGGTGGGATCGGGGTCCATTTGCCCCGGACCAGGCGGTGCTGCTCGATCTCGCCAACCGGCGCTTCTATTTCTTCTTCATCGAGATCTGGCCGCAGGAATTCTACTATGTGGCCGGACTTCTAGTGATGGCCGGCGTCGGTCTTTTCCTGATCACGTCGACTGTCGGCCGTGCCTGGTGCGGCTACACATGCCCGCAGACCGTATGGGTCGATCTGTTCCTGGTCGTGGAGCGGGCCATCGAGGGCGATCGCAACGCGCGTATCAAGCTCGATGCCGGGCCTTGGACTGCCCGCAAGCTCGTGCTGCGGGTGTCGAAACACGCCATCTGGCTGGTCATAGGTGGGCTGACCGGCGGCGCCTGGATCTTCTATTTCGCCGATGCGCCGACGCTGGTCGGCGAGCTCTTCACCGGCACCGCGGCGCCTGTCGCCTACATTACCGTCGCCGTGCTGACGGCGACGACCTATACGTTCGGCGGGCTGATGCGCGAGCAGGTCTGCACCTATATGTGCCCATGGCCGCGCATCCAGGCAGCCATGCTCGACGAAAGTTCGCTCACCGTCACCTACAATGACTGGCGCGGCGAACCGCGATCACGTCACGCCAAGAAGGTTCTTGCCGCAGGGCAGCCCGTCGGCGACTGCGTCGACTGCAATGCCTGTGTAGCCGTCTGTCCGATGGGGATCGACATTCGCGATGGCCAGCAGCTCGAATGCATCACCTGCGCGCTTTGCATCGACGCCTGTGACGGCGTCATGGACAAGCTCGGCAAGGAGCGCGGGCTGATCTCCTACGCGACGCTCTCCGACTACAACGCCAACATGATGCTGGCGACCGCAGGCGGCGTCAGTTCGGTCAATCCGTCGCTGGTCAGGAAGGCTGATGGCCTGTTCTCCGACAAGGTTGCGCATTTCCATATCCGCAAGATCTTTCGGCCGCGCACCTACGTCTACATGGGGATGTGGTCGCTGATCGGCCTGGGCCTGCTCTATTCGCTGCTGACGCGCGACCGGCTCGAAGTGAACGTGCTGCATGACCGCAATCCGCAGTTCGTCACGCTGTCCGACGGTTCGATCCGCAATGGCTATACCGTCAAACTGCTCAACATGATCCCCGAGCCAAGGACGATTGTCGTCACGATGCAAGGCTTGCAAGGCGCCGAAATGAGCATGGTCGGCGACGACGTCCAGGCAGGCCGCTCGTTCGCCATTGCGGTCGAACCTGACCGCCTGAAAATGCTGAAGGTCTTCGTGCGCCAGCCCGCCGAGCAAATCCACGTCACAGCGCAAACCTTCACGTTCCGTGTCGAGGACAAGGCGAGCTTCGAGTCGGACCAATACACAGCCACCTTCAACGCGCCGGAGATTGCCAGATGACCTCCAACGCTCACAAATCCCGCGAATTCACCGGCAGGCACATGTTGGCCATCATCCTTGCCTTCTTCGGGGTGGTGATCGCGGTCAATCTGACAATGGCAACGCTCGCCAACACAAGCTGGACCGGCCTTGTCGTCGAAAACACCTATGTGGCGAGCCAGCAGTTCAACAAGAAGGCCGAGGAAGGGCGCGCGCAGGCAGCCCTCGGCTGGACTGGCAAGCTGACCATCGCATGGGGCGAAGTCCGCTACAGCCTCACCGATGCCGCCGGCAAGCCGGTTCCCTTGCATGGCGTAAAGGTGCTGTTTCGCCATCCCGCCTACGAAAAAGAGGATGAGGCCGTCACGCTCGCCCTCGCCTCGGGCGAGGAGTTTGCTGCGCAGCACATGCCGAAGGACGGTGTCTGGATCGTCGAAGTCGACGCCGACGCGGGTCTGGCAGAGCCCTACCGCGAAGTCCGAAGGATCATCATTTCCCATGGAGCGCAGAAATGAGCTGTTGTGCACCGAGCGCCGAAATGGCGCTGGATCTGGTCGACACCTCATCGGTCCTGCCATCCAGCCAGGAGATCAGGCTGGCAAGCCGATCGATTGGCGATGATCTTCGCCAGACCGACCTTTCGGTGCCGACGGTTCATTGCGCAGCCTGCATCCAGACGATCGAGACGGCGCTTGGAAAGCTCGATCAAGTCGAGGGCGCTCGTGTCAATCTGTCGACGAAGCGGGTCGCGATCCGGTGGCGTGGGGATGAGGTACCACCATTCGTCGCCGCGCTTGGCAGGTTGGGCTACGAGGCGCATCTGTTCGACCCCAAGGTCGGTGACAAGGACAAGACGCTTTCGGAGCTGATCCGCGCGGTCGCTGTTGCCGGGTTTGCGGCAGGCAACATCATGCTGCTGTCGGTCTCGGTCTGGTCCGGGGCCGAAGGCGCGACCCGCGACCTGTTCCATTGGGTCTCGGCGCTGATCGCCATTCCTGCCCTCGCCTTCGCCGGCGGCATCTTCTTCCGCTCGGCCTGGAACGCCCTGCGCCACGGCCGCATGAACATGGACGTGCCGATCGCAGTTGGCGTGTCACTGGCCTACGCCATGAGCCTCTATGAGACGATCACCCATGGCGACCACGCCTATTTCGACGCGTCGGTATCGCTGCTGTTCTTCCTGTTGATCGGTCGCACGCTCGATCACGTGATGCGCGAGCGGGCCCGGACTGCGGTGAAGAATCTGTCACAGTTGGGCGCGCGTGGCGCCATGGTGCTGCGCGGCGACGGCGCACGGGACTATTTGCCGGTTGGCGAGATCGAACGGGGGATGCAGCTGCTCATTGCAGCCGGCGAGAGAATCCCCGTCGACGGCAAGATCATTCATGGCGCGTCGGATCTGGATTGCTCTCTGGTCTCTGGTGAGAGCACGCCCAGAAACGTGGCGCCAGGCGAAGCCGTGCGGGCCGGTGTGCTCAACCTCACTGGCCCACTAACGATCGAGGCGACAGCCGCCGCCAAGGATTCGTTCCTGGCGGAAATGGTTCGGCTCATGGAGGCTGCAGAGGGCGGCCGCGCGCACTATCGCCGCATCGCCGATCGCGTTTCAGCGCTCTATGCTCCCGTGGTTCATCTAACCGCCTTCGTGACCTTCCTTGGCTGGATGGCGGCGACCGGGGACTGGCACCGGGCGATAACCATCGCCATTGCCGTTCTGATCATTACGTGCCCGTGCGCGCTCGGCCTCGCCGTGCCGATCGTTCAGGTGGTCGCAGCGCGGCGCCTGTTCGAGAATGGCATCATGGTCAAGGATGGTTCGGCCATGGAGCGCCTGGCAACGATTGATACCGCGGTGTTCGACAAGACCGGAACGCTCACGCTCGGCCAGCCCCGGCTGGTCAATGCGGCCTCGATCGATCCGGGCATGCTGGCAATCGCGGCAGACATGGCCGCGCATTCCCGCCATCCGTTTTCAAAGGCCATAGCAGGCTTTGCCGCTCCTGGCGGGCAACACAAATTCGATGCCGTCACCGAGCACCCGGGATTCGGGATCGAAGCCACTGACGCCGCAAGCACCTGGCGACTGGGTCGACGCGGATGGGCTGGTTGGAAGGCGAGAACCGGCGGTGAGGGCAAATACGGCTACGGCGGAACGGTCTTGACGAAAAACGGGATGATTGTCGCATCCTTCGTTTTCGAAGATGCATTGCGTGCCGACGCCAGAGCGGCCGTCGATCAATTGAAGCATGCTGGGATGTCGGTGGAAATGCTGTCGGGCGATACCGCGAAAGCCTGCGCCGAGGTTGCGGACGTGTTGGGTGTCGATGACTTCGTTCCCTGCCTGCTCCCGTCGGGCAAGGTTGAACGCATAGAAAGCCTGGCGAGAGACGGGCACAAGGTTTTGGTGGTTGGCGACGGGCTCAACGACACACCGGCGCTGAGCGCCGCGCATGTCTCGATCGCACCGGCTACGGCCGCCGATATTGGCCGCAACGCAGCCGATTTCGTTTTTCTGCGCGAAAGCCTCTTGGCGGTCCCGCTGGCGCTGGACGTTTCGCGCAAGGCGGGACGCCTGATCCGACAGAACATAACAATCGCGATCGTTTACAATGCCGTGGCCGTGCCGATCGCCATTCTGGGCCATGTTACTCCACTTATCGCGGCGGTCGCGATGTCTGCCTCGTCATTGCTCGTGATTGGAAATGCCTTGCGCCTGCAAAGCTTCGCAACGAGTGCGTCTTCCGAAACCGCGCGGCAAGACAGGCCCGTGCGGGTCGACGCCTTGGCCGAACCCTCATGACGACGCTCACCTATCTCATCCCGGTAGCGCTATTCCTTGGGGCACTCGGCCTGTCCGGCTTCCTGTGGGCGTTGAGAAGCGGTCAGTACGAGGATCTCGACGGCGCGGCGGAGCGCATTCTCATCGACGGCGACGACGGCGCTGAGAATGCCCCTCGGTCCAAGTGACTCAGATCAAAGCGCCGCGGCTCGCAATGTCCCATCGTCGTCTGACGAAAAATCAGGAGGTGAGG
Source organism: Mesorhizobium sp. B2-4-18 (assembly GCF_006441385.1). NCBI lineage: Bacteria > Pseudomonadati > Pseudomonadota > Alphaproteobacteria > Hyphomicrobiales > Phyllobacteriaceae > Mesorhizobium > Mesorhizobium sp. B2-4-18. The sequence goes on along the minus strand of NZ_VFUW01000009.1, from coordinate 150,163 downwards.
ATGCAAGCCGAAGCCATAATGACGAAGCCAGTCATCACGACGGATGCGAACGCGACGATTGCCGAAGCGGTCGAGCTCATGCTTTAAACAAGATCAGCTGCCTCCCGGTAACGGGCAGCGACGGTGCTCTGGTTGGCATAGTAAGCAAAAGCAACTTCTTGCGCCGAGAGGAACTTGGGACTCAGCGAGCGCGTCCCCGCTGGCTGGAGTTTGATCTTGGCCCGGGCACAATCGCCGATGATTATGCGCGCTCGAACGGACGGATCATCCATGAGGTGATGATTACAAAGGTCATTTCGGCGCCTCCAGGCGCCTCGATTGCAGACATTGTAAACTTGATGATGCAACACCGCATCAATAATGTGCCGATTGTCGACCGGGAAAGGGTCGTCGGCATCATCACGCGAACTGATTTGCTGCGCGTCCTGATCCGCACCTTGCCGAAACCGGGCATCACGCCGCCCGATGACGACCAGATCCGTAAGGCCATACTTGCCGAACTGCAGCGGCAATCGTGGAACGGTGTTGACTTGATTGGTGTGAGGGTCAGCGACGGCGTGGTCGAACTCACAGGGGCGATTGTCGACGAGCGTCAACGGAAGGCAGCGATCGTTGCGGCGGAGAACGTTGCCGGCATTGGGCAAGTCAAGGACGGCCTCTTCCTCCGCACAGATCCGTTCTCGGTGATGATGGTTTCGTAGCTGCGAAAAAGCGGGGACGCAAAGCCGAGTTCTGCTCTCCTCCCATATCCTTTGGACTGGAGGCCGTCGGCGACTTCCTTCGGCATATAGCGCTCGTCATGCTTGGCGTGCCGTCCATGCGCACTCCGTTATAACGCCCTGCCTGTCTCAAAACAGATCGCGCAGAATGCCGGTATAGCTGATCCGACCGACTTCTGTTCGTTGGGACCACCCTCACCTTCTTAGTGCGCTCGGGCCTGGGTGGCTTTGGTTGGGCCTAGAAAGAGTGGCCAGTACGAAGATCTCGACGGGGCCGCCGCGCGAATTGTGATCGATTTGAAAACAAAAGCGGCCGCTGATCTTCAGGAAGCCGCCGGTGACTGCGCAGGGTTGCAGAAAACTGCGACACGAAACTGCTCCATCTCAAATCTCGCGCATAACATGGCCGCATTCCGAGGGCTGTTGTTTCTGCGATTAACGTCTACCAATTTGCGCCAGCGCAAAGAAACGATGCGTCGGGTCATTTAGCTTCTGCTCATCCGCAACGGTCGAGAGATAGGAGATTGACATGATCACGCGACGCGAAGCCCTCTTTGGAGCAGCGATTGGCGCTGCCGCCGTGGCGGCGCTGCCCGCATTGTCGGCAACAATGACGAAGGCAGACATTCGCGGGCTACCCCGCGAAAAGATCAAGCTCGTCGCGCCACCCTTCGTGCACCCGCACGATCAGGTTGCCAAGGGCGGGCCAAAAATCGTCGAGTTCACCATGACAATCGAAGAAAAGCCTGTCGTCATCGATGCCGATGGCACGAAGCTCAACGCGATGACCTACAACGGCTCGATCCCCGGCCCGCTGATGGTGGTGCACCAGGACGACTATGTCGAGCTGACGCTCATCAATCCTGACACCAACACGCTTGCCCACAACATCGACTTCCATGCCGCGACCGGTGCGCTCGGCGGCGGCGCCCTCACCTTGATCAATCCCGGCGAACAGGTGACCTTGCGCTTCAAGGCGACGCGAACGGGAACGTTCGTCTATCACTGCGCGCCCGGTGGTCCGATGATCCCGTGGCATGTCGTCTCCGGCATGAACGGCGCAATCATGGTGCTGCCGCGCGACGGGCTCAGGAACGACAAGGGCGAACCGGTCAAATACGACAAGATCTTCTACGTCGGCGAGAGCGACTTCTACATCCCGCGCGACGAGAAGGGCAATTTCAAGAGCTATGAATCAGCTGGCGACGGTTACGATGACATCGTCAAGGTCATGCGCGGGCTGATCCCGACGCATGTCGTGTTCAACGGCAAGGTCGGATCTCTGACCGGCGACAACGCCATGAAGGCGAAAGTCGGCGAGACCGTGTTGATCGTCCATTCGCAGGCCAACCGCGATACGCGGCCGCATCTGATCGGCGGTCACGGCGACTATGTCTGGGAACAGGGCAAGTTCGCCAATCCGCCGGCCAAGGATCTGGAAACCTGGTTCATCCGCGGTGGTTCTGCGGGCTCGGCGCTCTACACGTTCCTCCAGCCGGGTGTCTACGCCTACGTCAATCACAATCTGATTGAGGCCGTGGAACTCGGGGCGACCGCTCACTTCATGGTCGAGGGCGAGTGGGATGACGACCTGATGACGCAGGTCGAGGCGCCTAAACCCATCGCCGTCAACTGACGGCACTCCAATTTACCCGGACAGCGACGCTGTCCGGGTATGGATAAAAACCATGTCTCCTTACATCCTGAAGGTTGCCTTAGTCGCCCTGGCCGCCGCCGCTATTCCGGTAGGGCTCTCGATACCGGCGCTGGTCGGGGATCGACAACCCCACTCAACCGCTATGACGGTTGTCTTGCTTTCCGGTTCGATCACCTATCCGACGCCGGGCGAGTTCCTTAGGGATGGACGCCCGCAAGCCAATCCCCGCCTCAAGCGACAACTCAACAGACCTCTCGAAATCATGACCTATCAAGTTGGCGCGGCGGATTATGCGCATTGCGTGTCGGCTGGAAGCTGTCAGCCGGCACAGGAGATGCGCGCAATCCCGAGCAATACTCCGGTAACCGGCGTGAGCTATCTCGATGCCAATGCTTACGCGCGCTGGTATTCGGACGTGACCGGCGACCAATGGCGGCTGCCATCAGACGAGGAATGGGCGTTTGCCGCGGCGGAGCGGTTCGCCGGCGAATTTGAGGGCGTCGAAAACGACGCCAGCAACCCCGCCAGGCGTTGGCTCACCAGCTACAAGGCCGAGGTGGACCTCAATCGCAAACCGGACCCGTTGCCCAGGAGTCGTGGCTCTTTTGGTATGAATTCCCTGGGCCTCGCCGACTTTTCCGGCAACGTCTGGGAGTGGACCTCGACCTGCTATGTCCGCACGACGTTGGCTGCCGATGGAAGCGGTGTTGCGAGTTCGATCGACAATTGCGGCGTCCACGTCCTTGAAGGACTTCACAGAGCCTATATGTCGAACTTCGTCAGCGACGGAAAGAGCGGCGGCTGTGCCGTTGGTACGCCTCCCGACAATCTGGGCTTCAGGCTGGTCCGGGACCATCGGGGATGGGTGAACCGTATCGTCGGCTACCTCGGCATTGCCTGACAGATCTGAAGCAACTGCTTCATTCGCGTTTCGACGGTCGCCGGCTCTCCCCGCCGGCTCACCGCGCCTTTGGCGTCATCAATGCGTTGCCGTAGACCAGGATGAAGCCTGCAAATGCCGCCACCCAGGCCGCACCGGCAATGTCGATCAACAGTCCAAAGGGGACGAAGGCGGCCAGAATTCTCAATGATCCCGCGAGAAGGACGGCTACGAAGATGAACGAGGCGCCTCTTCCAGCCTTGAGCGCTCGCCCGGTGTGCCCGAGTGTTGCGCGGGTCATCACGGCAAGCGTCATCGCGCCGACCGCACCCGTTCCGAGCGCGTGAAGTCCCGCCGCCGCTGGCACGGCATCGGGGAATAGGATCGACGCCGAGACGAGGGCGAGACCGATCGGCACAAAGGCATATCCAAGATGGAGGATGAGCACGAGCGGATCCCGCAATGTGCGCTCGCCAGCCCAGCGCGACAGACGCCACGCCTGGCAGATTGCGGCGACGGCCATAAGCATTCCTGAGACACTGTTGTCGGGGGCGAACGACCATGCTCCCAGCGCGACGGTTGAGATGGCTATCGAAGCAATGTCAAAACGGTCGAACGGCGCAGGCAGCCTGCCAGGACTTTCGCGGACGAGCCAGTTGCGCGTGAAGCTCGGAATGATGCGCCCACCGATCAGCGAGATGAGCATGATCGCCGCAGCCATGCCGAGCCTGCGGCAGATGTCGGATATGCCTTGAAGGTGCGCCTCGATGTGGAACGCGCCGTTGGCGCCAGCCAGGACGGCAAGCGGCAGCAGCACCTTGAGATTGCGCCAGTTCCGTCCAGCGACGATTTCGCGTGCCGCCGCCGCAGCGACCGCAAGCAGGAACGAGCTATCGATCACGGCCGCCGCTTGCCAGCCGATATCCGCCGAGAAGAAGACAGCGGCGCGGCCGGCAAGCCACAGGACAACCAGCGCCAGCAGCGGCAGTCCCTGCACGGGCAGCCGGCCTGTCCAGTTCGGGATGGTGGTCAGCAGGAACCCGGTAACGATCGCCGGCAGGTAGCCGAACAGCATCTCGTGGATATGCCAGTCGACCGGGACAAACGCACTGTGGGCAACAAGCTCGCCTGCATACATCGGCAGCCAGAGCAGAATGGAGAGCCCGGCAGACAGCGACCCGAGGAGGAAGAAGGGCCTGAATCCATAGGAGAGAACCGCGGGACCGGAATAGCTCCGCAGGCGTGAAACTGCCATGACTGAATCCTCAAATGAAAAGGGCCGGATGAACCGCCACCCTGGGTCCGTCCGGCCGGTGCCCCGCCCCCTTACGGCAGGCAGACTGTATGGTGGTCAGTTTGCGGGTACCTGGGTGAACAGGTCGGCAAACACCGTTTTTGCCTTCCCAGGATGCTTGACCGCCTTGGCGGCATCGAGATTGACCGGCTTGCCGACAACGATCAGTGCGACCATCCCCATGCCGTAGTGGGGCGCGCATTTGACGCCGTAAACGCCCTCCTTCGTCAGCGTAACGGTGATTTCCTCGCTGGGCTTGCCCTTGAAAGGCTCGGCGCCATCCGGAAGCATGCCCTTGATCGACTCGGCGTCGTGGGTCTTGTCGGTCGGCACGAACTTGACGGTGTCGCCAGGCGCTGCCTTGACGAAGGCCGGCTGGAAAACCATGGCGCCCTTTTCGCCCTTGTTGAGCATTTGCACCACGTGCTCTTCCGCGCTTGCGCCGCCGGCGAGCGCGAGGAGGGAGATTGCGGCAGCGAGGATGGAGAGTTTCATCGATTTGTCCTTTGTTTCGTCTTCGCGGCGTTGCGCCGTTCCATGCCATTTAGCCTGATGCGGCAGAGGACAATTTGCGCTGGCGCAAACTCGGGATAAGAAAGGGCTGCCGCACGATTGACGCGGCAGGGTCCTGAGGAAATTCGCTTGGCTGCGCTGGATCGATCGCTGATATCGCGGCTGCCCCTCTTCCAGGGGATGGCCCCCGAAGAGCAAAGCGAGCTTCTCAGAAGCGCTCGATCGTCACGCTATGCCAAAGACTCAACGATCTTCGAGCAGGAAGCCGAGGCCCATTCCTTCTTCGTGCTGATCGCCGGGCACATACGGGTGGTCCGCACCACGCCTGACGGACAGCAGGTCATCGCGAGATACATCAGCGAAGGCGAGATCTTTGGCGTCGCCGCAGCGCTAGGCCGGACAACCTACCCCGCCAGCGCTGTCGCGGCGGTGGATTGCGTGGTGCTGGCCTGGGCCAATGCCCTATGGGCGGAACTGGCGCGCCGGTTCCCGGTGTTTGGGGCAACCACATACAAGACGGTTGGAACCAGGCTGCAGGAGACCCAGACGCGGGTGGTCGAGATGTCCACGGAACAGGTGGAGCAGCGGGTCGCACATGCACTGTTGCGGCTGGCAAACCAGACTGGCCGCATGACCGACAGCGGCATCGAAATCGATTTCCCGATCTCAAGGCAAGACATTGCCGAGATGACGGGCACGACGCTGCACACAGTCAGCCGGCTGCTCAGCAAGTGGGAAGAGAAGGGGATCATCATCAGCGGGCGCCAGAAAGTCACGGTCAAGGATGCGCATCGCCTTGTGGTTCTGGCCGAGAACCGGGACAAGGGCTGACCGTCACCATTTTCGTCGAACAGCCGCTTCGAGTTCGTCCAAAAAGTCGCCCTCATCGATCCGATGTTCGCGGCACGCCTCAGTCACGGTATGGAATGTGCCGATCGGACAGCCGACGCAGAGCATCTTGTGTCTCAGCATCACCGCTACCGTTGCCGGCCATTTCCTCATGATGTCGTCGACGACCATGTCGGGGTTGATCGAACTGCGCTGTTTCACGATGAAATCTCCGCGATTTGCGAAGCGTCTTCATAAATCCGGCTATGGCTTGCTTCGTTGCGCTTTCGCAACTTCGTAGCGCTGACTCCTCAGGGCCGGATTCTTTTGCGCAAGAATAGCGCTCATAGAATCTACCGAGATCGAAGCCGGACCAGGTCAGATGGCGGTACCAACCACGGCGCCAATGCCGGCCGTCAGCGCCATTGCCAGCGCACCCCAGAATGTGACGCGAAGGGTTGCCCTCATCACATTGGCGCCGCCGGCTTTCGCGCCGATGGCACCCAGCACTGCCAGGAATAGGAGCGAGGCAACAGACACGGTTGCTGCAAGCCAGGCTGAAGGTGAAACAAGCACCATCGCCAATGGCATGGCCGCGCCAACCGAAAATGCAGCCGCAGAGGCCAGCGCCGCCTGGATCGGTCTGGCCGTCGTCACCTCCGAAATACCGAGTTCGTCACGTGCATGGGCGCCGAGCGCGTCGTTGGCCATCAACTGGTCGGCGACCTGCAATGCCAGCGTTGGCTCTACGCCCCGCTTGACATAGATGTCCGCAAGTTCCAGTCGCTCGAAGTCTGGCTGCGTGGCCAACTCTTCTTTCTCGCGGGCAAGGTCGGCTCGTTCGGTATCTGACTGCGAACTGACCGAGACATACTCGCCGGCCGCCATCGACATCGCGCCGGCTACCAAACCCGCTATACCGGCCACCAGAACATTGGAGGCCGCGGCATTGGCTGCCGCCACGCCAACGATCAGGCTGGCCGTCGACACAATGCCGTCATTGGCGCCAAGCACTGCGGCCCGCAGCCAGCCAATGCGCGATATGAGGTGGTTTTCCGCATGCAGACGGCTCATGATGTCACCGCGCACGCCGCGCGGCAGGCCGCAGCATCCTGATGAGGACACCCGATTTCACATAAAAATGCTGCCATAGAGCGGCGGCCGCATGGAGGGAGACGACAACGATGATAATCGGCTTGGCGAGTTCATGGATGTCGCCCATGGCGCCAATGCTGAAGTACCATGCCAAAGCTCCCGATATCGGCATGCCGAAAATGAACACATAAAGCATGAAGTGGGTTGCCGTCGCGATCCGCTTCAAAGCGGCGCTCTCTTCTGCCGGGGCAGCGGGGACGCCACGCTGCAAGCGGATGGCAAGGCGCCAGACCGCCAGCACCAGGACGGCCAAGCCGACATAGACATGAATGTTCGCATTGAAGATGTCGCCAGCTGCAGGCTCGGCGCCGCGTGAGAATGCCCGGTAAGCCGGCTTGATGTCCTCGCCGATTACAAGCTGCAGGACGATCAGCACCGCGATTGTCCAGTGCAGCAGTATCTGGGTTCCGGTGTATCCGGCCGGCTCGTTGGCAACAGTCATAGGCAGCTACCTCGCTTGAGAGACCCCTCCTACCTCGCTGCTTATGCGACCATGTTGATCTAGGACAAACCATTTCCTGTCTCCCCTTAAGAGCCCTCGCAGCTTCAACGCGGCTGACAGCCAGTTGTCAGCTTGGTCGTGGGATATTGCGTCCGGGCGGACCAGATGGATCGCCCTGCAAGATCGAACGTGGAAACACAATTCCGATGAAACAGATTGCCTTGTCACTTTTCGTGATCGCCGCCTCCGGCGCTTATGTCTGGGATCAGGCCGGCAAGGATCCGGCAAACGATCTGCTTGGCGAAGCGCTGCCGGCCGACGCTGGCCGAGCGCCTTCCGTGCAGCCAAAAGAGTCGTCATCCGCCGCGACTTTGCCTGTGCTTCGGACCCAGCCGGCAACCCTCGATCCCCGGTTCAGCACAAGGTTCCCGATTGCCCGCGAAACGACGGCAGGGATAGCCAAGCCCGCTGAATGGTCAATTGATCGAGTCAGGCAGACTGTGGTTCCGGTGGCACCACAACCATCGCCAACGCCACCGGCCCAGCCAGTGGCTCCGGCTGTCTCCGATCCTGCGTCGTCAGCACCTGCATTCGCCGTAACCCCCGCCGTCTACATACCAGTTCCGCAGCCGAGGCCGGCATATCGGGATGCGCCAGCACGTGTCGTGCGGGTGGGCATGAAGCTGGCGGCAAAGGGCTATGCCGACGGCGTCTATACCGGGCCTACCGCCGATGCCTACTACGGCATCATCCAGATTCAGGCCCTCGTACAGGGCGGGCAGCTTACGGCGCTGAAAGTACTGAAATATCCCTCCGATCGCCGCACCTCCATCAACATCAACAGGCAGGCGCTGCCGATGCTGCGCGACGAAGCGATCAGCGCCCAAAGCGCCAATGTCGACATTATTTCGGGCGCGACGCTGACCAGCAGGGCTTTCATCCAGTCACTGCGCGGCGCGCTGAAGAAAGCGTCGTCGTAGAACCATGCGCGACACGCGAATTTTGATGGGCATGCCCATCACGGTCGACATCGGCGGCGCTTCGGACGGTGGGTTGATCGACACGGTCTTCGACTATTTCGAGCATGTCGACCGGCGCTTCAGCACATACCGGGACGACAGTGAGATCGCGGCCATCAACCGCGGCGACGTACCGGTCGCCTTCTGGAGTGGCGAGATGATGGAAGTGCTCGCTCTCGCCAGGCAGACGAAAGACGAGACGGACGGATACTTCGACATTCGCAAGCCCGACGGGTCGCTCGATCCTTCCGGCATCGTCAAGGGCTGGGCCATCCGCAATGCGGCCGGGATTCTTCAACGGGCCGGCATCCGCGATTTCTTCATCGAGGCGGGCGGCGATATCCAGTCTTGCGGCAAGAATGCTTCGGGTCATGACTGGAGCGTCGGCATCCGCAATCCCTTCAACGCGGACGAGATCGTAAAGATCGTCTATCCCCGCGGTCGCGGTGTCGCGACCTCCGGCACCTATGTCCGCGGCCAACACATCTACAATCCACATGGGATTGGCAGTTGGATCCAGGACATCGTCAGCCTGACCGTCATCGGCGCCGATGTGCTCGAAGCCGATCGTTTCGCCACCGCGGCGTTCGCCATGGGGCGGGAGGGCATTGTCTTTATCGAGCAGACCCCTGGCCTGGAGGGATATGTCGTCGACACCAACGGCCGCGCCACGCCGACAACCGGGTTCGGAGCCCTTTGCTCGCCATGATCAAGACCATCGACCGATTTCTCGATCACCTGACCATGTACCGGCTGGTCCTCTACTATCTGATGGCGCTGGTCGGCGCGGCGTTCGTTCTCGGCTTCGTCAGGCTGGTGCCACATGATCCGATTGCGCTTGCGTTCACCACGGCGCTTGCGCTGGCCGCCTGCTGGATCACCAACAAGGTCTTTGCGCATGTCTTCGCAGTCCCGGCCAACAACGAGTCCGTCTACATCACCGCACTCATCCTGGCGCTTATCCTAGATCCGGTTGCGGTCACGGACATTAAGAGGATCGCGGCGGTGGCATTCGTGTCCGTCTGGGCGATTTCATCGAAATTCATTCTCGCCATCGGCCGGAAGCACCTTTTCAACCCGGCTGCGCTGGGCGTGGCGCTGTCCGCGCTGCTGCTCGACCAACCAGCCACATGGTGGGTGGGCGGCAATCGGCCATTGCTTCCGATCGTGCTCGTCGGCGGCATGCTTATCGTCCGGAAACTGCGCCGGCTTGACCTTGTCTCGATCTTCGTTTTCGTGGCGCTGGCGACCATTCTGGCAACTACGGACCCAGCGCAGTACTGGACCGCGCTCGCAGAGACACTGGGTTCATCGCCGCTGCTGTTCTTTGCCTTCGTGATGCTGACCGAGCCGCTGACCGCGCCGACGATGCGTTGGCCGCGCATCGCCTTTGCCGCCATCGTCGGCTTTCTGTTTGCTCCCAACATCCATATCGGCTCGTTCTATTTCACGCCGGAACTGGCGCTGCTTGCCGGCAACCTGTTTGCCTATGCGGCGGGCCCCAAGAGACGCTTCGTGCTGACTCTTGAACGCATTGAGCAATCGGCCGTCGACAGCTTCGACTTCGTCTTCCGGTCGCCGCGCAAGCTCGCCTTCGAGGCCGGCCAGTATCTCGAATGGACGCTTGGCCTCGATCGTGCCGACAATCGCGGCAACCGCCGCTATTTCACGGTCGCCTCGGCGCCGACGGAGGAAACAGTCCGCCTCGGCGTCAAGTTCTATCCGCAATCAAGTGCCTTCAAGCGCGAGCTGATGACTATGAAGCCGGGCAGCACGATCCACGCCGCGCAACTGGCCGGCAATTTGACGCTGCCCGCCCGGCGTGAAACCAAGATCGCGTTCCTGGCCGGAGGCATCGGCATCACGCCGTTCCGCTCGATGCTGCAGTATCTCCTCGACCGCAAGGAACGGCGACCGATCGTCATCCTCTACGGAACCGAAGGCCAGCAGGACATCGCTTATCGCGATGTTCTTGGCGCGGCCTGGCAGGAACTTGGGATCAAGACGATCCACGCGGTGGCGCGCGGTGGCGAGCGCGGGCAATATCCCGGATACATCGACGAGCGCCTGATACGTCTGGCGATACCCGACTACCTCGAGCGCACATTCTACATTTCCGGCCCGCAGGCGATGGTCAAGGCGCTGCGCCAGAAGCTGTTGGCCATGGGCGTTCGCCGCTCGAAGATAAAGGTCGACTATTTCCCGGGTTTTGCCTGAAGCAAACTCAACTGTGTCGCGGCAAGGAAATGGTGACCACCAGACCCGGATTGGCGTTGGCCATGGCAAGGCGTCCACCATAGGCTTCGACGATGTCGGAAACGATGGCCAGGCCAAGACCGCTGCTGCCGCCCTTGCTGTCGAGCTGAACACCGCGCGAGAGCGCGGACTCCCGATCAGCATCCGGTATACCTGCGCCATCATCAGCAACACTGACGGTCACCTCGTCCCAGGCAGTGGATGCACCGACACGAACTGACGATTTTGCATAGCGCGCGGCATTCTCGACCAGATTGCCGAGAACTTCTGACAAGTCGCCTTCGTCGATTGGCGCCGTCAGATCTTCCGCGACATCCAGATTGAACGAAAGCTGCTTGCCGCTTGGTGTCCGTTTGACGACGGCAATGACGCCAGCCGCCACGTCCGCCACAAGGCAGTATGCCTTTTCGGAAACGCCGGGCGCGAGGCGGGCGCGCGCGAGCTCCCGCTCGACATGGCGCCGGATCGCTCCGGCGCTTTTCTCGATCTCGTCCGCCAGATCCGTCTCGCCTTTCGTGCGCAAGGCCCGGATGTCGGCCGACAGCACTTGCAGCGGTGTCTTGAGGCCATGCGCCAGATCGGTGGCGCGCGAGCGGGCTCGCGCAAGCGCCTTCTCCTGGGCATCGAGAAGACGATTGATTTCGTCCGCGAGCGGCTGGACCTCGCTTGGTGCCGCCACCTCAAGCCGTGCCGTTCGTTGTCCAATCACGTTTCTGACCGAGACCCGCAAGGTCTCCAGAGGCGCAAGTCCAACGGTGATCTGGATGAAGAAGGCCGCCATGAGCGCAATGGCGAGCAGGATCAGGGCTGGCGCAAGGTCGCGGACATACCCATCGACGGATTCGTTCACCGTTTGGTGGTCTTCCGCCACGATGGCGCGAAACGATCGGCCACTGGCGTCAATGATCGAGCGCTCCACTGCGATGGTGAGCTCCCCTTGCGGCCCCTTGAATTCCTTGATCTCCCTGAGTTCGCCGCTGGTTGCGCGATCCGGCAAGGCAAGCGTCGCGTCCCACAATGAACGCGAGCGGACAAGGCTGCCGGAACCGGTATCCTGCACCTGCCAGTAGTGGCCGGAAAAGGGGATGGCGAAACGAGGGTCGGCCAAGGTCGCCTGGACCGAAAGACGGCCATCGGCGGCAAAATTGGTCGCGCCGATGAGATCGTTCAGGTCGACTGTCAGCTCGCTGACAACGCGCCGCTCGACGTTCAGTTCGAACAGATAGCGCAATCCAACGCCGGCGATGGCAAGAGCAACCAGGATCGAGATCGTTGCCGCCAACCAGAGCCTGAACCGGATCGAGTTGCCCATCAGCGGGAATCGTCGGGCATCAGATACCCGAATCCGCGCCTCGTTTCGATGACGTCGCTCCCGAGCTTGCGACGCAGGCGCGCAACGATCACCTCGATCGTGTTCGGATCGCGGTCGTTGCCTGAATCGTACAAATGCTCGGCAAGTTCGGTCGGCGCCACCACCCGGCCGGCGTGGTGCATCAAAAACGCCAGGAGCCGGTATTCCAGCGGCGAAAGCGCAACGGGGACGCCGCGTAGCGAAATGCGCATCTGGCGTGTGTCCAAGAGCAGCGGCCCGGACCTCAGCACGGGTGCCGCTTGGCCGGCCGAGCGACGCAGGATTGCCCGTAACCGGGCGAGCAGTTCTTCCATTTCGAAAGGCTTGGGAAGATAGTCGTCAGCACCGGAATTGATGCCGTCGACGCGTTCGGTCCACATGCCTCTTGCGGTCAGGATGAGAACCGGAAACCTGCGCTCATTGGCCCGCCAGCGTTTCAAGACCGTAAGACCATCGAGCTTAGGCAATCCGAGATCCAGAATTGCAGCGTCATAATTCTCAACATCGCCTGCGAACCAGGCAGCTTCACCATCTTTTACGATATCGACCGCCATTCCGGATGCCTTGATAGCGGTCGCGATATCGGCAGCGATACGGGGCTCGTCTTCGGCTAGGAGGATCTTCATCAGTCACCCTCCCCATCGCGCATGATGACACCGGCGCCAGCGTCGACGTCGACGGTCTTTCGCCGGCCATCGGCACCCACGACCTGAAAACGGTAGACCCATCTGTCGGCCTTGCGGATGAGATCGACGCCAACAACATCGCCAGGAGCTTTGGCATGGACAACGTCCAGTATATTGGCAAGTCCCTTGATTTCGCCGCGTTCGTACAAATCCCGCGCCCGGTCATGGTCGCCGTCATCGTCCTCGTCGGCACGAGCAGCGATAGGCATGGCCAGGACAAGTCCCGCGAGACCCAGCACCGCCAAACGCTTCCATCGGCTTTTCATCGGCAAGGCATGTCGCACGTTGCAGCTTTCAATTTGCTGTCAGTTATCCTCAGCCCACAGCAAGCAAAGGGTCCATATCAGGGCATCATCGCGTCCAATCATGGCCGCGCTGAGAAGGATACGAGACCATGCGCAACCCCATGCTTGTCCTTGCAGCACTTGCAAGCCTCACGATCTTTGTCCTGCCGGTGGCCGCTGAATCGAACGAAGGATCATGTGGGGCGTCATCGTCTGTTGTCCCATCCGGTCCGATCGATCTGCAGGCCATCCCCATGCAGGACGCCTCCACCCCGCAAGCCATCAAGGGTGGCGACGATGCGTGTGACGACCAGCAAGGCGATGAAGCCGACGAAAACGACTAGGTCGCTCGTTCGCGGCGCGTGGCCCGCCACAGCTCATAGCGCTCGCAAATGTCGTGAACCAAGGCGCACTGCAATTACCCAAAGTCCCCTGCAATTTCTGGAGAGTTTCGTGATCCCCATTCAACATATCCACCCCATGCTCGTTCATTTTCCTATTGTTCTGATCTACCTGCTTGTGGCTATCGACGTTGTAGCGCTCGTTGGCGGCAGCGCCGTCACTAGGAGATCGGGAGCCGGTACGATCTCTACTTTTGTGGCCCTGGCTGCCGGAATGTTCGCTATGGGGACCTGGTTCTTCGGAGGTCTTGCGCTGGATCATGCCGAAGCGGCCGGATTCAGCAGCGATGTCGCGGAGATCCATGAAAGCCTGGGAGGTATCACTGCCCTTGCCTTCGTGATCTGGGGACTTGTGAGGCTCACGCTTTGGATACGGAATCGCGAGTTTCGGGCTGTGACCATCGCCATTCCTCTAATCGAAGTTTGCGGAGCATTTTTGGTCACTGCGACGGCCTACTATGGTGGACTACTTGTCTACGAACTTGGCGTGAACGTCGCCAAGACCGCGATCGCTGGTTGACCGGTTCGCGCCCGGTCGTTCCCGGCCCAGCTTTGGATCATTTGCCTCCGCCGACAAATGATTCAGATCAAGGCGCTTCGCGCATGTGAAATCTAAGAAAGCCGGACGTTGGAAAAACTCCGGAGAGCGAACATGCAAGCCGAAGCCATCATGAGCAAGCCAGTCGTCGGCATAGGCCCGTCGGCATCGATCGCCGAGGCTGCCGGGTTGATGCTTTCCAAAAAGGTCAGCGGCCTCCCCGTCATTCGCAACGACGGCAGGCTGGTGGGGATCGTCAGCGAGGGCGATTTCCTGCGACGCGGGGAACTGGGCACGGAGCGCAAGCGCTCGCGCTGGCTGGAATTTCTCGTCAGCCCCGGAAAGGCCGCCGACGAATATGTCCGCGCCAATGGTCGACGGGTTGAGGAGGTGATGTCGCAAGATGTCGTCACGGCATCCCCTGCAGCATCGCTCGCGAAAGTCGTCGAGCTCATGACGCGTCACCATGTCAAACGCATTCCGGTCGTCGAAGCTGGGAAAATCGTCGGCATCATCACCCGCTCTGATCTTCTGCGGGCATTGCTCGGCGTCCTTCCGAATGGAGCCGCTACGGTCATCGATGACGAACAGATTCGGCAGAACATCGTTACCGAGCTTGCGAGGCAGAAATGGGCTGGCAACGATTTGATCAATGTAATGGTGGACAAAGGCGTGGTGACACTGAGCGGCGCCATCTTCGACGAACGCGAGCGCCAGGCAGCAATAGTCGCTGCCGAAAACGTCTCCGGCGTCAATGCGGTCAAGGATAATCTCTTCTGCGTCGATCCCGTCTCGGTCGTCCTTGTTTCGTAGCGGAGCAGACCATTGATCCGCTACGAGGCACCATTGCCTCTCCGTGTTGCTGGTCCTCGCCCAGGGCTCCGCCGCGCTTAGGGCGTGACCAGGGGTATCAACGGTCGAAGGAGCAACAGGGCAAAGCCAATACGCGCCGCGCCGCAACTTCTTCTGCCAGTGTTTTGCCACCGCTGAAGCGCCGACCCAGCAAAAGCCACACCGATCCGGTGGCAGCTGTCATCACCAGTAGCGCAACCCAGAAGATCCCCAGGGCGCGCGGCTCGATGTTCATCGGCACGATAGCTAGGCAATAGACGAAGGCCTTCGGATTGAGAGCACTGGTCACCGCAACAGAAATGGCGTCGCCGCTTTTGGAAGCGTTGATCCGAGCGCTCACCGTTAGACGCATGCCAATGACGAGTCACCCGGCTGCTACCAGCCTGAGTATCTGAATAGTATCAGGCGACACGAAGGGACGCAGCGTAAACCAGCACGCGGATGCGGTCCCGTATCCGCATGCCTGAGCGGCCAATAGCTTGACCGCTTTCTTTCGCTTGACCGTCCCCGCCAGCAAAAGAGCGTTGCTAGGCCCTGGTGCGACAAAGAGCAGGAATGCTTCCAGAAAAGATTGAGCGTTCAACTGCCTGGTCCCGTGGAATGCAACCTATCAACTGGCAAACGCGGTTTGCGTTGACTCTCGTCAAAACACGGGCAGAACGATATCGTCCAGACTGAGTGCTCGAATGGCTAGCGTTGGCCGGCCGCATGCTGCAGTCGAGCGATCAGGTCGCTGTTGCGGCAATAGTCCGGCGGGTTATCGGCTTGCTGATGTTCGTCGAGCCAGACCGAGCATTCATCCTGATGCCCGCAGGAACGGCAGCGGTCCACCGCCCGGTTCGTGACGGCCGCATGGTCTGCCACGACCTTCAATTGTCTGTCGACGCCCAACTTCCGCATCATACGGTCCATCAGGGCGGTTCTGGCATCAACTGAAATCAGGTAATCGAGAAAGGTCATGGGGATCACTCCTGCCTACTGGCCATCATTGGCATGTTGGCGGCGGGCGGCGTTGATCTCGATCAACGAGCGATCAGCTGACAACCTCTTGAGCGCTAAACCGAAGCGACGAGGCGGTGAGAAAAGGCCGTTGACCGACAACCAGCTTGTCAATGGCCAGTGCTAAATCCAGCCATTCACCACGGTCGACCTCGGCAAAGGATTGTACCCGACCGCTGCGTGGCGGCCATTCCATTTCAAACAGGTTGCTGCGCAACGTCGTGGTATCGAAGTCGCCTTCGAACGCGAAAGCCGTGATGAGTTTTTCTCCTCGCTGGCGCAACTGCCCCAGAGTGAGCAGGGTTCCCTTGAGCTCCCAGCCTGTCTCTTCGCTGAATTCGCGCCGTGCCGCTGCCTCGGGCAGCTCGCTTTCGTCATACTCGCCTTTGGCAATCGACCAAGCGCCAAGATCGCGTCTTGCAAGAACGGGCCTCCAGGATGAACAAGCAGCACCTGCAGCCCCTTCCGCGATCCTCGCTAAGGCAGAATGCCTGCGCTTCCTTTCGTCATCGCTTCAAGCCTCCGCACGGCCTATGATCCCGGGTAGGCTGCATGAGGCTTGCCCCTCTTTCAATCGTCTGCCCAGCCCTCTTCCGGTGCGACTTGGGGTTCCCTTGTCCGAAAAACCAGCGCTTGGTCGCCTCGGAGGCGAGTAGATAGAACGCGGTAATTGCGACAAGCCCGGCAAGCACGGGCAGAGGCAAGGGCACGAAGCCGAACCAGGCTGCAAACGGCAGATAGGGGATCATGATCGCGATAATCCCGACAGCCAACGTAAGCCAGGCAAGCAACGGGCTTGGACGGCTTGCCCAGAAAGCCCTGTGCGTGCGCACAATGATCACGATGGCAAGCTCCGTCAGCAACGACTCGACAAACCATGCGGTCTGGAATGCGGCCTCCGTGGCGTGCGCGAAGAAAAGAAGGAATGCGAAGGTCGCGAAGTCGAACAGCGAACTTACCAGGCCAAAGCTGATCATGAACCGCCGCACAAAACGGATATCCCAGTGGCGAGGCCGGCGCAGTTGGTCAGGATCGACGTTGTCGCTTGCAATAGCGAGTGAAGGAACGTCGGAAAGGAAATTGTTGAGCAGGATCTGCTTGGCCAGAAGCGGCAAGAAAGGCAGGAACAGCGAGGCGACAGCCATGCTGATCATGTTGCCGAAATTGGCGCTGGTGGTGATGGAAATGTACTTCATCGTGTTGGCGAATGTCTTGCGGCCATCGTCGACGCCGCGCACAAGCACGCCGAGATCCTGTTTGAGTAGGATGATATCGGCCGCTTCGCGCGCGACATCGACAGCGCTGTCGACAGAGATTCCTATGTCTGCCTCATGAAGGGCAGGCGCATCATTGATCCCGTCGCCAAGATAACCAACGACATGGCCCCTGCTCCGCAAGGCCTGAACGATGCGTTCCTTCTGGTTGGGATCGATCTCGACGAAGAGGTCGGTGTGCTGCACGCCCGCAAAAAGCGCGCTCTTGGTCAATTTCGACAGATCCTCGCCGGTCATGATCCTGTCGGCGCGCAAGCCTATCGCCTGGGCGAGATGCGCGGCAACGTAACGGTTATCGCCAGAAATGACCTTTACGGCGATGCCGCGCTGGGCGAGCTCGGCAAGCGTTTCCTTCACGCCTTTCTTTGGCGGGTCGAGGAAAAGCAGGAAGCCCGCGAAGGCAAGATCTATCTCGTCTTCCCTGCTAAACGTTTTCTGGCCCTCAAACGGACGGATTGCCAGGCCGAGAACGCGGTAGCCGTCCGCGCTCCAGCGCCGGAATTTTTCGTCGATTGCCGCACGGTGCATTTCATCGAGAGGTTCCAGGCCCTTGGCTGTTCGCACAAAGCTGCAGGTTTCGAGGACATTTTGGACTGCGCCTTTGGTGATCAGCAGGTCGTCGGCGTCCTTGGTCCGAACTACAACAGACAGCCGTTTGCGGATAAAGTCGTAAGGGATCTCGTCGACCTTCATGAAGGCCGCCAACAATGCGCCCTCACCCGGCGTACAAGCGATCGCTTCGTCCAGCGGGTTCTTCAGACCGGTCTGCATGGTCGCGTTGAGACGTGCCCAAAGCAGGATATCGGCTGACGTATTGCCATCGACATCAAGCCATCCATCGAGGTGGATGACGCCTTCCGTCAACGTGCCGGTCTTGTCGGTGCACAGCAGATCCATGCTGCCCAGATTCTCAATGGCATCGAGACGACGCACAATGACGCCATTGGCCGCCATGGCGCGGGCACCACGAGCAAGGGTCACACTGATAATAGCCGGGAGAAGCTCCGGCGTGAGGCCCACCGCCAGTGCCAGCGAAAACAGCAGCGATTCAATCAGCGGTCGATGCAGCAGCAGATTGGCGAAGAACACCAGGATGACGATCGCCAGCATGATCTCGGTCATTAGATAGCCGAACAGCCGGATGCCTCGGGCAAACCCTGTTTCGGGGATTTGTCGCTCCAGGGCTGCGGCGATAGACGCGAATTCCGTGCGGCTGCCGGTTGATGCTGCAAGCACGGTTGCGGTGCCGCTGCGGACGGATGTTCCCGTAAAGACCGCGTTGCTGCGCAGTGTGAGCGCGGCATCCGGCGCCGATCGTCCCGGTGTCTTCATGGCGGGAAAGGTTTCGCCGGTCAGCACGGCCTCGCTGACATTGAAATCGCGCGCATCCAGGATGATACCGTCCGCGGGGATGAGGTTTCCGGCTGAAAGCCTGATTACGTCGCCCGGCACGATCTCTTCGGCGGCGACCAAGCACTCGGCGCCGTCGCGCAATACAATAGCCTTGCGCGAAATACGCTGTTTCAGCGCTTCGGTCGCCCGCGACGCACCATACTCCTGGGTGAAGCTCAGGGCGCAGCTTGCCAGCACGATCGCGCCGATGATCGCAGCCTCCTGGCCCTCCCCGACGAAGGCCGACACGCTTGCCGCGAAAATGAGGATCAGGACCAGCGGGCTGCGGAACTGACGGGCAAACACTGCCAAGGCCGACGCGGTTGACGTCGACGCGAGCGTGTTTCGGCCGAATTTTGCGAGCCTCGATGCTGCTTCGGACGAAGCAAGCCCCGAGACCGAGGTCTCAAGACGCAGCAGGAGGTCATTGGTCTCGATCGACCAATAGCCACCTTCCTGTGGCGAGACGGATTGCTGGCCGGCTTCGCCTATCATCAGTACGACATGAAACGGTTGATGCCACTCTCTTCGATCAGCGTACGAGTAACGCCGCCGAACGCCCACTCCCGCAAACGGCTATGGCCATAAGCGCCCGAGACGATGAGGTCGGCATGAATCGAGCGTGCGAATGTCAGCAACCGGTCGCCATCAGCCTCGCCTGCGATCAGCTCGGTTTGCGCCTTGATGCCATGGTGTTCGAGAAAAACCGCGATATCGGCGAGGCTGTCACGAATGCTTTCGTCGCGGTCGTTGTCAATCGTGACGATCACGACTTCGCTGGCTGTGGCCAGGAAAGGCAACGCATCAGCAATCGCTCGCCGTGCCTCCCTGGTGTCCTTCCACGCCACGAGAACGGTTTTTGCAAGGACGTGCTCGAAGTTGGTTGCGGCGACCAGAACCGGACGCCCGGCACCCAGTGTCAGACTGCCGACATCCACGGCGCGAAACACGTTGTCTCCTGCCTGGCCGGAAATGATAAGATCAGCCGCTCTCGCCGAAACGCTGAGGAACCGGGTCGGGCTGCAAACAGCTTGGCCCCATTCGCTAAAGATCGACGCAGGAACCAGCCTCTCGAACTCAGCACGCAGTTCGGCAAGCCGCTTTTCGATCTCGGTCCGCTGGATCTGCATGATCTCGCCTTCGTAGACCATGCCTTCGCCGGTCGCGACCAAGGGCGGAACATCCGCAGCCGCCAAGCCGATAAGACGGGCTCCGAACCGCTCCGCGAGCTCGACACCCGCCTTTACAATGGGCGCAGGAGGCGCATCGATGGCGAGGTTGACGATGATTGACTTGTAAGACATTGCGGACGCCTTTCGCTGAACGATGGAATGCGTGATGAATTGCATTCGCCCGCGTCCAATGCCTTGATGCGCGTCAAAGACCGCCGACTGCACCCGCGTCCGAAAACATAGTCTCCATCCGTTTTGCGCATGCGGCGAGAAGTGATAGTTAGCCCAGGTAGCACCGTCTCGAACTTAGGAACCTCAAGTGATCAAAGACGAAGCGCTCAGTTTGTCGCCCGGCGGAACGACGCTGAAAGCACTGTTGTCGCAAATGTTCGATCATGCTCCGGGTTTTATAGCGCTCCTGCGCGAGCCAGGTCACGTTTTCGAACTGACCAATGCCGCCTACCAGCGACTGATCGGCCACAGACAAGTGATTGGAAAGTCAGTGCGGGACGCTTTTCCCGAGCTCGAAGGGAATGACTTTTTCGAACATCTGGACCACGTGTACACGACCGGCGAGCCCTACATCGGCCACGGGGTGAAGGTTGGCCTTCGCAACAAAGCCGACGGGCCGGTCGAGGAGCGCATCCTTGATTTTGTCTATCAGCCGGTCAAGGCCGACGATGGCCGTATCACCGCGATCTTCGTTGAAGGCACGGATGTCAGCGACCTGTCCTTTGCAAACGCAGCACTTCGGCTGCGTGAGGACCATTTGCGGTCGATCCTGGCAACAGTGCCGGATGCGATGGTCGTCATCGACGAACAGGGTGGGATTCAATCCTTCAGCACCGCTGCCGAAACGCTGTTCGGCTATCAGTCAAGCGAAGTCATAGGTCAAAACGTGAAAATGCTGATGCCCTCGCCCTACCGCGACGAGCATGATGCCTATCTGCTTCGCTACCTGACGACAGGAGAGCGCCGGATCATCGGGCTCGGCCGGACGGTTACCGGCGCGCGCAAGGATGGCACGACTTTCCCGATGGAGCTTTCCGTCGGCGAGATGCATCCGGGAACCGGACGCTTCTTTACCGGCTTCTGCCGCGACCTGACCGAACGCCACCGGGCGGAGGCAAGAATCCAGGAGCAGCAGCAGGAGCTCCTCCACATGGCGCGCTTTACAGCACTTGGCGAAATGGCCTCGACGCTTGCCCATGAGATCAACCAGCCTCTGACTGCGATTACGAACTACCTCAAAGGCAGTCGTCGGCTGCTTGAGAAGAGCCAGGACGAGAATGCGCCTATGCTTCGGGATGCGGTCGAAAAGGCAGCTGAGCAGGCCTTGCGGGCAGGCGACGTGATCCGTCACCTGAGGGATTTTGTAGCCAGGGGCGAAAGCGAGCGCCAGGTCGAACGGCTGCCGATGCTGATCGAGGAAGCCGCATCGCTGGCCTTGGTCGGCGCGAGGGAGATAAATCTTCTCGTCAGCTACAAGCTTGACCCTGCCGCCGAACTGGTCTTGACCGATCGCATCCAGATTCAGCAGGTTCTGCTCAACCTGATGCGCAACGCGGTGGAGGCCATGCAGCACGCGCCGCGCCGCGAATTGAAGGTCAGAACCATTGCCCGGGATGATGGGATGGCCGAGGTGAGCGTGATCGATACAGGCCCGGGTCTCGCGCCGGAGGTTTCGGCCCAGCTCTTCCAGCCGTTTGTAACGACCAAGAAGCAAGGCATGGGTGTCGGCCTTTCCATTTGCCGGACCATCGTTGAATCGCACGGTGGCCATATATGGGCCGAGGTCATGCCGGCCGGCGGAACCGCTTTTCGCTTCACCTTGCGCATCGTAGAGAAGGAAGAGATCACAAATGGCCGACAGTGATCTGGTGCACGTGGTCGACGACGATGTCGACGTTCGCAAATCGCTCGGTTTTCTTCTGGCAACAGCAGACTTCGCAGTCCGCCTGCACGAATCGGCCACCGCTTTTCTCTCAACGGCGACTGGCCATCTCGACGGCTGCATCGTCACCGACGTACGCATGCCGGGCATAGACGGCATCGGGTTCCTGCGCCAGCTCAGAGCGGGCGGACATACAATTCCGGTTATTGTCATGACGGGCCATGCCGACGTGGCGCTCGCCGTTCAGGCCATGAAGGAAGGCGCTGCCGATTTCATCGAGAAGCCGTTCGACGATGAAATTCTGATCGAGGCGATCCGCTCCGCGCTGGCCAACCGGAACCAGGCGAACGCGGCGCATCCCCAGTCTGCGGATATCCGCGCGCGTCTGTCGACCTTGTCAGAACGCGAGCGGCAGGTGCTGGATGGACTTGTTTCGGGCCTGCCGAACAAGACGATTGCCTACGATCTGGGGATCAGCCCGCGCACGGTCGAAATCCACCGGGCCAATGTCATGAGCAAAATGGCCGCAAGCAGCCTGTCACATCTCGTGCGCATGGCGCTGATCGTGGAATCCCGACCCTAGGGAGAACCTTCGATAGGGTTGCCAGTGCTGGCCTGAACCTTCTCCTCTTCCCACTCGCGCCAGTGGGTCGGACGGATGTCGACACGGGCGCCGGTGGCGGCATTTTTCCAACCTTCGCGGCTCTTTATGCAGGGAAATACCAGCGCATGCGCCCCTTCCTCGTCGAAGACGGCGAGTTCGAGATGGCGACCATAAGGCGCGCTTAGGATAGGGTTCCACATCGCATCAAAATCTTCGCAAACGATGTGTTGCGCATTGATCTGCATCATTTTCTGGAATCGCCGAACCAGCACACGCGTTGCCGGGCGTCGGGCTGACGTGGCTAACAGTTCTTGCGGCCGACGCCATATCGTCATCGGTGCCGATCACATGCACGGCGCGGGCAACCCAATTGATTGCGAACGCAGCGCCAATATCTGATCGGGCGCTCATCGCGACGGCTGCCTTTCCCTGTAATGCTTCATGACCTCACTCCGTCGACGGCCGGCCATCTTCGGACTGCTGCCGCATCAGAAATTGATCGTCGTCAAACGCCGCGCGATTGCAGCACCCTGCGTCGTACGCCGATTGATCGGGATCAAGGACCGTGCTGCGCAAGCGCATATCATTCGTCGGCATAGGGAGAATTGCGATGCACTATATCAAGGTCGATGAAGCCCTGTGGGCGTCCAGCATGTTGCCGGAGGGCATCCTGGAGCGCTGGTTCATTACGAGCGGTGACACAATCAAGGCCGGAGAGCGAATAGCCGAAGTTCGCGTCGAAGACGCGCTGCACGAGATTGTCGCGCCGGCAGGTGGCCGCGCGACGATTGTCGCCACTGCGAATACCGTCATCGAGCCCGGCTCGATCCTGGCGATGCTGGAGTCTTAGCCCGCGTGAGGACGTCTCGTCGGGTTGATTGCGCTCATTCCTCAACTATAGCCTCAAGGATGTATCAAGATGCAGACCCAACATGCCGTTGCCTGGCTGGACCATCGCGAAGCCAAGGTGTTTTTCTTCAATCGTGAATCGGCCGAGAGCCTTAGGCTTGCCACCACGCTTGCGCATCATCAGACCCACAATAAGGCAGGCACCGTCGACGGTAAGCGTGCACCGGAAAACCAGTCCTTCTACCAAGACATCGTCGCGGCGCTGCAGCCGGCGAAGGAATGGCTGATCGTAGGGCCAGGATTGGCAAAAGACGAGTTGGCAAAGCATATACGCGACCACCATGCCCACTTGAAGGATCGCATCATCGGCGTCGAACCTGCCGATCATCCTACGGAGGCTCAGATCGTGGCGCATGCTCGGTCGTTCTTCCGTGCAGCAGACAGGATGTTGCCCTAGCTTGGTACGCGCCGTTTTGCTGGCGCGTTAACAGCCACCATCGGTTGACGCTTCCATCGTGCGATGGAGGCGTCAGGTTCGGTGGGCTGTCGCGTCCACACCCCCGATCACGGTTGCTGCAAGGTGCTGATGTAAGCGATAATTGCGTCGATCTGGTCGGGGCTGGCGATCCACTCAGGCATGTCTGGATGGCCAGTCGAAATCCCCTCAGCGAGGGCCTCCTCGAGATCGGTGATCGGATATCGCTTTGACAAGGTGCGAAACGCCGGAGCGTCAGGATGCCTGCTCTTGTCGGTTTTTCCAATGGCGTGGCAGCGGGCGCAATTGACTTCCACCAACGCCTTTCCGTGATCAGTTAAGCTATCGGCCAGGGCTGGATGCATATGTCCGAACAGCATCAGTGCAAGGACGGAAGCCGGCAGACGACGACGACTGCAAAAGTTGGTCATGTTTGACGACCTCCGCATTGCCGATCTACGCCACTGTCTTCGCCGCTGCGTCCTCGATCGCGGTTCTGGCTTCCTCGCGGACCCGCTTGGCCGTTTCCGAAGCAAGCCTGGAGGTCAGTGTGGCGACCTTGCCGGCTTCGCTGACATATTGCGATGTCGCATTCTGCAGGAAAGCAGCACAGATGTCGAAAGCGTCATTGAATTCCGGACCGGTGATGAGATCGTCGGCCAGCTTGACGTCCTGTTCGCAACGATGCTTCAGAAATGCCAGCGTTTCGACGTTGTAGCGCATCATCGCCTTGAAGGCGTGCACTTGAAGAGACGCGGCAGCAAGGAAGAACTTCTGGCCATTTCCCGCAATCGGCAACAATTGTGTGCCGAATGAGGATGGTTCGGGCTGGGTGTGCATTATCGACTACTCCGTTCTGAATCTCCACAGCGGGACGTTGACGCCATTCGTCGTCATGTCCTTGATCAGGATCAACCCTATCGCCTTGCGGACTGTACGAGCGTGCCGGCAGCAACCGGTTTCGTTGCGCGTTTGACCCGCATCAAGGTGCCTCCCTCTATTTGATGGCCAAGTCGCGTCGACCGCAGATGGAATGACGCGATGGCTTTCAAGACGATCATGGTTCAACTGGACGCGGACGCGATCGCCGCGCCACGCATCGCGATGGCATGGGATCTTGCTCAACGGCTCGAGGCCGACCTGATTGGCTTCTGCGCTGCCGAGCCGCATTTTGTCCTGCCGACCGGCACTGATGACCAGGCCGCGACCAAGGCGTTGTGGTGTCAGGTGGAGGAGATAGAAGGTCGCCTCGACTGCCTGAGAGAGGAATTCCTGAGCATCGTCGAAGGCAGCAATTGTGCCTCGTGGCGCGGAGAGATAGGCAATCCCACGCGCCAACTTGCACTCAACGCGCGTGCCGCCGACTTGATCCTCACTGGCTCGCCTTCGGCCGATCTGGTGGTCGACCGTCATCGCATGCTGGATTCGGCAAGTCTCATCCTTGCGGCCGGCCGTCCGATACTCGTGGCATCCGACCCATTGGCGCCGATCAAGGCCGAAAGCATCCTGGTTGCATGGAATGACACGCGAGAAGCGCGACGTGCCGTCATCGACGCTATGCCTTTCCTGATCACCGCCAGGGATGTCGTGATCGCCACCGTAGACAATGGGAACACTGGGCCCAGGGAAAATGTAGCGGATGTCGAACTCTATCTGACGCGCCACGGGGTGAAGGCGCGATCGGAAATCTTGGATGCGCGCCGCTCCGAACCGGCGGAAATCCTCCTGCGGATCGGACAGGATATTGCGGCCGATCTCATTGTTCTCGGTGGCTACGGTCATAGCCGGGTACTGGAGAGGACCTTTGGCGGCGTGACGCGTTCTGTGCTGCGCAGCGGATCATTGCATCGCTTCATATCGAACTGAGGAAGGAGCCTCGGAGTCGTGATTTTGACATGAATCAAGGTCGTCCGTTCCCTCAAAGGGTTACGTCCAACCCTTGCCAGGTACGGTGTAGCCGATGCCCGCAGCGCAACGGCGAGAAAACAAGGAAATTCGGACATGAACTATCAGCGGTTCTTCGAGGAAGCGATCGACCAGCTCCATGCCGAGCGTCGTTACCGCGTCTTCGCCGACCTGGAGCGCATCGCAGGCAAGTTTCCGCGCGCCATCTGGCGCGCCAACGGCCGCGCCGAGGAAATCACCGTCTGGTGTTCCAACGACTATCTCGGCATGGGCCAGCATCCTGACGTGATCGCCGCATTCCAGAACGCGGCCGGCAAGATGGGATCGGGCGCCGGCGGCACCCGCAACATTTCCGGCACGTCCAACCCGCTGGTCGAGCTCGAGCATGAGCTGGCCGACCTGCACGGCAAGGAAGCCGCCTTGGTCTTCACCTCCGGCTTCGTCTCCAACGAGGCCTCGATCTCGACCATAGCGCGGCTTTTGCCCAATTGCCTGATCATCTCGGACGAACTGAACCATGCCTCGATGATCGAAGGCGTGCGGCGCTCGGGCGCCGAGAAAAAGATCTTCCGCCACAATGACGTCGCGCATCTGGAAAGCCTGCTGCAGACCGCGGGGCGCGAACGCGCCAAGCTGATCGTCTTCGAAAGCGTCTATTCGATGGATGGCGACATCGCGCCGATCAAGGAGATCGTCGAACTTGCCGAACGCTACAACGCCATGACCTATATCGACGAGGTCCATGCCGTCGGCATGTACGGACCGCGTGGCGGCGGCATCACCGAGCGCGAAGGCCTGGCCGACCGCATCGACATCATCGAAGGCACGCTGGCCAAGGCGTTCGGCACGCTGGGCGGTTACATCACCGGCACCAGTGCCGTGATCGACGCGGTGCGCTCCTACGCGCCGGGTTTCATCTTCACCACGGCGCTGCCGCCGGCGATCGCCGCCGCGGCGACCACTTCCATTCGCCATCTCAAGCGCTCGCAGGCCGAGCGCGACGCCCAGCAGCAACAGGCGAGCCGAACCAAGCAGATCCTTTCGGCGGCCGGTCTGCCGGTGATGGAGTCGCCGACACATATCGTGCCGGTGCTGGTTGGCGATCCTGAACTCTGCAAGATGGCGAGCGACCGCCTGCTCGGCGTCCACGGCATCTACATCCAGCCGATCAACTACCCGACGGTGCCACGCGGTACCGAACGGCTGCGTATCACGCCGACGCCGTTCCATTCCGATGCGCTGATCGCCGAGCTGCAGGACGCCCTGGTCGAAACCTGGGACGCGCTCGGCATCGCCTATGGTTCGGCGGGCCGGCCGGCCGTGGCCAAGAGCGACCGGATTATTCCGCTGCTGGTGCAGAAATCCGGCGGCTGAAACCCGCCGCCTGCTCAGACGGCCTTCATCTCCTTTGCAAATGGGCAATTTGATCCTGCTCAATGCTCAAAGCCTTTCGATGCCTGAGAATGGGTTAAAATATTCGAGGAGCATCGCCATGGGTCATATTACCCACACGTCCTTTGCTGACTTCACGCACGCTGGCCAGCAGGCGCAACAATGGGTCAAGGAGCTCGCCAAGGATCTCTGCTGGAGCGAGCCGAGCGCGTGCCGCCTCCTGAGATCCGTCCTGCACACGGTGCGGGATTGGCTGTCGCCAGCTGAAATGGCCGATCTCTCGTCGCAACTGCCTGTTTTGGTCCGCGGCATCTATTTCGAAGGCTGGAAACCGTCGGCGCCTGCGCATCATCGCACGAAGCGCGACTTCACTGTCAGCGTCAGAAACAGTTTCGGCTACGATGAGGAGATCGATTTCGATGTCGCGATCAGCGCCGTGTTCAAGCTTCTCGATCGTCACATTTCGCATGGCGAGATCGTGCAGGTGAGAAACTCGATGAAAAAGTCGCTGCGAAAACTGTGGCCGGTGGATTGACCGATGTTCCGCGACCGGGAAGACGCTGGAGTGAAGCTTGGCCTGGAACTGAGCAGGCTTCAACTGCATCGGCCCATCGTGCTGGCATTGCCGCGCGGCGGCGTGCCCGTCGCATTGGAAGTGGCCAAAGCCCTCAATGCTCCTCTTGATCTGCTCATCGTCCGCAAGGTCGGCGCCCCGGGCAATCCCGAGTTGGCTGTTGCTGCAATCGTCGATGGCGACCCTGGCGAGGTCGTGCTGAACCGTGAAATTGTCGAGACTTATGGCCTCAACGACGAAGCCTTACGTGTCTTGATTGCAAATGAGCGTCCTGAACTCGAACGCCGGCGCGTTGCCTATCGGGGTAAGAATAAACCGATGTCAATCTCGGGAAGGGTCGCGATCATCGTCGATGACGGGGCCGCGACCGGCACGACCATGAAAATCGCGACTCGCGCGCTCAAACGCCGGTCACCGAGGGAAGTCGTCGTGGCACTTCCCGTCTCACCGCAAGAGACGGTCGCCGCGCTGGAGCAGGAAGCGGACCGTGTGGTCTGCCTTAGTCAGCCAGGACAGTTCCGGGCTTTGAGCCATCACTATCTGCGGTTCCCACGACTCTCTGACAACGACGTTGTCTACGCTATGGACGAGGCTGCCCGGCTGTACAAAACTGGCCAGCGGCACGTTTCCGGCCTGATTAAAAAGCCGTGAAGAACAGGAGATCGCACTGATGCAAATCCACACGCTTTCTGCTTTGGAATGTACCAAATTGCTGACCGCCAATCGCGTGGGCCGCTTGGCATGCGCGAAGGATGGGCAACCCTACGTCGTGCCCTTCTACTACGCCCATTCGGATGCTCATCTCTACGCGTTTTCCATGCCGGGCAAAAAGATCGAATGGATGCGAGCCAATCCGTTGGTGTCCGTCCAGGTCGATGAATATGGCCAGGGGCGAGGATGGAAAAGTGTCGTTGCCGACGGCCGATACGAAGAGTTGCCGGATCGAATTGGCCACAAGCTTGAGCGGGATCATGCTTGGTCGGTCTTGAGCAAGCACTCCGACTGGTGGGAGCCTGGCGCACTCAAACCGGTCGCTCCTCCTACAGCCGACAGTGCACCGCACGTTTTCTTCCGGATCCTGATCGAGCAGGTGTCTGGAAGAGAAGCAAGCGAGTAGTCGCGACATCAAGTCTTGCGAGAAAAAAGGGCCGACGCAATCCGCATCGGCCCTTTCTCCTCCCGTTGAATTGCTATCGCGCCATCAAGACCGGCAGCGATTGACCCGCAAGCATCGACTTGGTGACCCCGCCGAAAATGCGCTCGCGCAACCGGGAATGGCCATAGGCGCCCATGACCATCAGCTCGGCCGCAACATCGCCGGCATGCTGGCGAAGGACGTCGGCAACCGAATGGTTCGCGCTCGGCAGCCGGTCGACCGTAACCTTCACGGCGTGCCGGGCGAGATAGGCCGCGGCATCTGCACCTGGCTCCTCGCCATGATGGAACTCATCTTCAACTGGATCGACGATGACAAGGCGCACATCTTCGGCGCCTTTCAGCATATCAAGCGACTCACGAACGGCGCGCGATGACTCGAGACGGCCGTCCCAAGCAACGAGGATGCGTTTCGGCTTCAGCGTTGGCCGCGCACCCTCGGGAACGAGCAAGATCGGCTTTCCCGATGAAAACAGCGTGCCCTCGATAACTTTATGCTTCAGCGTATGGCTCGCCAGCAAATCCGGTCCGAGAATGGCCAGATCGGCGTAGCGGGCACGCCTTCCGATGACGTCGTCCGCCCATCCCATGTCGGGATAGTCGTCGCTCAGATCGGCCGATACGGCGGTCTGGGAGAGAAAGCCAGCGACGTCGGAAATTCGTTTCTTGAGCCTTTTCAGTTCGGCCTGGCGTTCCTCCAGCCAGGCCGGTGAGACGACAGCCGCATACTCACCGCCAGAGGGCGGCGCGGCCAGCTCGAGAACGAGCACGGAGAGATGAGCGCCGACCTGTTCGCACAGCGATGCGGTTAGCTTTAGATCACCTTCACCCTGGTTCGGCCCGGTAACCGTAAGCAGTGTTCTGAAAGTCACGGCGGCAACTCCTGATTTCGATTGAAGGGTCAGTAGTGGTTTCACTGACTAGCAAGGGCGCTCGATGCCTTCATTGCGCTGAATCAAACACCGTGACCGCAGCGGCATTTGATCCGCATCAACGCACTGCCAAAGCAAGGCTTTAGATTTCGGCCGAACAATCGGGGAAACACACATGAGATTCCTGATCACAGGCGCTCTGGCAGCATTGGCCTTCAATACGGCCGGCGCCCAGGAACTCGGCGACGGCAAGGCCGAATACATGAACTCATGTGCCGTCTGCCATGGTCCCGAAGGCAAGGGCGATGGCCCGTTGGGCGACGAGCTGTTGAAGCGGCCGAGCGACCTGACACGCCTCTCCAGGCGCAATGGCGGAGAATTCCCTTACTGGCGCCTTTATGCCGTGATCGACGGGCGCGCCATGGTGCCGGCGCATGGCGAGCGCGACATGCCAGTGTGGGGCAGCCGATTCCTGCCTTCCGACGTGAAGAAATTTGGCCCGAACGCAGGCGAAATCGTCACCAGGGAACGCATCCATGAGTTGGCAGGTTATGTCCAGACATTGCAGCAATGAGCGCAGATCGCGGAAACGAATTTGCCAAGACACACTGGGAAGGCCGGCCATGATCGTCGATGACCAGCAAGCCGCAGCCGTGTTTTTGCTTGATCCTGCTACCCATGGCGCGATTGGGCCCGTCGAGGCGATCGAGACTCACATTTCGCGTATTTTCCTTGTTGGCCAACGCGCCTACAAGATGAAGCGGGCGGTCAAGCTGCCCTATGTCGATTTCTCGACGCCAGCCCTCAGGCTGGCCGCTTGCGAGAAAGAGGTGGAACTCAACTCGAAAACCGCTCCCGGCCTCTATCTGAGGGTGCGTCGCATCACGCGGGAAGCCGACGACAAAATGGCTTTTGACGGTACCGGCCAAATAATCGACGCGGCGATCGAGATGATCCGCTTCGACCAGTCGAAGCTTCTCGATCGAATGGCAACCGCGGGAGAACTGACGCCGGCGCTGATGACCGCCGTCGCACGGATGATCGTAGGATATCATCGCGCAGCGCCGGAGGTCCACAATGGCACCGGCTCGTTCAATTTGATGGGCGTGCTCGACATCAACGAGGCTGGCTTTGGCACCAGCCATGTTTTCACGAAACAGGAGATTGAGACATTTGCCGGGGCCTTCCGCACCGCGCTTGCCCGGCATTCCGGATTGCTAGACCGCCGGGAGGCCGCGGGCAAGATTCGCCGGTGCCATGGCGATCTGCACCTGCGCAACATCTGCCTTTTCGATGGTAAGCCTCGCCTCTTCGATTGCATCGAATTCAATGACCAGATCGCCAGCATCGATGTTCTGTACGACCTTGCCTTCTTGTTGATGGACCTTTGGCATCGCGGCTTCCCCCAACTCGCCAATCTCGTGATGAACCGCTATCTCGACGAGGCCGACGATGAAGACGGTTTCATCCTACTGCCCTTTTTCATGGCCGTGCGGGCTGCCGTGCGCGCCCATGTCACCGCAACGCAGGTCGAGGAAGGCAGCGCCGACAGCGACAAGCTGATTGCCGAGGCGAGATCCTATTTCGAACTGGCCCTGACATTTCTCCAGGAGACAGGACCGCGGCTCGTTGCCATCGGCGGCCTCAGTGGTTCCGGCAAGACGACCATTGCCGAGGCGCTCGCTGCCTATGTTGGAGCGCCGCCCGGCGCACGCATTGTCGAAAGCGACCGCATCCGCAAGGCGATGCACGGCGTGCCCGCCGAGACCAGGCTGCCGGACAAGGCCTATCGACCTGAGGTGTCCGAACGGGTCTACAACGAAATGGCATGGCGCGCCGGCCTGATCCTCTCCGAGGGGGGTTCGGTTGTCGCTGATGCGGTTTTCGACAGACCGGCCGATCGTGAGCGGATTGAAAAGGCAGCGCGTCATCGAGGTATCGCATTCTCCGGCTTCTGGCTGGAAGCGGATCCGCTCATCCTTTGGCAGCGGGTCAGTGAACGCAAGGGCGGTCCCTCGGACGCCACGATAGATATCCTCTCGCGGCAATTGCTGCGAAACGCCACCCAGTCCAGCTGGCGCAGGATCAACGCCGATCGAAAGCTCGTCGACATCGTCACGGAATTGAGGGGGTTTTCCGAGCGCGATACTTCCAAGGCCTTGCGCACAGCCTCCTGACGGGTCCGGCAGGATGATCGGCCTTATCGCAGTTCGAGCGTTGCCTCGACAAGGCCGGGTTCACTCGGATGACGCCTTATCGAGAAGCCGAACTCGCGGCACATGGCCAGCATCCTCGTATTCTCGCTGAGCATTATCCCTTCGATTCGACCAATCCCATCGGCCTTCGCGTAGACTACGAGTTGCCTGAGCAATTCCCAGCCCAGGCCATGACCCTGCAGATCCGTGCGCACCAGCAATGCGTATTCGGCGACAGCGTGGTCCGGATCGCAAGACACGCGGCTGATACCCGCCAGCAATCCGGTGCTTGTCTCCATAGCGACGAAGGCCATGTTGCGGTCGTAGTCGAGCTGGGTAAGCCGCTTTAACATCTGGTCGGAGAAGCTTTTGCGCGGCGACAGAAAACGCAGGCGAATATCGTCGGGTGAAATCCTGGCGAGGAATTCGGGATAGAGCGCGATGTCGGCCGGCTTGATCGGCCGGATGGAATAGTGCGTGCCGCCCGCCGAAAACGTCTTTTCCCAACCCGACGGATAAGGCCTGATCGTCAACGCGGGGTTCGGCCCCGGCTCTTCGACACGTTCCGGCTCGATCTCGATCCGGGCGTCAAGCGCAATCACGCCTTCGGCGTCGGCCAGCAGCGGATTGATATCCAATGAAACGAGGCACGGAAAGTCGACGGTCATCTGCGACAAGCCGTTGAGCGCTGCAATGATCGCCTGCCGATTTGCCGGCCTGCGATCGCGGAACCCGGCGAGCAGGCGGCCGATCCGCGTTTGCCCGATCAGGTCACCGGCAAGAACGTCGTCGAGCGGTGGCAGCGCGATCGCCGTATCATCCATCACCTCGACCGCAACGCCGCCGGCTCCAAACAGGATGGCCGGCCCGAAGATCGGATCCCGGTTCATGCCGAGGATGAGTTCGTGCGCCTGTTTTCGCACCACCATCGGCTGAACGGCGTAGCCTTCAACATTGGCTTGCGGTGCGTGCCTGCGGACACGCGCCTCTATTGAACGTGCGGCCTCCCCGGCTGCAGCGGCAGCGGCAAGATTGAGCACCACCCCGCCAATGTCCGACTTGTGCAAGATCGCCTTGGACAGCAGCTTGACGACGACCTGCTCGCACGTCTTGAGCAGCCGGCCGGCCGCCACCTCTACTTCGGCAGGAGATCTGGCGACGATCGTCTCGGGTACCGGGACGCCGTAGGCGGAAATCGCCTCCTTGGCTTCGGGCTCGGTAAGCATTCGGCGGCCTTCCTTGGCGACCTGCCTGAATATCGCAAGCACGGCTTTCCGGTCGCTCACGACGTCCTCGCCGAAGGTCGACGGCGTGCGCATCAATGCCTGCTGAGCTCGCGACCATTCATTCAGGTATGAGACTGCCGTTGCAGCATCAGCGGGCGTCTCGAAACTGGCGATACCGGCATCCTGGAGGATTTGCCGCCCGGCGCGCGCCATGTGTTCACCGAGCCAGCAGGTCAGGACCGGTTTGCCGGCGATCGTCCCTTCCCTTGCTAGGTCCGCCACCGCGGTTGCCGCGGCAAGCGGCGAGCTCAGCCCCGTTGGACAATTCATCACCAGGACGACGTCCGTTCCGGGATCGGCCGCCACTGCTTCGACTGCAGCCTCGTAGCGCTCCGGCGGAGCGTCACCGATGATGTCGACCGGATTGCCGTGCGACCATGTCGGCGGCAACACCGCGTTCAGGCGTTCGATGGTGGCAGGCGAAAGCGCGGCCAACTCCCCTTTGCAGTCGATGAGTTGATCGATGACCAATACCCCCGCCCCGCCGCCATTGGTTACGATGCCGACGCGGGTCTGTTTGAGTGGCGCAAAGCGGGCGATCGTTTCAGCGGCATCAAACAGCTCGGCCAGGCCTTTGACACGCAGGATGCCTGCGCGCAGCAATGCCGCATCGACGACACGATCGACCCCCGATAGCGCTCCGGTGTGGGTCGCCGCCGCTTTGGCCGATTGCTTGTTCCGGCCCGCCTTGATCGCGATCACCGGCTTGATGCGTGCCGCCGCACGGGCAGCCGACATGAACTTGCGCGGATTGGGAATTGTTTCGAGATACATCAAGATGGCGCGCGTGTGCGCATCCCCCGCCAGCATGTCGAGACAATCTCCCACATCGACATCCGCCATGTCGCCTAAGGAGACGATCTGCGAGAAGCCGACATTGTTGTCGGCCGCCCAATCGATCAGCGACGTGGCAATGGCGCCGGATTGCGACAGCAGCGCGATATTGCCAGGCTTGGCGGCCATATGCGCAAATCCGGCATTGAGTTTGATGGGCGGGATCATCAGTCCGACCGTATTCGGCCCGATGATCCGGAAAAGGGTTGGCTTGGCGGCGTCGAGCACCGCCTGGCGCAGGCCGTTTTCGCGTGTCAGCCCGGCGGTGATCACGACCGCGGCCCGCGTCCCCTTGTCAGCGAGCTCGCGCACGATGCCGGGAACCGTGTTCGGTGGCGTGACGATGACACCGAGGTCGGGAATCACTGGCAGGTCGGCCGCCTTCGCGTAGCAGCGTCTACCAGCCACCTGCAAATATTTCGGGTTGACCGGCCAGATCTCTCCTTCGAAGCCGCTATTGACGATGTTGTCGAAGACGACACGTCCGACAGAGCCGTCGCGCACCGATGCCCCGAACACGGCAACCGACTTCGGGGCGAACGCATGTTCGAGATTCCGAAACGTCACCCCTTAGGTCTCCTGTTCTTGGCGATCGTCGCCAATCCATCTTGCCCGTTCGTTGCGATGGATCAAAGCGCTCTCCGGTCATCGCGACTAGCTGTTGGGCAAACTTCGAGGCGGCCGCTCGCAAAGTGGCGACGAGCGGTTGCGATCAACGATTGGAGAGTTAAATGAGTTACTATTTCAGCAAGATCGTCGCCATGCCGTTCACGGCGGCAATCGACCACGTGACCGACAAGCTCGCAAGCAAGGGGTTTGGCGTTCTGACCTCGATCGACGTCCAGCAGACCATGAAGGCGAAGCTTGGTGCAGAGTTCAGGCCCTATGTTATTCTGGGCGCGTGCAATCCGCATTTCGCATGGCGGGCGCTTCAGGCCGAAGACAAGATCGGAACCATGCTGCCTTGCAACGTCATTGTCACGGAGGTTGGACCAGGGAAAGGTAGAGGTCGCAGCGGTGGATCCGGTCGCTTCAATGGGCGCTATCGGCAATCGTGAGCTTGCGCAGGTCGCGAACGATGTGCGGCGCCTGCTCGAGGAGATGGTCCGCGAACTCTAGCGCCAGGGCCATCAGGGTTGTGGGACATTGTATGAACGAGTCGGCTCTGCGGCGTGCATTGCTGGTCATTGCCATCCTGGGTCTCGCTGTTGGAATCGGAGCCTGGCGAACCGGGGTCGGCCCCCTTGAAGCCGACACGATCTGGACGGTGGCGACCTTGCCCGTGGTGGCGGCTCTCGCCATCTCCATTCTGCGTGATTTCTGGATAGGCCGCTTCGGTGTCGATGCGATTGCCTTGGTGTCGATGTCCGCCGCGCTGCTGCTCGGTCAACCCCTGGCGGCCGTGGTGGTCGCAATCATGTATGCCGGCGGCACGGTGCTTGAGGATTTTGCCCGCGGCCGCGCGGAACGAAACCTCAAGGCATTGTCGGACCGGTCGCCGCGTGTCGCCCATCGGACGTCAACGCTGGGCACAGAGACGATCTCCGTCGAAGACGTTGTTGTCGGCGATCAGCTTTTGGTTCGGGCCGGCGAACTGCTTCCCGTCGACGGCATCCTGCTCGATGCTTCGGCCTCCCTCGACGAGTCCGCGGTGAGTGGAGAACCGCTGCCGGAACGGCGGACAGCGGGCGATATGCTGCTCAGCGGCACCATCAATGCGGGGGAGACCTTCAGCATGCAGGCTTGTGCCTTGGCAGAGCAGAGCACGTATGCCGCGATCATACGCATGGTGGCTGCAGCGCAGACGGCGAAATCCCCGTTCATCCGCATGGCCGACCGCTTCGCCCTGTTCCTGCTGCCAGCCACTTTGCTGGTTTCCGGTGCCGCCTGGTACATCTCCGGCGATCCAATCCGCGCGCTGGCCGTGCTGGTGGTCGCGACACCTTGCCCGCTCATCCTCGCGGCACCCGTTGCCTTTATCGGCGGCGTGTCCCGCGCCGCTCGTGCCGGCATCCTGATGAAAGGCAGCGCAGCTCTGGAGGCGCTTGCGCAGGTCCGAACCGCGATCTTCGACAAGACGGGAACCTTGACCATCGGCGGCGCCGAGCTCATCGAAATCGAGACCGCACCTGGCCGTGACGCGAACCAAATGCTGCAGCTGTTGGCATCCCTGGAACAAGCCTCGCACCATGTGCTCGCCGACTCGATTATCCGGGCGGCGCGCGGCAGACAGCTGATGCTTTCGCATCCGCGTGATGTCCGCGAGCATCGGGGTGCGGGCCTGAAGGGCCAGGTCGACAGCATGTCGATCGCGGCGGGATCACGGGCTCTCGTGCTCGCCAACAAGCCGCTGCCCGGCTGGGCGAAAATCGGCGAGGAAAAATATCGGGACGAGCCGGTGCTCAGGGTCTTTGTAGCGCTCGGCCGACGGCTTGCCGGTGTTTTCACGTTCGGGGACGCCCTGCGTGTTGATGCGCATGATGCACTCGGCAAGCTGCGCTCCGCCGGCATTGCGCGCATGATCATGCTCACGGGCGACGACGGCGTAGCAGCCAAGCGCATCGCCGCCCGGCTCGACCTCGACGCCATTGTCGCCGAAGCGACCCCTGCCGAAAAAGTCGCGACGGTCGCATCCGAGAAAGCTTCGGTGCCGACGATGATGGTCGGCGACGGTATCAACGATGCCCCTGCCCTGGCGGCCGCAACGGTCGGTATTGCCATGGGCGCACGTGGTGCGACCGCCTCCTCCGAGGCAGCGGACGTCATTGTGCTGACCGACAGGCTGCAGCCCGTCGCCGATGCAGTTCGGATTGCACGGCGTACGCGATCGATCGCCTTGCAAAGCATCATCGCCGGGCTGGCATTGTCGGGGCTGGCAATGATCGCGGCTGCGATGGGGCACATCACCCCGGTTGCCGGAGCGCTGCTTCAGGAAGGGATCGACGTGGCGGTTATCCTGAACGCGTTGCGCACCCTTGGCGATGGCCATCTGCGGCGCGCATAGTGGTTGAGAGCACAATCGGTAAAGGACCATGGCACAGCAGAATCTGGTGGTTTGCAGTAAATGTGGTGGGGTCAACCGCCTGCCGCCGGGTCGCAATGCCACGGAGGCGAAATGCGGAAAGTGCGGGAACAGACTGTTTTCGGGGCATCCCGAAGATGTCGATGCCGGGATCTTCGATAATCAGATCGCGCGCAGCAGCCTGCCCGTTGTCGTCGACATCTGGGCACCCTGGTGTGGCCCCTGCAAGATGATGGCGCCGGCTTACGAAGCGGCAGCAATTGACCTGGAACCGCATGTCCGCCTGATCAAACTCAATTCCGACAATGAGCAGGCTGTTGCGGCCAGGCTCGGCATTCGCGGCATCCCGACCATGATCCTCTTTCATGGCGGGCGCGAAGTCGCGCGCACATCAGGCGCAATGACGGCCGGCCAGATCGTCAGGTGGGTTCGCGACCGCCTGCCGACGGTCGCCGCCTGAAGTCGCCGCGTCAATGGATCCGCTCATCGCCCGGCTTGGGCTCGCCCTGGCAATAGGTCTGCTCGTCGGGTTGGAGCGTGGCTGGCAAGAAAGGGATGCCCCCGATCGCAGCCGCACGGCTGGCATTCGGACATTCGGCATATCCGGCCTACTCGGCGGCGTTCTCGCCGCCCTGGCCAACGCGTTCGGCGCGGTATCCGTGCTGGTCGGCGGGTTCATTGCCTTTGCGGCAATTTTCGCCTGGTACAAGGCGCGTGAGGCTGCCCATGATGAGGATTTCAGCGTCACGAGCGTGATCGCTGGCCTTGGCGTTTTCGCGCTTGGCGCGCTTTCCGTCGCCGGAGATTATCGCGCGGCCGCTGCCGGTGGGGCGGCTTTGGCGGCGATCCTGGCCAGCCGAGAGGTCCTGCACGGTCTTTTGAAGCGACTGACCTGGATCGAACTCCGTTCGGCGCTGATCCTGGCGGTGATGACGGCAATCGTCTTGCCGTTGCTGCCAAACCGGACGATGGACCCGTGGGGCGGTTTCAATCCCTGGGAAATCTGGTTCCTAACGGTGCTGATGGCCTCGATATCGTTCGCCGGCTATGTAGCAGTTCGCATCCTGGGAAATACGCGTGGTCTGCTGGTCAGTTCGCTCGCTGGTGCGGTCGTCTCTTCCACCGCCGTGACCTTGGCGCTTGCCCGCGACGCCGCCTCGGCAACCAATCCACTGCCACTCGCCGGGGCGGCATCGCTGGGTGCAATGGTTTCGTTGCTTCGGGTCTGCGCCGTGGTCTTGATCGTGGAGCCAGGCGTGTTCGCTTCGGTCGGCATACCGGCGATTGCCGCTGCGCTCGCCTTCGCTTCCTGCGGAGCGTTGCTGCTGGCCCGCGACAGCGGGGGTGGCGAAAGTAGCGCCATCGCGCGCAATCCATTCGAACTGGGCCCCTTGCTGCTCTTCGCCCTGCTCTTTGCGAGTGTCGCAACCGCGAGCGCTGGATTGGCAGCTCAATTCGGCGGCCGTGGCGTGCAGGTAACCTCGGCGCTGGTCGGCACGTTCGATGTCGATGTCTCGGTGCTCAGTGCCTTGCGGCTGGTCAAGCAGTCGGTCCCCGTCGAGACTATCGGGCAGGCAGTGCTGGGAGCGCTGGCGGCAAACGCAATCGGTCGCCTGCTGCTCGCAATCTCCACTGGTCCGTTCCGATTCTGGTTGCCGCTGGCCGGCGCAACCCTGGCCGCCGCGACTGCGGGCACCTGCGCGATGCTGTGGCTTAGCCCTTGATTGAAACGCGGTTCTTGAACCTGCTTTGATGCGGACAAGGGCCAGGCCCTGCGACCGCTCTAGAACTCCTTGAAAGGAGCTCGCCATGACCAGTCTGAAGGACCTCACCCCGAAATTCCGACATATTCGGCTGCTGCTTGCCCCCGAGAAAGGCCATCCGGAAGGCGAACGCGAGGAGGGCTACGACGTGCTTGCTCCATTGACTGGCGAAGGCCGGATTGATGCGGAAGAGTGGAAATCGCACAAGGCCTCC
Organism: Mesorhizobium sp. B2-4-18; assembly: GCF_006441385.1. Classification (NCBI taxonomy): domain Bacteria; kingdom Pseudomonadati; phylum Pseudomonadota; class Alphaproteobacteria; order Hyphomicrobiales; family Phyllobacteriaceae; genus Mesorhizobium; species Mesorhizobium sp. B2-4-18. Next base: position 111,417 of record NZ_VFUW01000009.1, on the reverse strand, counting down.
TGCCGTGTTCGCCGATTTCGCATTGGCGAGGAAGATTTGATCGGCAGGCTGAGACGCAAGCCTGGCGGGCAGTGGTATTTCGACTACGCCGAAGGCGATCGCGACGACGAGATAGGCTTTCATCTCGGCGACGAACGGTTCGAGACCGGTGATCTGTCGATCGAGCGCAATGGCGCCATGCACACCTATCGGGTAGCAAGGGTCGAGCGCCCCTAACGCTGCGACGCCAGGCTTCCCCGGGGCACCCCATGTCACGACGCATCCTCATCGTTGTCGGTCATCCCGACCCGTCCCCTGGCCGGCTCTGCCGTGGTCTTGCGAAAGCCTATGGCGAGGGCGCGGAACAGTCGGGACATGTCGTCCGCCGAGTCGATCTGGCAGCGCTCGATTTTCCGATGCTGCGCACGATGCAGGAGTTTGAGCACGGTGCTCTGCCCGACAGCCTCAAGGAGGCCGCTCAAGCGATCGTCTGGGCGGAGCATGTCGTCTTTGTCTTTCCGCTGTGGCTGGGAACAATGCCAGCAATGCTCAAGGCGTTTCTGGAGCAGGTGATGCGGCCGGGAACGGCTTTCGCCTACCCAGACAAGGGCGGTGGCTTTACCAGGACGGTGCTTGGTGGTCGTTCCGCTCGTGTCGTGGTGACGATGGGCATGCCTTCGTTTCTTTACCGGCTTTGGTTTCTCAGCCACGGCGTCGCCGGGTTGCGGCGAAGCATCCTGCACTTTGTCGGTATTAGACGGGTGCGGGAGACCCTGTTCGGGATGGTCGCGGGCGCCAGCGATCCGACACGCGGGAAATGGATCGGACAAATGCGCAAGCTCGGTGAGCGAGGGCTTTAGCCTGCAGAAACCGGGACAGCGATTCAAAGCCATCCTTTGCCGGCGCCGCAAACAAAGCCAGAGCCACCAGGCCTTATGCGGCGCCCAAACCGGCAAGACGGCAACCCAGGCGAGCTTCGAAACTGCAACGGTCGTAGGTTCCGGCCAAGAGGCTGCCTGCTTTAGGGCCTATGGATCGACGGTAAATTCGGCCCACATGCCGGCCCCGTAGTGACCTGGCACGTTGCAGATAAGCAGGTACTTTCCAGCCTTCAGATCGACAGTCAATGTGCCTGATTTGCCAGGATCGAGCTCCGAAACCTCACCCTTATCGCCGGCCTTGTCTTCGTCGACCCGGTTCTCGGCCTCAAGGTAAGGGAGCGGCTTGCCGGGATCAGCAAGGTACATCACGATCATTTCGTGAACGGTGTCTTTGGAGTTATTTTTCACATTGAATGTGACCTCTCCGGCCTTCACCGCACCTGGCAAAGCCTTGATGCCCATAGTCGCTTTGGCGATATCTAGTCCTTGTGTTGCATAGGCGAGCCCCATCGGCATCTCCGAACTCGCGCCCTTGTCCCACATCGAAATCTGGACAAGCGTCGCGGCCCGGACGGCAGCGGCGCTGCCGGCAATGAACAATGCGGCAGCGAGTCCAAGTGCTGCCTTTCTTGATATGCCCTTCATGGCGATCTCCCTTCAGGATGGCAGCAGAGCGCTCCATATCCAAGCCATCATCCCGTTCATGAACATCCCCCACTGTCCTTGCGCCAGATCAAACCGGCCGGCGCGAACCCGATCGGCGACGCCCGTGCAGCTGTCAGCCAATTGTCAGGTTGAATTGGTTATGCCGCACCAATGACGGTCATGTCGCCGTCTGACTGAAGCGATCGAAATCCCACCCACAGGCGCAACATCCGCGCCCATTCTTCAAAATGGAGCCATCATGTACCGCACACTTGTTCTAGCCGCCCTCGCGGGCTTGATTGCAGGGCCAGCACTCGCCGCCGGCGGCAGTTGCAGCACCGCCCCGAAATCACAGTTCAAGCCGAAAGCAACGCTCGAGACGCAATTGATCGGCGAAGGCCTCACCGTCCGCCAGATCAAAGTGGAGAAGGGCTGCTACGAAGTCTACGCGGTGGACAAGGCCGGCAAGAAGGTGAACCTAGCCTACAATGCCGAGACCCTTGAAAAGCTCGACAATGCCGAAGCCGGCGAAAATTGATCTGAGCGCTTCGGCAGCCGCGGACGCGCAGCCATCTCCGGAGATGGTGCGCGTCTGGGATCGGGTCGTGCGAAGTTTCCACTGGACACTGGTGCTCAGCTTCGTCGCGGCCTGGCTCACCTCTCATTCCTCGGAGAATATCCATCACTGGGCTGGATACGCCGCTGCCGGGCTGGTCGCGATGCGGCTCGTGTGGGGCGTTCTGGGCACGCGCTATGCGCGGTTCTCACAATTCGTGCGGGATCCGGCGACGGTGCTGCGCTATCTCTCGGCAATACTGAGCAGTCGCGAAGCCCGCTACATCGGCCACAATCCGGCTGGTGGCGCGATGGTGATCGTGCTGATTGCGGCGATGGGTTCAACCGCGCTGACCGGCTGGCTGATGACGACGGACACTTATTTCGGCGTGGCGTGGGTCGAAGCGGCGCACAGCCTGGCTGCGCACGGCCTGCTGCTACTCGTCTTCCTCCACATTGGCGGCGTTGTGCTGGCAAGCTTACGCCATCGCGAAAACCTGGTCCGAGCCATGATCACAGGGCGAAAACGCAAAGCCGAGCCCGCCGACATCGCCTAACCCGCAAATGGAGTGATGTGGCTACAAGGTTCGCAGGGCATCGAGAGTTGAAAGATGCTTCAATTGCGGGCCTTGCCCTCTTCTTGGGCTTGCCATGGGCGTGTACCCAAGCTGCTTATCTGTCCAATCTATTGCCTTGGATTCCGGCATGAACACCAGGCCAGATGGGCGGCTGGAGAAGAACTTGAGTCGGGCGCGGCGATGCCCTCATTCGGAACACGGCTTTGACAAGATCATGGCTGATCAGAGTTACCTCCAAACGGGATTGTCGGATGAACCCCACTTATTCAAGCTCCCAGAAGGCCATCCATTGGTCAGTGTTCGTGCTGGTCATCGGACTCTATGGGCTGACCTATGTCGCAGACATTTTTTCTCGGGGCGATCCCGTCCGCAATCTCGTCTGGTGGTTTCACATTTCGTTTGGCCTGCTTCTTTTTGCGCTTGTCGTCGTGCGCATATGCCTGCGCTTGGTACGGGGCGCGCCGGAGCTGCCCATGGACGCGTCGGATCCGCTCATGGAAATGAAACAGATCGAGCGGTGGGCGGCCAAGGCCACCCATCTTCTGCTTTACGCACTGCTAGTGACCATCCCGGTTCTCGGCGTCCTCTTGACTTGGTACAGGGGCGACGCCTTAAGTTTCTTCGGTCTGTTCACCATCCCGTCCCCATATCCACCGGATCGAGCCACGGCTGGATTCATCAGAGAATTGCATAGCCTCTGCGCCAATCTGATACTTATCGTTGCAGGACTGCACGCGGCCGCCGCCCTTTTGCATCATTTCGTTCGCAAGGATGATGTACTTCGGCAGATGCTGCCTAAAAAAATGGGCTTGCGAAAGTGAGGCCGAAGGACTGCACGGGTCGAAGTGGGCAATATATGTACAAGCCCAGCGCAACCGAAACGAATTTAACTAGGTCCATCTGGATGGCCAAATATGCAGCCCTTGGCCCGTCACGAGGGCTTTAGCGTGACGAGCCGGAAGGCGGGAGGCACCCCCATGCGTTTGAGGCTTCAGGGCTTATGGCTCGACGGTGAATTCGGGTGACATGCCGGCGCCATAGTGGCCTGGCACGTTGCAGATAAGCAGGTATTTCACAGGCTTCAGATCGACGATTAATGTGCCTGATTTGCCGGGATCGAGCTCCGACACCTCGCCCTTGTCGCCGCCTTGTCTTCGCCTGACGATGCGAGTGGGGTGAATGGATCGGACACATCCGATTTGGGTGAGCGAGTCTCCTTAACTTGAAGACCCGTGAACCGGGAACCCACTTTTCTGATTTGACCGGCATCAAAGCTGACAGCGCCGTCTTCCTGTTCATTGCCTCCCATCAGAGCCTTCAAATTTGGGAGAGCATCATGACTACGGCTGATTTCAACATCCCTGTTCCGAAAGTGGCGACTGCGGCGCCAACGAAACTTCGACTGGGGTCCCTGACCGCATTGGTCATCGGCTCGATGGTCGGCTCCGGCGTGTTCAGCCTGCCGCAGAATATGGCGGCTGGTGCCGGTCCCCTCGCCATCCTGATCGGCTGGGCGATCACCGCGGTCGGCATGCTGGCACTGGTCTTTGTCTATCAATCGCTTGCGACCCGCAAACCCGAGCTCGATGCCGGGCCCTACGCCTACGCCAAGGCTGGCTTCGGTCCCTTCATCGGCTTCAACAGCGCTTGGGGCTACTGGATCAGCGCCTGGGTCGGCAACGTCTCTTACGCGGTGATCGTGTTCAGCGCCCTCTCCTATTTCTTTCCGGCCTTCGGCGATGGAAACACCTGGCAGGCGGTGCTCGGCGCATCGATACTGCTGTGGCTGATCCACGTCCTCGTCCTCGCCGGCATCCGGCAAGCCGCCGTTGTGAACCTCATCGTCACGGTGGCAAAGATCGCACCGATTGTCCTGTTCGTCGGGGTTATTGCCGTCGCCTTCAAATTGCAGGTCTGGTCGCTCGACATCAACGGCTTGGGCAATGCCAGTCTCGGCTCGATCACCGCACAGGTGAAAAGTACAATGCTTGTCACCCTGTGGGTGTTCATCGGTATCGAAGGCGCCAGCGTATTTTCCGGTCGTGCCGAGCGCCGCAAGGACATCGCCACCGCGACAGTTCTCGGCTTCTTCACCTGCCTTGCGCTCTACGCCCTGGTGTCCCTGCTGTCGCTCGGCATCCTCAACCAGCCCGAACTCGCCGCGCTGAAGAACCCCTCGATGGCGGGTGTGCTTGAGGCGGTTGTCGGCCCCTGGGGCGCCATCCTCATCAACATCGCGCTTGTCGTGTCCGTGGTCGGCGCCTTCCTGAGCTGGACGCTGCTTGCAGCAGAAATTCCACATGTCGCTGCCAAGGACGGAACGATGCCGAAATTCTTCGGCCGGGAAAACGAGCGTGGCGTGCCGTCGACTTCGCTTTTGATTACCAACCTGCTGGTCCAGGCGTTTCTGGTAATCACGCTTTTCGCCCAAAGCACCTACCAGGCGCTGTTCTACATCGCGTCGGCCGCAATCCTGGTTCCTTACATCTTTTCCGGGGCTTATGGGGCCAAGCTCGCGTTGACGGGAGAGAGCTACGAGAGTGGCGAGCCGCGAGCCGGCCCGCTTTTTGCGGGGTTGCTGGCAACCGTCTACGGGGTGTGGCTCGTCTATGCGGCGGGGCCGGCGTACCTGTTCATGTGCGCGATCCTCTATGCACCCGGTATTATCTTCTACATCTGGGCGCGCCGCGAAACTGATCAGCGTGTGTTCCATCCTGCCGAAGCGGCAGTTGCCGCAGCCCTCATCGCTGTCGCCATCCTCGCCGTCTACGAGATGTGGACCGGCGCCGTCAGCCCGCTGTGAGAGGATTTGACGCGATGACAAGCCTGGGTGTGCATTCCGAGGTCGGCCGCCTGCGCGAGGTGATGGTCCACCGTCCGGACCTCAGCCTACGCAGGCTGACACCGGAAAACTGCAAGGCGCTGCTCTTCGACGACGTGCTGTGGGTCAAGCGGGCTCGCCAGGAACACGATGTCTTCGTCGATGCGCTGCGCGAATGCGGCGTGTTTGTGCATTCCTTCGGGGAGCTCCTGGCTCAGACAATGAGCCTGGCCAAGGCCCGCGACTGGCTTCTCGATCGCCGGGTTCATCCCGGCGTCGTCGGGCTCGACACGGTCGACGAGCTGCGCGGATGGCTCAACGAGATGCCGTCAGAGCAATTGTCGTCTTACCTTGTCGGGGGCATTGCCCGCGCCGAGCTTCCTTTCGCACCCAAAGGCCTGACGGGAAGGACGCTCGTCCCCCAGGATTTCGTGTTGCCGCCGCTGCCGAACCAGTTGTTCACCCGCGACAGTTCCTGCTGGATCTACGGGTCGGTGTCCGTCAATTCGATGTATTGGCCCGCCAGACGCCCGGAAGCCGCCAACGTCGAAGCTGTATACCGCTTCCATCCCCGCTTTCGCGACAGCGGCGTCCCTTTCGTGTCGCCGGGCTCGGGAACGGGCACCAGCCTGGAAGGCGGCGATGTCATGCCGATTGGCGGCGGAACGGTTCTCATCGGCATGGGAGAACGCACCACGCCGCAAGCCGTTGGCGACCTTGCGCGCAGCCTGTTCACGGCTGGTGAGGCCACGCGTGTGATTGCGGCCCTGATGCCCCGCGACCGCAGTTTCATGCATCTCGATACCGTCTTCACCTTCTGTGATCGCGATCTGGTGACCATGTACCCGCCGGTGGTTGAGCGGCTGCGCACCTTCTCGCTGCGGCCGGGCGATGGAGAGGCAGCGGTCGAGGTCACCGATGAGACAAAGCCGTTCACGACGGTGGTCGCCGAAGCCCTCGGATTGAAGTCGCTGCGGATCATCGCCACTGGCGGCGACCGCTACGAGGCCGAGCGCGAGCAATGGGATGATGGCAACAATGTTGTTGCGGTCGAGCCCGGCGTGGTCATCGGCTACGACCGCAACGTCTACACCAACACGCTGCTGCGCCGCGCCGGCATTGAAGTGATCACCGTCGAGGGCGCCGAACTCAGCCGCGGACGCGGTGGCGGGCACTGCATGACCTGTCCGATTGTCCGCGACCCGATCTGACCCGAAAGGAAATCTCCATGTCGATCAATCTTCATGGCCGCTCCGTCCTCTCGCTGGACGATCTAACGGCCGACGAAATCCGCTTTCTTCTCAGGCTGGCAGCCGACCTCAAGGCGGCCAAGCTCGCCGGTCACGAAATTCCGCGCCTTGTCAGAAAGAACATCGCCCTGATCTTCGAAAAGGATTCGACGCGCACTCGCACGGGGTTCGAAGTGGCGGCCTATGACCAGGGCGCTCACGTCACCTATTTCGGCCCTAGCGGCAGCCATATCGGCCATAAGGAATCCATGAAGGACACCGCCCGCGTGCTCGGCCGCATGTATGACGCGATCGAGTATCGCGGCTTTGGCCAGCACCAGGCCGAAGTGCTGGCTACATATGCCGGCGTGCCGGTCTACAACGGCCTTACCGACGAGGCGCACCCGACACAGATCCTCGCCGATTTCATGACCATGCGGGAATTCACGCACAAGCATCTTTCGGACATGATCGTCACCTTCGTCGGTGAGGGCCGGGACAATGTCGCGCTGTCCCTGGCACTTGGAGCAGCCAAGGTCGGCATCGACATGCGCATCGCCTCGCCAAAGGAACTCTGGCCGGACGAGGAGTTCTGCGCTCATCTCAGGGACCTGGCGGAACGCAGCGGCGGCCGCTTCCGGCTCGACGAGGAGGTGACGAGCTGCGTCCAGGATGCTGATTTCATCTACACCGACGTCTGGATGTCGATGGGCGAGGACAAATCGGGCTGGGCCGAGCGCATTCGCCTTTTGACGCCATATCGGGTCACCGGCGACGTGATAGCCGCAGCCGGTAACCCCCACGTCAAATTTATGCATTGCCTGCCGGCGTTCCACGACACAGAGACCGAGATCGGCGCCTTCGTTGCGAAGGAACACGGCATTGACTGCATGGAGGTCACCGACGAAGTGTTTGAGTCGGCGGCCTCGATCGTCTTCGACCAGGCTGAAAACCGGATGCACACGATCAAGGCCCTGCTCGTCGCCACGATCGGCAACTGAGATGCTTATCGTCGTCGCGTTGGGCGGAAACGCACTGCTACGCCGTGGCGAACCGATGACGGCGGAGAACCAGCGCGCCAACATCGTGCGCGCCGCGCCTGTGTTGGCGAATCTGGTCGGCGAAGGGCACTCGATCGTAGTCACGCACGGAAACGGTCCGCAGGTGGGACTTTTGGCCCTGCAGGCAGCGGCAACTGCGGAGGGGGGGACCTTTCCACTCGACGTGCTTGGCGCCGAGAGCGCAGGCATGATCGGTTACGTCATTGAGCAGGAAGTCGGCAACCTGCTCAAAGAGAGGCTTTTTGCGACCCTGCTGACACAGGTGAAGGTCGATCCGCACGATCCGGCGTTCGCGCACCCGACAAAGCCCATCGGCCCGATCTACGATGAAGCAACAGCGCGCAGGCTTGCCGGCGAGCGCGACTGGCAGATAGCGCCCGATGGCGACAAGTGGCGGCGCGTCGTGCCTTCGCCCAAGCCGTTGGTGATCCTGGAAGCGTCTGTAATCTCGTTCCTGGTCGAGCGCGGCGTGATCGTCATCTGTGCCGGCGGCGGCGGGGTTCCGGTGATAGCCCGGGAAGATGGCAGTCTTTGCGGCGTCGAGGCCGTTATCGACAAGGATCTGGCAAGCTCGCTTCTTGGGCGTCAATTGAAGGCCGACATGCTGTTGATGCTGACTGACGTCGACGCCGTCTATGTCAATTATGGATCAGCTGCAGCTCGCGCGCTCCGGCGAGTGACTCCCATGGAAATATCCGAGAGGAATTTTCCAGCGGGCTCCATGGGGCCGAAGGTCCGTGCTGCAATCGAGTTCGCTGAAGCAACCGGCAAGCCTGCCGCAATCGGCAAGATGGATGACGCCGTCAAAATTGTTAAAGGTGAGCGCGGGACGTGGTTCGAAGCCGGCGCGCCGTTTCACCCGTGATATCGATGTTTTTCAACAGGACGTCCGCCCGCCGCAGACTGGTCCTAAGTAGTTCCCCGTAGGGACATAACCGAATTTCGCGAGCCACGGATTCGCGCGATTGCTGTGTCACGGATCAACCGGGAAAACAGCCATGCACGCCTACACGAGCTCCAGAATCTCACTGCCGTCCCATTCTGTGCAACCAACCCTGCCGGACGCGTTCGACCCGGCGCCGCTGCAGCCGGTCAGCTTTTTTCCCGCCGGCACGGAAATCTACGCCCAGGGCGAAAAGGCTGGAGCCTTCTATCAAGTCGAGTTCGGCGCCGTGCGCATCTACCGTCTGCTTGCCGACGGTCGCCGGCAGATCAGCGCCTTTCACCTCGCCGGAGAGACATTCGGCTTTGAGGCGGACGCGACGCATCATTTCTTCGCAGAGGCTATCAACGCGACCGCTATCCGCGTTTTGCGGCTCACTGCCGGCGCGGATATATCGCGCCAGCTGCTGCCCTTGGCGCTCAAGGGGTTGACCCGAGCTCAGGAACACCTGCTGGTTCTCGGTCGCCAGAACGCCATCGAACGCGTGGCTGCATTCCTTGTCGACCTGGCGGAGCGCCAGGGCGGCTTGCGGCAGGTGGAACTGCCAATGTCGCGTATGGACATCGGTGACTATCTCGGCCTCACCATCGAGACCGTGTCACGGGTCTTCACCCGGTTGAAGGACAAGGGCGTCATCCGCCTTCTCAACCTGCGCAGCATCGAGATCGTCAAGCACGACGCGCTCCACTGCATGAGCGAATGACCAGACATGGTCTAACCGTGGCACGGAGATGCCCAAGGAAAGCCATATCCCTTTAGGTCCGCCGCATCCGGCCATTCAGAACAACCCAGGATTAGACGTCCTCACATGACCGCGGACAGCGCATTTACCACACGTAGCGAATTCCACTTCGAAGTACGCCTTGCACGGCCCGAAGACGAACCAACTCTGGCGGAGTTCTTCGTCCATGTGACGCCGGACGATCTGCGATTTCGCTTTCTCGACTCACACGAGCGGCTGGTGGCGATGACGCGTTCCGACGACGCCCATATCCATTTTTTTGCCTTCTCGGACGACGGAATGCTGATCGCGGTCGCGATGCTAGCAAGCGATCCAGCCGATCGAAACGGCGAGGTCGCGATCTGCATTCGCGCGGATCGCCATCTGGGCGTCGGTTGGGAGCTGCTCGCCTATATTGCGAGCTAGCGGAAGAACTCGGCCTAAAGGCCATCGAGTCGATCGAGAGCCGTGAAAACCGTGCCGCGATCGAGGTCGAGCGCGACATGGGTTTCACCGTCACGACCGATCCCGACGATGCGACGCTTGTTCTGGTTCGGCGGGAGTTGGGGGCGCGATCAGCGGCTTAGCTAACAGGGTCCTTCGCGAGCCGTTGTGGACGCGGCAGATCGAAAGACGAGCATCTCCGCGGCCACTCCGCGTTTTTCATCCGCCGGAAAGACAGGGACATCGACGCGGGAAGCCGCATTGTTGACCACCTCCTCGCCTTCTCGGTTTCGCTCCTCGTCGAGACCGACTCCAAGCCAGGCAGCGGCAACGGAAATCCTCTCCCGGACCAACAGCTCGTCCGGGCAAACGGCCATTTTGTCAAAACATGGCTCCTTTGCGCAAAGTGGATAGCAGGCCAGTTAGATTAGACTAACCTATGAAGAAAGTGCGCGAAATCAATTGGCGCAACATTGGCCGACTCACGGCTGGCGGGGGACTATGAATAGACAAGACGTATTCCGGACAAGTGTGCTCGGGGCATCCAGCACCTTCGCCGAGGCTACGATGAGGTGCGGCATCAAGGGTTTGCTGGGCGTCGCCATGACTGCGCTCGCCAACCTGGTGATGGTTCCGAGCGTCCAGGCGGCGGAAGGTGGCGCGAGCTTCTATCTCCTCGGTTCGCGCGGCCCCATGGCGGGTTTCACCCCGCCACCAGGCGTCTATTTCCAGAACGATTTTTATATCTATTCCGGCAATGCAAGCGTCGATCTCGACCTCGGCGGAAAGCTCGTTGCGGACGTCCATGCAAAGGCCCTTATCAATCTTTCGACCGCCCTTTGGGTTTCTCCATGGCAGGTCATGGGCGGCAATCTGGCATTCACTGCGACCGTGCCGATCGGCGGACCCGATATAACGGGCAGAATTCTCCCGAGCCCGTTGTCGGTGTCAGACAGCATCACGACCCTGGGCGATCCCGTGCTTGGAAGCTTTGTCGGCTGGCACAGTGGCGATTTTCACTGGCAGACCGGAGTGAGCGTGAACGTCCCGGTGGGTGATTACCACGAGGGCGACATCGCCAATCTGTCGTTCAACCACTGGGCCGCCGACATTTACGCATCGGGCACGTGGCTGAACTCCGCTACAGGCCTTGAACTCTCGGCGGCAACCGGCATCACTTTCAACGGCGAGGATACGGCGACCCATTACAAGAACGGCACGGACTTCCACTTCGAGGGAACGATCGACCAGCATTTCAACAAGGCATTCGACGTGGGTTTGGTTGGCTATTATTACAACCAGCTGACCGACGATAGCGGGTCTGGAGTTCCCCCAGTGCTTGGCGGGTTTCAAGGCGAAGTGGCGGCGATCGGAGCCACCGCGGGCTATAACTTTCAGGTTGGCAAGCTGCCAGTCTCGACTCGGATCAAATATTACCACGAGTTCGATGCCAAAAATCGTCTGGAAGGCGACTCAGTCTTCCTAACGGTTGCCATGCCGCTTTGCGTGGCGGGGCACTGATCGGAAGAAGGGCGCGCCACATTTTCAGTCGGCCCACGCCGAATACAGGCTAGCGCCGACAAATCAAGGAGGGCTAATGAACAACGATCAGGAATTGCCGGCCGAGGCCGGTATCAGCGCCAAAATGACGAGGCGTGATGCATTGATGGCCGGTACGGCGGCTGTCGCAGCGCGGCTTGCCGCGCCGGTGGGCTTTTCGGGCGCACTCGCTGGTCTCGCCGGCGTCGACCAGGCGGCGGCCCAGACGGCACGACCCAACATCATCTACATCATCTCAGACGACCAGGGCTGGAAGGACGTGGGCTTCCACGGCTCGGACATCAAGACGCCAAACATCGACAAGCTCGCCGCCGAAGGCGCGCGCCTGGAACAATTTTATGCTCAGCCGATGTGCACGCCCACCCGCGCGGCGCTAATGACGGGACGCTATCCGTTGCGCTACGGGCTGCAGACGGGCGTTATTCCATCGGGTGGCAGCTACGGCCTTTCCACCGATGAGTATCTCCTGCCTCAGATGCTCAAGGATGCGGGATACAAGACCGCGATGGTGGGCAAATGGCATCTGGGTCATGCAAAGACTGAGTATTGGCCGCGTCAGCGTGGCTTCGATTCGTTCCACGGAGCCCTGGTCGGTGAAATCGATCATTTCAAACACGCGTCCCATGGCGTGATGGACTGGTATCGAGACAACAAGCAGCTGAAAGAGCCGGGTTTCGACAATACCTTGTTCGGCAAGGAAGCCGCCAAGGTAATCGAAAGACATGACGGCAATGCGCCGCTGTTCTTGTACCTGGCGTTCACCGCCCCGCATTCGCCGTTCCAGGCGCCCGACGAATATGTCAAGAAATACGCTCACGTGGCTGATGAGCAGCGCCGGCTTTACTCGGCCATGGTTTCCGTCCTGGACGACGAAATCGGACGTGTTGTTGCCGCGCTCGAGAAGAAGAAGATGCGAGACAATACAATCATCGTCTTCCAGAGCGACAATGGAGGCGTGCGGGACGCTATGTTTGCAGGCGAATCGAAGGTCGGCAACAGCCTTCCGGCCGACAATGGGCCGTACCGCAGTGGCAAGGGAACGCTCTATGAGGGCGGCACCCGCGTGTGCGCCCTGGCGAACTGGCCGGGCAAGGTAAAGGCCGGCGACGTGAATGGCCTGATACATGTCACGGATATCTATCCGACTCTTGCCGGGCTTGCCGGGGCGAAGCCAACCAAGAACAAGCCGCTCGACGGCATGGATGTCTGGGGAACGATCAGCGAAGGCAAGCCTTCGCCCCGCAGTGAGATGGTCTACAATGTCGACCCGACCGGCGGCGCAATCCGCGAAGGCGATATCAAGCTTGTATGGTCGGCCGGCGTGTTGGAGCGCGTCGAACTGTTCGACCTCGCCGCCGACAAGTCCGAAACTACTAACCTGGCCGATAAGAAGCCGGACACCGTCAAGGAGATGAAGGCGAAGATCGTGGAAATCGCCAAGCAAATGGCACCGCCGCTGCTGATCGGGGAGGCGATCAAGCTGACCTTCGGTGCACCGCCAATTGCGGCCGATCCATCCTCGATGTTCAATCAACTCGGAGACTAATCCCGCTCGGTTCAAAGTTTGCTGGAACTATAGTCATGAGTGATGCAGGCATGGCTGTGCCGTCTACGGAGGATTTGGAGCATGTTCGTTCCATTCCTCGGCACAGCCCGCCATTTCCGAACATGGTGCGAATCCCTGGTGGCGAATTCCTCATGGGATCAGACCACCATTATCCGGAAGAGGCCCCAACTCACCGCGTCGTGGTCGATGGTTTCTGGGCGGATGTGACGACTGTCACGAACAATGATTTTGCGAAGTTCGTCGCTGCGACGCGGTACGTGACGCTGGCTGAGCGTCCTGCCAATGCAGCCGAGTATCCCAACGCGCCGGCGGAGATGCTCGCTCCGGCATCAGCGATATTCGTCCGACCGCCGCCTGGCACCAACCGAAGCGACCATTACCGATGGTGGGCCTATGTGAAGGGTGCCAATTGGCGCCATCCGCGTGGGCCTGCGAGTTCTATTAAAGGCCTCTACAACCACCCGGTAGTCCATCTCGCATTTGAGGACGCCGAAGCCTATGCGAACTGGGTGGGAAAGGCGCTCCCGACCGAGGCGGAATGGGAGTTCGCGGCCCGTGGAGGATTGGACGGCACAGAGTTCGCATGGGGCGATGAATTGACCCCCGGCGGCCAGCATATGGCCAACACGTATCAGGGCGACTTCCCATTCCGCAACGATTGCGAGGATGGATACGAGTGGACCGCTCCGGTCGGCTCGTTTCCTCCAAACGGCTATGGGCTCTACGACATGGCAGGCAACGTCTGGCAGTGGACCACGGACTGGTACCAGGAGCATCGTCGCATCGAAAGCCCATGTTGCACGATGACAGATCCGCGCGGCGGCCAGCGCGACGCGAGCTACGATCCGCTGACGCCTGACATCAGGATTCCGCGCAAGGTCACCAAGGGCGGGTCCTTCCTCTGCGCGCCCATTTACTGCCGGCGTTATCGTCCCGCCGCGCGCATGGCCCAGGCGGTAGACACGTCCACTTGCCACCTCGGCTTCCGTTGTATCGTGCGTCCGGTGTGAGGGACGGGGTGCCGAATCTCGGCTGGCATACCCGCAAAGGCAAAGGTGGCTAATGGCACAGTCTAGATGGGCGGGTAGGCAGGCTGTATGGAGTATATCAACTCTGTTCCTCATGCTGACGGGGTGCGGAGCAGGACCAGAAGGCGTTTTGGCGCCAATCCCCGCGAATCTGGTATCGTCGGCGGCATCAGATGTAACCATGCTGGTCGCAACCAGCCGCAAGCCTTCCGGCGACCCAGCGACCCTGTTTACAGGCGAGCGCAGCCCGGCGCTTTCCATGACCGATCTGACCATTTCAATTCCGCCGAAGCGGGCGCCCGGCACGGTCGAATGGCCAAAAACGCTGCCGCCGAATCCCGAAAAGGACTTCGCTGTTGTTGCCGTGAAGAACCTGTCGATTCCCGAGGCTCACAATTGGCTACATTCTCACAATTCGAACGGCCATGTTCTCGTATTCGTACATGGCTTCAACAACCGTTATGAAGATTCGGTTTTTCGCTTCGCGCAGTTCGTGCATGACTCGCGAGCAAGGGTCGTGCCTATTCTTTTCACGTGGCCTTCGCGCGCGAGCGTGCTCGGCTACAACTACGACAAGGAAAGCACCAATTTTTCACGGACTGCGTTCGAGCGAACGCTGAAGGCCTTGGCGGACGACCGCAGCGTGACGGACATTACCGTCATGGCTCACTCGATGGGAACATGGCTTGCCATGGAATCGCTGAGGCAGATGGCATTGGAGGACGGGCAGGTTTCGCCCAAGATCAGGAACGTCATCCTTGCATCTCCCGACCTGGATGTGGATGTCTTTGGTCGCCAGTGGACCGAACTTGGACCGAAAAAGCCGAAATTCACGATCACAGTTTCACGCGATGATCGGGCGCTTGCGGTCTCGCGTCTGATTGCAGGCAATGTCGATCGGGTTGGGCAGGCTGATCCGTCAAAGGAGCCGTACAAATCGAAGCTGGAGGCAGCCGGAATAACCGTCCTCGATTTGACCGACGTGAAGACCGACGATCGCTTGAACCACAGCAAGTTTGCCGAAAGCCCGGAAATCGTTCAGTTGTTGGGAGCGCAATTGGGTTCCGGTCAAATTATGACCGACTCGCGAGTAGGCCTCGGTGACAAGCTGGGTCTGATGATTGCCGGTACGGTCGACACTGTTGGCAACGCCGCGGCAGCGACGATCAGTGAGCCCATTACGACGGTCGAGGGGAAAGCGGGCAAACCCGCGCCCGACGACCTGGAGACGATCCTGAAGGGCGATGCGATCACCGACTGATCCGTACTGGAGAACCGACGCGCAGGACTTGTCGGCTACTGCGGGTGAGGGAGAATTCGTGAACACGATGGCGGAAACAGACGTTCCCTCGTTGATTTGGGGGTTCGAACAGCTTGCAGAGCGTTTCGTTTCCGGACTGTTCGCGCGGCTTGCGGCTTTGGCCGACGTCCCCGTCGAACTTGAAAACCTGAAGGCTTCGCTTGCGGCTGGGGGAACGCCTCGTCTTGTGCTCTTGTTCGAGATTGTGTCGCTTGTTGCACTCGTCGCGGGGGTGTTCATCCTGCTTGCCCGGCGGTTCAAGAAGACGAGCGCCACAAGTAGTGGAAGGCGCGGATTCTTCGCGGGCGTGGCGGCTAGTGTGGTGGCTCTGGTGATCGGTTTCATTGCCGCGCGGCTGCTGGGCGGTTCTGGCCTGCCTTTGCAAACCCTTCGGCTTTGGACGGTGGCGACCGTGCTCGGCTTCATCACTCTCGCTGCTTTCAGATCACTATTGATGGCATCGCGGCGAACCGAGTTCGCAGAGCGCTCCGCCCATCTGGTGGCCCTCGTGCGCGACCTCTCGCTTGCCGTTGGCTTGGCGGTCATCGCCGTTACGCTGCTCGCGACGTTGCGGCTCTGGAGCGTCGGGCCGGCCTTGGACGATCTGCTGCGAACGGGCTCGGCAATTCCGATCTACCTTCTGTCTGCATGGGCGGTATGGCGGCACAGGCGCACAATGGCAGTCGCCGTAGCCGGTCCGCGCCCCAGAAGCCGCTGGCGCACCCATCTTGCCAAAATGTGGCCGGCAATCGTAATCGCGTTCCTGATAATCACCTTTCTCAGCACTCAGGCCGCGCTGACTTTGGGAGCATCGCTTCGCGGGTCGGCCGTTCTGCTGACCGCGTTGTTGTTTCTCGTGGCGCCGCATCTCGACGCAATGATCGGGAACTGGGCGCAGCGCGGCTTGGAATCTCCTGACATCTCGATCCTGACAGCGGCAGGGCGCCAGACCGCCCGCTTCACCGTCGTGGCTATCATTGTTGCCATGCTGGGAACGCTATGGGCGACACCGCTGGCTGCCGGGTTCGGCATAGATCTCCGGGAGGTCGCCAAGGGCGCATCTGGGGTGGCGCTGATCATGTTGGGGGCGGCGTTTCTATGGAACGTGGTCGGGGCCGGGACGGCTCGTGCCTTGCGCGCGGAGTTGCGCGCCGTAGGGGGTGACGAGGAGGTGCAGGGTGCGCCGCGTTCACGGCTGGGCACGCTGGTGCCGCTGCTCAACGCGGTCGGCAAATCGAGCATTCTGGCCTTGGCGCTGCTCTCGATCCTGGTGACGATCGGGATTAATGTCTGGCCGCTGATCGCCGGCATGAGTGTGTTCGGGCTAGCCATCGGCTTCGGCTCGCAGACGCTGGTGAAGGACCTGGTATCCGGGCTGTTCTTCCTAATCGACGATGCATTCCGCTTCGGCGAATATATCGAAACGTCAGGCGCCAAGGGAACCGTAGAAAAAATCTCGGTCCGGTCGGTTTCCCTGCGCCATCAGCGCGGCGCCTTGGCGACAATCCCCTATGGCTCGATTGGCAAGATTCAGAATTTCAGTCGCGACTGGATGATCGAGAAACTGACCTTTCGCGTTGCATTCAACACCGATGTCGAAAAGGTCCGCAAAATTTTCAAGAAGATCGGCCAGGATATTTCGGCCAACCCGGAACTTGCTGGAGATCTGCTCGAGCCGTTCAAGAGCCAGGGAATTGCCGAGGTTGAGGACGGCACGCTGGTCATCCGGGCCAAGTTCAAGGCGAAAGCGGGCAGAAACTTCATGATCCGCCGTGCCGTTTTGATCGCTGTGCAGCAGGCATTTCAGGAAAACGGCATTCAGGCCGTCCCAAAGCCACTAACATCTAATCCCTCGGGATAAAGCCGCGGTTTGCGATGCGCGTGGCAAGATTGGCGCGCTTGATGTGGAAGTGCTGACACGCATCGGATCAGGATTGGCTTTCAATACGCGTCTTAGCCGCGGCAGTGCAGACGGCCGTGATAGCTCGGACTGCCTCCAGCCAGCGACGCGCTTACACCGCTGGCTTATGATCTGGCTTGCCTGCACTGATGGGGGTGATCTCATCACGCGCTTGCGCGTGTCTGCATGTCTTTGCTGCAGGTGCGCTGGTAAGCCCGATCAGTCCAGGTCGACAGCAGATCGATGTCCCTGCCCGTCTCTAGGCTTGCCGTGACGATCGCATTATGTCGCGATCTATGCCCAGAAGCTGCGGAATTCTGCCTCTCAGCTTCGCATCGTCAATGTTTTTCGCGCCGATTGATCTGGCGCAATTTAATCATAAGCTATCCCTAATATAACTGCGCTGCTATCCGCTTTGCGCAAAGGATTAGGTTCTTGACCTCTTGGCCTTCATCGCCTTCGCACAGGGATGTGCAGCTGGGCCCGGACCAACTTGGAAGCGCAGCCTCGGGAATGTTGGTGAAAATTGACCAGCTTTCGGCCGGCGGGGCACCATCACGCATCCGACAAATTCAATCTCATGGCAAGTGGGCGCTTGACCTGGCCAACTTCAATTGCACCGTACATGCCAATGGCGGACTGGATAGCGACTCAGTGGTCGTATTGGCCGTGGAGCGCGCCTGCGGATCGACAATCTGCCGCATTCCACTTGAGGACGGCATGGTCGTCACAATCCCCGCTGGCGCGACGATATCCGCAACTATCCAGCCCGGTCTGAGGTATGCGGCCTCCGTGATTCCGACCGCCCTCTGGGCTGAAATTCAGGCGCTTGCCGTGGGAATGTTCGCGGAGCAGGTCGCCGATCATCCCAAGGCCGTCAGGCTCTCAATCGACCAAGCACGAATTGTCCGGGACCAGGTTGAGGCGACTGCGAACAATCTCGTGGCAGCTGCTGGCGATTCAATTCAACTGGAGCAGCCCCCCGATGCATTCCTGGAATATTTGGGGTCACTGGCTGAGGCTCGGGCTATTGCAGACGGTCGTGCACTCACCATCGATGTTTCTCCACGTCGATATCTCCGCCAGGCCTGGGCGGCTGAGGATTTCATCCGCTTCCACATTCAAGAAGACCTACCGATCATTCGGTTGTGCAGGGAGGTCGGCGTGAGTCGTCGTCAACTGGAGTACGCATTTCGTGCGACATTCGCGGCAAGTCCATTGGAATTCATACGCGCTCTTCGCCTAAACGAAGCCAGACGGCAACTGACGACTGCACGTGCCAATGGCCTGAATGTCACGAAGGTTGCGATGGATGTCGGGATTACCCACCTTGGTCGTTTCGCGACGAGCTATCGGCAACTGTTCGGTGAATCCCCCAAGGAAACATTCCTTCGTGCGGGAATATCGTGGCCGCGTCAGAAGCCGGCCGATGCAACGGATTGCCGGCCCGCGCCGATCGAATAGTGCAGTGCCATCACGGTACCGATAATCAGTTTTATCGGAGTTGCGCAATTCGGATAGCGGCGGTTGCACTACGAAAGGTAATTTTCTTCCCTCTTGGGAGGATTAACAATGACAAAGTTCGGCTTAAAGCTAACCGGCGCTGCCGGGGTTGCTGCAATAATGTTTGTCGGCCTGCTCGATCCGGTTGCGCCGTCCGCCTCGTTCGTCGGCTACGCTCAAGCAAGGGTGGGGCATCCGCTCACGCCTGGCAGCGCCGCCGGGGTGGCCAGACGTACCACACGGCGAGTGATCCGCCGTTCAACTGTCTACGTGACGAAGCTGCCTGCGGCCTGTGCCCAGATCTCGGTCAACGGCGTCCTGCTATGGCACTGCGGCGGCGTCTATTATCAGCCCTCCGGCGGACGTTATGTCGTCGTCTCCCTACATTAGCTGAGATGCTGGCACTAGGGGCGAATGCTGGAGGCCCGGCTCGGGCGCGGCATATCGTTTCCACCTTTCTTCTCTGGCTTAGGTGCCCCTACACAGAGATGCGACTGTGATCTCGACCTCGATATGCCCAACTGGATTTGGACCGGCCAACTCGCTGATGTCGGCGCAGCATGCGGCGGACTCCGCTTTCGACAAACGCCATCTCGCTGGCCCGGCTGACTTACCTCGGACCCGCGGTGTCGGCCATTTCCATAGAAACGGGTTGTGGTGCCACCGTTGGCTGCCTCGGCCACCAGCGTCCAGACAGACTGACAATCTCGATGCCCAAGCCAGGAGCAGTACACGATGTTAAAATTGGAAATACGCGCGCTTGCCGTGTTGGTTGTTCTGGGGCTTCCTTTCACAACTTTCGTCGGTGCCGCAACGATAAGTTTTGGCGATGCGGTTGGCCTCTGGGTGCAAGCATGTGGCGCTGAAGTGCCAAAACGTTTGCAAGGGCATCAGGCCGGGCAGCGGACAACTGGTCCCCTGTATCTCGGCCAAGGCATCGCCGGCTTGCCAAGCTGCGACAACTACGTTTCTGGCTAACATGAATGCTCGTCTGACTGCGCAAGCAGCGGCGCCGAAATCATGTGCCGCCGACGTCAAACGCTACTGTTCAACGCAGAAGAAGGGCCAGGCCAAGATCCTGAGATGCCTAACGACGGGCGAGAACTTTCGTAGGCTCATGAATCCATGCAAAGAAGCAATGAGCGATGCGGGTTGGCTGGACGTTGTTTGTAAAAAGTCGAATTAGGCAGTCAACCAAGCGCGTAAACGTCCGAGGGACAATCATGAACATGAGATATTTGAGATACTTCGCCGTATTCTCGATGGCGTCGGTGCTTGGCGGCGGAACGGCGTACACTCAAAATCAGATTACGTATGGCCAAGCCGTTCAGGGTCTCGTGCAATCCGGTAAGGCTGCGGGCAAAGTGGGAATCGACACCGCGGCGATCCGCGCGGACATCCAAACCCGGATCAATACGAACGCGAGCGGACCCGAACCGATGATGGCTGCGTTCGCCAAGCTTCCACACTTCATCGTGCAAATCCAATTCGACCTGAATTCCGATGTCATTCGGCCCGAATCTTGGGTCACGATGGGGCGAATTGCCGATGCGCTCCACAATCCACTCCTGTTGGGCAATCGGTTCGTGATCGCCGGCAATACCGACAATACCGGCTCGCGGCTTAGAAATCTGGATCTCAGCCAGAGACGGGCAGACGCCGTCGCCGAGATGCTTGTAACTGTCTTCCACGTTGAACAGGTGAGACTGCTTCCTCTGGGGCAGGGTGAAGAAAATCCCTTCGACCCCAATAACCCCGCAGACGGTGTGAACCGCCGCGTCGAGCTGTTCAACATCGGACCAAAGTGAAAGACGACCGGTGCCGTCGGAACGGGGAGAAATGCTTCAACAGGAGCGTTGCTGTTGCGCGCGATACGGTAAATTCTTTCCAATGGTCAATTTGACGCGTGGTCTCATGTCTTTCTGGCTATGCGGAAGAACGGCAACGAGTGACGTAGCCGCCCCTTCTCTGCAGTGCCTCCTCGACACCTTATCCGAGAAACTCGCGCGTCCTCCGGAACGTCAGATTCAGCGCGTTATCGAATCCGGATAAGCTGTACGCGAATGTCGTAATCGGCAAACGCGGCCGACATTGGCACACGCGACGTAGGACGGGATCAGAAAGGAATATCAGTGGATCTCCCGTGGCCGGCGGAAGCTGGAAAAAGCGTGCTGATGAAATCGCATTGCGATCAGCCACAGCTGACGCCTGGGTCGAGTTCCGATGAGCTGCGCCAGGGGTACTGCCCGACGGGCACTCGTTTGTTTCCCAAGGAACATCGACAGCTACACCTAGCCCGCTCGCCTGATGTTCGGGATGTTGCTCCCTCTTGGCTGCGTTCAAGCAGCCGCAAAGCTGACCTCGAGGTCCGGTTGGGGGCGCAAAGCTGCGGTTCGCGTCGTGGATAGCTTTCGGGTCAGTCTCTCCCGCTCCCTACCGGTCTTTGCAGCACCGAGACAGACCCATCACGCCCGACACTGTAGAAGATATCGCATGCTCTCCGAGTGGGGGGAAAGGCGGTAGCGCTCTAACAACTCGAACCCCCATACCGTCGCAATGTCCAAAAACCGAATCTAGTGCCCTACTTTGTCCATAAGCACGCGCAATTCAGGCTGAGGCGCGCCCCAGAAAGTTAGAAAGCTTCCAGGAACCCCAGCAGACTGGAAGCGCAGCGGACAATGAGGTTCACGGATATCCTGGCGAACATCCGGATCTAGGCGGTCAATGTCGGCAAAAGAGTGTTCGAAAAGGGCAGTCGACGGCTGCGTCGTGGGAACCAAAAAAGAAGAGAAGCAGAACTTTCGTGTGCGATTTTTGCACACAGATGCTCGCAACTGGCTGATTTTATTTATCTATCTATCCGCCCCATCCATCATAGGATCGACATCGCCAAACGACGCGTCTCGGCGCTGGGAATAGCGCGCCAGAAGACTTTTTGGAATCCATTCGTCAGGTGCAAGGCTGTGGACGCACTCGAACGTATAGGGCTGCCTCAGGTCGCTTCGCTGATACCAGCCGCCGGCCTCTGTTCCAAACGGTGCATTTTGCGCCCGATGATCATCAGTTTGCGAGCGGTGTTGTTGCGCAGCCGTCGAATGCGCCATGCCAATCCGATCTCGGTGGCGATCGCCTTGGCATAGAGGCTTGAACGCATCGCCTTTTCGTCTGCAGCAATCTTGATCGGGTCATCGTAAAAAGCAGAGACCTTTCCTGATCCCATCCCCGGTGTGGCCAACCAAAGGGGAATGTATGTCGAACACAGGCGATCGACATCAGTCAGCGCCCGATGGATGCCGTCTCCTTGCGCCGGGCATGTCGTGGAGAACGCGTCGCCGATGAAGATGACACCGTCGCGCCGGTGACCGCTGGTGGTGGTCAGGCTGACCTGCCTCAGCTCGACCGGGCTGTTGACGGCGAAGTCGCCGCAATGAAGGGCTATCTCCGGCATCAACTGCAAGAGCATTTGTTGCGGACTCGCGCGGAATGCTTGTGTCCACGGATCAGCAACGGTTCTGTATACAAACAGGTTTGCCCGCATTCGGTTTCCTATTCGGAACACGGTCAAAAAGGGAATGCGGTCTCTAACTCTCCCAGGATAGAAGGTGAGCGAGCGAGGACCGAATTGCTGGGGCGAGACCGCTAGGTCGAACCCGATCACCAGTGAATGCGCCTTCGATTGCTCAACGCGCTCCACGCCGATGGCGCGCCGTATCGCCTCGCTATAACCGGTAGCCACCACCAACAACCGGGCAGCGAGAATGGTGCCGTCCGTGAGCACAAGGCGTTGCCAGTTCGGGGCGGTCGAGACCTCGGCAACCTTCCCGACCATCAGAAGCACCTGTGGCGGCAGGGCCTCGCGCAGGCCGTTCACCAGCGGACCGTAGGAGAATCCGAACTCGGTGCTCTCCTTACGCTCAAAGAGCTGTCCGAAGCGGAAGACCTGAATTTCGTTTGTTGGGGTGACCAGGGTGTTTATGACAGGACCGAGGCCCAGCCTGTCGAACAGCTGCATCTGCTCCAAGCGAGTCTTCTCTGCCCGGAACTCGTCGTGGTGTACGCGGTGTGGATCAATCAGCGCGACCTTGCGCCCGGCTTTGCCTAACGCCGTTGCCAGGGTGGTGCCGGCCAGTCCGGCGCCCACAATGGCCACGTCGACTGATGTCGCCTCGGCGTGTTCGGCAATCGGTTCAGAGTAGGTCTGGCTCTTCATCGTGCCTCGTCGGGTGATGCCCCCGGGTATCTTGCCCGCGCTGTCCCCCTCAACTGCCTGATTGGGATATCAGCAGTGATTAATGTTTCCGTTAACGGGCCACCACGTTTGCCCGCCGCCCGTTCACGGCAGCGGCGGGCGTCCCTGGGGATGAGTAAAGGGACTTGCCCGGGCGTGCCGCGGTGAAACAGCAAAAAGCCCGCCGCGTGGCTCCCACGCGACGGGCCTTCCTTATGGAGTGGCAACATCCCGGAGGGGATCGACACTGCTTAATTAACCTCCACCGACGACTAAAGTTCCGGGCACGAAAAAAGCCGGCCGAAGCTGCGGGCTTGCTTGACACGGCACGTTTGGCCTGCGGGTATGATGATGGTCGACGGGGTGTCGCGGCCGTAGCTACGCACAAGCGCTCACGCCTGGTCAGAATCGCTTTCTTCACGGCGCAGCTCGCGTCCCACCGGTCGAGCCCGATCCGATAAGGACCTGGGCTGCAATGCTGTCCAGGCGCTTATTGCGAGCAAACCAGCGCTCGCTCTCCTTCGGATCGATAGGCGTATGCCAATAAAATCGTGGCTTGGCATGGGATAGATGCGCTCGCCGTATTGTAATTGATGTTGCCCTTGATGGGCTTTGCTGTTTATGAACGAGGATCGTTTCCGTCGCGATCGTACCCCGACACGCCAAGCCACTAGTCTGTGCCTGACCGTGCCGTCATTCTGGTCGCGAGTGGCGGACACGCGGCACGCCCTGACCATGTGATAGCTGTCAGGCTTTGCGCGGACAATTGGCATGTGCCGCCGACCTTACCCAAGCAGCGGCGCTACGCTGCCCTAACGAAACGACCGCTGAGGCGGATCGCCAACTCGCTGGCGCACCCCCCCATCTTAAAGAGGTTGAGCGCCCTGAGGGCTACGGCTTCGCGTTCAGGATCATCACGGACGATGCCGATCGCATCGCAGCAACTTTCGATTGCTTGACACAAAACGGCGATGTCCTAGGGGAAAGGTAGTCCTGCGAGTCCACAGCCGCTTCTCCAGTCCGTGTAGGCGAAAGCGTGTTGGGCTCTTTCAAGCACTCGATTGCCAGACGGGGCGAGCGACCAGCGCACGATGGGGTTAATCTCGCTGTTAGGCTATGATAGACGAACATTCGTGAGCTAGCGACAGATCACCTCGGAAGTCGCGGAGTTTCGGTGGCCTGTTGCAGTCAACGTTATTGAAGGCCGAGACGGCCGACGAATTCCAGGAAAAATGTCTAGCGATTTTCGCCGACAATCAGGTCGAAGCGAGAAGCGGTTCTGCGTTGTCGTTGAACGGGAACGGCTCCAGGAGGATGCCGCCAGGCCAAGCCCAGCGGCATCTCCTCTGGTGACTACGGCCTTTTCAGCGACGAACCGCTACGGCGTCGTTCCAGCCTGAAGCTTGGCCGCCGTCTGGTCGATCTTGCCGGCAAGAACACCTTGGGCCCAGGCCGTGACCTCGGCGTCGACCGGCTTGTTGGCCATGTCGGTCAGCGCTGCGTCGAGTGATGCATCATCGGTGCCGCCGCCGCAGCCGCGGCCGCAGCCTCATCGGCCGCAGTATTGTCGGCGTCGACCACCGCCTGCTGGGCAGTGATGTCAGCCTGCAGCGCCGATATCTGGCCGGGCAGGGCCGCCTGCTGTTCGGCTGTCATGCCGTCGATTTCGCCTGAGACAGCGACGTCAGTGCGCTCAACTGCGAATTCAGCGTATCCAGTTGAGCCTGGGCTGCGGCAGCCGTGGCAGCGGCCGCCGCAGCCGCGGCCTGCGCGTTCTTGGCCTGAACGAACTCTTCATCGACACTTTGAAGGACATCTATTTCGCCGAGAAGAAGATCCTGGCAACCCTTCCCCAGATGGCCAAGGCAGCGCAAAGCCCTGACTTCAAGGCAGCTTTCGAAAGGCACCGCGGCCAGACCCAGGAGCACGTCGCGCGCCTGGAGAAAATATTCGAAGCCCTAGGCAAGAAGCCCCAGGGCAAGACCTGTGCCGCCATCATGGGCATCACCGAGGAGGGCGCCGAAATCATGGACGACTACAAGGGCTCTCAGGCTCTCGATGCTGGTCTCCTTGCGGCGGCTCAGGCAGTAGAGCACTATGAAATCTCCCGCTATGGTACGTTGCGGACCTGGGCTAGCGAGCTCGGCATGGCCGAAGCGGTTAAGCTTCTCGAGCTTACCCTTGGCGAGGAAAAGGACACCGACGAAGCCCTTACGCAGCTCGCCGAGTCAGCCGTGAACGTCGCTGCCGAGGCAGCTTAGGAACTGCGACTACGGTGTCTGTCATTCGCCGAGAGAGACTCGCGGATACCGCACCATATGGGTCGGTATCCGCGGCGGAACGCTTCGGAAGATCAAGCGCGCCCTGGTCTGACGGCATGGCCAAAACGCTTTCCGGTTTTCCCACGCAGGCGCAGACCGGGTCGCCGGAATCGGCACCAACGACGTTTCATTCTTTGAACAGCGGGAGCAGAAAGGGATATGACACAACAAGAAGCGATCATCAGCGCCTTGCGCGTCGCTGCGAGTTTCGATGCCGCCGCGGAGGCACGCCGACGCATCGACTTTCTAAGCGGGTACCTGCGTGCAGCCGGCCTCTGCACGTACGTGCTAGGCATAAGCGGCGGTGTGGATTCGCTCGCGGCGGCACTTCTGGCTCAACAGGCCGTAAGCGAACTGCGGAGGGCAGGATACGACGCCAAATTCCTTGCTGTTAGGCTGCCGTATGGGACGCAGGCCGATGAGAAGGACGCTCAGCGAGCACTCGAGACCATCGGAGCTGACGAAGCGCACAGGCTCGACATCAAACCGGCGGCCGACGCGATGCTCGACTCGATCAGGTCGGCTGGCGTGGAGCTCGGCAATGCTCGTCGGGAAGATTTCTTGCTGGGCAACATAAAGGCCCGTCAGCGCATGATCGCCCAATTCACACTCGCCGCTGCCAGACGAGGGCTGGTCATTGGTACCGATCATGCGGCCGAGGCAATGATGGGCTTCTTCACCAAGTTTGGCGACGGCGCCGCCGACATCCTTCCCCTTGCCGGGCTAAACAAACGCCGGGTGCGCGCGCTGGCGGCGCATCTGGGCGCTCCGCCGCAACTCGTCAACAAGGTGCCGACCGCAGATTTGGAGAACCTCGTGCCGCTTCGTCCTGACGAAGATGCGTATGGAGTAACATATGATCAGATTGACGATTTCCTCGAAGGTAAGAAAATCGACGAAGCGGCGCGGAAGCGTATCCTTGATGCGTATTTAAGCACCACTCACAAGCGTTCGCTTCCGGTGGCACCCGATCTCCCGCTTCGCTAGCGGCGTTTGGTCCTTGCCACCCGTCGGACCGGCACCATGGCGCTGGGCGGCGTTGGGCGGCCGAGCCGCCTGAACATCAATGCATTTGCAGTCGGAGGATGAGACCGCACGCTGCGGGTGCCGTTCTCTCGTTCACAATTTTCGGTAATCGGCCTCAACACGAATTGGGAAATTGACGGAACGCGCGATGTAGCAAATCTCATGAATTCGATGATGGATGGCTGCAGCCTCGTCGAGATCGATGCCGCTTTCGACCTCGATCCTGGGCCGCAATGTGGCGCCCACGAAACGCCCGGCTCCGTTTGGCTCGCTCTCGCCATGGCCCACGGGTTGATCAGTATAAGAGTGGACGACAATTCCCGCGTCACTCGCCAGATGCAGGTACCAAAGCATGTGGCAGGCCGAAACGGATGCGAGAAGGAGATCTTCGGGATTGGGTAGCGCCGGATTGCCCCCAAGCAGCGGGTCATTGGAGCACTTTATCACAGGCTTTCCGATCGTGGTTATATCCCATGTCCGGTCGTAGCCCCGATACGTTCTGGTGCCGGCGCCGCGATTGCCGGTCCATCCTATGCGGCAGGTGTAGTCGTGGAATTTAGCCATTGCTATATCTCTTCTGTGTTTGGATTTTCTCTTATCGGCCCTCCGGCGCCACGTCGTGCAGGCGCCTCGCGAGATCTGCAACCTGCTCTGCTGTCCACTTCGAGTGTGTTCGTCGGCTGCTCGCTGGATCGTGCTCAAGCCCGAGACAAGAGCCCGCGCGCCATTCACGCCTGGGCCGGATCGGCCTTGCTGAAAAATTTCCGCCGCAAGTCGGGCAAACGTCGTGCAGGACCGTTGAAACGCACTCTGCACAATAGGTGCACTCGTAGCTGCAGATTCGAGCCTCCGAACTGCCCGGGGGCAGATCGCGGTCGCACCATTCGCAATTGGGCCTGATCTCGAGCATGGACCATATCTCTTTCCTCGCCGTCTGGATCGCACAAGGTTCTCGTGGCATAAATGCCATTATGACCTCGCATTCTGCCAACGCGCACCGCGAACGACTGATCGCCTTTCTGGTATTCGATCGCACGAAGCTTCTCGATGTCACCGGCCCGCTGCAAGTTTTCAATGACGCCAAGCGAGCAAGCGGAGAACCCGCGTTTCGTACCATCCTTGTTTCGCAACGAGGCGGGCCGATCGAGACGGATGCGGGCGTTGCTCTCCACACCGTCAGTTTCGATCACTGCCGTGAGCTCTCGATCGACACACTCCTGATTTCAGGTGGGGCGACGGCCTTAGAAGCCGCAAAATCCCGTCCTCTTCGGGGTTGGTTGATCAGACAAGCAAAAGACGTGCGTCGGCTTGGCTCCATTTGTCTGGGAGCGTTCATTCTGGCCGAGTGCGGCCTGTTGGATGGCCGACGCGCCACGACCCATTGGGAGCGTTGCGCCGAACTTGCAGAGCGATTTCCCGCGATCGACGTCAGGCCAGATCCAATTTTCGTACGATGCGGGGCCGTCTGGACATCGGCAGGAGTAAGCGCCGGCATCGACATGGCGCTGGCGATGGTTGAGGAAGATCTCGGCCACACGACAGCCTTGGCAATCGCACGGGAGTTGGTCCTGTACCTCAAACGGCCCGGCGGACAATCGCAATTCAGCACTGCGCTTCGTCAACAAATCAGAGACCGCGTCGGCCGCTTCGACCGTCTGCATGCTTGGATCAGGCAAAATCCTGGCGCCGATCTGTCCGTCCCGGCACTGTCATCCTTCATGGCCATGAGCCCGCGGAACTTTGCCCGCGTCTACTCTAAGGAAAATGGACAGCCCCCAGGACGAGCCGTCGAGGCTCTACGCGTTGAGGCCGCACGAGACCTTCTGGAGACCAGCCGCCAATCTGTCCAGCAGATCGCACATGAGGTTGGATTCGGCGATCCTGAGACTTTGCGGCGGGCTTTCATGAGATCGCTCGGGGTTGCCCCAAGCGACTACAGGAGCCGCTTTGCGCAAGCTCCTCCGGATTGGGAGTGAACCTGACAAATGGCATAGCCACTCAGCCGGGATTCGCAGGCGAGGATGCTTCACAGCAGCAGCTGGCGGTGCGAGTTGGGCGACTGGGCCATGCGACCTCCCGCAATGTCATGGCACCCCGCCCTAATTGGGCGGTCGCATGCGCTTGGCGGCACCTCCGATTGCGTTGCGGAAGGCAGCATCGAAATTTACGCCGGAAACCTCCCACTTTTTACCCTCTGTAACGAGTGGGAGGCGCCAAACCGCATGCCAGCCCGGCTCGTTGGTTTCCCAATCGAGGTGCCCGACCAAGATCGCGTCAGTTCCCAATCTGGATTTCAGTCTGGCCAGGCTCCCATCAGGTATTGCATCGACGTTATCCAGCGCGAGCGCCGATAGATCGGCCTCCTTCGGAAATATGATCGGTATCGCGAATCGCACCGAAGCATCTTCAAAGCTTTCGCGCAGGTCCGACCCGTGGACGCCATCGGCGGCGAGTACATAGCTACGCGCCATATCGGTAACCTCGATGACGAGCGCCAGCTTTGGGCGCGGCCCCAACCATGGTCTCTCACCCAGCAGCGCCATCGCATGGTCCATTCGCTTGCGGTCGAACTGGAACGTGAGATCGAAAGGCCGATCGCGTGTGCCCTGCTCGTCGTGAATTGGCCTGCCGAACATGCGGTCATGATAGGTGTAGGACCAAACCATGGCAGGCGCCCCGGTCGCCAGCGAAGCGAAGGCCGGATTGTGCACGATGTCGGGATTTCCGGTCAGCTTTTGCGCTGCCAGTGCGAAACCCTCAGGGATGGCAGGGACGCGCGTTTCCTCGCGATCTCCGGTGACGATCACGCTTGAGCGATAAAGGACATCGTCATTTGCGTGGGCAGTGACTGCAAACGCAAACCAGGACAAGAACGTCAACAGTGGCTTCTTCATTTGACCCGCCCTGCCCTCTTGAGTAACTGCTTATCAGGTTACATATTGACGATGATGGAATCAACAGAATTTGTCCGGACCTACCTCTCGCCGCGCGGCCCTATGCGAATGTTGGGTGGTGCGCCCGCCCTTGACCTTGCCAACACATTGCACTGGCGCGACGGAGCAGAGATCGACTGCATACCGAGCTATCAGGATCTGTTGGTCTTTTGCATTCCGGCCCTGTTGTTGTCGGAAAATGAAGGGCGGGTCCTCGAGCGTCGTGCCGTGACTTACCCACGCGTCGCCCGCGATGTGCATCTCGAGGTGCTAACGCTACGCGCCGCCCTCAAATCGTGGCTCAATGTCTGTGCGAAAAACCTCGGCCATGACGCCGCCTCAAAACGCGTTGCCCTGCGCAGCTTTCATAAAGCGATAGCGCAAGCGGGCGGCTCGGCTGGCCTTGGCGGCATCTTGAACCTCCAATCCTCGTCGGCAAACGAAAGGCTATACCTGCCGCTGCGCCGCTCAGCAGCGGCCGCTGCTATGCTGGTGCTGTTCCCCGCAGGAAAGGACATCCGGCGATGTGAGGCTGACAATTGCGGCGGGTTTTTCATCGACGACAGCCGCTCCAAACCGAGGCGCTGGTGCTCGATGGACAGTTGCGGTAACCGCGCGAAGGCGGCCCGCTACCGCCTGGCACATCGGAAGTAGCGCATGGGAAGGCCGGCCCGGCAGCCGGTCCGCTCAAGACCTGCCGCATCGGAGGTCGAGGGGGACTGTCTCGGTGGTCGCGATGGTACAGATTGTTGGAGGTAGGTCCGACTGTCTCTATCGGTCGACGCATATCCGCTGTAGCTGGGTACCCGGCGAGCGGCGGAACCAGGAGATTTTGAATGGGATCGACTGGTCCGGGCTGCGAAGAAACGACCACAATCGGGGCACTCGTCCCTTTGACTCGCCCCGGCTGGGTTGAGGCAGGCAGACATTTGCTTGCGGGCCTTCAGCTTGCTGTTAGCGAAATCAATGGCGCTGGTGGCGTCGGCGGCAAGGCGCTTGAGCTGCTCGTCCGAGACACCGCAGCCGACCCACAGAAGGCCTTCGCGGCAGTGGATGAACTGGCTCGTTTGGGAGTGGTGGCGATAGCGGGAGAGTATCACAGTGTCGTTGCTCGCGCGGCGGCTATCAGGGCCGACGAGCTCGGCCTACCCTTTCTCTGCTCGTCGGCGGTACTCGACAGGCTAACGGAAAAACCAACGAAATGGGTCGCACGTCTTGCCCCGCCGCAGTCCCGCGGCTGGCAAATATATGCCGACTTTCTCTCGCGCGCCGGCCACGATCGGATCTCAGTTGCATCGCAGCAGAGTGTCTATTGGGCATCTGGCGTTCACATTCTTCGTGATCGCCTGCAAGCAAATGGCGCGACCTTATCGGACATCAGTATGAGCTCGCTGGACCCCTCAATGTTGTGCGACCAACTTATGGATCATGGCGCAACAGTCCTTCTTCTTCTGGTAGGCCAGCCAGATCCAGCTATCTCAATCGTGAAGTCAGTTCGCAATGACGGCCGCCTGTCCACGATCAAGATCGGCGCTCCAGCTGGGCAACCGGAATTCGCTGAATGGGCCACATTGCTAGGTGAAGATAGCGCTGCGATCCCCTTCCTGCGCTACCGACCCGGACACCTCAACCCGCTAGGATCACGCGTCGAAAGGGAGCTGCGGGAGACGTTGGGCGAGGCGCCCTCCTTCGTTGCTCTGGAAGGGTATGACACGATCCTCGTCCTTGCTCAGGCAATACGGACCTGCGGCACTGACCGGAACAGCATCGCAGAGTCATGGCCGCACATAGAGGTTGCGGGCACCCGTGGCCACATCCAGTTCTTTCGCACACCAGCTACGACCGTTTGGCAGTGGACTGGCGCGCCGATCCAAATCGCCGAAAGAACACCGGGCAACCTGGCGCAATTCAGGCGTGTTGACGATCCAAGGTGAGGCGGAGTTGGCTGGCGGAGGCTCGCGGCGGCAGCAGCGCTGTCACCATTGGCCATCCAATGCGCCTTGGAGCATTCTCCAGGCTATGGCCAACGGGCTCCGAGAAATCTGAACCTGATGAATTGTTCCATGCAGCCGCTGCCGCAGGGAGCCCGCGTCGACCTCGTGCCGGCGCGGCGCGCTGCTCTCTCCCTTGGCAAGTGATGCTTTGGCATCAGCCCTGAAAATAGTTTTGGTGTTCCCAAACGAAAGGAACATCAGCGCCTAATTGAAGTTCGGGAGCCGATTCGGATCCGACTATTGGATCCTGGAAGGATATCCAATGACCAACGATCTCTCACGCAATCAGGAACGGCGAGGTACAGCTCGGATCGTGAGCTGGGCGGTCTTCGTGATCGCCCTCGTTTTTCTAGGCCTTCTCGCCTTTTTTATATTTGCGCCCTTGTCAAACGCTTCGCGGCAAGCGACACCCCTTAAGGTTGCCCCCGAGCAAAACCAAGGCGGCAACGCACCCGCGCCCACTTCGCCTGCCGCAGGCTGATAAGAAGCGCTCGTCTCGCCGCCAGACCCGGCAAGCTGAAGCTGCAAACCGCGATTACCTCCATACCTCTTCCAGTCCCAGCATCCGCTTCGGTGGCGTGATCTTTCTCGCGCCTCAGCGCGGGTGACCTAACCGACCAAACGGTGCGTATGAATGAACGCCTGTCAGCTACGGAGGAATGGCCCTCACCAATATTGGAACAATGCGGCACCCGGGCGTCAGGCAGGAACAAAGACACCTCTGCCTCGTTGCCTTCGTGAAGGGATTTCAGGCATACAGGAATAGCAAAATGAAGGTTTTGATCTTAAGCGCTTTGGCTCTTTCGCTTGCGGCTCCGGTGGTCGCTTCTGCTGCCGAGGCTGACGTGGTGGTTTCAACACATCACCGGCATCACCATGGCACAACCATCATATACAACGACGAAGGTGACCGTCTTCACCACCGGCATCGCGGCCAGGACGCGTTCTATGACAACGGCCATCGCTCGTGGCGCCATCGGCATCATCGCCGTGACACCGTCGTCATCACCCGCTCGGTGCACCGTCACCACCACAATCGGCCGGTCGTTATCCAGCAGGACGACTGATCGCTCTCCGGTCCGGCTCCATCCGTCCAACACGGGAACCGGATTGACCACCTAGAAATGAGATGCGCGTGCCCTTCAGCAGGCGTGTCATCGCTTGTCGAAGAGCATCTGGGAAGAGGTCCTTGAGGACCTCTTGTCCGCTGATCGAGCAAGCGTGCCCGACCAAGCAGCGCGTTGCGACCCCAACAGAGCCGAATGGTCGATTAGAGATGCCTATCGCATAGCCAATGCCTGCCAGACGAGTGTACTTAGTACACGACCGAGCAAGGTACTCGGCGGCGGCACATCCCTGGCCCGATGTGGTTAAGGTCGAGCGTACTGGCAGACCTCGCCCGCCGCCGAAGGTGTCGGGCTTTTTTTGTGCCGGAGAGCTGTTCGAACAACTTTCAAACGCATCCGCCGCCGCTGGTCGATCTTGAGGGAAACTCGGTATAACGTCGCGCGGGCGAGCGGATTTCACGCTCACCGCCGGCCTCGTCCGATTAGCGATTCCTGGGTCCCTGAATGGAACCGTTTCCTGCCGCTGCGCATTGATGGTCAAGTTAAACGGAGGGTAGCGCAGTGTCCATCATCGACAGCATCACCGGCATTTTCTCCTCCAGCGAGGCAGCTAAGAAGGCTCCTGCTAAGAAGGCCGACCCTAAGAACGCAACTGCAAAGAAGCGATCAAGTGCGAAGGCGAGCGCGGTCAAGAAGACCGGAGCCGCCCCCGCAATGGCAGCCCACTCAAAGAATTCCGCTTCAAAAAGCCAATCTGGTCAGCCCAAATCGGCGGCGAGTAAAAAAGCGACTGCGCAATGACGCAAAGTCTTCCGCCTCGGCGGCTTTCATTGTGATTCGGCCGTGACGCTGAATGGAAAGGTCGTTCGGAAATATTGCCAACGCCGTTGCTCGAGGAGTGGGTCGGCCTATCACATTCATCCTTTGCATTGCGTTGATAGCGGTCTGGGGTTTCTACGGACCTGTGCTCGCCTTTTCAGAAACCTGGCAGCTAATCATCAACACCTCTACGACGATCATTACCTTCCTGATGGTTTTCCTCATCCAGAATACGCAGAACCGAGATGGGGCGGCGGTACAGGCTAAGCTTGACGAGCTGGTGCGGGTGAGTACAGGCAAGAACAGCTTCATCGGGATAGATCTTCTAACCGCGACCGAGGTTGAAGAGATCAGGTCGACCTGTGAGGCCGCAGTGGCCCGCGCCCGCTCAACCGGGCAGACACGCAAAGGCGGCGAAGGCGCAAGGAAAGAACATCGCTGACCGTAAGTATGAGAAACGGCATTAAACCGCTCCTCGCCAATGGCACGAAGCAACATGCCCGCGATCGCTGCCGTAGCTTCCTTAGTCATTTCAGTAGACCTCATATCGAGACGGGCCTGGGATCTCGCGGCGCTACCTCCTCTTCCAAAAATTCTCCATGGAGAGGTAGGTGAACGAGGCCGTCCAGCTCAACAGCACCAGGCCAGTGAGCGCCTCCGATGAGGCAATCAGTCGGATCGGACCCTCGGCCCTGATATCGCCAACTCCCAGCGTCGTGTAATTGGTGACGGAGAAATACAGGAAGTCGACCCATCCATTGGAGATTTCTCCGACGATTTCGCCGAACACCCGATAGCTATGGAGGCCCCAGAAGACGAACCCGTAGAACGTAATCTCGACGGCATGTGCTGCAAGCGCTCCGAAGATTACGATCAGCAGTCGTCCTCGGCTGGGGAACCCGCCGACCTCGGCTGAACGGGCAGAGCTCGCGACCATTTTGAACGCCTCGTAGTGGACCAGAACACACGCTATCGCCAGAACGAGCGATACGAGACTCACTGCGAGACGTTCATGACCATGCACCATTCAAGGAGGCTTCGTGTTGATCGCGCGATTGAGTGCCTGTGTCACGGTCTGATTTTCTGCGATATAGAATTATTGCGTCCGGCTCGTCCAAGTCGCGAAGAAACTTCATCGACGCCCGGTCGGTGGGTTTACTGGATTCGGGGTGGTAACTTGAGGATCTGTGCGGGCTCTTTCTCCAACAGGTCATGCCCAGGCACCTCATCCCAGAAGGCTTGACGCAGGCCCTACTGATCTGGAAATGGTTGGTGCTCGTCCTCGAGTTCAGACCCGCGAATCTTGCCGGGGATCGGCCGACCAAGGCCGGAGCGGCCCTTGCCTTCCAACCGAACTGGATGCTCGTCACGTGCGGCCAAGCTGTATTCATAGACGGCGGCTTGCTCTTCATCAACCACACGGAACCAATGTTCCTGCAGTGCCCTTGGGGACACTCTTTGCCCGGCAGCCTGTTCGGCTGCTTTCATCGGATCGTCCTCCACGACGACGCGAGACGACACGACGGTGTCACCGTAGATCTCTTCCACCTGGTACTTTGCCATCTTGGCCTCAGCGAGCCTTTAGTTCTTCGCTTCGCGTTCCAGCTTTTCGGCGTTATTACCGTGTTGCTCAATCAGGTCGCGGACTTGCTGGGCCGTAATCCCCGGACTTCAAGATATCGCACCTCGTAGTCTTCTTCGACCGAGACGCGGTTCCGATCCCGAGAGTCTCTCTTTCGCTTGTCGTCTGCCATCTTCGTTCCTCCACTCCTGAGGGGCAACGTGGTTCGCCTGGCTTTGTTGCACAGGCTGGCCGCTTCGTCTCGGCGGGGCGAGTCCGGCGCGGGGCTGAGATGCTGAGGGGGCTGGCCTACTAGCCGTCCTTGTCGGTGGCGTCGACGGCGACTTCGAACGGCAGAATATTGGTGAGCCGGTAAAAAGGAAACAGCCCTCCCCAGGGCCATGAAGTCCCCGTAGCCTAATTTGAGAGGAAGTATTCCGATAACGCACGGCAAATCGTGCCCACGCTGGCGATCGCGACCTGTCAGCCCAACGACAGCTGGCGACCATTACGACCGCATGCCGCATCCTGCGCCGGCCGATTGCATGCGCAGGCTAGGACGCAGCAGTCTGGCGACCCGGTGAAGCCGTTGCCTCTGAAATCCCCCTTCCAAAAGAAGTGCGGGAAAAAGTTCGCTGATTTGTAGCTAGGCGCATTTCTTTAATCCGACAACCTCGACGCCGAGGCGGAACGCCTGCCCGTCCGCGTATGAGGGCGCGTACTCTTCAGATTCGAAAGTAAACGTGATGACGCTCCCATAGGCGGTCACACGCACGGTCCATTTCTTCTCGCGGATGATTTCAACGGCATGCTGCTCATGCGGAGCCATGCTCTCCTCCCAGACGTTGAGGCAGCATCTATAGCGTCGTGAAATTCATTTGAATGCAAATAATCCGACATGTGACGTGTCGAAATTCCGGAGCCGCGCCGGACCGATTAGGCTGTTATGATCTTGAGCTGTTCGAGATGCTCCATGGCCAGCTTGTGCAGCGTTTCGGCCGTCTCTTCCTGGGTCCATCCTTGGGCGATGGAGGTGGCGACAAGGGCGGCGAATGCGGTTTCCAGAGCGACCTCGCAATTGACAGGTCGGTCCGGGCTGGTCTCGGGAAGAATGGGTGGAGCAACTTCAGGGGTTTTTGTCATGCACAGCAATCCGCGCGGCTGGAAAAGGTTCCAACCGCCGGCAGAGGAGTTTGGCCCAGCCGTAGGCTGCCTAACCTGTCAAGGTGCGCGGCCGTTCTTAACGTCGCGGTAACGATAACACGGGAGCAAGCAGACCGTGAATGAACGGACAGGATCGGCGGTGGTTATGCCTGGCTCAACAGGGGACCATCTCTTGCTCGTGACCGCCTTCGCCTTGCTGATCTCCTTCTCGGCCAGCCATGCCTCGCTTTCGTGGGCAGCGCCTATTACCGCTCAATCCATATCCGACCTGAACCGGTCCAGCCACGGGTGGAAACTAAGTCCAACAAGACCCACTCCTACACCGACGACCGGATATGAGGGTCCCCGGCGTCGGCGATCGCCCGAGCGGATCGCTGCTCCTGCGGATTTGCAACTATAAATCGCTTGCCGCGTTGATGCTCGCACAACGAGCGAAGGGACGCCTCATGTGGTTCTTTACGGCCATACTGCTGGGGTTCGTCGTGGCCATCTCGCTCGGGTGGGCTGTCGGCAGTATTGGTCGGTGAGCCACCGGGCTACTCCCTCTAAAACGGACAAAGTATCGACCCGGATTAGGAGAGAGGCACCGCCGCAAGCGGTTTGGCTGCCAGAGATCGGTTGTACGCGGGCAAAAACCTGTTACGCCCTTGGTTCGTTTGATGGTTGCGGATGTTGCTGGTTGAGCAGCGTGGAAAGGGCTGTGATGACCTGAGGCAAAGCAAACGGCTTCGTGCATGATGCTTTCTGGGACGCCCTCCGCGCCCCAGTGCGAGGCACTGTCCCCGCTTAGATATACCATCGTCGCATTGGATTGCCGCACATGCCGGGCAACTTCCCAACCCGATCGTCCATCACCCAGCTTTATGTACGAGATCAGAGCGCTGTACGAACCCGGGTCCGCATCAAAGGTCGACAGGGCTTCGCAGCGCTACTCACAAAACCTGGAAGCCAGCTTCTTCGAGAGCGTCCTGTAGGTCGAGCAGTATCATTGGCTCGTTTCAAAACGATCAGAACCGACCCATTTGCCATGATTCGCCCCGGATGGCACAAAGCGCGGAAAGAACTAGTTCCGTGTGATGAACGGCTGCCCGCGAGCGCAGATTTATCTGCAGTGGGAACTTCGACTGATCGCTTCTGCAGCAGTGATGCAGTCCTGTCGAGCGCACTCCCTTCAGCGGCCGCGACGGTCGGTTTGCTTGCCACCGTCCGCACCTGCGGCTGGTGTTCATGGCCCGTGAAGTCGCAGGTTGTAAGCGACGATGGCCCTTAGGGCTAGTCGTTCGGCGGATCGCCGAGCTCTCCCAAATACCCAATTCGCAGTCTGCCGAATCAACTTGCCGACATGTCGGCACTGTTCACATCCCCAAGGTTTGATCGGGCTCCAGATGAAGGAAAGCTGCGAGCGAGCGACGAGCAGCGTCGTGGGCAGGGTGTTTAGTGGCTTGGGCGAACTGCACCAATGCGTGCTCCACTCCGCTCACCGCCGTTTCCGTTAGCTGCATGTGATAAAGGACCTGGTGGGTGAGCATTGCGAGCTTGGCGTCGCGGTACAACGGGCTGTGTTTGACCCGTCCGGTATCGAAGTCTCCGATCCGCATGATGGTTCCTCCAAGCATTGTAATGACTCCAAAGCAAATCTCTGGCGTCGGCATTGGTTCCGATGGCCTCGAATCGCTTTCTGCAAGGAATTGGCGCCCGCCGACGGCTTTTGGTCGTGGCTGAACTCGGCGCCGATGGCGGTAGGTCATGCACCTCACGCTGCGATATTCGCGCAGCCGAGAGACCGCGCACAGCGCGGCTGGACGTTGGCAGGTACACAATGTCCGAAACCCTGTGGCCACTCAGCCGGTATGGACGGCGAATGTTCAGAAGCCCTGCTCTTGGGGCTGACAGCGGCGCAGACGGCGTGCCAGGCCGCGGCGGCCGGCCAGCCTCCACCCGAACGTTGCGATCATTGTTCCGGCTGTGGTTCATTTTCGGCTTCCCAGCATTCGGAGCGGTGACCACCATCAACAGGCTGAAGATCACGCGACCCGCTTCCAATGAATCTGATATTCCGGCCGGTTTAGTTGGGAAGTCGCGCTTTAGATGCCGTTTGCAGCAGGTTGTGCGGCAGAGAGAGTTAGGCACTCGGTGGCGGGCTCAATCGAAGGCTGTTCGAACACAACTTACCGGCGCCCTCTGGCCGACAACTCGCAGGCGCTCACCCGATTTTGCGTGCCCTCGATACGTTCCCTCCAGACGCAGAAAGCCCGCCGGCCCGAGCCAGCGGGCAGTCACACGGAGCCGCGGCACCCGGCCCGATTTGGTCTTCTGGGCATCGGTTCAATGTCCACACCGCCTGCGCTCATCTGCCGCGATCGTCCCCACACAGCCTCGCCCGATCGGTTTGCCCGTACCTGATCGTGTGACCATGGCCATGTCTCCTATCGGCCCGCGGCGGACCGGCGGGCTGCGATGGCCGGCGCGGTAAAGGTAGTGAGTTCGGTGCCTTGGCATCCACCTAGCGTTTCTTCGTCGGCTCGACATTTGCATGCAGGACGGAATGCTATCCCAGCCGATCGGCCCTCAGACGAGGCCATCTTCGCTTCGCGAGCTTTGCGCTCGGCATCGGTGACGACGCGAGTTTCCCGGTCGGTCTGTTCCTGCCTTAGCCTGTCGACCTTGCGACGACTATCGGCCCCTTCAATAGACGACGCCGCGCCCACCAGCCGCCCACCCAGCCATGGTCGTTTAGGTTTCAAACGAAGGCGCCAGACGCGATCGCAGTGGGCCCGCCTCACTGGCAAGGGAAGCGGGCCCGGCCAGGTATTGGGGACCTGACCAGCAGCACGGGTGCTGCCGCCTGTCGAACCAGCCGACGAATATCAGGTTCCCCTACGTTGCATAAAAAGCGCCGGCCTGAGCCAGCGCGCAGATCACAAGGAGGCACCGCAACAGGATAAGCGGTCCGGCTCCGGAACCTCTGGCCGGACACATGTTCCGGCAACCAGCTCGGCGGCCGAAGTGCAGTCGAATGTGCCGCGGCGAAGCATCAGGCGAAAAGCCCGCTGGCAGCGCCATGCTTCCAGGCCAGCTCGGTCGATAAGGTGATGAACGCATCACCAGTTCCAGGCATTGCTTCGCTGAACTGAATGCGGCCACCGGTCGGGATCAATGCCTGGAGAATGTCGCGGCGGTCTTTCACCAGCACGTCGCGCAAGTCGTCCCGTCGAGGTGCAGGAGGTCGAACACCACCAGATAGAGGTCGCGCCGATGTGAGACTGGTAACGGCTGATTGCAGTGCAGGTCAGGCAGGCCAGCTTCATGGATAGTGATCGCCTCGCCGTCGATGATGAAGTCTTTCGCCTCGATCGCCGCTGCTTCGCCGGCAAGCTGGATGTATCAGCCCCCTCCAATCGTAACCATTTTGGTGACTAACCGAAGCGCGTTGTCATCCAATGACCCACCCATCGAATTTTATCTCATGGATCCACTCATCGCCTTGCGGCGGGGGTGCCGACCAGTTCGGGCGCGATCGGCCTGGTGAACTTCAAACGCATCAACTCACTGACGAACTGTCCGTTCCAATAAGCTTTAGCTAAAACAGCTCCGGAACATTTAGCCTGACCGGATGTTGCAGCCCGCATGACAAAGCTATCCGACCTTGGCCCTCCGATTCCCCGCAAACTGCGTGGAGGGCAGCATATTGAAGAGCATCTTCACTTCTACAACTGCCCGTACTGCGGTCAGCGGGTCAACCAACGCGATTTGCGCCAAATCTACTGGCACGAGCGGCCTGGTCATGAGCCGCTGGAGCCCGAGCCTGAGGCGAAGGTGATCGAATTTCCAAAGCGGAAATAAGAAATCCCAGCGAGCGCATGGCCGGCGACAAAGGGATGGGCAGTTCAGCAGACGACGAACACGCCGCAATTCCGCCTACCCGCCATTGAGCTTTACTCTGGAAGACCAGCTGCATTATGCACGATGGCATCGAGCACGGTTTCATAAAATGCTGCCGGTCTCTTGCTCGATTTCGGTGCTACCGATCCCGATCGCCTTCGCATCGGCAAAAGCTTCTGAATAGCCTCTGCCACCGAGATCCCGTCTAACCTGGCCAGACCTGACAGACCTGCTCAGCCGCTTGTCCAAAAAGTTTACGGCCGCGAGTGGTCTCCGCCGCCCTCATGCGACGAACGTAAGCGAAGGTTCGCCTCCCGCCCCTTGTTTCGCAGACACGCACCCAGTTTTCTTCTTGGTGTCTCAATGTGACCGGCTGGCCGACGTGTGCTTCTGCCGCTTTGAACGGCGCCTGGGCCATGAGCACCTGCGAAGACACAACCGACTCGCCGGCCATTATCTCAACTCGATACTCCGCCACTTCGCACCCTCGCGACTGTTACACAACCGCCATTAAATTAGTTTGAGCTAAAATAGTTCCGGAACTTTGCCGTACTACGGCACTGGCATGTAGGTTATGTGCACCCTTACCTGGACGGCAACGGCCGTATGGCGCGGTTCCGCATGAATAAGCGTTAGCATGAATGTGAAGCCGTTTGCGGCGTTTCTGGCCGAGCAGGTTAACGAACAGGCCCGCTTCAAGAGGTCAGGCACTCGCGGCCGATGAAGGTGATCTGCCGCGTCCCGTGAACGATCTTGGCCTGCACAGCGAATTCAGGTGAACCTCGTGACGGCCTCCACCCAGAAGCCCCTTCCGAGCCGGGTTAGCGTTGCAGTGCGGACAGGAAAGTCAGGTCCTTAGCGACCAGACGATTGGACGAAACAATACGTTGCTCGCGGGATGAATTGGTCCAGCAAGTCGGATTTCAGGGAAAATGTTCCGGCCTCCTAGTGCGTTCGAATGCTTCACGAGTGCCTAAGGGAGCGCATAACCTCTTGGCCGGCGAGAGGACGCGGCCCCCCGCTAATCTCTCTGGCTGGGCTCGGCGTCTTTCAGGCAACTCTCCTTCAGGGCGCCGAGCCGACAAAACTCTGCTTGCCAAGGCCGCAGCCAATTGGGATCGATCGCCCTCGGGACATTTTAGCTTGAATGTTCGATCGGCAGTCTAAGCATCCGCAAGGTCGGCCACCACCGAACCAAACACGGGTCCAGCTGATTGGCCGGAGAAGTTCTACCGACGCACAGCGTCGCAAGCCCGCAGACAGACGAGACGCCTGCAGGCAATTTTGCACGACACCATCTTTCGCGACACGGAAGCTCGGATTGTACGCACAGGCATCGACTGGGCTGACTTGGCCGCGCACCCGCTTTCAAGTAGGTCGAACAGATGAAGGCTGGGGAGGGTGAATTGGCGCGCGCCTCGCTCATGGCGTGACTTTGCGCATTTGACGCTGCCCCCTGTAATGGGTCATCAGGGAAAGCGAGGAACAAACGGCGAGCCTTTCGGCGATGGCGCTTTCGACTTCGACGATAACGGAACGATATTCCCTGACGATGAGGGAACAGAAGGCCAAGACCTTGCCGCAGTCAAATATGAAGCGATCAAAGCTTTGGCGGAGATGACCAAAGACGCGCTTCCAGACGGTGATCACCACAAATTCTCGTAAGAGATGAGGGCGGCGATCTGGCCCTTCGAGCAAGCATCGTTTTCAAGGTTGAGGAGGAGCGGGACTCGTTTTCGTCGCGATCCTCCCCCACGCCTAATCCATGAACCTGCATTTGATCGTTCGACCGTCATCCTGTCTTGTGGCCCCGACGCCCCCTGCTGCGGCGGCAGCCGGCTATTTAGTCACCGTGCGAGATGCCCATTGTGCCGAATGGACGCGAAAAGTTCCGCGTGCATGCACCACCTCGTCGTACGGAATCTTGGGGTCATCACGGTTCTGTTTTCCCCGAGAGCGCGGCTGATCTCCGGCCTCGTCGCAAGCTCGGTATCTCTAACGCAACGCGCAACTGTCTTGCCGTGGTGACATCCTACCCTTCACGCGCGGGTCTCTTCGGACGGCAAGATCAGCTTTGGTTCAGGGGGCCGCTATCTCACATGGGTACTCAAATCAGCCCCAGGCGCGCACCCGAATCCTGCCACAATATTGGCCCGCGCCTTCCTGAGGAGTCGCGGGCCGACCAAGATTGGGTCTTTGGTCAGCGGCGGATTCGGAGTGGGAATCGGCCGCCGTGGCTCAATTCGCCCTGCGCCGGAAAGTTCCCCAGCTGGCCTGTCACGATCATGGCCCGAGAGGTCGTGCCCACACGACTGACAGGCGTGCAGATTTGCTCAGAACGCGCCTCCACGGGCTCCCGCGGGGGTGTCCTCAACGCGGAGAGAACTGCGGCGGATGGGCGGGTTAGCCAGAGCCGCAAAAAAGCCCGCTTGCTGTAAGCCAGACGGGCAGTTCACATGGGAAGGACTGCCCGGGAGCAGGCAGGCCGGCACCCGAACCTTGGTCTCAAGCAATGTTCCAGCCCGCCAGGCCGGGCGGGACCCGCCAGGCAACTCTGCAGTCGGCCGACGGGGCCAACGATGACTGGCGGAGCAGGTCCACCGTAGAAACAGAAATGATCCGCATGCGACGTCGTCGGGACAGCCCGCCCGAGCCAACGGCAGGTCACATGGAGGACCGCGGCGAGTAATAGTGAGAGATACCAACCTGATACCGGCCACACGCGTCCGAAGTGGAGAGCGGCCGGTCAAGGGCCCACCTGTTGCGGTCCCGCTCTCACCGGTGCGGGCGATCCTCCGCGATAACGTTGTAGAGAACACAGCACGCCAACAAGGAGACGACACCGCCGAGGAGATCATTCCCCGTCAGACCAGAAAAATAGACGAATTCAAACGCTGACACGGCGTCCTCTCAATTGGAAAACTCCACCGAGGTAGAACCGTCAGCAAGCTCTGATGTTCCGCTCCCGTGTGGCACTTCTGGACATCCTTGACGCCGGGACGGCATGCCCCGTGTCAACCGTTTTGGCCTTGCTCCGACCGAAGCCGGAACCATCGCCGGCGCGGCGAAATCGTGTTGGTCACCGTCGGACGGCGAGCCTTTCTCGGCGCAGTGTCCAGGCGCGATGATGGTCCCGTTAAGGCAAGTTCGCCGGACTTGTGGAAAGGGGATGACGCTGCACGGCTTGCGAAAGGCGCTAGGCGTTTATCTCGCCAAGGCAGAAGCCCTCCACAGGCAGCTTCTCACGTGCTGATGCAGGACGATATTGACGACGCGGAACTCTATCGTGGCGAAGCGTCGTGGGGATTTCTTGAGGACGCAGGCCATGGACCAGTTGTGCACCTGATGAGCAGCAAGCCGCCACTTGGCGGGCTTGTGCTCTGTCAGCCACACAAAGAGGATGTCAGTGTGTGAAAGTCGAGAGCGGCCAGTCCGTTTTCCACCCATGCTGCTCGATCGGAGGGCTCTCTGCACCGGCGATGCAAAGCCAATCCCATGCGGAATCGATTGCTTGCAGGCAATTTATGCTGCACTGCAGCAACCAATCTGGAGACGCGGCGTTCCGTTGTTCGATCCGCTCTGGATCGACGAAAGGATACCGACATGAGAAGTCTCGCCGATACCGTTGCACGCTTGGCTGCTCGGCGAAAACAGATCGACGGCGTCTTGAATGGTTCCGAAAAAGACCGGTTTTCCGAACTTCAGGCGTTCGGGTCAAATCCCGGAAACCTGCGAGGCTGGACATACCGCCCCAAGGATCTTGCGGCGAAGGCCTCTCTGGTGGTTGTCCTCCATGGCTGTACGCAGTCCGCTGCATCCTATGACCGCGGCGCCGGCTGGTCGAGGACGGCGGATCGCAATGGTTTTGCCGTCCTCTTTCCAGAACAGCAGCGCAGCAACAATCCCAATCTTTGTTTCAACTGGTTTGTCCCCGACGACACCCGACGGGGCTCCGGCGAGGCGCTTTCGATCCGCCAAATGATAGAGGCCGTGGTCACCGCTCACGACATCGACCGCACCAGGATCTTTATCACCGGACTTTCCGCCGGCGGGGCAATGGCCGCCGCCATGTTGGCGACTTACCCGGAAGTCTTCGCCGGCGGGGCCATCATAGCCGGTCTACCCTACGGCAGCGCCACTAGCCTGCCGCAGGCTTTCGACCGCATGCGAGGGCACGGCGGCCCCACTGCGAAGCAGTTGGCGACGACCGTCCAGCAAGATTCCGGTCATGACGGACCATGGCCGAAACTCTCCGTCTGGCACGGAAGCGCCGACACAACAGTCAGTCCGGTCAACTCCGAGCAGCTCGTCGGGCAGTGGCTTGCATTGCGCGGCCAAAGTAGAGTGCAACCCGAGACGCAGGTGCATCAGGGCTATCGCCGCGAGGTCTGGAAGAACGCTGCCAATGAGGAAGTCATCGAATCGTACCTGATCGCAGGCATGGCGCACGGGACCCCCGTGG
Organism: Mesorhizobium sp. B2-4-18; assembly: GCF_006441385.1. Lineage (NCBI taxonomy): Bacteria > Pseudomonadati > Pseudomonadota > Alphaproteobacteria > Hyphomicrobiales > Phyllobacteriaceae > Mesorhizobium > Mesorhizobium sp. B2-4-18. Next base: position 67,245 of record NZ_VFUW01000009.1, on the reverse strand, counting down.
ACTCCGCGGACGGATTGAGTCACGGCGGATCCTTTATGATCGATACCGGCATATCGTCCACTTCGCTTATCTCCCGGTTCTGGGGATTTGAAGAAGCGGGCTCTCAGGTCCCATCGCCTGATGTGCGTTTACCGGCAAAATCTGTTGGGCACTCCCCTTTGGTGGTCGCACACCCACCCTTCGAACCGCGCAGCGGTCTGACGGCTGGGCCCGGTCCGCTTATCGAAAGCGCCCTTCGCGCTGCCGGCTTGATGAAATAGTTCATGGCTAGACTTTTTGATGAACCTTCGTCTAGCGGGGGTCGGCCTGCGACGCCGCTATGGAAAAATGGGAGTGCCAGATGAACGAGCGTCTCAGATACCCTTGGCTGTCGAAACGGCAGCTGCTCCCGGGATGCTTATGCTGATTTTCAAACCGTCCGCTGCCCACTCCCGTAGGATCTCACCCTGAAGCTGCTTCTGGACAATTGCATTGACCATGGTCGTTCCGAAGCCGGGCGCCCCTGGCCGAGATTCAGCTTTACGTCTCCCGCTTTCTTCCCACCGCAGGTTAAAGCCGCCATGATGGCCCGTCCCATGCCAGCTGACCTGCAACCGCCCCGTACCCTGGGCGAGGGTCCCATGGGTGGCGGCGTTGACGATCAATTCATGGGCGACGAGAGCCAGTGGTTGAACGACCACCGCCGGGATCAGTACTTCAGGACCGCTCATTGCCGTCCTGCCAGACGCAAACTGGGCGACCTGCCTGGAGACGATTTCGTCCAGCGGCACATCGCGCCAGCCGCGCTCGGCCAATAAAGCGTGTGCGACTGCCAGAGCCTGGATCCGTCGTTGAACGGCCGCGGCATAGAGCGATGCATTGTCCGCCTTGCTCAGCCGAACGATACCATCGACAACCGCTAGAACGTTCTTTGCGCGATGGTCGACCTCCATAAGGAGGCGGTGCTCCGCCGCTTCCAGGCTCTGGATCATGCGATGTTTCGTAACGTCGATCTGCGACGCGAAGTAGTAAAGGAGCGCGCCTTCATCGTCCTTGATAGGGCTCAGATGGAGCTGGTTCCAGAACGGCGATCCGTCCTTGCGGAAGTTCAGTATCTCTACATTGGTCTCGCGTTCACGCTCTATCGCCGCTCGAATTTCAGCAACGGCCGCGGGTGATGTTCCCTCCCCTTGCAGGAAGCGGCAATTTCGACCCAAGACTTCATCGGATGTATAACCGGTCAGATCCAGGAAAGCTCTGTTGGCGAGCACGATAGGATTGTCAGGCTGCCGAGCATCGGTGATGACTATGGGCATGCGCGTGCGTTCGAACGCCGCCGACGCCAACTCCTTGCGATCCGCCCATGCAGTGGTGGCTGCTGCGGCCGGCGCGTCGCCATGGAGGGCTGACGGTGATTTAGCGTTGTCAGGCACTCTTTGCTCACTCGATAGAGGTCAGCGATAACGTCCGACTTCCTACAAGGTTTCCAATGTGATGTTTCGAACCGGACTGGTAGAAGGAGTAAAGCCGCGTAATCCGTTCTTCGAATTACTTGAGGCGAGCAACCGGGGTGCCGCAGCTGAAATGTGCAACCTACCGGGCAGACCAAACATCGCCGGCGTGTATCAGGAGGATACCTATGTTGTTCGACAGCTTGACCGATAGCCTCGATCGATGGCGAACCGATGAAAAGGTCGCCACAAAGGCGGAGCCGCAAACTGCGAACAGATGAGCGCCAAAGCGCATTACAGCCGTCAGCGCAGGACGCTCATCAGGGCGTCCCGACTTTAATCAATGGGCCATTCCGTACGCCACTTTCCATCGACGCCTTGAACCAATACCTCTGCATCGTAGCCAGTGGCCGAGGCACTGCTGGCTGCCTTGACAGCCGCACGGACGGCCTCCGAATGCGCTGAATAGCGATAGTCCTTGCCGTCAAACCGGACCAGCCATTGATCACCGGTCCTTGAAATGAAGTACCTGACATGCGCCATGGCCGCCCCCCCGATGCGTCGCATAGAAATCACGATGTCCACTGGCTGTGCAACAAGCATCACGGGATGACGGCATATTGCCCGGCCAGCCAAACGGTGCGACGTTCGAACGGGGTCAAACGAGTTCTCATTTTATCGCTGTGACCCTGCCGGCCCTGTCCAGTCGACAGTCGACCTCGGCCTGCCGAACTTCGACGCCCCCTTGCCTTGCATACTCTATTTGCACCTTGATTGGTGCCGTGAATGCACCTCCACCTCGACGCAACAACCCTGCGCTTAACGCCCGCACGCGGACAGCGCCAAGCAGCGTGGCCGCGGATGTGATTGCGGAGCGGCAGGCCTGCACAACAGCAGCCGGTATACCGGGTTTCGCTCTGAGGGGTCTCTGAGGCCTGATTGGATAGCCGTCGGTGAAGCCGCCGTCAGTAGATACGGAAGGCTTAAGAATTGGTGGCAAGGCAATCGATTGCTTACCACTCCCGGCGGACGCAGCGGCGGTGGGCCCAGCCGTTCCTTTGGGTGTGGTGGCTGGACTGCCACTGCCGGTAGGCGACCCGTCGTAGGCCGCCGGATCATCGCCCGTACCAATACTGGTCGAAACGCCTGCGCCTGGGTCGCCGACATTGCCGCTGGCACCAACGCCAACGCCAACTGATCCCTTGCCCGCGCCAACCGAAGCTCCGACATGTGATCCCCCTGCATCGCCGACGCTCGCTCCCACCCCGACCGATGCGCCTTGCGAACCGGCGTTTACTCCGGCGCCGACTCCGATTCCGCCGACGCTGGCGCCTACCCCTTTGTCGAGAGCGCAGGCAGGTCCGATTCCAATCCCGATCATCAGGGCGGCGGCGACGTACTGTTTCATTGCTATGTTGACCTCGGCATACATTCGGCTCCACGGTTCACTGGCGCGGGTCGAGCCCTTTCGGTGGTCGGGTCGGCAGCAATGCGAGGGGAAGAGAGAGCGGGCCCAAGACAGCAGCCTGTTTCTGTTTTTCTCGCGAGCCCGGTTTGCGCCTCCATTCGACACCTGATCTGGGTGGTGCACGTGCAACCACACCTGCCGGCTTATGGATCATTCGCGAGCGCGCTGCAGCCGCAGGCCGGTTCCTGGTTGCGAGGTCGTCGATTGCCTCGCGCGCGGCACTCAGGCTCAGGGCCAGACCGGTCGCCCGTTCACGTTCTTCGTCCAGCGCCGCGCTTAACCCTACCGAGGTCCGGTTTGAAGCGTCACGTTCCTTGCGAACGACGTCGAGATCACGGGCAGCTGAATCGGCTCGTTTGCGTTCCAGTTCGAGCGCTTCTCCAGCTTGCCGTAGGCCTGCTTCGGCCGCCTCACGGTTCTTATTGGCGTTGGCCAGCTCGACGGCGGCGGCATTTGCGGCTGTCTTGAGGGCCTCGATGGTTCGGTGAGCCGTTGTGAGCTCTTGTCCCAAGAGCTCAACCTTGTGCCGTTGGTCGTCAAGAGCTTGCGTCACAGCAGTCTCGGGGAGGTGGTTGGAGCGTTGGGTTGCAGCGGCGGCGGCGGGCTTCTCACCGCCCCAGAGAGTGGCTTCGGCCCTGAAGCTTTCGATGGCGCGCTGCGCCGTCTGCAGATCGAGCGAAAGGGCTTCGTCCTTTTGCTGCTGCTCTTTTAGAGCTTGTGCTTGCTTGGCTAGCTCGGCTCGTGCGGCATCCAATTCGCGTCGTAACATCTCCTGATTTTCGCCGGGCAGCGTTTGCGCCTCTGTGTCGGGTGCCTGTGCTTGGCCGGCCACCAGCTCTCCAGGTGCGTGGGATCCGAACGCTCGCGCCGGTGTCTCGTCGGGCTCTTTGGCGACATCAACGTGTTCTGCAAATGCCTCCGACGAGCTGTCGCTGGCTGGGGGAGCCGCTGACGCGTCAGGCGCCCGCTGACTGTGTGCCGCAGATGCGAACAGCAAAACCAGGCATAGCGCAGAGAGGGTGAAAATGGCCCGGCCTGGACTTCCGCGCGTTGCGTGCGGCAAAAGCGAAGTCCATCGCCCAATCAAGCTGAACGCACCGAGGGGGGAAATCGCTCTCGTGCTCTGCCCATGACGCATCGCTGAACCTCAAGACCGCGGCCCTCACCGCATTGTATTTCCACCTGTTGAACATCCGCGCAGCCGAGCAAAAGCGCGAAGCCAGCGAAACATCAGCGCGCGCCAAAGCATCAGTTCGAACCTAACTGCTGGTTCCTTAGCTGCCATCATTCGAACGAACGGGAGATTCGTTCTTTAAGTGCGTGCCTTGCTTGGCTTCCCGCCTTGGCTCCAGCCCATTCCTTTGGCTGCTCCACTGTCGTGCAAAAAGGAGGGAGGCTGCCCTTGTGCCGAAGCGGCGCGCTACGGCAAGGGTGTTTCGCGCCACCGCCATAGCCGCCACCAGGACACCGTCGTCGTGACGAACGCGTTCCGCCAGTGGCCATCAGAGCACGCACGCGGCAACAGTTATCCGCATCGTGTGGCGATCTCTTCGCTTGGGGGGTTCCAGGACGAAATCACCTTCGGCGAAAATCCCCTCACTCGGCCACGTCAAGAAACTGAACACGCAGATCGCGGCATACCCGGCGAGACCCGCCACGCCATCCCGGTATTGGTCGCGTATCGCCAAGAAGCGCGATGACCTGCCGCCTGACCGGAACTGCGCTGCAACCTGGACGTTGGGAAATGGCTGCAGCTTGGCTGGTTCAGGACCCTTTCATGTTCAATTTCGTCTTTGCCACCGGCATTGAAAACAGCGCTCCCACGATTAGTGGAGGTCGGGAGCGTGTCGACGAAATGGAGAAATGTCGCTTCTACCAGCAATGGCGCACCGACTTCGAACTGCTCCAGGATCTGGGTCTTCGCTTCCTCCGCTACGGGCCTCCAATTCACAAGACTTGGCTGGGCGACGGACACTACGACTGGACCTTCGCCGATGAGACCTTCTCTGACCTGAAGGCTAAGGATATTCTTCCGATCGTCGACCTCTGCCATTTCGGCGTTCCGGACTGGGTGGGCAATTTCCAGAATCCGGATTTTCCGCGGCTATTTGAATGTTACGCGCGCGACTTCGCAACCCGCTTTCCTTGGATCCAGCTCTACACACCCGTCAATGAGATGTTCATCTGCGCCACCTTTTCAGCGCGCTGGGGTTGGTGGAACGAGCAACTGAGCACCGATGCCGCGTTCGTCACCGCTCTCAAGCATATCGTGAAGGGCAACGTGGTGGCGATGCGGGCGATCCTGCAAGTGAGGCCCGACGCTATTTTCATTCAAAGTGAATCCTCGGAATACTTCCACGCTGACTCCCCCGAGGCCATCGGCAAGGCGGAGCGCTTCAATAGCCAGCGTTTCCTATCGCTCGACCTCAATTACGGGCATGACGTCGACGCCCGTACGTATCGCTACCTGCTCGAAAACGGGATGACCGCGCAGGAGTACAGCTTCTTTCTGGAAAACCATTTGCGCAGGCATTGCGTGATGGGCACTGACTATTACCAGACCAACGAGCACCGGGTTTGGGCGGACGGAACCACGTCGGCTTCCGGCGAGGTGTTTGGCTATGACGAAATTACGCGCCAGTATTTCAACCGTTACCGCCTGCCTGTCATGCATACAGAGACAAACATTCGCGAAGGCCCGAACGGGGACGAAGCCGTTTACTGGTTGTGGAAGGAGTGGGCCAACGTGCTTAGGATCCGCAATGACGGCATACCGATCGTCGGATTCACCTGGTACTCGCTGACGGATCAGGTGGACTGGGACAGCGCCCTGCGCGAGAACAACGGAACGGTCAATGCGGTCGGCCTCTATGACTTGGACCGTAATCCCAGGGCGGTGGGAACCGCATATAGAGCGCTCATCGCCGACTGGAACAAGCTGCTCGCCACCCAAAGTGTGTGCCTGGCTTTGCCCGTCTTTTTGCCGTCCGAGCAGGACGACCCAAGTGTTCGCGCACAGCAGGACTATGCGCGGGGCCTTTTGCATGTGGACCGGATCGCTGAAGCTGGGGCCGAACCGCTCGAACCCTCCAAGGACAAGGTGAAACCCGATGCGCCTGGCTGACAAGAGTGCAATTGTGACCGGCGCTGCAAGCGGCATCGGGCTGGCCATCGCGACCCGCTTGGGCACCGAAGGCGCCCGCGTTGTCATAGCCGACCTAGTTGGAGCCAATGCGCAGGCGGCCGCACAGGCAGTCCGAAAAGCCGGCGCACCGGACACCGCCGTGTCGGCTGGCGACGTTTCAGACGAGGTTGCAGTCGCACAGTGCTGTCGACTGGCGCTGGCGCGATTCGGCAGGTTGGACATTATCGTCAACAACGCCGGCCTGATAATGTTCAAGCCTCTCGAGGCGTTCACCAGCGCGGACTGGCTGAAGGTGCTGAGTGTGGACCTGCTGGGGGCAGTCCATTTCACGCGTGAGGCATTCGCGCACATGACCAATGGCGGGTCGATCGTGAACATCTCAAGCGTGCACGCGCTTGAAACGACGCCGCATGTTGCCCCTTACGCAGCGGCGAAAGCCGCGCTGCTGTCGCTCACCCGGTCGACCGCGATCGAAGGCCGGGCGCGTGGCATACGCGCCAATGCTATCCTGCCAGGGGCCATCGACACACCGATGCTTTGGGAAAATCCGAACATCACGTCCGGCGTCGAAACCATTAGCCCGGAAGATGTCGGCAAGCCCGAGCAGATTGCCGCGGCCGCCGCTTTCCTGGCTTCAGACGACGCCGCCTTTGTGAACGGCGCGGCGCTCAACGTGGATGGCGGCCGGTTGGCGCGGCTCTAGACGTGCACGCGGTATTGCTGCGGCACTGCGAAGCCAGGTCTCGCATGGATCACCCGCACCGGCGTGGACGGCGCGCGCGTGGGCAGGGAACAATCCTGGGCCCGGGGGCTCGAAGACAATCACATTGTCACGGCTGGAGAAAGGCTCGCATCAAGCTGGGCAGCCCAGATTGCATCCCTCAGCGCTCCGGCAGGAGCATCTCCGGACAGCGGCAGCGATGCGGACCAATGCCACGAAGGAGATCACGAGAGGCGCGATGGGCGGCATGAATGCGGACGAGCGGTCTCCAGCGGTCGGCCTACCAGGAGCCGAGCCTCGTCGGCCAACCAGCTCGCCGGCCGTCAGTCCATTCGATTGCCGTTGAGGTCGCCGCCACTGGCCGCCGCCTTGTTCCGCAATATTTGGAGAATCGGAGGTGCACAAGGATGGGACGGCGATGGCCGAGGAATGCTGCGTTTGTCCCGAGCGGCCGAGCGCCTCTCGAAACATTGAAAATTCGATCTAGATCACTGTGGCCCAGGGAGATCAGGCCGTGCTTTACACGCACTGCTGGTAGCGCTACCACTTCAGATGGAGGACGCGGCAAGACCGGAAGCTGCGTATGTGAAGTGGACGTCTTCCTGCAGGCGTCTAATCGCTCGGGAGGAAATCGATGGCGTCCGTTGCGATCCGCGATGTCTATAAGTTCTTCGGCGTCGCCGAGATTCTCCATGGCGTCGGCATCGACATAGAAGACGGCGAGTTCGTCACGCTCGTCGGCCCCTCGGGCTGTGGGAAGTCGACGCTGTTGCGCATGATCGCGGGCCTGGAGGGCATCACGCGCGGCGAGATCGCCATTGGCGGGCGCGTTGTCAACGCGGTCGCCCCCAAGGAGCGCGACATTGCCATGGTGTTCCAGAACTACGCGCTCTATCCACATATGACGGTGCGAGAGAATATGGCGTTCTCCCTGATGTTGAAGCGTGTCTCGAAGCAGGAGAGCGATGCCAAGGTTGCGCGTGCCGCGGAAATTCTCAACCTCACGCCGCTTCTGTCGCGCTATCCCCGGCAGCTTTCCGGCGGGCAGCGGCAGCGCGTGGCGATGGGCCGGGCGATCGTTCGCGACCCGCAGGTGTTCTTGTTCGACGAGCCCCTCTCCAATCTGGATGCCAAGCTGCGCGTGCAGATGCGCGCAGAGATCAAGGAACTGCACCAGCGCCTGAAGACCACGACCGTCTATGTCACTCACGACCAGATCGAGGCGATGACGATGGCCGACAAGATCGTCGTCATGCATGACGGCAATGTGGAGCAGATCGGGCGCCCGCTCGATCTTTATGACCGCCCCGACAATCTTTTCGTGGCGATGTTCATCGGCTCTCCAGCCATGAACATGCTGACAGGACGCATTGGCGCCAGCGGCTTTGAAGGCAGCTCCGGCGTCGCCGTACACTTGCCGCAGACGCCGAAAGGCCTGAATGGAGGTCGAGTGGTACTTGGCATCCGGCCAGAGCATCTGCGCCTCTGCGACCAGGGCTTTCCCGTCACCATCTCCGTCATCGAACCGACCGGGTCGGAGTTGCAGATCATCGGCCGCGCGCCTGGCGGCGAAGAGATCGTCGCGAATTTTCGGGAGCGCCACCCGTTCCAGCCGGGCCAAACCGTCAGGCTCGCCGCCGAACCAAGCCTGGTCCATCTCTTTGACGCAGATACGGGCCGCCGGCTTTGAATATGCCGAGGTCAGCCAATCAAACAGGAGGAAATGGCCATGAGATACACCAGAAGAGACGTGATCCGCACCAGCGCCGTTGCTGCGGCGGCCGGAGCAATCGGTAGCCGGCTGCTTGGCACGTCAGCCTTTGCCCAGGATGGGCCGAAATACACGCCCGAAAAGGGCGCCAAGCTCAGGCTCCTTCGCTGGTCACCATTCGTCCAGGGTGATGAGAACGCCTGGCTGGCGCAGACGAAGAAATTCACCGATGCCACCGGTGTCGAGGTGCGCGTCGACAAGGAGAGCTGGGAGGACATTCGTCCCAAAGCGGCGGTCGCCGCCAATGTCGGCTCGGGTCCTGACCTGATGTTCGTCTGGTTCGACGATCCGTTCCAATATCCCGACAAGCTCCTCGATGTGACCGATCTCGGAGATTATCTGGGCAAGAAATATGGCGGCTGGCACGAGGGCCCAAAGAGCTACGCCACCAAGGACGGCAAGTTCATCGGGCTGCCGCTGGCTACCATAGGCAACGCGATCGTCTACCGCGAGAGTTGGGTCAAGGAGGCCGGCTTTTCCGAGTTCCCGAAGGACACCGACAGCTTCCTCGAATTGTGCAAGGCTCTGCAAGCCAAGGGCCACCCAGCCGGCTTCACCCATGGCCACGGCGTCGGCGACGGCAACAACTACGCCCACTGGCTCTTATGGAGCCATGGCGGCAAGATGGTCGACGAGAACAGCAAGGTGGTGATCAACAGTCCCGAGACGCTGAAGGCGATCGAATATGCCCAGGCCCTCTACAAGACCTTCATCCCTGGCACCGAAAGCTGGCTCGACGTCAACAACAATCGTGCCTTCCTGGCCGGCGAGCTGTCGGTCATCGCCAACGGTATCTCGGCCTATGAAACAGCCAGGATCAACAAGGACAAGGATCCCAAGCTGGCTGAAATGGCCAAGGACATCCGCACGGCCAGCTTGCCGATCGGTCCGGTCGGCAAGGCGGTGGAGCTTTACCAGGTCACTTCGGCGGTGATCTTCAACTACACGCCCTATCCCAACGCGGCCAAGGCCTATCTGCAGTTTATGTTCGAGGAACCGCAGATGTCGGAATGGATCAAGGGCTCTTCCGGCTATTGCTGCCAGACCTTGAAGGCCTACGACGACAATCCGATCTGGAAGGCCGATCCAAACTATGCGCCCTATGCCAAGGCGTCAGCGACGCTGCGCAACAACGGCTACGCAGGGCCGCTCGGCTACGCGTCCGCCGCGACCATGGCCGACTATGTGCTGGTCGACATGTTCGCCAAGGCGGTGACTGGTCGGGCGACACCGCAGGAGGCAATGGAAGAGGCCGAAAAGCGCGCCAACAGGTATTACCGGGTGTAGTCTGGACGTGTTCTTCCATTCGCGGGGGAAGACGCTTGTTGTTTTCCGGTCGACCCCAGCAGGCGCCGCGACGTGCCGCCGAAAGGCACGCGCCCGCAAGGAGAGAGCGCGGACCAATGGGCCCGCGCGCCTGTAATCCACGAAGGTCGAAGGACTGCTGCAACTCGATACCCGCCACAGGAGCCTTTCATGGCCGTGACAACCGCCACCCCGCCCCGCCCTTCCTTCTTGTCGCGCATTGCCGAAAGCCGTGGCCTGCTCAGCTTTGGCTTTATGCTGCCGACAGTGGTGCTGCTGCTGGTCTTTCTGACCTATCCGCTCGGGCTGGGCGTCTGGCTCGGCTTTACCGACGCCCGCATCGGCAGGCCGGGCGTCTTCATCGGCCTGGAGAATTATGAATACCTCTGGGACGACAGCGTGTTCTGGCTGTCCGTGTTCAACACGCTTCTCTACACGGTGAGCGCGTCTATCCTGAAGTTCGCCCTCGGCCTTTGGCTGGCGTTGCTGCTCAACGAGAACCTGCAGTTCAAATCGTTTTTCCGCGCCGTGGTGCTTCTTCCCTGGGTGGTGCCGACGGTGCTATCGGCGATCGCCTTCTGGTGGATCTACGATTCGCAATTCTCGATCATCTCCTGGGCCCTCAAGCAGATGGGCCTCATCGACCACAACATCAACTTCCTTGGCGATCCGCAAAACGCGCGCGCTTCGGTGATCGCCGCTAATGTCTGGCGCGGCATTCCCTTCGTCGCCATAACGCTGCTTGCCGGCCTGCAGACGATCCCGCAATCACTCTACGAAGCCGCCACGCTGGACGGCGCCGGTCGATGGCAGCTGTTTCGTTATGTCACCTTGCCGCTGCTGACGCCGATCATCGCCATCACGATGACCTTTTCGGTACTGTTCACCTTCACCGATTTCCAGCTCATCTATGTGCTGACGCGCGGCGGCCCGGTGAACGCCACACATCTCATGGCGACGCTTTCTTTCCAACGTGGCATTTCGGGCGGGCAGCTCGGCGAAGGCGCAGCCATCGCCGTGGCGATGATCCCGTTCCTACTAGGCGCGATCCTGTTCAGCTATTTCGGCCTGCAGCGACGCAGATGGCAGCAAGGCGGCGGAGATTGAGATGGCTCTGACCGACCCCAAGGCCAACGCAGCCGGCGGCGACGAAGGTGGCATGAGCTATCTGCAAAGCATGCCGCGTCGCGTGGTCACGATCTATGTCCCGCTGGCCATATTTGTCATCGTGCTGCTCTTTCCCTTTTACTGGATGACGATCACCGCCATCAAACCCAACGCAGAAATGACGAGTTACGATACATCGAGCCCGTTCTGGGTCGTCCACCCGACCTTGCAGAACATCCGCTATCTGCTTTTCGAGACCTCCTATCCCGGCTGGCTGCTCAACACGACGATTATTGCGGTCGCCGCTACCGTGCTGTCGCTTGTCGCCGCGGTGTTGGCTGCGTATGCGATCGAGCGACTGCGTTTTTCCGGCTCGCGCCAGGTCGGGCTGGCCGTGTTCCTCGCCTATCTGGTCCCACCGTCCATCCTGTTCATTCCGCTGTCGGTGATGGTGTTTAATCTCGGGCTTTATGACACGCCCTTTGCCTTGATCCTGACTTATCCGACTTTCCTGGTGCCTTTCTGCACCTGGTTGCTGATGGGCTATTTCCGTTCCATTCCCTTCGAACTGGAGGAGTGCGCCCTCATCGACGGCGCCAGCCGCTGGCAAGTGCTAACCAAGATCGTGCTGCCGCTGTCGGTACCAGGGCTGATCTCGGCGGGTATCTTCGCCTTCACGCTGTCGTGGAATGAGTTCATCTACGCCCTCACCTTCATCCAGTCGTCCGAGAATAAGACCGTGCCGGTGGGCGTGCTGACCGAGCTGGTCCGCTCCGACGTTTACGAATGGGGTTCGCTTATGGCAGGCGCCCTGATAGGCTCGCTGCCGGTGGTGATCCTTTATTCCTTCTTCGTCGAGCACTACGTGTCGTCAATGACCGGCGCGGTCAAAGAGTAGCCCACGGCAGTGACCGGCGGCCATGGCACCTTATCGCGTGCGCCACGGCGCACCGGAAGCATTATATTCGCTTAAACTAACGCTTGCCGTTCGTGGCCCGCCGATTATGGTGAGGTTCCTGAGCCGGCACGGGATATGGACTTGCCTCGTCGATCAGTTCGATCGCATCTGCTTGCTTTGACCGCCGCCGCAGTTGTCCCGGTGTGGCTGTTTGCCGGCTATCTGCTAGGCCAATATGCCCTGCATGAACGATATCGTTTTGAGCAGGATGCCGTGCAAACGGCTCGCCAGGTGTCGCTCGTTGTAGAGGGCGAGCTGGCGAATCTCAAAACCATCCTCGACGGCCTGTCCAAATCCGCCGCGCTCGCCAGTGGCGATCTGCAAGCCTTTCACCGCGAGGCGCTCGATCTTGTCCACGGGACGGACCGGACGATCGTCCTGCGCGATCTTGGCGGCAATCAGCTGATGAACACCGAAATAGGCTACGGTGCCGCCTTGCCGTCAGTCGCACCTATAGCTTCTGTCGAGCGCGAGAAACTCAGCCGTTCCGGTGTTTTCGTCAGCGATGTCTTCAGCGGCAAAGGCTCGGGCGAATACCGCGTAGCTGTTGCCGTTCGGGTGCCCGCCCCGAAGGGGGAGGACCTGCTTCTTACGCTTTCTGTGCCGACTGCCCGGATCCGCGATGTTCTGATGCCGGCGGTCCCGCAAGGATGGACTGTGGGCGTGGGAGATCGCGACGGAAATTACGTTGCACGTTCCAGGTTCCACGACGAATGGACCGGGAAGCGCGGATTGCCCGAATACGTGGAAAAGATAGTCGGGCGCTCGGGCTCATTCACGTCACGCAATTTCGAAGGGGAGACGCTGCTGGCGGGCTACTACAGGTCTCCGGACTCTGATTGGTTTTACACAGCAAACGTGCCGCTTGCAGCAGCGCAGGCGCCGCTCTGGCGCTCGCTTGCGGCGATCTGCGGGATAGGTCTCCTGTCGCTTCTTGTCTCGGTTGCTCTGGCATATTTCGTCGGCAAAGGATTCACCCGGGCCACCGCTGAACTGGCGACACGGGCCGAAGCGCTGGGTCACGGCCGCAGCGTCGAAGCCTTGTCGACCTCGGTTACGGAGTTCGCTGCCATCGCCCAGGCGATGGTGGATGCGGAGCGGGCGATCGCCGAACGGCGCTACGAGCTGGAGGCGGTGTTGGAGACAGCGCCGGCGGCAGTCTGGTTTACCTATGATCCGAAGGCTCTTCAGGTCATCCGCAACCGCTTCGCGGCAGAACTCATGGGCCTGCCGACAGACGCGCACAAAACCTTCGGCAGCCCCGACCTTGTCATCGACACGGTGGCCGTCAAGGACGGGCACATAGTGAGCCGCGAAGACCGCCCTCTTAGCCGCGCCATGCGCGGGCAGCTGACGGATCACGAAGAGTTCGTCTACACGTTGCCGTCAGGTATCGAGCGCCTTCTACTTTCCAGCGCACGTCCAATTCGCAACCCCAGTGGCAGCATTATTGGCGCCGTTCAAATCAGCCTCGACATAACGGAACGCAAACGCGGCGAGGAGCAGCTCAAATTGCTGACCAATGAGCTGAACCATCGCGTGAAGAATATCCTTGCCGTGGTTCAGTCCATTGCCTCCCAGACACTTCGCAACGCCACAAGCCTGGCTGAAGCAGGACGCACGCTCTCCAGCCGTCTCGTCTCGCTGGCCAAGGCCAACGATCTGCTTATTCAGCAGAACTGGAGTGGCGCCGACGTCAGGGATCTGATTGCCACATCGGTCAGCTCACACGCACCGATCGACCGCTTCGGGATTAGCGGCGAGTCGGTCTGGCTATCACCGAACGTCGCTCTTTCGGCCGCTCTGGCTTTTCATGAGCTTACGACGAATGCGCTCAAGTATGGAGCACTGTCGAACGAAACCGGCACGGTGTCGATTCATTGGAAGCTCGTCGGTCAAAAACAGCATCGCTGGCTCAATTTAGAATGGCGCGAACGGGGAGGTCCGCCCGTCGAACCGATCGAGCGAAAGGGCTTCGGCACGCAGCTCCTCGAGCGCGTGTTTGCGTCCGGCACGTCCGGACGCGTCACTCTGAAGTTCCACAAATCGGGACTGATCTGCACCATGCGAATGAATGCTGCGTCTGAGGTCAATCCCGCGGTGGACAACGGCGACAGCCGCAGAGGCGAAATGTAGAGATCTTCCTAGCGAAGCTCTCCCGGCTGCGCAGGAACGCGAAAGATCAACCCGTCTTTCGCATAGTCGGTCGGCTGCCCAATCCGACGCATACACGATTGGTAAGGATGGGCCGGATTGAAATTAACGACCGCTTCGAGGCCAAGGTGTGCGGTCTTTCAGGTCGTGGACAAGTCAAACCACCCCGGCAAAGGCGCGAACGGATTAATGAGAGGGGGTCGATCACTGCTCCTCGTCTTCTTCCTGCGCACAGCTGTTCCAATCGAACGTTGCCCATTTCATGCATGTCGGTCGTGCACCGAACCGCCGCGATCACAGGCTTGCGCGCAGTGTGTGCCACCGTCGCCCGGCTCCCTGTCGAACGAATAGCCATACCGACTTCGATCTGGTCGCCAGGATTGGTCTTGAAAGCTTGCTCGATGGCGAGGTGCGAACCTAGCCACCCGAAGCGATTCGGTCGGCATCTATAGCGTTTCTTGCAATGATTTTGCCGCCTAAGTTTCGAGGCGTGACATTGACAAGCTGGTTTTGCGATCGCCGACTTCGCTGGTGGCCTGCTTTGCGGTCGCGCTCCTCGCCACGAGGCGCCCGTTGTCCGTCTCCGAGCCACCTTTCGGAACAGGAGCTCTGGGCGAACCCGGAGACGGTCCTTCTCGTCGGTGAAACTGGAGAATACCTGCTTTCCGCCCCCTCTTTGAAAAGCGCCCTTGCGTGATGTGATTTGGCGAAGGCGAGCAGCTGGCCAGACGTACCTGATGAATCGGTAAGCCGAAGGCGGCCGGCGCCGGGTGGGAGCTGGGTGGCGTGGTTGGCGCCGGCCGAGCGGAATCAGGTCCGCCGCCAAAGCAATATCGCCCATATCGAGGCCCCCGGCTATTACGTGAACGCGCAAGGCCACGCTATCGCCAACTGGGATGCTAGGGTGGAGCGTTCACCTGCATGCCAGCTAAGCGGCGCTGGCTGCCGACAATTTTTGCCAGTCGAATAGCACACCGACGCCCGCCTCGTCGGGTGCCACTGCTAGCCCGCCATGAAGCACCAAGGGCCTGGTTGTATAGGAGTCGATGTCGAAACTGTGCGCTTCGACCCACCCGGCATTCTCCTGGCCAGCGACGAGGCTGACGTGAAGTTCCTGCATGCCGTGGCTGCACACCGGCACCCCGGCCTTGCGTGAACGGTGAGCGACCCGCAGCCAGCCGGTGACGCCACCGCAATTCGAGGCATCCGGTTGGATATAGGACAGCCTCGACCACGCAAAGGCGTGCTCGAACTCCTCAATCACGTGCAGATTCTCTCCCATCGCGAGCGGCATGCCAGTTGCCTGCGCGATGGTCGCGTAACCTTCATAGTCGTCGGGAATGATAGGCTCCTCGAACCATAATATGTCATAGGGCGCGAAAGCCTTTGCCGCTTCGATCGCGCGCGGAACATCCAACGCGTAGTTCGCATCCACCATCAACGGCGTATCAGGTCCGATACGCTCCCGGACGGCTCTCACGCGGGCCACATCTTCGGCAAGGTTGTCCTTACCTACCTTGATCTTCACTGCCGTGAAGCCTGCCTGGAGATAAGATTCGATGTTGGAAAGGAGCTGATCAAGGGTGAGATTCAGGTCGATGCCGCCGCGATACACCTTCGCAGTTCGGCCTGCTCCGCCTGCCATCTTCCAGAGCGGAAGGCCCGTCCGCAGGCCCTTGAGATCCCATAAAGCTATATCGACCGCCGAAATTGCAAAGGAAGCGATGCCGCCGCGCCCGACATAGTGAATATGCCACAACATGCCGTCGTAGACGGCATCGATGTCAGCGGCGTCGCGCCCAAGCAAAAAGGGCGTCAGATCACGCTCGATGAGGGCGCGGATGGCATGGCCGCCCTTGCCGCCCGTGTAAGTATAGCCGGTACCCTCGCTGCCATCGGTAAGCCTGACAGTCACGGTCACCAGTTCGAAATGGGTGTGGGCGCCATGCTTGGCATCGCTCATCTCTTCGCGCAGTGGCACACGGAACAGCCGTGTCTCGACGCCCTGGATTGCCGTGCTGCTCACATCGGAGTCCTCTTGTGCGTGTGGATTTGGTACGACCATAATTGCATCAGAAATGGCCTAACTGCAACGTTAAAGCCGGGCAGCCGCCATTTTGGTCCGACGAAATATCGTAGCTGCTTGTGCTTTGGTCCGATTTGCGCCTTAATGGAGGTGCGACATGGAGATCAGGCTTGCTGCAGACGGAACAGCATCGGGGAGCGCCGGCGATGGTCGGATCTGCTCGCGCGGCCGACATCATGGTAGCGGGCATCGAGCGCGACATCATTTCCGGAAAGCTTGATGATGGCAGCTATCTGCCGGCTGAGCGGGAACTCATGGCGCTATACGGCGTGGGACGTGGCGTGGTGCGCGAAGCAATCGCCCGGCTGGCAAGCCGGGGGCTAGTCGAAGCGCGCCCCCGCTTTCGCCCGGTGGCCCGTCGTCCGGGGCTCGATACAGCTCTTGGCGCGCTGGAAGGCATCGTCGGCCACTTGTTGGTCGATAAGGCCGGCGTGAAAACCCTGTACGACATGCGCGTCTTCCTGGAAGCGGCCTTGGCTCGCAGTGCCGCCATCAGCGCCCGCAAGGACGATGTCGCAGCGCTCAGGGCGGCACTTGCGGTGAACGAGGCCGCGATACCGGACTCCGAGAACTTCTATGCCACCGATGTGGCGTTTCACGCGGTGCTTTACGACATCGCGCGCAACCCGGTGTTGCCCGCCGTGCATAAGGCGTTTACCGCCTGGCTCTCCCCGCATTGGCTGCGCATGCCGAGATCGCCTGAGCGCAATCGGGTGAATTTCCTCAGCCATCGTGACATCTGTGCCGCGATCATCGAGCGTGACCCCGATGGTGCCGAGCGGGCCCTGCTCAACCATCTTGCCTCGGCATGGGAATATGTCCGCGGAACCTTCGAAACACCTGACGGACAGGAAGGATGACGAGGTCCTACGATCATATTGTCGTGGGCGGCGGAGCGTCGGGCTGCGTTGTAGCGGCCAGACTGGCGAGAGCGGGCCGGCGGGTTCTCTTGCTGGAGGCTGGGCATTCGCACCGCCATCCGCTGCTCGACATGCCGCCCGGCATTTTTAAGATGATCAACGGCTCAAAATTCATGAGCTATCATCGCACCGAACCTCAGGCGCACCTCGACGGCCGCGTACACGAAATCTCGCAAGGCAACGTGCTGGGTGGCGGTACTTCGGTCAACGCCCAGGTCTACATGCGCGGCCGGCCCGCAGATTATGACGAATGGGATGAATTGCTGCGTGGCAACAATGCCGGTATCCGCTGGAACTGGCAGGCCGTGCTGCCGCATTTCACCGGCATGGAAGGTAACAACCGCCTTGGCGGCGAGTTGCACGGAACCGCCGGCCCCCTGCTTGTCTCCGACCCCGGTTATATTGACGATGTTTCGCGCTGGTTCGTGCAGGCGCTGCAAGGGCTGGGACTGCCCTACAACCATGATTTCAACGGAGCTTCGCAGCGCGGCGTAGGCTTCTACCAGTTCACGAACCGCGGTGGAAAACGCAGCAGTGCCGCCTATGCGTTCATCGAGCCTCTATTGCGTGATCCCAGGCTCACCCTGAGACTGAATTGTGCGGTCAGCCGCGTGATGATCGAAAACGAGCGCGCCAGAGGAGTCGCCTATGTGGATTCCTCTGGCACAGAACACACCGCCTATGCCGACGGCGACGTCATCATCTCATCAGGCGCGCTGATTTCGCCGAAACTTCTCATGCTGTCGGGCGTCGGCCCCGCCGATGCGCTTGCGCAGCATGGCATCGCCTGTACAGCCGACTTGCCAGGGGTCGGCGAGAACCTGATCGACCATCCTGAGGTGCCGATCATCGCCACCACCAACGGATCCTATGGCTACTTCAAGCAGGGCCAAGGCTGGCGAATGGTCAGAAACGGTCTGCAGTTCAAGCTTTTCGGCACCGGCACGATCCTGTCTGCTGGCGTCGAGGCGGGAGCTTTCGTCAATCCTGCCGATCCCGAAGGCGAGCCGACGATCCAAGCATTTTGCGTGCCGCACGTGTACCTGGACCGCGACATCCTCACGCTGGTCGCCAATACCTATGGGCTGACCGTAACGACGGTGGTTGTGAAGCCAAAGTCGCGCGGCTTTGTGAAGCTTCGTTCGGCAAATCCAAAGGACATGCCGGTCGTTTCTCCTCATTTGCTCGCACACCCAGAGGACATGAAGGAGATGATCTCGGGCCAGCGCTATTTCCTCGAGGCATTCCGAACGAAACCGCTGGCTGATCGCGTGAAGGCCATAGCCGTGCCGGCAGGCAATGAAGACAGTGACGAGGCTTTAGCGAAGCACTGCAAGCGGTTCGTCAAGACGAACTACCATCCGGCCGGGACCTGTCGGATGGGCCCCGACAGCGATCGGATGGCGGTGCTGGACGCTGCGATGCGCGTGCGCGGGATTGACAATCTGCGGGTCGCGGACATGTCGGCCTGTCCTAACATCAATGCCGGCAACACGGCCGCGCCGGCGATGATGCTGGGCGACCGCTGCGCCGACTTCATCCTGGAGGCGGCATAGCGGCCAAGGAAATCCAAAGGCAAAGCGGGCAGCCGCCAATGCAAGGATGGTGAGGAACATTCACAGTCGTCAAAAACGACAAATCAAGGAGGAAAGAGCATGATCATTACCCGTCGGAAATTGTTAATAGGCTCCGCCGTTGGCGCCGCGGCACTCACACTAGGATCGCGGGCCTTCGCGGCGCTTCCGCCACTTGCCAAAAAGGACAAGTACAAGGTCGGCTTCGCGCAGACGGAAAGCAACAATCCCTGGCGGCTGGCCGAGACCAAGAGCATGCACGACGAGGCCGCGAAGCTCGGCCATCAGTTGGTCTACACCGACGCAGCCGGGTCGTCTGCAAAGCAGGCCGCCGACGTAAACTCGATGATCGCACAGGGCGTCGACGCTATCTTCTTGCCTCCGCGCGAGGACAAACCGCTGGTGCCGGTCGTCCTAGCCGCCCGCGATGCCGGCATCCCGGTCTTCCTGATCGATCGGGACGTCGACCATACGATGGCAAAGCCCGGCGAGGACTATGTCTGCTTCATCGGTTCCGATTTCATCGAGGAGGCAACCCGCATCGGCGAATGGCTGGTCAAGAACGCCAACGGTAAATCGAAGATCATCGAACTCGAAGGCACGACTGGCGCGTCGGCAGCGACCGACCGAAAGAAGGGCTTCGACGATTTCATCGCGAAGCACTCGGAATTCAAGATTTTGGCGTCCCAGTCGGGCGACTTCGCCCGCGACAAGGGCCGCCAGGTGGCCGAGACGCTGCTCCAGGCGCATCCCGACGCCGACATTATTTATGCCCACAACGACGAGATGGCCCTGGGGGCCATTGCCGCCTTGGAAGCTGCCGGCAAGGCCCCGGGCAAGGACGTCCTGATCTTGTCGATCGACGGGGAAAAAGAAGGCGTGCAGGCGATCATCGACGGTAAAATCGGCGCTATTTGCGCATGCAGCCCACTGTTTGGGCCGAAGGCGTTCGCCACCATGGCCGACTACGCCGCCGGCAAGAAAATCCCGCCCTTCATCAAGAACGAAGATCACTTCTTTGACGCCACCAACGCCAAGAAGGATTTCGACATCGCGTTTTGATTGCACTTTCATGGCCTGCCCACATCCGCGGGCGGGCCATTCGGAGCTTGGCCCATGACCGCTCAGCCGGTTGAATCCGCTCGGTTGCTTTTGGATATGCGCGAAATCCAGAAGAAATTTGCCGGCATCCCGGCGCTGACCGAGGCCACGCTTCAGGTCCGTGCGGGTGAAGTCCACGCCCTCATCGGCCAGAACGGGGCGGGGAAATCCACCCTGATCAAGGTGCTTACGGGCTACCATCGCAAGGACGCCGGCGTGGCCCTTTTCCAAGGCCGTCCATTCGAGGCCGGCTCGCCGCACGAGGCGCAGCTCAGTGGCATCAGCACCATCTACCAGGAGGTCAATCTCGTCCCGCTGCGCTCGGTGGCCGAGAATATTTGCCTCGGTCGTGAGAAACGCCGCTACGGCCTCTTGGACTGGTCTGCCATGAACGCGGATGCGGAACGCCTGCTTAGCCGGTTCTCGATCCTCATTGACGTGCGCCGTCCGCTCGGCGATTTCAACACCGCCACCCAGCAGATGGTGGCGATCGCCCGAGCAATCGGCTTTTCGGCCCGGCTCGTCATTATGGACGAGCCGACCTCTTCCCTTGACGAGCGTGAGGTTGCGGTTCTGTTCAACGTGATCCGGCAGTTGAAGGCCGAGGGCGTCTCCGTCATTTTCGTCAGCCACAAGCTCGACGAGCTCTTCGAGGTTTGCGATCGGGTTACGATCATGCGCGATGGCCGGACGGTGCGAAGCGCTGAGATGGAGGACATCAGCAAGCTCGAGCTGGTGGCGGCGATGCTCGGCCGCGATGTCTCCGTGGTCGAGGGTCACGCAACAGCCTTCGGCGAGCGCGATCGCTCCAAGCTAGGCGATGTGTTGTTTTCCGCGCGCGGCCTTGCCGCCGGACAGTCGGTACGCCGTGTAAGCTTCGACGTACGTCGTGGCGAAATTGCAGGCTTTGCGGGCCTGCTTGGCGCCGGCCGCACCGAAACAGCGCGGCTTGTTTTTGGGGCCGACCCCCTCAGCGCCGGTGACATGACGATAGAGAACTCGCCTTACCGCCCTGCCGGCCCGGCCGATGCCATCGCCGCGGGCATGGGCTTCTGCACCGAGGACCGCAAGGCCGAGGGCATCGTGCCGGAAATGACGGTGGCGGAGAATGTCACACTTGCGCTGCTGCCGAAGATCAGCCGCAACGGTGTCCTGAACGAGACGCGGCAGCGTGAAATCGTCGAGCGGTTCATCCGCGAACTTGGCATCAAATGTTCCGGCCCGAACCAGAGGGTTCGCGAACTCTCCGGCGGAAATCAGCAGAAGGTCCTGCTTGCCCGCTGGTTGGCGATGAATCCGAAGCTGCTTATCCTTGACGAGCCGACGCGCGGCATCGACGTCGGTGCAAAGGGCGAGATCCAGCGTCTCATCCGACGGCTCGCCGATGAGGGATTGGGAGTTTTGATGATCTCCTCTGAACTGGAAGAAGTCATCGAGGGCGCGGACCGCATTTTCGTCTTGCGCGAAGGTATCAGCGTGGCCGAGCTAGAAGGCGATGCCGCCAACGAAAAGGACGTCATCGCAGCCATGGCGCATGGCGGTTCACCGGCGGAGGTGTAAGCGTGACCGAGCTGACGAGACCCTCAACGGCTAGCGACACCGGGACGCGCGGCTTCGATCTGTTCGGCTTTCTGGCACGCTACGGAATGGTGATCGTGCTGGCGCTGCTAATGGCCTTCAATCTTGCCTACACCCAGAACTTCGCGACGATGCAGACGCTCAACGTTAATCTCACGCAGGTCTGTACAATCGTCATCGTTGCGGTCGGAATGACGCTGGTGATCGCAACCGGCGGCATCGACCTCTCGGTCGGCTCGCTGATGGCCATTTCCGGCGCGCTGGCTCCGATGATCTTCATGGGCAAGATCTTTCCGATTGATAATATCGACGTAGCAGTGACGCTGGCTATGAGCGCGGCGATCCTTGTCGCCAGCTTGTTTGGTCTCTTCAACGGCTGGTTGGTCGCCCGCTTCCGCATCCAGCCTATAGTGGCAACGCTGGTGCTGTTCATCGCCGGGCGAGGGATCGCGCAAGTTATGACCAATGGCAACTTGCAGACATTTCGCGTGCCACAATTCCAATGGATTGGGCTTGCCCGCCCCTTCAATATACCTGCTCAGGTCATCATCATGATGATGCTTGTTGCGGGCGCGGCTTGGATCCTGAAACGCACCGTGTTCGGACGTAGTATCCTTGCGGTCGGCGGCAACGAAAAGGCTTCTGAACTCGCAGGCATTGACGTCCCCAAAATCAAGCTGTCCGTCTATGCCATTAGCGGGAGTTGCGCCGGGCTGGCCGGACTCATCGTCATCGCCATCAACTCCTCAAGTGACGCAAATCTTGTCGGGTCGGGCATGGAACTGGATGCCATCGCCGCGGTCGCCGTCGGCGGAACGTTGCTCAGCGGCGGCAAGGCAACCATTATCGGTACCCTGCTCGGCGCGCTCACCATCCAGCTCGTTCGATATACCCTGCTTGCCAACGGGGTGCCCGACGCTGCGGCGCTTGTGGTGAAGGCGATCATCATCGCACTTGCTGTCTGGCTACAGCAGCAGCATCGGACATAGGCCGTGAACCGCGCCCATCTTGTCCGCATCATCGGCACCTACGGTGTGCTGGTTGCCCTTGCGGGGCTCGTTCTGTTCGGATTCCTGCGCTACGATCGTTTCCTGGGCTTCTTCAACGTCATGAGCGTCATGCGCTATAACTCGATGTTCGCGCTCGTCGCCCTTGGGATGTGCTTCGTCATCATGACCGGCGGCATCGACCTGTCCGTTGGCTCCGTAGCCGCCTTGGGCAGTGTCGCCTCCGCATTGGCAAGTCCTTTTGGGATGC
The DNA here is from genome assembly GCF_006441385.1 of Mesorhizobium sp. B2-4-18. NCBI lineage: Bacteria > Pseudomonadati > Pseudomonadota > Alphaproteobacteria > Hyphomicrobiales > Phyllobacteriaceae > Mesorhizobium > Mesorhizobium sp. B2-4-18. Next base: position 44,670 of record NZ_VFUW01000009.1, on the reverse strand, counting down.
TCCCAGGGCTCGCGGCCGGCGTGGGCGTCGGGCTTGCCGCGGGCCTGATCAATGCCTTCCTCATAACCCGCGGCAAGCTGATGCCATTTATTGCAACCCTCGCCACGATGCTGGCAGCCAGCGGCTCGGCGCTGCTCCTTGCCGGCAATCAAACCGTCTCGGTATCTTACGCCTCAGGGTTCACCAGGATTGGTCAAGGAAATTTCTGGGTGTTTCCTGTCCCGGCGGTGATTGCGGTAACCGCCTATGTGATCGGCTCCGTCTGCTTGAACTATACCAGCGCAGGACGCACGGTGCTGGCAATTGGCGGTGGCGAGGACGCCTCACGCTTGATGGGACTGCGCACTGACCGGGTCAAGTTTCTCGTCTATGCCGCGAGCGGCGGCCTCGCGGGGTTGGCCGGCGTCATCCTTGCCTCGCAATTTGGCGCCGGCCAACCGATCGAGGGCGTCGGCTGGGAACTCTTCGCTATCGCGGCGGTGGTCGTGGGCGGGACGCTGCTCACCGGCGGCTCGGGCTCGGTGTTGACCACGCTTGCTGGCGTCCTCCTGCTGGGCATCCTTTTCAACATCCTGAACTTTGAGAACGGTATGGGCTGGATTTCGCTCTCAGCGTACTGGCAATCCGTAATCCGTGGACTATTCCTGCTTGTCGTCGTCCTTCTTCAAGCGAGGCTGGCGGGAAAGCGTGTTCGGGCGCCGTCGTGACAAGTTCCGCCATCGTGGATCCTCGTGTGGTTGCTAACTTACCCCTCGACCCTCTGAACGCGAGTCGGGGAGCCCCCCCCCGGACAGGAATTGCCTGTCGGGCCTCACGGCCGTGATCGCGGCTGTGCCTTGTACCCATAACTGGCTTTTGAGCTACCCATCTCTGCTGCGCGTTCCATCGTGCGACACGCCGACCCTCAAGCCAAGAGATCACTTCAGCTCTGACGACCAAGGAAAATTCACATACTCGTTGCGGCTGTCGTAACAGATATTTCCATACATCTTCAGGTAGTGATCACGGCGTGCTGGATCGGCGTAAACCGAGGCTGGATCCAGCAAGTCGGCATTGTACCACTCAAGGTTGGCGCGTGTCAGTGCAATGGGAAGGATATCCATAGCCTGCGGGATGCTTTTGCCGTCGAGCCAATCGGCCGCAAACTGCCCCATGGCATACCCGAAAACCGGTGATGACAAGGCGATGCTCGCCTTGTAGGGGCTGTCCGCTTTTCTGATTTCAGAAACCGCCTCTGGCTCGCCATCAATTCCGCCGAGAAATTGATCCGGCCTGTCTTTGCCGGCAGCGCGCAATGCTTCCAGCGCGCCCAGCACGACGGCATCGCCGCCAAGCACCACGTCGACATCGGGGTTGGCGACAAGGATCGTTTGCATCGTGGCGAACCCTCCTTCCTTGTTGACCGGCTTCGGTGCGATGTCGGCTACGATTGTCACGCCGGGAATGGCATTCAGGCCATCTCGCATTGCCGTGAACCGAGGGGCCAGGAACTCCATGGTGTCCTGGGTCAGCAGAACGACCTTGGCCTTCCCGCCGAGCTTGGCCTTGATGTGCTCGATCGCTGCGTCAGCTAGCACCTTGCCTGTACGATATTGCGGAGCATTGAGCAGCAACGTCGCGGGTGGAGGCACGATCGTGCCGACAAACGCTCCCGACCAGATCGCCTGCTGAAGCGAGGGGCCGAAAGCCACCGGATCCGAAGACGTGCCCACGATGGCGCCAACCCTCGCCGCGACGAGAGAGTGAACCTGGTCTATGGCCTTGCCGACGTCATTTTCAGCCAGAACTCTTCGATACCCCAAGCCGCGATTTACTGCCGCCAGGGATAGGCCGTGATCAACCCCCTGCAAAAAGTCCCGGTCGTTTTCCTGTACATAGGCCAAAACCTTGCTCAGGCCGACCGGGGCACTGCATGAGGGTGCATTTGGGTCGAAGACGGGAAACACCGCCCGCCTAGTGATGCCTGGGGCACCTTCCTGGGCGCGCGCCGAAGCAAGCCCGGCCATAGAGGAAATGAGCAGCAGAGCTATCGCTTGGCCGAGCAGCCGGGCAGTCCTCCTCTTTAGACCAAACACCGTTTCTCCTCTCGTCAACGCGCATTCGCTTGACGGTAACTTTCTACTGAGTGGCTCAGCTGTCTACAAAACCGCGGTAGCACGCCGTGGTTTTGTCGAAAACACCAAATGAGCCGCGGTCCCCGGTTGGAGATTGCGATACTCTATCTTGCCGCCAAGGCTGACACCCATGGCATTGATGATCCTGCTGCCCACCCCTGTACCTTTGGCGGGCAGGCCCTCGGCCCTCCCGATGCCGGCGTCCTCGACCAGCAGCTCCGCTTGTTCGCCCGGCAGTGCTGTGAGCCGTACCTGAATGTCTCCCGCCCCATCGGGGTAGGCATACTTGAACGCGTTTGTAACGAGTTCAGTGACCACCACCCCAAGGTTGATGCAGGCATCTGTCTCGAGTTTGATCGGATCTACCTCGTAGGAGAGCCTTACGCCATGTCCCTGGCTTCGAAGCGACGTTCGCAGGTGATCGAGCAGCCCAGCAAGGTATTCGTCGAGGGCAACCGAGCGGACATCGGAAGAACTGTAGAGCCTCCTGTGCACCAGCGAGATCGCGAAGATGCGGTCCTGGGTTTCGGCCAGTGCATCTTTTGACGCATTATCCCCGACTGCTTTTGACTGGAGAGTTACAAGCGATGAGAGCAGTGCCAGACTGTTCGCGACCCTGTGATTGACTTCCGATAGAAGCACCTCGGCCCGGTCGCGGGCCCTTGCCAGATCTTCAGTTCGGGTGCTGACACGTAGTTCCAAGTCGCTGTTGAGTGCATTGACCTCGTCGCGTGTCTTGCGAAGTTCTCTGGTGTAACGAGCGGCTGCATAGGCAGCCCCGGCAACGACGACGACGATGACAAGCCCGCCGACTGCAGAAACAAGCCGCAGCCATCCGCTGTTGGCACGCTGCTCGGCGACACCGGATGTAAGTCGGTCATCCGCCCGCCCGATAACACCCGAGAAGTACACATTGGCTTCGTCCGTCAGAGCCTTACCTCTGTTCGTTCGGAACAACGCTGAGATCTCTGCATCACGCTGGTCGCGCTTGAGTGCTATCGTCTGATCGAACTCTCCGAACTTGGCGGCAACGATTGCGGTGAGCCGGTGCAGCGTCGATTGGGAGTCGGGATAGGAAGTCAGCAACGTCTGCAGCGCTTCGAGGTGGCGCTGCGCTTGGGCTTTGGCTGTTTGATATGGTCCCAAATAGATTTCGTTGCCGGTGATCACGAAACCGCGTTCGGACGCCTCAGCCGTCTGCATTGCATTTCTCAATTCAACCGCCGCGACCCGGGTGTCGCGCGCCGCGATCGCATCATCGAAGTAGGATTGCGCTCTCTGGCCAAGCCAGAAATTTGTGACCACGATGGCCATGAGCGCAGCAAACCCTATGAGCAGGGAGGCGGACGTTAATCGGACAAGGTTACGGCTGGGAACTGACATCAGCACATTCCTGCCCGATTTCGCCTCCATGCGCCATCATGTAGTAACAGCCAATGAGGCGCTCGGCGAGCAAGCGATATCTCCCTCACCACACTGGGTAAGCCGCCTGTTCCGGGAGCCGACAAAAGGAGGACGAGGGCAGCATCATCGAGCCGCCCTCGCCGATTGGAAGAACAGTAATCGAGGTCTGCGCAGTTCACCTCAGTTGCTCGGTTGCAATTCTTCCGTCAGAACGCGCTCGTTCGGATCGATCGGACCCAGCTTCCTGACAACCCGGAATCGACCGCGCTCCGCCTGCGCAATGTACATGTTCATGCGAACATGGTGCTGACCGGGAACCATTTCGGCCGGTCCACCCGGTCCCTCGCTGATCCGAGCGTGATTGAGCGCCGCGATGACGGCGCCCTGCTGGAGGGTACCGGCTTCGGTCACTGCTGCTTCCCACATCTTGATCGCCCGGTAATGGCCGGTGCAGCCGCTGCCTGCTGTCAACATGGCGCTCCCGGCGAAGCGCGCTGTGTAGCGGTTCAAAAGCGCGCGGCCATATGGATCGTCGAGTTCCTGATAGTAGTCGAGGCAGCTGTAGAGGCCTTCGATCTGCTCGGACGGGACGAGGTTGAGAAAGTTCTCGTCAAAATAGGTACAGACGATCCTGCCGCCGCGTTTGCCGAACCCAGCTTTATGCAACTCATCTAGGAACGGCGTCAGCCCCGGCGGAACAATGGTGTTGAACACGACATCGGCGCCGCTGACCATGATCTGCTGCACCGTCCGTTGGAAATCGACGGTATCGAGCGGGAAGTACTCCTCGCCGACGATCTCGCCGCCATTGGCGCGCACGACCCGGCTTGCCGCCTTATTTAGAATGTGGGGCCAGATATAGTCGGCCGACGGCAAATAGAACCTCATTGCCCCGGTGCTCTTCATCAGCCATGGAATCAGCGGTTCCACCTGCTGCGCCGGCACCGGGCCCGTGCAGAAGATCAAGGGATCGTTTTCCTGTCCCTCATACTGCTCGGTGTAGATGTAGAGCGTTTTGCCGCGGGTGACCGCCTCGCTCTTGATGGCGAGGCGGGTCGAGCTGTAGATGCCGCCAACGACCAAGTCGACCCTGTCGACATCCACAAGTTTGGCGGCGCTTGCCTTGGCCGCGCTGTCGGTGGTCTCGCCATCCTCTATGATGAGCTTCACCGGCCGGCCGAGGAGGCCGCCTTTTGCGTTGATGTCGTCGACAAGCATGGTGGTGAGATTGGCATTGGCGATGCCCATGAAGGACAAGGGGCCGGTGAGTTCGGCGATGAGGCCGATCTTAATAGGATTCTGGTTCATCTAATCTCTCCGATATTGTAGGGTTCATCTCCGGGTCTTCGTCGGGCGCCGCCGTGCATGGCCGACGGCGCGTAGCGCGAAGATCAGGCCTCGTAGTGGCCCAGCAGCAGTGCCGCCTGCGGCTTGCCGACATGGCCGGCTTCCTGCAGGATCGCGGGAACCTCCGGATCCGACACGAAATTCTTCCAACCCTCGGCGTCCCAGTCGAAGATGGCCCAGATGCGGTCGGCCTCGCTTGGGTCGCGGAACACGGTTGCGCCGTTCGAGCCGTGCAGTCGGCGCTTGTCGGCGCCCTTGGTGGAAAAGATGTGGATGAAGCGGTCGACGTCCGCCACCTTCGTCGTTGCAAGAAGCATTGAATTTCCTCCTGTCGGTCGCGGCCACCATTGGTCCGTCGACAGGATTAGGATGCGCGCGCCGCAGGGGGCGCACATGGGGTGTATTCCCTATGGCTGCGTTTCGCCTGGCCTGACCAGCCCGTGCTCGACCGCGTAGAGCGCCGCGGCCGCACGGGTAGCCACGCCGATCTTGGAATAGACGCTCTGGATATGGTGATCCGCGGTCTTGGGTGAGATAAGCAGCTTGCGCGCGGCCTCCTTCGCGGTCAGGCCGGCGGCGATCAGACGCAGCACCTCGATCTCGCGCGGCGTCATGCCGGCCAGCGAGCGCGGGGCCGGGCGTCGCGACGGCTGTCCGGCGAAGGACAGTACAGCCTCGGCGGCGTCGGGGCAGATACAGCCCTCTCGAACAGCGATGCGCAGCTGCGCCGCCGCCGCCTCGCTGGACAACGCCTTGCGGTGTGGGCGCTCCTCCCGCGAAGTTTGGTACGCTTCGGCGGCGGCCAGGGTCCTCGCCGCCGGAGAGAGGTCGGAGCCGCCAACTTTGCGGTGATAGCCCGAGCCGTCCAGGCGCTCGTGATGGCGAAGCACGAGCCCAGCAATAGCATCGCCCTGGGGACCGAACGAGGCCAGCGCCCGCTCGCCGTAATAGGCGTGCAACTGTGCGGCGTCCCGCTCGCGGACGGATAGCGGCCCGTTCCGCATCCAGGTTGCCACCGGCACCACCAGTTCGCCAATGTCATGGATGCAGCCAGACCAGCGCAGTGCGCGGACATCGGGCTCGGGCAGCCCGAGGCGTCGTGCTCCACCCTCGGCCAGTTCCGCCACCATCCGCGAATGACCTTGTGTGAACGGCATGCGCATGTCGATCATGTCGGCGACGACAAGGAAAGCCTCGTCGCAAGCCGCCTCGTCCAGCGTCACCGGCGGATCGGGCTCCAGCGCCAGGATCGTCTCGCGGTCGACCGTCGCGCCGATGCCCTCCATCAGCACGGCGGCGTTGGCGGCGACGAGCCGGGCCAGCTCCGCCTCGTAGGCACCATCGCCACGACTGGCGATGGTCTCGGCCATCGCGTCGATGCCGGCCGCGTCGCTGAGCGCAATAGCATCCTGCGCCAAAGTAATCAGGCGCACGGCGGGCAAGACGTCTTCGCCGCTCAGCCCACGCGGTAGGCCCTTTCCATCCCAGCGTTCGTAGATTTGTCCAAGATTGCGCCGGATCTCGTCGGACAGGCCGAGGCGCACGCCGATCCGTTGCGCAACCTCGCAATGGGCGGTGAGTACCGGGCGGGCCACGGCGAGAGCCTGCGACATCGCGGCCTCGATCGCCTTGGCCTGCGCATCTGGGTCGAGATCATAGTAAAGCCGCTTGAAGGCCTGTACGAAGACCCTGCCTAGTTCCGCGCGGTTGCCCATGTCGAGACCGACGAGATCCTGGCGCAACGCAATTTCATCGCCGAAGGTGGCCGACAGAAGGTCCGTGTCGGCATTGCAGCCGACATAGCGCAGCATCGACTGGTGATACGCATTGCGCCGGATCTGCTCCGAAAGGCCGGCAAGCTCGGCGATCCGCATCGCAAGCACGCAGGATTTCAGGGCGAAGTCGCGGGAATGGCCTGTCGCGAGGTCCGATGCATAAGCGAGGACCATCATGAAGTCCGCTCGGCGTATCGAGACTTCTGGCATCGCATACCCCAATCCGCAGATATGCTATCCTAGCGCGCCCCTAACACCAAGGGCAAAAGTCTGAGCCGGATGTGCATGCTGGAGAGGGCGGGGCAGCGACCGTTTGGGGCCCGTCCGCGGCGGTCTGGGTCGTCGTTATCGGGTCAGTGAAATTTGACTTCGAATGTTCCGCCCATTGGGTATTTTCATGCGTAACGCCACGGACGTCTTGACGGACTCGCCGGTAGGTCTAATTTGCGCATTCTCATGTGCCTAGCCCGTCCTTCCCTGTGGCTTGGGTGCATCAACGGCGGTGATTGGGGAAAATCACCGCCGTTTGTATTGGAACCCCAAACAAAACAGGGTTAGCAACCCCTCTTGCCGGTCATGCTGTGCAGCGATTGGTCGGTGTAGAGCGTCGATTGCGGTTGGCATTGCGCAGCAGGATACCGCGCACAACGGCCTTGGTGGCGTGCTGGACGCGAACACGCGGGCTTTGCTACCACGCTCGACCAGACCGACAACAGCGCCCTTCGGCTTCATCTTGCGCTTCAAGCGGGCTGGCCGTTGCGCTGTGGCGAAAGGTAATCGCGGTCCCCGCGCCCCGATGTGGGTTTCGTTCTACGATCTTGCCTTCGCCGTCAAGCGGGCCACGGCTTAACCTTGTCCGACATCGGGTCGCGAATGCCGTGTATAGATGACGCCGAGTAGCTGGGGCGCGGACACGGCTTTCTTGGACGAGGCATTGAGGTGCCAACCCAGCATCCATTTGTGCGGGCCGATCTCGCTCAAACACCGTTCCGACCCTGATAGGGAATGGCAGGCCATTCGTTGCACTTGTAGACGCCGGGGATTTGGGGTCAAGCTTGGTGAGGCGCTCCGATGGCATTGGCGCATCTGGGAAAAACGGACATTGTGGCCAATGAACGGCCACCAAATGGTCGCGAGCCATCTCGGCGGCATGGTCAATTGGGTTGGTCTTGGTGGAACATTGCGAGATAAATGGAGGCCTTGGCGATCGACAAGCACAGGTCTTGCACACCCCACCTGCGGGCGGTGTGTTGCCAGCGATGGCATCCACTCGATTCTTACTGAAATTCCGGCTAGCTTGGGCGGCAGATGACTCAGTTCTGGTCGGTGAATCACAATCAGACCGCCCCTCAAGAGGTTGATGGGCAGCACCTTTGGTCCCCCCAGACCAAGGGCAATGGCGCGCGAAGTGAGTTCCACAACAGATTTGGGCCGTGCGACGCCTGGCGACCAATCAATCGGCTATACGGGCAGGATTGCGGAATTCGCCTTCACCGTTCCGATCCAATCGAGTTTGGAGACACCGAAACTTATTGGAATCAAGAGGGATGATTTCTGCCGATCTTTTGGATACCACGCCCCCTTCGATCCCTCCTCAAACTTCAACAGGGAGTCTCGGCCCGCTCCCGCAAGGCGACATTCCCTACCCGGCAGGTTTCGAAGTCAGACAATCGGGAGGCCTGTCTGACAGGCGTTCCACAGAAGCGATACATTTGAGAATGGCGACCTCATTTTTCACAGCCACGATGGTTTCGAAGCGGCGCGTCGCTCACGGTCCCTCAAGTCGAGAATTCTAAGAGACTTTCAACAATGACCCAGCACACAGAAAACGCTCGAATTCTCATGTACAGCCACGACACGTTCGGGCTTGGCCACTTGCAGCGCTGCCGGACCATCGCGCATTCGCTGGTGGAGGATTTCCGCGGACTTCAGGTGCTTATCATTTCGGGTGCGACTATCGCTGGCGCCTTCGACTACAGAGCCCGTGTCGACTTCGTGAAGATCCCCAGCGTCATCAAGTTGCGCAACGGCGAATACACCTCGCTGGAAAAGGATATTGATCTGCATGAGACGCTGAGGATGCGCCAGTCGATCATCCGCCACACCGCTGAGACCTTCCGGCCGGATATCTTCATTGTCGACAAGGAACCGCTCGGCCTGCGCGGTGAGATTGAGGATACTCTGTCCTACCTCAAGACGCGTGGCACCACGCTGGTGCTTGGCCTGCGCGAGGTGATGGATGCGCCGCACCTGCTCGAGGCAGAGTGGGCGCGCAGGGATGTGATGCGCAAGATTGGCCTGTTCTACGACAAGGTCTGGGTCTACGGGCCGCCGGATTTCTACGATCCGCTGACCGGCCTGGATGTGCCGCCGGCTGTCAGGGCAAAGATGAGTTTCGTCGGTTTCCTGCAACGAAGCTTGCAGCGGAACGAGTTGCCCGGCCACCGGCCCGAGGGCGATTATATCCTGGTCACCACCGGCGGCGGCGGCGACGGTGCCGAATTGATTCACGACGTCATCGATGTCTATCAGCAGGATCCGCAACTGCAGCACAGGGCGCTGATCGTGCTTGGGCCTTACATGCCGGCCCGCAAGCGCAACAAGCTGCTCAAAAAGGGGGCCAAGATCCCCTACATCAAGATGATCGAGTTCGACAACCGCATGGAAGACCTGATTGCCGGCGCTAAGGCGGTGGTGGCCATGGGTGGTTACAACACCTATTGCGAGATATTGTCTTTCGACAAGCCGGCGTTGATCGTGCCGCGCATCGAGCCACGTCAGGAACAACTAATTCGCGCTCGGCGCGCAGCCGAACTCGGCCTCATCGAGCTGCTTTTGCCGCACGAAGCCAAGGACTCCCAGCGATTCGCCGATGCACTCGTGGCGCTGCCGGATCGGCCCCGCCCCTCACAGAGTAATCCGCATCTGACGCTAGAAGGGCTGCCTCACATTTCCGAGATTGTCGCGGAATTGCTCGACCGGCGGGCCGGCCATCACCTTTCGGTCGTTGAAGGAACCAACTGACTTGCAACGTCGCAAGATCGTCGTGGTCCTGAAGGGCTATCCGCGGCTGTCGGAAACTTTTATCGCACAGGAACTGCTCGGTCTGGAACGCGCGGGGTTCGATTTGATACTCGTCGCACTCAGGCGGCCCACCGACGCAAAACGGCACCCCGTCCATGACGAGATCAAAGCGCCGGTCCACTACCTGCCGGAATATCTGCATGATGAGCCGCTACGCGTGCTTCGCTCGCTTTGTGCCTATTTGCCGCGGCCGAGCTTCTGGCGCGCGCTCGGTTCGCTGGTAGCCGATATCTCCCGCGACTTTACGCGCAATCGCGCACGCCGCTTCGGGCAAGCGCTCGTGCTGGCGGCCGAATGGCCGGAAGAAGCGGGATGGTTGCATGCGCATTTCGTGCACACGCCGGCATCGGTGACGCGCTACGCCAGCCAGCTTCGTAGCCTGCCCTGGAGCTGCTCAGCCCATGCCAAGGACATCTGGACTTCGGCGGACTGGGATTTGGCTGGCAAACTTTCCTCGGCCCGCTGGACAGTCACCTGCACGAAAACCGGCTTCGATCGTCTGAAAAAACTCGCCAAAGGCAACTCGTCTGTGCATCTGAGCTATCATGGGCTCGACCTTGATCGCTTCGGAAGTTTTGGCGACGCGCGACAACAGTATGACGGCTCGGAGCGCGGCGGAGCGGTTGTCGTTCTGAGTGTCGGACGGGCCGTCGAAAAGAAAGGTTACGATACCTTGCTGGAGGCCCTTGCCCTCTTGCCTGGCGATTTGGCCTGGCGTTTCGAGCATATCGGCGACGGCGAAGAACTGGAACGGCTCAAGGCGCTGGCGCAAAAACTCGGCCTGGATGATCGCGTCGCCTGGAAAGGGGCGCTTGCGCAGGAGCAGGTGCTTGAGCACTACCGCTGCGCCGACATCTTCGCCCTGGCCTGCAGGATCACCGCGAATGGGGACCGGGACGGCTTGCCAAATGTTCTTGTCGAGGCAGCTAGCCAGCGGCTCGCATGCGTGTCCACCGATGTTTCTGGTGTGCCGGAGCTTATATCGCCCGATGAAACCGGGCTGCTGGTACCGACAAACAGCCCAATCGCCCTGGCACAGGCGCTGGAGCGCCTGATCCGGGATCCCGTCCTGCGCGCCCGCCTGGGCGACGCCGCAGAGCGGCACGTGCGCGGCAATTTCGATCATACGGCGAGCATTGGACAACTCAAGGAATTGTTCGAGCGCGAGTGGCGGGCCATCGATTGAAGCAGCTCCGTGCCTTCCTCTATGTCCAGCACCTGCTCGGTATCGGACATCTCGCTCGCACCAGCCGCGTCGCGGCGGCTCTGGTCGATGACGGGTTTGACGTAACGATCGTGACCGGCGGAGCGCCGGTCGCAGGGTTTCCGGGACCGGGGGTAAAATCTGTAACCCTGCCACCTGTCACCTCCGGTGATGAAACATTTTCCGGACTTGTCGATCTGCAGGGCATACCCGTCGACGATGATTTCAAGAAACGCCGTTCAGAGATGCTGCTCCAAGCATTCCGGGATTGCAGGCCTGATGTCGTGATTGTCGAGGCGTTTCCATTTGGACGCCGGCAGATGCGATTCGAACTCTTGCCGCTGATCGAGGCGATCAACGCGACGTCGCCCAAACCGCTGCTGGCGACGTCCATCCGTGACATCCTTCAGGAGCGCGTGAAGCCGGGCCGAAATGAGGAAACGGTTGATCTCGTCAATACGCACTTCGACCTTGTTATGGTCCACGGCGACCCGGCTTTTGCAACCGTCGACAAGACATTTCCACTGGCCGGGGCGATCAAGGCCGAGGTCACCTACACGGGGCTCGTTGCCGCGCCGCCCTCGCCCCCGGCCTCCGAGCGCTTCGACGTTCTGGTGTCAGTTGGCGGCGGAGCTGCCGGAAGCAGCCTTGTAAGCTCCACCATCGCAGCGGCGCGGAATGCCAAGAACGGTTGGAAATGGTGTTTGATCACCGGCCCAAACCTGCCGAAAGACCAGTTTGACGCGATCGCACACGACGTCACGCCGGGCCTGTCCATCTTCCGGTTCCGCGAGGATTTCGCGAGCCTGCTGACAGCTGCCCGCCTGTCCGTCTCGCAGGCGGGTTACAACACGGTCTGCGATGTCCTGCGCGCGGGTTGTCGCTCCCTGCTCGTCCCATTTGCAGCCGGCGGTGAAACAGAACAAACGGTTCGCGCCCTGCTGCTTGAAGAACTCGGTCTTGCGACGGTTGTTATGGAAAGGGACCTAACGCCTGAAGGTTTGGCGAAAGCGATCGAAGCTGCGCTTGTGGCACCTAGACCATCCGCGCATCGCCTCAATCTGGACGGCGCCCGTCACTCGGCGCAAATCCTGCGCGACCGGCATCGAACATGGTCCCTAAAACAGGGCCCCGGCTTCAAGAAAAGCTCATGATCAACAGACGATGGATCCTAACGCGGTTCCTCGTTTCGCGTAAACCTTTGAACCGCTCTACCTCCTTGTTCTGCCGCAAGTCCGAACGGAGAGCCGTTCACATGTTCCTGGAATTTGCTCTAACGCGTGTCGCTTCTGGTGAGCTTCGTGCAAGGCGCTTCAAGGACGTGTATTAATGCCCCAAACCGCTACGCAATTTTGGGCGAAAAGCTAGACAGTTCCGATCAGCATGAAGCGCGTATAATTTTTGGTCGGCAGCTCGCCGGAGAAGCGCACCTCCCGCAGTGCCGCCATTGCTTCGAAGGCTGCCAGCGAAGCCACGCAGTTGACGTGCGTCGGCTCGCTGAAATAATCATTCGATTGCAGCAGAACATTCGTGCCCTGCGGAAGCAGCGCAAGCCAGGCGCGCAGATCGGCTATGTGTTCGCAGCTCGTATTGACGGTCAGGTCGGGACGCCCGGCCGCATAGTCGAGTGCGTACATATCTGCCGTCATGGCCCGGAACCGGTCGCCGGCGTCCCGGTTTAGCGTCAGGGCGACGGGCGCGACTTCGGGATCGATGTCAATGCTGTCGACCGCCGCAATGTCGAAGCGGACATCGTTGAAAAGCATCGCCGACAACACGCCATACCAACCACCCAGAACCCATATGCGCCCGAAGCGCCCGCCGCAGCTGTCGAACAGCCGATCGAGCGCCCACATCTTGCAGGCGACCTGTTTGTGGTTGAACGCGTTGCCCATATCGGCGTTCGGATGCTGGGCGATGACGCGCGCCAGCCCTGCCACGAGAGGTCGGTCGACATAGGCCCCAATTCCGCGCGTGAGGTCCAAGGCTTGCTCGCGCCAGTCCATGCCGGCATTGCGTGGTTGCGTGACATCCATCATATTCGTCTTGTATGGTGGGATTTCGGGCGACACAACGCAATCTTGCCCCCCGCAAGGCCGTTTTGATCCGCGGATTTGATTATGCTGTTAGCCGCTTCGCCATTGCCCGGTGCCGGAGAGAGCCGGCTGCATCTGTCGGGACCATCGGCGTCGTTCGTGCACTGCATCTTCGAGCTTGTCATTGGCGACGCAGAAATTGCCGATACGCCATGCGCCGGTAGCCGCTTCTTCGTCCCGCATCCTTCCAACTAAAGGGTCCACGGTCGCATATGGAACCCAGCCTAGCCCGCTATATCTGGACCCACACGAAAAAGCAGCAGCTTTGGATATTGATGATCGTCGTGCTTTCGATGGTCCCTTATTTCATGTCCTTCGACCTGCCGAAGCTGATCGTCAACGGCCCGATCCAAGGTAAAGGCTTCGACCAAGTGGGCGCGACCCAGCCATTCATGAGGCTGCATTATAGCCTGCCGTTCATTGGCGAGGTCCTGTTCTTCTCCGGTTTTCAGCTCGGCCGCAAGGCGACGCTGTTTGCCCTGAGCCTTGTGTTCCTCCTGCTGGTCGTCATCAACGGCCTATTTAAACTCTACATCAACACCTACAAGGGCCGTCTGGGCGAACGCATGCTGCGGCGTATCCGTTTCGATCTGGTCGATCGTGTGCTGCGGTTTCCGCCGATATATTTCAAGCGGGTGAAATCGGCCGAAGTGGCGACCATGGTGAAGGACGAGGTGGAGCCGCTGGGCGGCTTTATCGGCGATGCCTTTCTGCAGCCGGTACTGCTCGGCGGTCAGGCGCTGACCGCCATGCTCTTCATCATGGTCCAGAACGTCTGGCTCGGACTGATAGCGGTCGTGATCGTGACGATCCAGATCGTGCTCATCCCGCGAATGCGCCGGCGGCTGCTCGTGCTCGGGCGCCAACGGCAATTGACGGCGCGCGCACTTTCGGGCCGGGTTGGCGAAATCGTCGACGGTATCGGCGCGGTTCACGTCCACGATACATCAAACTACGAGCGCGCCGACATAGCTGCCCGGCTCGGGCTCATATTCAAGATCCGCTTCGATCTTTACCAATGGAAATTCATGGTAAAGTTCCTCAACAATTTTCTCGCGCAGCTCACGCCCTTTCTGTTCTACATGATCGGCGGTTACCTAGCCATTGAGGGTCGGCTGGACGTCGGCCAGCTCGTGGCCGTGATCGGCGCCTACAAGGACCTGCCCGGACCGATGAAGGAACTGATCGACTGGGACCAGGATCGGCAGGATGTCCAGGTCAAATATCAGCAGGTGGTTGAACAGTTCACTGTGGAGGGTCTCATTTCGCCTACAATCGGGGCGTTGGCGATCGACGATCCCGATCCGATGACCGCCCCCCTGTCGGCAATCGGTCTGTCCATAGCAGACGATGGCGGTGCGATCCTTCTCAACCGTGTCTCCCTCCAGGTCAAGCCGGGTGAGACGGTGGCGCTGGTCAGCACTGCAACAGGGGGAGCCGAAGCGCTTGCAGAGGCCTTTGCGCGGCTGAACTGGCCCGACAGCGGAAGGATCGTTTCGGGCACCCACGACCTGCTTGAACTCCCCGAAGCGGTGACCGGACGGCGCATGTCGTATGCCTCGTCGGATGTTTTCCTGTTCCAGGCAAGCCTCCGCGATAACTTGCTCTACGGGTTGAAACATGCGCCGCTGACACCGGTGACTTACGACGGTGCAGCGGCAGACCAACACCGCTGGAACATCGAAGAGGCGCGCCGGTCGGGCAATCCGGATCTTGATATCCGCAGCGACTGGATCAACTATGCTTCCGCCGGCGCCACCGGCCCGCACGACCTCTTTGAAGCCGTGCGCCGGGTGCTCGACGCGGTTGTTCTGTCGCGCGACATTCTGGACCTTGGCTTGCGCTCTTCGGCCGACCTCAAGCGTCACACGGAACTTGCCAAGCGCATCGTCGAACTGCGTGCGGCGTTGCGAACCCGGCTTGAACAGGAAGGGCTGAGCGGACTGGTGGTTCCTTTCGAACCGGGCGCCTACAACAAGGAAGCGACAATCGGCCAGAACCTGCTCTTCGGCGCTGCGGCCGGCCCTGAACTGGCGGATAGGGCGCTGGCTGCCAACCCCTATTTTGCTTCTGTGCTCAATGAAGCCGGTCTCGACCGCACGCTGTACGAAATGGGCATGGAGATCGCCGAACAGGCGATCGAGCTGTTTGCCGACCTGCCAGCCGATCACCAGTTTTTCCAGCAGCTCGCCTTCATGAGCGCCGAGGAGATACCGGCCTACGAAACCTTGCTGCAACGGCTCAAGAACCGTCCCTACGAGGCGGTTTCGGAGACCGACCGCGCCATGATCGTTAGCTTGAGCTTTGCCTATATCGAGCCCCGGCACCGCTTCGGCCTTTTGAGCGATGAGCTGATGAGCAAGATCGTCACTGCCCGCAACCGGTTCTATGAAAACCTGCCGACCGAGCTGCATGACGCGATCGAACGGTACGATCCGGGCAAATACATTGCCGCCGCTACTGTCATGGATAATGTGCTGTTCGGGCGTGTGGGCAACAATCACCCCGACGCGCCGGACCGCATACGCTCCATCCTCTATGACCTTCTTGACGAGCTGGGGCTTTATGGCGAGCTTCTCAATGTCGGCCTGGATTTCAACGTCGGCGCCGGCGGCAGGCGGCTGACCGGTGGACAGCGACAGAAGCTCGACGTTGCCCGAGCGCTGCTCAAGCGTCCCGATTTTCTCATTCTCAACCGGCCGCTGTCGGCGCTCGATCAGCGCATGCAAGATAAGGTGTTGCGGAACGTTCTCGAGGAAGCCAGACGCGACGACCATTCGCCGGCAATTGTCTGGGTGGTGACGAATCCGTCCATGGCGATGATGTTCGATCGCGTCATCGTGTTCGACTCGGGTGAATTGGTGGAAGACGGAACACACGAGACACTTTTGGCAGGCGACGGCGTCTTCAAGGAACTGGTGTCGTAGAGCGACGTCCCGGATACGGAACCAATTCCATCTGGGCGCGCGTTGCTCTAATCTGGCAAACGCGAATTTTGAGGTTTGCGACAATGCTGCTCAAGGATGAAGTTGGAATGCTGCAACGCGTTCCCTTGTTTTCTGGCATTGAGTTGACAAAGCTCAAACTGCTTGCGTTCACCTCCGATCGCGTCAGCTACGGCGCGGGCCAGATCCTTTTCCGGCAGGGCGACGAGGGAGATGCCGCCTATGTCATCCTTTCAGGCAAGGCAGATATTCTGGTCGATTCCGACAAAGGGCCGTTAAAAGTAGCCGAAATGGCGCCAAATTCGATTGTTGGCGAGATCGCCATACTGTGCAACAGCTCGCGCACAGCCACCGTCAGAGCGGCAAGTCAGCTGGAAGCCTTGAGAATTCGCAAGGATCATTTCCTGAGACTCATGAAGGAGTCCCCGGAAATGACCATCGAGATATTGCGGGTTCTTGCCGATCGCCTAAGCCACACCACCGCCGATCTGATCGATGCACGAAGTGCCAAATAGCCAATGAGATGCGGTCGACGCTCCCCGTCATTATAGCGCAAGCCTTTGGCTGAGAAGGTCACTGGAGGACATCGGCAAACGGAAAACGGTTCACACTTTTCCTGGTGCTAGCGGCAGTTGTTTGGCTACGATGAGTGACGGGACTGCGAAGGGGCTACCATGGACGACGACGTTTTCCTGGTCAGGTTTTGGGGAGTGCGCGGCAGCATCCCGGTATCGGGGCCAGAATTCTCTCGCTATGGCGGCAACACAAGCTGCATTGAAATGCGCTGTGGTAAGCATACGCTTCTGTTCGACGCGGGCTCTGGCCTGCGGCCTGCCGGCGGGGCGCTTCGGACGTTGGGCGTGACCGATTTCGACCTACTTTTCACGCATTGCCACTACGATCACATTATCGGGCTGCCATTCTTTGCGCCGATCTACGACCGGAGCGTCACGGTTACGCTTTGGTCCGGGCACCTTGCCGGGCGCATGACGACCCGGCAGATGGTCGATGCATTCATCCGGCCGCCTTGGTTTCCGGTGAAGCTGGAGGCCTGCAAGGCAAGCCTCGACTGCCGCGACTTCGTGGCCGGAGACGTGCTTCGGCCCCGCGAAGGGGTGGTGGTCCGGACGGGCAGTCTTGTTCACCCAGGCGGCTGCATCGGCTACCGGGTCGAATGGGGTGGCCGTGTGGTGTCGGTGATCACCGACACTGAGCACGAGCCCGACAAACTCGATCCCGCAGTGCTCGGCCTGATCCAAGATGCCGACCTCGTCATCTACGATTGCACCTACACCGATGAGGAAATGGAACGCCGCCGCGGTAACGGGCACTCGACATGGCAACAGGGGATCAAACTCTGTGGCGCCGCCGGTGCGCGAGGGCTTGCGCTGTTTCATCACGATGCGACACGCACCGACGAGGAACTGGATGAGATCGAGAAACTGGCCAAAGACAGGTTTACCGGCGCATTTGCGGCGCGGGATGGGCATACCCTCGAATTTCCAGTCTCCTTGCCCAAAA
This sequence comes from Mesorhizobium sp. B2-4-18, assembly GCF_006441385.1. Lineage (NCBI taxonomy): Bacteria > Pseudomonadati > Pseudomonadota > Alphaproteobacteria > Hyphomicrobiales > Phyllobacteriaceae > Mesorhizobium > Mesorhizobium sp. B2-4-18. The sequence goes on along the minus strand of NZ_VFUW01000009.1, from coordinate 27,180 downwards.
AGCGGTGAGCGAGCTATCTTCCCTTACCTGCGCAGCGCCCGATCAATGTCCTGATTGGAAGCCATACGCAGGAGTCAATCTGTGCAGTGACCGTGAACAGCCGTTCAAGGAAAAGCCAGGCCGATTCATCGTGTACGAGATGATGAGTGAGCAGGCCGACCGGTTCGTCGTCGAATGCATCCTGCAAGCGCGCGACGATTGCCTGGATCAATAGACCGTGGTCGCGGCAGCCGCGCGTGCCATGCCAATCCATGATGTCGACATTGCAGTTGATGACCGCCAGTGAAGCCGGGTCCGGGGGCCCGAAGACCGACAATGCCGCAAATCCTATCGATCCAAGGTCGGAGACCAGGCCGGCGTCGATCCTGTTCCAGGGGGGCACGAGCATCGGGACGGTTCGCGCGCCGTGCAGGCCCGTTAGGTGCGACAGCCCGCCAGCCAGTTCTTCAAGAACGGCCTCCCCTGGCCGATGGGCGCCGAGCTCCTGCTTTTTGTGACCCTCGGGAGCATGATTTCGATGCACCCAGCCATGCATGGCCACTGTGGCATGCGGCGCCTCGTCTAGCCGGGCAGCAAGCTTCTCATCCGTGAGGGCCGGAATGACGGCCAGAGTGACCGGAACGGTGAACTCACCCGTGAGGTCGAGCAGCCGATCAAGCGCCGGCGTCGGATCCACGGCATCATCGTCGCGCAGCCAGAACTCTGCCTTGCGACCGGCCCGTTGCCGGCCCGCCAATTCTTCCACCAAGGGCTGCCAGACTCGATCGCAGGATGTCATGAAACCGAGACCTTCGAAAGAAGTTCGACCAGGCGCGCCGCTGCAATGCCGAGGGAACGTTCTTCAAGGATGAAACGTCTGGCTTCTGCTGCCATGATGGTTCTCTCGTCTTTACGGGCCAGAAGCCTTTCAATGGCAGAAGCGAAGGCGGCCACATCTCGCGGCGGGGTGAGAAACCCGGTCTGGCCGTCTCGCACGACTTCCGGCACGCCGGCGATGTCCTGAGCCACCACCGGAAGACCGGCGGCTTGTGCTTCAAGATAGGCAACGCCATAGGCCTCCCCGTAACCCGGCCAGACGTAAATTCCTCCCCCATAGAGGACATCCGGCACGGCGGCTGGATCGATCGCGCCGAGCCATTCGATACGCTCGGCGGCGAAGCCGGCAAATTGCGCCTTGACCTCGTCACGGGCAGGCCCGTCGCCGACGACCGACATCGTCCAGGGCAAATGGCCAATCTGACCCAGCGCTTGCGCCAGCATGCGATAGCTTTCGACTTTGTCGCCCTGGCGCATCATGGCAACAGCAACGAGGCGCGTCGGGCAACCTCGTGCCGGCAGTTCATGGAAGACCGATGTGTCGATGAAGGGTGACAGCATATCAAGAGCGACCTCGGGTATCGCATCTGCCAGTCCCCGACGATCTCTTTGCGTGAAGCAGATGTTCAGCGCCGCCTGTTGGACCGCTTGGACGACCAGCGCTTGTGTATCAGCCCACAAACCGGCATTGCGGCGCCTCGAATAGGAAGCTTCCGCTGTCACATATGGGACAGCAAAGGTCGACGCCAGCCCGGGCCCGATCAGGTCGGGCGCCTTGTAATAAGGATGATAGCAGAACCATAGATCGGGCTTGCCATCACGATCCCAAAGCCGCGTCAGCCGCGCGGCTTCCTCTTTGGCCTCTATCTTGAGCGCATCGAAACGTTCCGGCTCCGGTTCGCGTAGATAGAAGCGCAATTCGGATGCCAGTTCGACGCTATGTCCTCCATGCTCCAGCGCCTTGACCAGCGTGCGTGCCATCTGGCGGTCGCCGGAGGCAACGGAATGATTGGGTGACTTCAGCGGCGCGTAGAAGGCAATTCGCATTGCGCGACCCTATCATCGGAAAGCATGCGCAAGTCAAATTCCAAGCACCATCGACTGCACCTCCAAGCAGTGGAATGTGCTATCTGATACTCATGGAAACAGCTGCCGCCTCGGACCCGTTTGTCGCTTCTTTGCCGGTCTTCGCAAAATTCGAAAGCGTTGCCGACATCGACAACTATCGGCCCCTCCCCGATGGTTGGGCGCTGGCCACCGCCGACATTGTCGGCTCGACCAAGGCGATCGAGACGGGACGCTATAAAACGGTCAATATGGCCGGCGCCAGTGTCATTTCGGCCCTCCTCAACGCGCTGGGTCGGCAAGACCTTCCCTTTGTCTTCGGCGGCGATGGGGCGCTCGTCGCCTTTCCCGGCTCTGCGATGGAGCCCACCCGCAAGGCGCTGGCGGCTGTCCAGAGATGGGTGGCGGACGAACTGGACCTAACCCTGCGTGCCGCAATCGTGCCGATAAAGGATATTCGAGCGCAAGGCCTCGACGTTCGCGTGGCAAGGTTCCAAGCATCCGATGCCATCTTCTATACCATGTTCGCCGGCGGTGGCGGCAGTTGGGCGGAAGCCGAGATGAAAGCGGGGCGCTACCGCATCGATCCTGCTCCGGCTGGCGCACGGCCGGACCTGACCGGCCTGTCCTGCCGCTGGAACCCGATCGGAACCCGTCATGGCGAAATCGTCTCGATCATAGCCACTCCGGGGTCGTCGCGCGATCTGCGCGGTTTTCAGTTTCTGGCGTCCGACATCATCGCCATTGCCAGCAGACAGGAACGCGATGGCCACCCGGTGCCGGTGAATGGGCCGAGTTACAGCTTGCTGCCCGCCGGCCTCGATATCGAGGCGCGAGCCACGGCGCCGGTGGGACGGCGATGGCTGTCGAAGCTGTGGATAGTGTTCCTGATGGCGCTTACGGCCGTCGCCGATAGATATGGCTGGACCGTCGGCGGTTTCGATCCGAAGATCTACAAACGCAACGTGGCCAGCAATTCGGATTTCCGGAAATTCGACGACGGCTTGAAGATGACCATCGACGTTGATGCTGATGTGTTGCAACGGATAGAGAACCGGCTGAAACAGGCGGAAGAGGCCGGCATCTGCAATTATGGCCTGCACCGCCAGAAATCGGCCTTGATGACATGCCTCGTCGCCTCGCCGCTGCACCGCGATCATGTTCATTTCATAGACGGTGCGGCTGGCGGCTATGCGATGGCTGCTGCAGACCTGAAGGCAAAGTTGCCGGTCGGATGACGGCTTGCGAGAATCCACTTTCCGCAATATGCCTCGGCCATGGTTCTGTGGGACTGGTAAGCCGCGCCTGACACCGGCCATCCTGTCCCAACTAACGGGAAAGCAGATTTGGACGCTTCACGATCTTCGGCATATGACCGTCTGCTGAACCGTATCTCGGCGCACACCGCGCATGTCGGCGTGATCGGATTGGGCTATGTCGGGTTGCCGCTCGCGATTGCGGTCGCACGCGCCGGCTTCCCGGTTTTCGGCTTCGACATTGAAGCCCAGAAGGTCGAGAGCCTGAACAACGGCCAATCCTACATTGAGGCGGTGACGTCGACAGCCCTCGCCGGCCACGTGGCGAGTGGACGGTTCCGCGCCACAGCGGATTTTGCCGAACTGTCGACCTGCGACATCATCATCATCTGCGTTCCGACACCGCTGACAAAAAACCGTGAGCCGGACCTCTCCTTTGTCAGGAACACGACTGGCATCATCGCAAAGCATCTGCGTCTCGGCCACCTCGTCGTGCTGGAATCTACCACCTATCCCGGCACCACCGACGATGTGATCAAGCCCATACTGGAAGAAACCGGCTTGCAGTCGAAGATAGACTTCTTCCTCGGCTTCTCGCCCGAACGCGAGGATCCCGGCAACCGCAACTTTGAAGTCGCGACGATCCCAAAGGTCGTGGCAGGTGACGGCATTGAAGCGGCGACGCTCGTGCAGGCTTTCTACCAAGGGGTCGTCAAAACCGTCGTTCCGGTTTCCAGCACGGCAACCGCAGAGGCAGTCAAGCTGACGGAAAACATATTCCGGTCAGTCAACATAGCCCTCGTCAACGAATTGAAGGTCGTGCTCGGCGCGATGGGCATCGACATCTGGGAGGTGGTCGAGGCGGCCAGGAGCAAGCCCTTCGGCTACATGCCTTTTTATCCAGGCCCCGGATTGGGCGGGCACTGTGTTCCAATCGATCCCTTCTACCTGACGTGGAAGGCGCGCGAATACGAACTGCCGACCCGCTTCATCGAGCTGGCGGCAGAGATCAACACTGCTATGCCGCGTCACGTGGTCGATGAACTGGCCAAAGCACTGGACCGGCGCTGCGGCAAGGCGCTCAGCCGCTCGCGCATTCTCATCATCGGGCTCGCCTACAAGAAGAATGTGCCCGACATCCGCGAAAGCCCCTCATTGCGGCTCATCGAACTTATCGAGGAATGGGGCGGCAAGGCGGAATTCCACGATCCGCATGTTCCCGAGATCCCGACCACACGGGAGCATATGGCCCTCAGGGGGCGCCGCTCGCTCGAGTTGACCGAGGCGGTGGTGAAGGATTTCGATGCTGTCGTCGTTGCAACCGACCATGACGCGATCGACTATAAGGCTGTCGCTGATCACGCCCTTCTGATCGTCGACACACGCAATGTTTTTGGCCGTCTCGGGCTGCTCCGAGAGACGGTGGTGAAGGCCTGACAAGCGCCCCGGTGGCGACTTTGCCGATGTCAGGAACGTGATTGCACTCCGGCCGCAGCTTCGCCACATAAGGCCGCAAGGCATGAATGCAGTTAAGCCTGTACCTTGGTTGCAACGACAGTCACTCGGGAATTCCTTCGCCTTTGCCGCCGCACGCGACCGTTGACTTGGGGTATCTTTGGGTCGCTGGCGGACTGTGTTATGGCGGATCGCAGTCGACGGGTTTCGAGGTGGTATGAGCATGGCGCGAGCAGAAATTTCCACAATTCTCATGGATAAGGTTGCCGACTGGCTTACTCAGTCGGCGCTGGCAGGCAACGAGCTGGAAACACTGGTAAAGGGGTTTTGCGAGCGGCTGGCTGCTGCCGGCCTGCCGTTGAAGCGGGTGCATTTGAGCTTTTCGATGCTTCATCCGCTCTATGACGCGCTCGGCTTCACCTGGCTTCGCGGCCAAGGCATGGAAGTGGAAGGCTTCCGCAAAAAGGACGGCGTTCATTCCGACACGTTCCTGACCAGCCCATACTACCATCTGCTCAGCAACAAGCTCGACCATCTGCGGCGTCGTCTCGACCCGTCGGTCCCGTCGGAATTTCCTGTCTTCGATGAACTCAGGCTTATGGGCGTGACCGACTACATGGCTTTCGTCCATCCCTTCAACGGCAATACCAGTCAGGGCATGATCGGGTCCTGGTCGACCGACAGTGCTTCAGGTTTCAGCGACAGCATGATTTCGGCGCTGCTGCGTATCCAAAACCATCTCGCCATCGCAACCAAAATGGCGGTGCTCACCAAGCTGGCCGACAACATGATGACCACTTATCTCGGCGGCGACGCCGGCAGACGCGTGCTGGACGGCCAGATCAAGCGCGGCGAGGGCGATACAATCCGGGCCGCACTGGTCATGGCCGACATGCGCGGGTCGACACGGCTTGCCGAAACGTCGGGCCGCGAAATCTACATCGATACGCTGAACCAATTTTTCGACGCCATTGCCGCACCTTTCAATCGCAAAGGCGGGCAGATCATGAGTTTCATAGGTGATGGCTTCATTGCCGTCTATCCTTGCGAAAGGCATCGCTCGCAGTCCGAGATCGCCTGCCAGGCTGCTCTGGCGGCAGCGCACAAGGCCACTGCGCGCATGATGGAGCTCAATCTGCGAAGAAAGGAAAAAGGGTTGTCCGACATAAAATTTGGCATCGGCCTGCATGTCGGCAACGTGATGTTCGGCAATGTCGGGCTTACCGACCGGCTCACATTCTCCGTGTTTGGCTCGGCTGTAAACGAGGTCCAGCGTCTCCAGACCCTGACCAAGAAATACCCGCACCGCGTTCTCGCCAGCAAGGACTTCGCCAGCTATTGCGGCGCCAACAGCTGGCTGACGCTCGGCAGCGAGGAACTGGCGGGGCTCAAGCAGAAGCTGACGGTGCTTTCACCAGATCTGTCGGGCGCTCTCGCGCTCGATGAAGAGAGTGCGCTGGAGGCGATCTACGACCGGAGATCGGAGGCAGAGCAGGTCATGCTGCTTCATCGCGATGCCGCACGGCTGTCGCCGGGCGACCCGAGGAAGCTCCAGTAGCCTGGCCCAATCTGATCCGAACACCTTGTTATGTCGGTCGCCCGGTTCGCCGCTGGCAACCCTTTCGAATCCAAGTTGCTCTAAGCCTGCAATACGCTAGTCTCACTTTCTGGTTTGCCGCCCGGCAGGCCGGCAAAGTGGGCTGGTGAGAATGAATTCGGGCGTTGATCTGCTGCGGGTCGAAGATGTTGGCATCTCTTTTGCCATTATCGGGGGACCCTTGCATGCAGTCAGGCGGGCAAATCTTCGCGTCCTTCCAGGCAAGGTTACCGCGCTTGTCGGCGAGTCCGGTTCCGGAAAATCAGTTCTCAGCCAGGCAGTGATGGGCATTTTGCCGAACACAGCCCATGTTCGTGGCCGTATCCTATTTTCCGATCCTGAAAAGCCCGGCACGACACAGGATATCCTGCAGATGCCGCGCGATGGACCCGAAATCCGGGCCTTGAGAGGCAGCCGCATCGGCAAGATCTTTCAGGAGCCGATGACATCGCTTTCGCCGCTGCACACGATCGGCAACCAGGTCAGCGAATCGCTGCAGATCCATACGCCCATGGCTCGGGCAGAGCGCAAGGCGCGGACCGAGGAAATGCTCAGCCTTGTCGGCTTTCCCAATCCCAAGCGCGCCTATGACATGTATCCATTTGAACTTTCGGGAGGATTGCGTCAGCGCGCCATGATCGCCATGGCGCTTATCTGCCGGCCCGCCCTGTTGATCGCCGACGAGCCGACGACGGCGTTGGACGTCACCATCCAGGCGCAAATCCTGCAACTGCTGCGCGAGCTTCAGAGCAAGCTGAATATGGCGATGCTGCTGATCACCCACGATCTGGGCGTGGTCGCCAATGTCGCCGACGAGGTGGTCGTCATTTACCATGGCGAGATCATGGAAGCGGGACCTGTCGAGGCGATATTCCGCCGGCCAGGTCACCCTTACCTGAAGGGCCTGATGGCAGCCGTTCCGCATTTCGACCTGAAGCCTGGTGAACGGCTAAAGGCGCTGCGCGAGGTGCCGGTGAATGTCGAGAACCTGCTTGGCAAACAGACGGCGCCGGCATCGAAGGGGCCGCACGACATCCTGCTATCGGTCAGGGACCTGACAAAAACCTTCACCATCCGCAAGTCGGGATGGTTCGGCGGCGATCATCAAACCTCAGTTCGCGCCGTGGACGGCGTGAGCTTCGATATCATCCGGGGTGAGTGCCTGGGTCTGGTCGGCGAAAGCGGCTCCGGCAAAACCACCGTCAGCAAGATGCTCATGCGAGCTGTCACGCCTAGCGGCGGCTCTGTGCTTTTCAATGGCCGCGATGGACCGATCGATGTGTTGGGAGGCGACAGAGCCGCCCTGCGCCTGCTGCGCGCGAAGATCCAGATGGTATTTCAGGATCCGGTTTCATCGCTTTCACCTCGCATGACGGTGGAGAACATCTTGAGCGAGCCGTTGGAAATCCATCAACGAGGTAATGCCGCGTCCCGACTAGCCACGGTGAAGAGCCTTATGCAGGCAATCGGGCTCGATCCGCGCTTCATCAAGCGCTATCCGCACAGTTTCTCCGGTGGGCAGCGTCAGCGTATCGGCATCGCGCGCGCGTTGGCGCTGGGGCCTGAACTGCTGATTTGCGACGAGCCGGTTTCGGCGCTCGATGTCTCTGTCCAGGCGCAGATTCTGAACCTCCTGAAGGACCTGCAGAAGGAACTGGGCCTGACTTACCTATTCATATCCCACAACCTAGCGGTGGTGGACTACATGGCAGACCGCATCGCGGTGATGTGCGGGGGGCGTATCGTCGAGCTTGCGCCGCGCGAAATTCTGCTTAGGAAACCGGTCCATCCCTACACGCGCTCGCTGGTCGCCGCAGTACCGTTTCCCGATCTCGACAGGCCAATGGATTTCAAGACGCTGAAGCTCAGCGGTGCTTCCGACAAGAGCGCATGGGGACCGCAATTCCGCGACGAGGGCGACGAGGATGTGCTGTCGCCGCTCGACCTTGGCGGCGGCCACCTAGTGCTGGCCCGACGTTCGGCCAATGTCAGCGAGCTACGATCTTGATCAGCCGGCGCACTGCCCTTGGGCTCATGGCTTCGGCATTTGTGCCGGGCAAGTTACGCGCAGGCGATCTGGAGCCGGAGTTTCTTCAGCCGCAGCTCACGGCCAGGGCGCTGCCGGCACTCGCCGAACGCCTGCCCAAGAGCCCGCGCGTATTGAATCTGGCTGCGATGGGCCGGCAACCCGGCCAGTATGGCGGCACGCTGCGCACGATCATCGGCAGCCAGAAAGATATCCGGATAATGACGATCTATGGGTATGCTCGCCTGGTCGGCTATGACGAAAAGCTTAACATGCAACCCGACATCCTCGAAAGTTTCGACGTCGCGCATGATCGTGTCTTCACATTCAAGCTGCGGGAAGGACATAAATGGTCTGACGGCAGCCTGTTGACGTCGGAAGATTTCCGCTATTGCTGGGAAGATGTCTGGCTGAACGATGAGCTGTCGCCAGGCGGGCTTGCTCCGGGCCTGGTGGCAGATGGCAAGCCGCCACGCTTCGAGATCGTCGACCCGTTGACGGTCCGCTACAGTTGGGAGACGCCAAATCCCGACTTCCTGCCCAAGCTCGCTGCTGCCTCGCCGCTATCGCTTGTTCTGCCGGCCGCCTATCTCAAGCAGTTCCACAAGAAATACCAAGATCCGTTCCGGCTCGCCGGCCTAATGACGGAGAACCGGGTCCAGAAATGGACGCTCCTGCATATCCGCATGTCGCGGCAGTATCGCCCGGAGAACCCGGAGTTGCCGACGCTCGATCCCTGGCAGAACCGGACCAAGCCGCCGGCTGAGCAGTTCATTTTCGAGCGAAATCCGTTCTTTCATAGAATAGACGAGAATGGCAGGCAGTTACCCTATGTTGACCGGTTTGTCTTGAATGTCAGCTCATCGGCGATCATTTCCGCCAAGACCGGTGCGGGTGAGAGCGACCTGCAATGCATGGGCATCGACTTCGCCGATTACTCTTTCCTGAAGGATACGGAGAAGCGTTACCCGGTGAAGATGCATCTGTGGAAACGCACACAGGGTTCCCGGCTGGCGCTGCTGCCCAATCTGAATTGTGCCGACCAGGTATGGCGCAGCCTTTTTCGTGACGTGCGCGTGCGCCGCGCCCTTTCCCTCGCTGTGGACAGGCGCGAGATCAATTTGGCAGTATTCTACGGATTAGCGCGGGAAAGTGCCGATACGGTCCTGCCGGAGAGCCCGCTCTACCGGCCGGAATTCGCGAAGGCCTGGGTCGCCCATGATCCCGACCAAGCCAACGCGCTGCTCGACGAGGTCGGGCTTCAAAAACGCGACGATGATGGCCTGCGTGTACTTCCCGATGGACGCCCGGCGCAGATCATAGTGGAAACGGCCGGCGAAAGCACGCTGGAAACCGACGCGCTCGAACTCATCACCGATCACTGGCGTCAGATCGGCATCGCCCTGTTCGTCCGCACTTCGCAGCGCGACATCTTCCGCAGCCGCGCGCTTGGCGGCCAGATCATGATGTCGATGTGGTCGGGCATCGACAATGGCGTGCCGACCTCCGACATGAATCCGTACCAGTTGGCCCCCACCATCGACGACCAGCTGCAATGGCCGCTGTGGGGCGCTCACTACCTGTCTCGTGGCACGCTCGGTGAGGCGCCCGATCTTCCGCCTGTGGTCGAGTTGATGGCTCTGCTCAAGCGCTGGAACGCATCGACCGAGGCCGCGGAGCGCGCCGAGATCTGGAATTCAATGCTGTCGATCTATACCGATCAGGTGTTTTCGATCGGCACGGTGAACGGAACGCATCAGCCGGTTCTGGCGTCCTCACGGCTGCGCAATCTGCCTGACAAGGCGCTCTACGGCTATGACCCGACCGCCTATTTCGGTGTCTACATGCCCGATACATTCTGGCTTGGAGAGTCCTGAGCGTGTTTCGATATATTGTCTGGCGCATCGCTGTGATGGTTCCAACGCTGCTGATCATATCGGCGCTGGTGTTCACGATCATCGAGCTTCCCCCAGGCGACTATTTCGACAGTTACATTTCCGAGCTTCGGGCCCAGGGCGAAGCGGTAGATTCCGACCGCATCCAAATGATGCGGAAGGAATATGGTTTCGACCAGCCGCCGGTCATTCGCTACTTCTACTGGGTCGGCGGGATGCTGCACGGCGATTTCGGCTATTCTTTCGAATATGAGCTGCCGGTTCGCGACGTCGTCGGGGACCGAATGTGGCTGACCGTGCTGGTTTCCTTCGTCACGATCATCTTCACCTGGCTCATCGCCTTTCCGATCGGCATGTACTCCGCCACACATCAATACAGTTGGGGCGACTACGGCCTTACTCTGTTCGGGCTTCTCGGCCTGGCCATTCCGAATTTCATGCTGGCGCTGATCCTGATGTATTTCGCCAATATCTGGTTCGGCACCTCCATCGGTCATCTCATGGACCCGCAATATCTCAGTGAGCCAATGAGCTGGGCCAAGGCGAAGTCGATCCTCGCCCATCTGTGGATCCCGGTCTTGATCATCGGCACCGGCGGCACGGCAAGCATGATCCGGCGCCTGCGCGCCAATCTGCTCGATGAGCTTCACAAGCAATATGTCGTGACCGCGCGCGCCAAAGGCCTTCATCCCTTCAGGGCGCTCGTCAAATATCCGCTGCGCATGGCGCTAAATTTCTTCATTTCCGACATCGGCTCTATCCTGCCGGCCATCATCTCCGGTGCTGAAATCACCGCGATAGTGCTGTCTTTGGAAACGACGGGGCCGATGCTGATCAGAGCGCTGCAAAGCCAGGACATGTATCTGGCAGGGTCTTTCCTGATGTTCCTTGCCTTTCTGACCGTGATCGGTGTCCTGATTTCCGACCTGGCGCTGGCGCTGCTTGATCCACGAATTCGTTTGCAGGGCGGCAGCACCAAATGAACAAGCAATCGCCCCTGCCCGCTCCGGGTGCCCCACTGCAACACTATGTTTCCATCGCGCCCTTTGACCTGCAATCGGTCGAGGCGATGACGGCCGAGCAGTCGAAGGTCTTTCAGGCGTCGCAGTTGCGGCTGATGTGGTGGAAATTCCGACGGCACCGGCTTGCTCTTGTATCCGGCATATTTCTGGCAGCGCTCTATTTCGGGATACTGCTCTGCGAATTCATAGCGCCCTACAATCTGCACACGCGCAACATGGACTACATTTATTCGCCGCCGCAGCGGGTACACCTGTTCCACAACGGCCAGCTTGTCGGGCCCTTCGTCTATGGTCGCCAGATGACGCTGGATATGGACACACTCAAGCGCAACTACATCGACGAACAGGATGACGTTCAGCGGATTCGCTTCTTCTGCAAAGGCGACAGGTACCGGTTCTGGGGCCTCCTCGAAGGTGACAGGCATTTCTTCTGTCCTGCCGAAAATGGCCAGCTCTTTCTGGCCGGCACGGACAGGCTGGGGCGCGACGTGCTCTCGCGTATCATCTATGGCGCACGCATTTCACTAACAATCGGCCTGGTCGGCATCAGTTTCAGCTTCCTGCTTGGCATTGTCATAGGCGGACTGGCTGGGTATCACGGCGGTATCTTCGACCTGATCGTTCAACGGATAATCGAAGTTCTGCAATCGATCCCCAGCATTCCGCTATGGCTGGCTCTGGCGGCGATCATGCCGATAACTTGGAGCCCAATCCTGATCTATTTCGGCATCACCGTCATCCTCGGGCTGCTCCACTGGACCGGACTGGCGCGGGCCGTGCGTTCAAAGCTTCTGGCCTTGCGCGAGGAGGATTACGTTCTGGCGGCACAATTGATGGGCGCCAGCAGCAGCCGCATTATCCGGCGGCACCTCATCCCCGGCTTCATGTCGCATCTGATCGCGACCGCCACGATCTCCATACCCGGCATGATCCTGGGCGAGACGGCGCTGAGCTTCCTTGGGCTGGGCTTGAGGCCACCGACAACCAGCTGGGGCATCCTGCTAACCGAGGCGCGCAGCGTCAGCGTGATCGCGTTCTATCCATGGCTACTTTTGCCGATGCTCCCGGTCGTTCTCGTCATCTTGGCGTTCAACTTCCTCGGCGACGGCCTGCGGGACGCCGCAGACCCCTACAAGTGAGATCGCTATTCAGGCGGCACGCTGTGCCGCCTGTTCCACCCGTTATAATCCCTGCGGCCGTACTTGTTGCAGTGTTCATCGTCCGCCCTTATATGTGCCGACACTCAATCGAGCTTAGCGCGTCGCCTTGGGGATGCACTCGTGAACAGGTCGTGTCGCGGGCATAGCCGATCTCTTGATCTGGTTCAGGATACAAAAAGCATATGAGTCGTCTCGAGAATTTCATCAGCAGGATGACAGCACAGCGTGACATTCTCGATCACGTCTGCCCCGAGGTGGCGAAGATGGAAGGGCTGGTGCTCGAGCTCGGCCTCGGCAATGGCCGGACGTTCCACCATCTGCGCGAGCGCCTGCCCGGGCGCCGGATCGTGGTGTTCGACCGCGAAGTCGGCGCACACGCCAGCTCAATTCCCGAAGCTGAAAACCTCGTGCTCGGCGAAATACGCGAAACCGGCCGCAAGTTCATTGGCATCGAGGCCGCCCTTGTTCATGCCGACATCGGGACCGGCTATGATGATCGCGATGCAGTGACCGCTACCTGGCTTCCCGATCTGATTGCGAGCCTGCTTCGCGTTGGCGGCTTCGCCGTCAGCGGCACGCCGCTCGATCACCCGCTGCTGCAACGCCTTCCGGCGCCGACGTCGGAGCCTGCCGATCGTTATTTCCTCTGCAAGCGCTTGTGAGCGGCCGAGAGCGCTCTACCATAACGCTGCTCCAGCTCTTTGTTTTAACGCAGTTCCCAAGCGAGAGCGCTACGCCCGCCTTTCCCCCGGAAACGTTTCGCACTCATCCTGCAATTCCTCAGGGGATTGTATACACCGCGATCTCCCGCTCAATGCCGCGCAGCGAGACTTCGTGAGGCACGGGCGTCAGCGCGTTCCTGTGCAACAGATCGGCGGTGAGATTGTCGTCAACCACCGCGCGGGTGGCGAAGATCGCCTGTGCGTTGGCCAGGTTCTGGACCCGTGAAGCAATATTGACTGTCTGGCCAAAATAGTCCTGCCGCTCGTTCATGGACACGGCGATGCAAGGGCCGGCATGGACTCCGATCTTGAGCAGCAGGTCCTCGCGCCCGCTTTTTCCATTGAGCCCACGCATGGCATCGCGCATCCTGAGGGCCGCGGCCACCGCACGATCAGGCGTCGCGAAGGTCGCCATCACCGCATCACCGATCGTCTTCACCACCGCGCCCGCCTCCGCCGCGACGATCTCGTGCAGCACCTGGAAATGCTCGCGCACCAGATCGAAGGCTGACAGATCGCCGACCCGCTCGTAAAGCTCGGTCGATCCGCGCAGGTCGGTGAACAGGAAGGTCAGGCTGGTGATCTTCAGCCGCTGGTTGATATCGAGCGTGTCCGTGCGATAGAGATCGCGAAACGTCTGGTTGGTGAGCAAGCGCTTGGCGGTCAGGAAGGGCCGGCGCTTGCCCAGGAAATCGTGCAATGCGTGGCCGGCGATGAAGACCGTCGGCAGCACGCGGGTTTCGGTCCTGTTTTCCAGGGAAATGCGCAAAGGGCCTGGTTGCATCTCCAACGTCTGGTTCTGGACATGGTCGCGGTCGAAAACCAAGGAGAGGCTTCGGCGCTCTTTTGTTGGTTCGCCCTTAGCGTCGATGAACTGCGCTGAATGCGTGACCGGCTCGAACACGATGACGAATTCAGGCGGAAGCTGTATGGGCAGAACCGCCTTTTCACCGGGCGCAAGCTCGATATCCTCCAGCGAGAACGCTTCCATCTTCTCCGCCAAATCTTCTTCCGGCAGGTCGGCGCCGGACGCCAAGTAGATCTGGCGGAAATATTCCACCAACGGCAGTTCGTGTGGAGTGTGGGCGGCAATCTTGCGTATGCGTGGACTGACGGTGAATGTCACCTCGACCATCTCGTCGAGGGTTGGCGAATAGCCCTCGGAGCAAAGCGCGCAGGTGTATTCGTCCTTTTGCATGGTTTTCAGCGTGGCGTTGGTGTCGAGCACGCCGCCGCAGCCCGGGCATAGAACATTCCAGGAAATGTCGAAGATGCCCACCCGCGCCGCATGGAGAAAGGCGCTGATGGTGCGTTCCTCGTCGAGGCCATTCTTGCTGGCGAAGGCCAGCCCATTGATGCGGCAAAGCTCGCGGTCCTTGCCCTCGGCGATGGTTCGCCGGATCGCATCGATTGCCTGCGGTTCGACATCGGTCGATTGCCGCAGAAGTGAGAACAGATCCTGAGCTTCGGTCATGGTGCAGGCTCCGGAAAATTGCGCCCCGAGGCGTATTGGCCGGACTGGGCTTCGGTCCGCGCACCGCATCTTACGTCGAAAGGGATCGAACGGCCATTCGAATGGATAGATCTGATGACAGCTCAATTTGCATGCGGCGGATTTTCACCGGCCGCAAGCGGCACTATGATGGGTGCATGGGGCATTCATCTTTGGGGCTTTCTCCCGTGCCGACATCCAACAACCCGCCACTTCCCGCGGCGCTACGGCTTTTCTCGGCTGGGGTCATTATTGTCCTCATCGTCGGCGCCGGCCTGTTTTTCGCGCCTGCGCTGGTCAAGCCGCGCTGGCCCTGGCCCGTCACGCCGTTCAGTGCCCGCTTTCTCGGCGGCTTCTACACCGCCGAAATGGCAGTGATGGCGGCGCTCTTATTCTGGAATCGCTGGTCGCCGGGCAGGCTCGTGCTGGTCATGGCGTTCATCTTCACCCTCATAGTGTCGGTGGTTTCGTTGATCAATCTCGGCTATTTCGACTTCGAGCGAAAAGCGGCCTGGCTCTGGTTTCTGGTCTATCTTGGTTCGGTCGCCGTATCGGGGCTGTTCCTGTGGCGGGCCAGGGCCCGTCAGCCAGCAAGTGGCGTGACCCCAAGCCCGGCATGGCGCAGCTACATGTTGGCGGAAACGGCGGTCCTTTGCCTCTATGGCTTGGGCATGTTGCTGTTTCCCGCTATGGTCAGCAGCACCTGGCCATGGACGGTCGATCCCTTCCACGCCCAGGTCTACAGCGCCATCTTGCTCGCCGGCGCTGGCGGCACCTACCTTATTTGGAAAAGCGCGCCGCGCGAAGAATTGCTGGTGCTAGGCCTGGCGCAATTTCTGGTCGGCCTGCTTTCCATCCTTGGCCTCGTCATCACCGACGGCGCGGTGCACCGGATCGACTGGACGGCGGCCGCTACATTGAGCTGGCTCGCCCTTTTCGGCTGGATCGGCATCAGCGGCGCCTTAAAACTCTACACTGGCTTTCGGTATTTTGGTTTGCATTCGACAGCATAGGCGGCAGAGACGGCTGGATTTTCAGGTGACGTCCGGTGCATCGTGAGGGGCCGATACATTTCGCCAGGAAGCCATGACCAGCACGACCTCGCCATCCGAGAAGATCCAGCCGCAGCTCCGGGCCGTCCGGCGAAGCGATGCGGAGGCGCTTTGCGCGATCTTCAACATGCCGGGCTTCCGCTGGGGCACGTTCAGGATGCCCTTCGAGACGGTGGACCAGGTTGAGCGGCGCATCGCCAAGTCCGGCCAGGAAGACACCTGGATTGTCGCCGAATTGGACGGCAAGGTCGTCGGCCATGGCAGCCTGGTCGTGCAAAGCTCGCCGCGCCGTTCACATATCGGCGAAATCAATATCGGCCTAGACGACGGCTTTGTCGGCAAAGGTATCGGCTCTGCCATCCTTGGCGCGCTGCTTGACGTGGCCGACAACTGGCGCGCCCTGAAGCGGGTCGAATTGAGCGTCTATGTCGACAACGAACCGGCCATCCACCTCTACACCAGCCACGGCTTCGAGGTCGAAGGCCGGCATGTGAAGGCCGGTTTTACCGACGGCCAGTACCGCGACCTCCTGAGTATGGCCCGGCTGCGGTTCTAAGATCCGCTTTTATCAACGCTGCTGGCGACACGAGCGCGGTCGACAGCAGGTATCCTCGGAGTGCCGGGACCGCGACAACACGCAATCTGAGGCTCATTGCATCGTCCCCGACAGCCTAGTTTATGGCGTTGACGTAGACAATTCGTGCCGGATCCGGGTAGTGGGTCAGTTTGAAATTCAAGTATGTCAGCACGTCATTTGCCGAACGCCAGAACCTCACCGTGCGGATGCACATGCGCCGCTTTACGGGCCTAACCAATGGCTTTTCCAAAACGGTTGAGGCTCACGCCAACGCGGTCGGGCTGCATTTTATGTATTACAATTTTGTGCGCATCCATGCCACTTTGCGCGTGACGCCTGCGATGGCCGCTCGCGTGACTGACCAGCTTTGGGAGATTAGCGACATAGTTGCGCTTATCGAGGCGAAGGAAGCCGAGAAGCCAATGGTTCGCGGCCCGTACAAGACGCGCCCCGCATGAACATTGTGGTTCCATGACTGTCTATCGTCGGCCCGATCTATTTCGCCATTCGGGGCTTTCCCGTTGAATTCGTTTTGGTGTGGGCCGCTATATGGACGGGGCTCGCGCCATCGCTACTTGGAAACCGATTTTCGCTGCTATCAAAGGCGACTGCGACCAGCCACCGTCATGGCTCGACCGGCATCCTTCCGTCACTTTGGTCGGAGTCTTTGCAGCTACACTGGCAATGGTCGAAGCGACGCATGTAGCAGTCTACTATTGGACGATCTGGCGGTTGATTTCAAACTGACCCACTACCCGGATCCGCTCTCACTTGGCGTTTGCCCCGCAAGCGGCTAGACGGGACCGATGACCGACGGCTTTGATCCAACCCCTGCGCCTCCGGCGGAAATTCTGGCTGTACTGTCGCTGCTCTGCCCGGAAGTCGTGCGTGACATCGAGCAGAACTGGAATGCTCCCGTTTCCGACTACGCCCGCCATCTGTGGCGGCCGGTGGCAAGGCCAGTATCAAGCCCGGCGATCGCTGCCCGCTCGATCCTGCGCGAAGTCTTGCATCAGCGCCTCGGTGTAATTATGCAGCCTCAGCAGATCGGCAAGGCCCTCGATGAGTTTGAGTACAGACCGGTGATTCAGTCCGGTCTGCACTGCCTGCTTCTGATGGACCGGACCACCTTCGATGCCCTCCTGTTTGCCTGGCTCGGCGCGGTCGAAAACGGGCTGTCAGCCTTCGTCGGCTTCATGGGAACGACGATGACCATGGAGACAATTGGCCGGGAGGGGCCCGGGTGGCTCGATGTCGGTGACGACAAGGTCAACCTGTTTGGCATGGGGCGCCACAAGCTGTGCCGCAAAAGCGCCTGCGCAGCCGGTCCCGTCTCCCTCAACAAGCGCGCGCTCGAAGCGGTGGGCGATGAGACGGATGCCAGCCGCTGGCTAGGTACGCTGCTTGCCCGCCAGGATAAGGTCTTTGGAACCGCCGCCGATGCCATGACAGCGCTGAACGAGGATCTGGTCGCCAACTGGGATCGCTCCGGCATGGCCCTGCCGGTTTTCATCGATGATCGCCTCGCCGCGGCTGCCATGGCGCGGCATCTACAATATGACGGCGGTCTTCTTTCCAGGCTGCTCATCGAACCCGCAAGACGCCGGCGTCTCGAACATGCCTTGCAAGAGGCCGCATCGGGCCCATTCGGCAGGTTCCTCCCCAATGCCACGGACTATTTCTGGGGCATCCGCGAGGAGCGCGTGCGCAAGCTCGTTCTTGAGGACGGGACCCTGATCGAGCTTGATAAGCCGCATGGTCTGTCCATCCCCTTCGAGCGGCCGCATCTCAAGCAGGCGCTGCTTGACGGCGTGCTGCTGCCGAACTTGTTCCTGACGTTCCTGGTTCTCGCCATCTTGCCGCGGGTGCGGGTTGTCGGCGGCCTGAGACAGATTGGCTATGTAGCGCTTTTCCACTCGATCCTCCTAGCTGCGTTGGACGAAACCGCACCGGAAGAGCGTGATCTGGCTGCGGAGCTGCAGGTAAGGGAAAATGCTTGGGGCACCCGGGTCATCGATGAAAAGATTTCGGTCCGCGAGCAGCTTGCCGGCCTACCGGAAGGGGCGCTCTTCGCGGACCTGCTCCGGCAATACCGTTCGCGGACATTTGCCGAGGCCACCGACAACCTGAAGCTCGTCCGCGAAAACGCGCGATGGCGCAAGATCGGCCAAGCCTACAGCGTCTGATCCGGACGCCTGGCCTCACTTGTTATTGCTCAATACCGGCCTTGCGGAGCCCCTCCACCATGAGTTCGAAATCGGCAGGGTTCTTGTAGGGCAGGATTTTGCGACGGTATTCCAGCGAATAGTCGGGATTGACGCGAAGCACGTCCCGCCATGCCGCTTGGGCCTCGGCGAAACGGCCCAGCTGGCCGTAGCTGGCGGCCAGAAGCGCCCGCGATACGTCGGTGACAGCGTTGCGAGCCAGCCGTTGCAGCAAGAGGTCAGCGGCCTCTTCGTACCTTCCAAGTTGAAACAAGGCCAAAGCTTGAAAGTGGAGAAGCACATCCGGGAAATATGGATTCAAGAATTTCCCCCGGGCAAAACTCTCGAGGGCGTCTTCGGATCTGCCCGAATAGTACAACGCCTCGCCGAGGGCAACGTGCGCTTCGGCGAAGTTCGGATTGAGGACGAGCGCGCGCTCGGCCTCGTCGACGGCCCCATCGTGTCGCCGTGTGTACAGCTTGACAATAGCAAGCGCCCAGTGCGCCCAGGGATCGCTGCCATCCAGCATTACCGCTCGCGTTGCGGCCTCGTCCGCTTGCGCCATCGATTCGGGCGGCGACGCACCCCAGCGGTTCAGGTAATCGATGCCGTGGGTAAGGGCCAGGAATGCGTGGGCAGAGGCAAATTTCGGGTCCAGTTCGATGGCACGTTGCAAGAGGTCGCGAGCCGCGACGTTCGTCTCCCTCGTCAGCCGGTGCCACAGCTCCCTGCCCCGCAGGAAATAGTCATACGCCTCCGTATTGCGCGGGTACTCGGGCGCCAGCCGCTGCCGATCGCCCGCGGTCAGATTAAGCGACAGCGCGCCGACGATCTGTTGCGTCACGTCGTCCTGCACGGCGAATATGTCGGTCAGGTCGCGATCGAACCGCTCCGCCCAAAGATGGCCGCCCGAAGTTGCGTCGATGAGCTGCGCGGTGATGCGCACCCGGTTCCCTGACTTGCGTACGCTACCCTCAAGAACATACCGCACGCCGAGTTTCGTGCCCACCTCCTGCACATGGACGTTCTGGCCCTTGAAGGTGAACGACGAATTGCGTGCGATGACGAAGAGCTGCGACAGTTTGGACAGGGCAGTGATGATATCCTCGGAGATGCCGTCGGCGAAGTAGTCCTGTTCGGCGTCACCGCTCATGTTGGCGAACGGCAGCACGGCGATCGACAGCTTCGGCGGCACTGCCGTAGCCGGCCGGCTAGTTGCGCTTTCCGGGATCGCGGTCCCAGCGCTGCCAACTTGTAGCGAATAGACCCGGATCGGCTCGGCGATGTTCTTGAGCTGTGTGCTGCCGAGATCGCTGACGGAGAGGTCGAGCCTGGCCTTGACCTGGCGATAGGCATCCTCGGACAGGCAGATGGCGCCGGCCGCCGCCAGTCCCTCCAAACGCGAAGCGATGTTGACGCCGTCGCCCATCAGGTCGCCGTCGCTTTCTTCGACCACATCTCCCAGATGGATGCCGATCCTGAACTCAATACGGCGGTCTTGCGGCACGCCGGCATTGCGCTCAACCATACCATTCTGAACCTCTATGGCGCAGCGCACGGCATCCACCACACTGCGGAACTCAACCAGGGCCCCATCGCCAGTGCGCTTGATCACCCGGCCGTGGTGCACTGCGATGATCGGATCGATCAGGTCGCTGCGCAGTGCCCGCAACCTCGCCAATGTACGATCTTCGTCCGCGCTCGCGAGCCGGCTATATCCGACCACATCCGCAGCTAGAATTGCGGCTAGCTTACGATTCTCGCTCAAGGGTCCGTCTCCTTATCTTCACGATAGCAGGAAGACCGAACCAAGAGGGAACTTTTGCAACCGACAGCCACGCAGAACCGAATTGGCTGCGCGCGCTGTCACAGGCCCACCCGATCGCCCGATGCCCATTTGCGCTGCCACTTGCCCATCCACCGCTATGGGTTCATGCTTGTGAATACACCGGCCGGGAAATGCGTAGGGAGAACACGCCGTCGCGGCCCCTAGTGAGGTCTGGCTCGATGGACTGCGCAGGCTGCGGTTTCGAGGTTGAGGGCGGTTACGCTTTCTGTCCGAGGTGTGGCAAGCGCCAGCCCGTGCCATGCGCCAGTTGCGGTTATCCCTGCGCATCTGATTTCGGGTTCTGTCCGAAATGTGGGGCAAGCGTCGGTGCGCCGGCAAAAGCCGTCGAACGGCTTGCTCCGACACCAAGCCGAACCAT
The DNA here is from genome assembly GCF_006441385.1 of Mesorhizobium sp. B2-4-18. Classification (NCBI taxonomy): domain Bacteria; kingdom Pseudomonadati; phylum Pseudomonadota; class Alphaproteobacteria; order Hyphomicrobiales; family Phyllobacteriaceae; genus Mesorhizobium; species Mesorhizobium sp. B2-4-18. The sequence continues at coordinate 6,634 of NZ_VFUW01000009.1, read as the reverse complement.
TGTGCCGCCCTCTCGAACTCCGTCGCTGCTTGCGAACACTGATAGCGACGAAGGGCTGCAGCCCATCTCTGACGCCGATCGCCGCACGGTAACCGTCCTCTTTGCCGACCTTTGCGGCTTCACGACACTCAGCGAGCAGCTCGACCCTGAGGTCATGCAAACGCTGCAGAACGAGCTGTTCAAGGAATTGACGGCGGCGGTGCAAAATTTTGGTGGGTTCGTCGACAAATTCATCGGCGATGCACTGCTCGCTTTGTTCGGTGCGCCGGTCGCGCATGAGGACGATCCGGAACGCGCGCTTCGCGCCGCTCTCGACATGATCGCCCGGACGGCGCGGCTCGGCGAAAGCACCCCCCATTCCGGCTCGCCTCTATTACTTCATATTGGCATAAACACTGGCCCCGTCGTTACTGGACGATTAGGCATCGGCATCGCCAAATCCTATTCGGTGACCGGCGACACGGTGAATACAGCACAACGCCTGCAATCGCTGGCCGCACCGGGAGAAGTGCTGGTAGGCGAACTCACTCACAGGCTGACCCGGCATGCCTTCTCTTACGAGTCGATGGGTGATGTCGTGCTTCGCGGCAAGGCCGGCAGTGTGCTCGTCCATCGATTGGATGCACCGCTTGCGGAGCCGCGTGCAGCGCGTGGGCTCGAGGCGCTCGGCCTCAGCGCGCCGATGATAGGTCGCGGTGCGGAGCTCAACAGAACGCTGGCGAGCCTTGACCAGGCGTGCGGCGGCACGGCCCAACTTGTCCGCCTCGTCGGAGAAGCCGGTATCGGGAAATCGCGGCTGGTGAAGGAGTTCGTCGCCCGTGTCGGCGACGAGGACCGTTTTCGCAACGTCGCCGTGCGACAGACCACGTGCTCACCACTGGGCGAACAATCATTTGGCGCCCTGGGGGCAGTGGTGCGCAGTGCTGCCGGGATGATGCAAAACAACGATGGGAACGATATGCGGGGGAAGCTCTCAGGCTTGCTTGCCGATCTCGGCCTGCAGGGCGAGGAGGCGAAGCGGCTGATGCCTTTGCTCTACCATGTGGTTGGGCTTGGCGACCCGGATGCCACCTTGCAGCATGTCGAACCCGAGCAGCTACGGCGGCAAATCTTCTACGCGGTCCGCACCATCATCGAACGGCGGCTTGCGTTGTCGCCGCTGTTGATTGTCGTCGAAGATCTGCACTGGGCCGACGCCGTTTCGCTCGAGGCACTACGTTTCGTGATGGACAGGTTGGAACGCACGCGGTTAATGGTGCTGGTCACGCATCGCTCGGCACCGGAGAGCGGCCAGCTCGACTCAGGTCGGGTCAGTCACACGGCGCTCAGGCTTTCGCCGCTCAACGGCGATGAAGGGCGCAGCCTGCTGGTGGCGCTTTTCGGCGAGAGCTGGGTAAGCTCCGCAGCAGGGCTCGTCGATCAGATCCTCGACCGAGCGGGTGGCAACCCTCTTTTTGTAGAGGAGATTGTTCGCGGCCTTGTTGATCGCGGTGTACTGGTGCGCGAGGGGCAACGATGGCGGACCGTAGCAGGCGAAGTCGCAACCGACATTCCCGCCACTATCCAGGCAATGTTGCTTGCTCGCGTCGACCGGCTGCCACAAGAGGTGCGCCGGTTGGCCCAGGAAGCCGCGGTAATCGGCGCGCGCTTCGATGCCACCCTTCTGAAGACCGTGACAGCCGACCCCGCCCGGCTAGAAGCAGGCTGCGAACTGCTTTGCGATGCGGAAATCATCGAGGAAGTTGCCGGATTAGGCTCCATCTCGTCGCAAAGCTACCGCTTTACGCAAAGCTTGTTGCAGGACGTGATCTACCAGAATCTGCTCCGGCAACGCCGGACCGAAATCCACGGGCGGATAGGTGCTGCCTTGGAGCAACTGTGCGGCGATAATCCGGAACGGCTCGAGGACTTGACCGTGCTCGGTCACCAGTTCGCACAAAGCGCCGAGCGGGAGAAGGGCGCGCATTACCTGCAGGCGGCCGGCGATCGCGCCCGCATGATTTACGCCAACGACGACGCCCTTCGTTTCTACGAGCGAGCACTGACTGCGTTGGAGGCGACCGGGCAAACACCGCTCAAACTGAAAATTGCCGAGCGCATTGCCGATTTGAGCGGCTCGGCGGGCCGCCGCGAGATCGCGCACCACCACTACGAGGCGGCCTTGCAGGCATACCGTGAGTCGGCTGATCGCGTAGCCTCTGCGCGCGTTTTGCGTAAAATCGGTCGGCTGCTCTGGGACGTCGGCAAGCGGGACAAAGCAGAATTCCGCTACGCTGAAGCGGCAGCGCTCCTCGAAGGAGCGGATGCTCCGGTCGAGCAGGCGCATCTCTGGCAAGAACGTGGCCGACAGGCGTTCCGTAGCGGAGATCACGCCCTCGCGGCAAAATGGGCAGACGCGGCGTTGGATTGCGTACGCACTCGCACCACGGAGCATGTCTCCGAGGTGGGGCGTGATGCCACTCTTGTGACCGCCGAGGCACTCAATACCAAGGCTGTCGCACTGGCTCGCCTTGGACGAAACCGTGAAGCCGTGCGTCAGGTCGAGCATAGCATTGAATTGGCCGAAGCCGCCGGTCTGCTGGGCGCGGCCTGTCGCGGCTACACCAATCTAGGCGTGCTTTACACGACCATCGATCCCGCACAGGCGATGGAGGTCTGTCGGCGCGGTCTTGAAGTCGCGCGCCATATTGGGGATTTGGGCTTCCAGGCGCGCCTTCTCGCCAATCTGGCGGTCGCTTGTTGTACTTTCACGGATCGCTGTCCAACAGAGGGCGTGCCTGCTGCCGAGAAAGCTATCGAGATCGACCGCGCACTCGACCAGCGAGAGCACCTGCCGGTGCCGTTGCTTGTGCTTGGGCAAATCCACCAGTGCAACGGCCGTCCGGAACTGGCCCTTGGCTTATTCCACGAGGCACTGGAGGTAGCGCGCGAAACGGGCGAACCCCAACTGCTGTTTCCGTGCTATGATGGTCTGGCAACGCTTAATCTCGACCTCGACAATCTTGCCGAGGCAGAACGCTACTTTTCCTTGGCGCAGGGTATATGCGCCCAGCACGGGCTCGACCCGGAAGCGCTTGTGGTGCTGCCCTTTCTCGATTAGCCGGGGTTGGAGGTTGGAAATGTCCGCGCGTAGTGACTTGGTACCGCTTCAACTGGGCGACCGTGCGCCGAACTTGGTCCTCGACGCCATTACCCAGGATGGCAAGATCGCGCTTGACGACTTTCGCGGACAAAAACCGGTGCTGGTTGGTCTGTTTCGAGGTCTGCATTGTGCGTTTTGCCGGCGCCATATCGCCGCTCAGGCGCGGCTTGACCCGGAGCTGCGCGAAAAGGGCGTGGAGAGCCTGACCGTGGTCAACACACCGATCGAACGGGCGCGTCTTTATTTCCGCTACCACCCGATGCCGACTCTGCTTGCGGCCTCGGATCCTGAACGCGCTTCGCATCGTGCTTTTGGGCTGCCCAATCTCGAATTCACCCAAAACGAGACCAACTGGCCGTACAAGGTTTCGATCGCAGCGGCGAAGGATATGCTGGTCGACATGCCAAGCGAGTTGCCCGGTCCAATGGATCCTTTTGCGGCCACCGAAATCCTCAACAAGAGCGATAATTATGAAGTGACCGAAGCCGACGAGCAGATGATGGCGACGGGACACGGACAACTGATAGGCCAGTTCCTACTGGACCGGCAAGGGATTGTCCGCTGGAGCTTCACGGAGGTGCCAGAAGGTGGGCGATACATGTTTGGGGCGCCCAACCCGCAAGAGCTGATGTCAGCCGTGTCCCAAGTCGCCCAATAAGTTTTTCGGGAGACTGCATTGCTGCCATCTGCAATGCGGACAAGAAGGCCACTATCGGTCAAAACTTCGCGTTACAGCTTGGGGCTTGAGATGAATGGGCTCACGATCGGCACTGCTGCGCGGCAATCAGGCCGGGAGCCGCCACATTCGCACACGACCGGTACCACGCAATTCCGTTTCCTCGAGTGGGTCGCAAGCAAAATTTGGTCCAAGCATTTGGCGAGTTGCATCCGAAATGCGGATTTCATCGGGCTCCGCCGAGGTTTGAATACGCGAGGCAAGATTGACCGTCTCGCCCCACAAATCATAGGCGAACCGCCTCTTGCCTATGACGCCGGCGACGATTGGCCCTGAGTGAATTCCAATTCTGAGTCTCAGCGGTTCTCCTGCGAAGCGTTCGCGCTTGACCGCCTTACGCAGCTCAAGTGCATAGCGCGCGAGTGCCTTCGCATGATCGGCACGCGCGGTGGGCAGGCCAGCGACCACCATCACACAATCGCCGATTGTCTTGATCTTTTCGCAGCCGTATCGTTCCGAGAGCCGATCCGCCGCCTTGAAGAAGTAATTCAAAATTGCGAGTGTCGTTACGGCTCCGACGCTCCGCGCTCGTTCTGTGAAACCGACTATGTCGGCAAAAAGCACACTCACTTCTGCATGGTTGTCAGCAATTTTTTTGTGCGCCTTTAGCCGCTCCGCGATCGACGCCGGAAGAATGTTGAGGAGCAGGGTTTCGGCGCGATGGTATTCACGCGCCAATCCTTCCTGGCTCTTCCTCAACGCCTCGTTCGTCGATTGTAATTCCTTGTTGAGTTGACGCTCCCTCTCTTGCAGGAGGGTCATTTCATAAGCCTTTTGTTGAAGCCGCTGCCTATTGTCGCGTTCGGCAGTGGCGTCAAGAAAGAGCAGCCACACGCAGCCATTGTCAGCAAAAAAATGAAGGTCAGCGACACGCCCGCTGGGCAGTTCGACCATGGCAATGTGAAACGGAAGCTCCGGGCAAGGCAGCAAACCTTCCATGAATTCAAGCTGCTCGGCAACACGCTCGCCAATGCGAAGCGAGGAGAGCCCGTAATGCTCAACATTACCGCCCTTCGCAGCCACGCAAAGCTTTGGGTCGATTTTCAGATACGCGACGGAGTTCCCATTGTAGAAGAAATTGAAAATCCAACTGCTAACTTCTTTGGGCAATCCGTGCATGGTCTACTTGGTTACCATCAAGGCAAGTTGACGAAACGCATCATCGACATTCTCACCCGAGAGTGCACTCGTGAGATAGATTTGCCATCCACGCTGCCTGAGTTCGTTGATATCACCATCCGATATTGCCCACCGATCGGCCAGGTCGGATTTGTTGATCAGCACTACGAACGGCATTGCGCCGAATTCGGCCTCGGCCCGTTCGCGCAGCGTGAGCGCCACGGCAAGTGTCGCAGCGCGGGTTCCATCGACGACTAGCACAAGCCCGGTTGCACCTCGAACATAGCTGACGCGGAATGAGCCGATGTCGTCTTCGCCGGCCAAGTCCCACAAAATCAGATCGACGGTTTTATCCGGGAGTGCGACATTCTTCTTGTCGATTTTCACTCCCACCGTGGTCAGGTAGGTTTCTGAAAAAATGCTTTGCACAAACCTGCGAACCAGGCTCGTCTTTCCGACGGCGAACCCGCCCAGCATGCAGATCTTTTTTTGCACCATCTTGGGCTCCCCTAGTCCAGGTTTACCGTAATCGAAACCCGGCGATTGGTGGAGCTCCCGGCTTGACTGTTTTCAGGCACCAGCGGCTCAAAAGTGCCCGCGCCCCGAACCAGCAGCAGTTCCGGAGCGACGCCGCGTTTGTTGAGAAGCGCACGAACGGTCTCGGCGCGGGCTGCACTGATCGACGCGTTGGCCGTCTCACGGCCAGTGGCGTCCGAATGCCCGGTCAGCATGAAGCGCGCAGCTACGCCTGACTTGCGGGCATTTTGGGCGAATTCCTTTATCTGATCCGCCAGCCTGTCGAGAACCGGCAGCTGCTCTGGTCCCGGCACAACTTTGCCGGAAGAGAAGAAAATGTCGGTCGTCTGGATGGCCTCTCTCAAATAATTAAGTTCTGCAAGGTTCAGCTCGCGCAGCTGCGAGACATCCAGAACCACTCCGTCGGCCGAAAGCTGTTCAGCGGCGGCCTGCGCCCGGTTGATCCACGCAGCAGTCGCCTCCCCCACGACTAGGATGCGACCTTGGATGATCGAAAGCTGAACCGATTTCGGCGGGGACAGCGACGCCGTCAGCCGCTTCACCACGAACTTTGGATCAAGGCTCTGAAAGAATTGCCACTGTGAATGAACGCGGGCAGGATCAACCTGCGTTCCAGACAGCAGAGCTTGCGGGTCGGCGGCAAGCGGGTCTCTCAGGCCAGAAATGTAGAACTGGCCGCCCCTAACCGTTTGCTGAGCGACGATGATCCCCGGTTGGGCCTCAAGTCGCGACACATAATACTGCCAGTGCTCGGCCTCGCGTGCTTCGGGGCTCACATCACGAACCCTGGAGATGTCGAATTCCGGTCCGCCTACCGAAAGCTGTCGGGCCGCGGCGCGCGCCCGATCTATCCAAGTGTCGGGAGCCTCACCCTCGGCAACGATGCGATTGTCGACGATCGAAAGCCGAACCGATTTCAGCGGATACAGCGACACCGTCAGCCGCTTCAACACGAACTCCGGTTCAAGGCTCTGATAGGATTGCCATTGCGAATGGACCTTGCCGGGATCGAGCTGCGTTCCAGACAGCAGGGCTTGCGGGTCGACGGCAAGCGGGTCCCGCAGGCCGGCAATATAGAATTCGCCATCGCGTATTTTTTG
>NZ_VFUW01000008.1:165000-327268 GCF_006441385.1 Mesorhizobium sp. B2-4-18 | reverse complement strand
AATCTCGGCATGTTCGGCATCAAGGACTTTGCCGCCGTCATCAACCCGCCGCATGCGACGATCCTGGCGGTCGGCGCGGGCGAGGAGCGGGCGGTGGTCAAGAATGATGAGATCAGAATAGCGACCGTGATGTCGGTGACGCTGTCGACCGACCATCGTGCGGTTGACGGCGCGCTGGGGGCCGAACTGCTGGTCGCCTTCAAGAAGCTGATCGAGAATCCGATGGGCATGCTGGTCTAGGCTCCTGCAGTAAGCCGGCGCCAATGATGCGCCGGCTTATGATGAAACGACTTGTCAGGCTCCGAACCTTGACCCATGTTCTCTGGTGATCGCGACCAAGGGAGGCCAACATGCCTGCATTCGACCCGTCTGACGTCAAAACCTTGTTCGGCAGGGTCATGGGCGCGTCGCCTTCCGACATCAAGCTGGTGGCGCAGCGCCTGCACGATCATGCTTTCGAGCCACGCATGTCGGCGGAAGAGACAAGGCAGCTTGTCGTCAGCCTCGGTTATGACAGCCTCGATGCGTTCTGCAGTGATATCGGCCTGCCCGCGCATATCGCCGAGCGCTGGAGCCGTTTTGGCGTTTCGGGCGAGATGAAGCAGGTGTTCACCCTGCTGGCGGGGCAGCGCAGACGCGTGGCCGAAGCGATCGCCGAATTCGAATCCATGACCCATGTCGGCGTCGAGGATTTTTTGCGCGAGCGCGGGTTGATTTAAACCCAGGCATCTCAGCCGGCCTTGGCTAGCAGCGCCATAGCGGTGTCGCTGTCGGTGATCAGCACATTGGTGTTGACAGCCTTGAGCGCGGCGAGGATTGCCGCCACCTTGCGCTTTCCGCCGGCGGCCAGCACGACATTCGGCACATGGGCGACAACATCGAGGTCGATCGCCATGACGCGCCGGTTGACTTCGTGATCGACGAGCCTGCCGGCGGCATCGACGAAATAGCATAGCATGTTGGCGACCGCGCCTTTTGCCTTCAAGGGTGTAATCAGCGATGACGGCACGATGCCATGCCGGAAGATGGTGGCATCGGGCGACATGTCGCCGACGGTGAGCAATGCGATGTCGGCCGCCGCGGCGCGCCGGCGCACATCCTGCAGCGTCGGCTGCGCCCACAGGAGATCGCGCAGCGAGGGGTCGTCCACCATCACCGGCGCCGTGATCTGATAGCTGTCCACCTCGAACACATCGGCGACCTTGGCGGCCACGATCGACGGGTTGATCCATTGCGAATGCGGCAGGCTGCCGACAAGCGCCACCACCGAGGCGCGCTTCAAGTGCCGGCGGGCGAGGAAACCCAGGCTGGCGTGCAGCGTGGCGCCACCGCCGATCGCCAGCGTCATGCTATCCTGCATCTGCTCGCCGAGATAGGCCGCCACGGCGTGGCCGATGGCCTTCTCCAGATGGTCGTGAACCGAAGGTGTCGGGATGACGACGGCGGCGTTGAGGCCCCAGCGTTTTTCCAGTTCCCGCTCAAGCGCCACCTGTTCGGCTGTCGGCGCGTTGATCATGGTAACGACGATGCCCTCGGCGGTACAGGCGGCCAGCGTACGCATGACCTTCACCCTGGAGACATCGAGCTTTTCGGCGATCTGCTCCTGCGTGAAGCCCTCGACATAATAGAGCCATGCCGTCTTGACGCTGAGGTCCGACGAGACCATCGGCAGGCGAGCCGGTGCGGGCTTTTGCGTGGGCATGGATGTCGTCCCTCATGTGTCATGGCCGACGGTTGTCCTCATCCGGGCAAGGCCGCTCTTACGTCAATCGGATGCCGGGTTCGCGGCAGGCCGATTATCGCACAGCTGTGATCATTTGTAATTGACATCGTACATATGAACATATTTTGTTGGTTTCACGCGCTGTGTCATCCACCAGTCATATGCGCCGTGCAGGGAGGAAGAGACGGGGTGCTGGCCAGGGGCCAGACCGGTCATGCACAGACAAGACAGGAGGTCTCATGAAGACGCTATTCATCCAGCTGCTGGCCAGCCAGCTGGCGCTCGCGGCAACTTTGTTTGCCGGCGTGGCAAATGCCGAAACACTGACGCTCTACACATCCCAGCCCGAGGCAGACGCAGCCAAGACCGTGGATGCCTTCAAGAAGGCACAGCCCGGCATCGACGTCACCATCTATCGCTCCGGAACCAGCGACATCCTGACCAAGATGGCGGCCGAGTTCGCCGCAGGCAGCCCGCAGCCCGACGTGCTGCTGATCGCCGACGCGGTGTCGATGGAACTGCTGAAGAAGGACGACCGGCTGCTGGCCTATCCCGAGGCCAAGCTCGACGGCATCGAGGCGGATGCCTATGACGCCGACAAGACTTATTTCGGCAGCAAGCTGATCACTACCGGCATCGTCTACAACACCGCTGCCGCCGAAAAGCCGCAGCATTGGGCGGACCTCGCCAAGCCGGCCTATGCCGATGGCCTGGTCATGCCGAGCCCGCTCTATTCCGGTGCCGCCGCCTACCTGCTTTCGGGCTTCGCCGGCGACAGCAATTATGGCTGGGATTTCTTCCAGAAGCTGAAGACCAACAACACCGTCAGCGTCCGCGGCAATGGCGCGGTGCTGAAGTCGGTGGCGTCGGGCGAGAAGCCCTATGGCATCCTCGTCGATTTCATGGCGATGAACGCCAAGAAGAAGGGTTCGCCTGTCGAATTCGTGTTCCCCTCGGAGGGCGTGCCCGCCGTGACCGAACCGGTGGCCATCATGAAGACCGCCAAGAACGTCGACGGTGCGAAAAAATTCGTCGACTTCATTCTGTCCGATGAAGGCCAGAAGCTGGCGCTGTCGATGGGTTACCTGCCGGCACGCGCCTCGGTCGGTCGTCCCGACTGGCTGCCGGAAGGCGTCAAGGTCAAGGTGATGCCGTTCGACACCAAGGCGATCGTCGCCGAGACCGACGCCGACAAGGCGAAGTTCCAGGACCTGTTCGGCGGCTGAGCCGTCGATCCCCGCGAGATGCCGTCTCGACGGCATCTCGTCAGTTCCGGTGAGCCCGGCCGCCCCGCTGACCGATCCCAGGAAACGCAATCATGCCGACACGTATCAGGGAGAGCCGGGGCCAGGAAATGGTCCTGACGGCGGTGGTGGCCGTCGTCATCGTCCTGCTTTCGCTGCTGCCCATGCTGCGCCTCGTCAAGGAGATCGTGGCACCCGGCGGTGTCTTGTCGACGGTGGCCGTGGAGGCCGGGCTGAGAAGCCCGGCAACCTGGATCGCGACATGGCATACACTGGTCGTCGGCATCGGCGGCACTCTTCTGGCGGTGCTGTCGGGAACGCTGGTGGCCGTGCTTGTCTCGCTGACCGACATACGCGGCCGAAGCGCCCTGGTGCTCTGCTACGTCATGCCGCTGATGATCGCGCCGCAGGTGACGGCGCTGGCCTGGCTGCAACTGTTCGGCCCTGCCAGCCCATTCCTCAAGCTTTTCGGAGCGGCGCCGCCGCTCGGCACGAAAAACCCGCTCTACTCGACCTCGGGCATCATCCTGCTGCTTGGCGTCCAATACGGGCCGCTGGTCTTCCTGCTGGTGCGTGCAGGCCTGCGCAAGCTGCCGCGCGAACTGGTCGAGGCGGCGCGCGCCGGCGGTGCGAATTGGTTCACCGTGCTGATCACCATCGTGCTGCCCTTGATGACGCCGTCGATCATGGCGGCGGCCGCGCTTGCCTTCGTCTCCTGCGTCGGCAATTTCGGCATTCCGGCCTTTCTCGGCATCCCCGCCAACTACCTGGTGCTGCCGACGCTCATCTATCAGAAGCTGGCCGGCGGGGGGCCGGCGGTACTCGGCGAGACCGCGTTCCTGTCGGTGCTGATTGGCATCATCGCCATGGCCGGCATTCTTGCCCAGGAGGTGATGAGCCGCCGCCGCGACTACCGCATCTCCTTGACGTCGCTGCCGGCCCAACCTTATGAACTGGGCCGCTGGCGGCCGGTCGTCCAGGCCGGCATGTGGCTGCTCATCGTGCTGGTGCTGGTCCTGCCGCTGTTCGGGCTGGTGCTGACCTCGCTGGTGCCGGGCTACGGCATCGCGCTCACCGCCAAGACGGCGACGCTCGACAATTACCGTTTCGTGCTGTTCGAGCATGATGCCGCCAGCCGCGCCTTCTTCAACAGTTTCTGGCTGTCGATCGCTGCCGCTTTCTTCGCGGTCCTCGTCGCCGTGCCGATCGGCTATCTCATCGCTTGGGGCAAGCAGCGCTGGGTGCGGCTGCTCAATCTTTCAGTCGAACTGCCCTACGCCTTGCCTGGCGTGGTGCTGGCGATCGCCTCGCTGCTCTTGTTCCTGCGCCCCATCCCGCTGACCGGCGTCCAGCTCTACAACACCGTCTGGATCATCCTCTATGCCTATCTCGCCCGTTTCCTGGTGCTGGCCTTGCGGCCGACCATCAGCGGCTATCACCAGATCGACCGGGCACTCGAAGAAGCCGCACAGGTGGCGGGCGCCGGCCTGTTCACGCGCATGCGCACCATCGTCTTTCCGCTGGTCGCGCCGGCGGCGATCGCCGGCGGCCTGCTGATCTTCATGACGGCGCTCAGCGAACTCACCGTCTCGGCGCTGCTGTGGTCGTCGGGTTCCGAGACCATCGGCGTTGTCATGTTTTCCTTCGAGCAGGGCGGCGATTCCAACTATGCGGCGGCGATGTCGGTCATCACGGTCGCGGTCACCTTCGTGCTGATGCTGGTGACCAACCTGCTTGCCCCTCATCTTCCGAGCGGAGTTCTGCCATGGCGCGACTGACCCTGGACCATGTGACCAAAAGCTTCGCCGATTTCGACGCCGTGAAGGATGTCTCGATCGACGTCGCCGACGGCGAGTTTCTGGCGGTGCTCGGCCCTTCCGGCTGTGGCAAGACGACATTGCTGCGGCTGGTCGCCGGTTTCGAAAAGGTGACCTCGGGCGAAATCCGCATCGGCAGCGATGTCGTGTCGAACAGCGGCGGCAGCGTCGCGCCGGAAAAGCGGCGCGTCGGCATCGTCTTCCAGAATTATGCGCTGTGGCCGCATATGAGCGTCGCCGAGAATATCGGCTATGCGCTGAAGGTGGCCAAGCTCGACAAGGCGGTTGCGCGCCAAAAAGTGGAAGACGCGCTTGCCCTTGTCAATCTGCAGGGCCTGGGCGAGCGCCGGCCCGCCAATCTTTCCGGCGGCCAGCGCCAGCGGGTGGCCTTGGCGCGTTGCCTGGTGGCGACACCTTCGCTGGTGCTGTTCGACGAGCCACTCGCCAATCTCGACGTCCATCTCAGGGCCTCGATGGAGGACGAGTTCGCCGCCTTCCACAAGCGCACCGGCACGACCGTCGTCTACATAACCCATGACCAGGCCGAGGCGATGGCGCTGGCCGACCGCATCGCGGTGATGGACCATGGACGCTTGGCGCAGCTCGCCACCCCGCGTGAACTCTATCATAAGCCGGCAAATGAAATGGTGGCCTCCTTCATTTCGCAAGGCATTCTGCTTCCGGCGGACGTGTTGGCCAGCGAGGACAACGGCCATTGCAAGGTCCGGGTTCTCGGAACCGAGCTGGTGGTCCGTTGCCGGCCTGGCGAGCGGCCGCGCGCCGGCGCCAAGATCTGCTGCCGCTCCGCCGATATCGAGCTTTCGGCCGATGCCTCGGGCTTCGATGGTCTCGTCAAGCGGGCGATCTACCAGGGCGGCGCGGCGCGGATTGAATTCGCGCCGACCGCTGGTCCCGACCTCACCTTGCATTTCGAGCAACCCGATCCGGTTGTGCTGGAGAACGGGGCGCAAGCGCGCCTGCGCATAAAATCCGGCTGGCTGATCCCGGCGGCGGGGACAGCCTCGTGATGATACTGGACCTTGCCGGCGGCTTCGGAGAAAAGGGCCGCACCAGCCTCGCCGTCAACAGCGGCGACGATCGCATCCTGCTCGATGTCGGCATCAAGGTCGGCGCTTCCGGCGCGGAATACTATCCAGCGCTCAACGGGTCGAGCGACGACATCGATGCTGTTTTTGTTTCGCATGCCCATGAGGATCATGTCGGCGCGCTGAGCTGGCTGTTGTCGCGGGGCTATAGCGGCCCGATCTTCATGACGGCGGAGACCCGTGCCGAGGCGCCGGCCACGCTTGCCGCCTATGCCGAGCCGGAGGATTTCAGGCGATTTCCCTTGCCTGAAAACCGCATCGAACTCTTCGAACCAGGCGACACACTGACAAGCGGCAATTTCACGGTCAGGACCGGGCGGTCCGGTCATGTCGTCGGCGGTGTCTGGTTCACCGTCGACGACGGGACAAGCCGCATCGCCTATTCAGCCGATGTGGTGCCTGACAGCAATGTGTTTGTCATGGACACGATCCCGCACTGCGATCTCCTGGTCTTCGATGCCTCCTACGGGGCGGATCCCGTGCCGGGGGCTGCCCGGGCGCAAGAAATTTCCGAATGGGTGGCGCGGCATCCGCAGGGATGCCTGTTGCCGACGCCGCTGTCTGGCCGATCGCTGGAACTGATCGCGGCCTTGCCGGGGTCGTTCGCCGTCCATGCCGGCATGCGTTCGTCGCTGGAAGCGCAGATCGGCGCGACCGCGTCCCTGTTGCCGGGCATTTCCGAGCTTTTGCTTGCCCGCCTGCGAAGCGCGGCCGACTGGAGCGATGCCGACCCGCTGCCTTCGCTGCCCCTGCTGGCCAATGACGGCATGGGCGAGGCTGGCCCGTCGTCGCACCTTTTGCCTCGCGCCGACGATGCCGGGTTTCCGGTGTTGCTCACCGGGCATCTGCCTTTGGGCTCTCCGGCCGATCTCATGCACAAGGCCGGCCGGGCGGACTGGATACGCATGCCCACCCACCCGACACTGTCGGGCAATGTCGGCATCTGGGAGAAGGCGGGACGCCCCAGGGCGCTGGGCCATTCCTGCGCGCCCGATCTTCTGGGCGAGTTGAAAAGCCATATTCCGTCCTTGCTCACGCAATGCCGTACGGGTCAACGCATCACGGTGGGGCAAGGAAGCGCATCATGAGAATCCTGATCTGCAACGATGACGGCATCGAAGCGCCGGGTCTTGCCCGTCTGGTCAATGCCGCCCTCGGGTTGAGCGACGATGTCTGGGTGGTCGCGCCGGACGGCAAGCGCACCGCCGCCGGCTCGTCGCTGACCATCGCCAGGCCGCTGACGATGCGGCGCGTCAAGCCGAACTGGTATTCGTGCTCGGGCACGCCAGCCGATTGCGTGGTGAGCGCCATGACGTGGCTATTCGCTGATGAACCGAAGCCTGACCTCGTATTGTCGGGCATCAATGACGGCCGCAACGTCGCCGAGGATATCGCCTATTCCGGCACACTGGGTATTGCCCGCGAAGCGAGTTTCTGGGGCATACCCGCGATCGGCTTTTCGCGCGTGAAAAATCCTGACTTCGGCGCTGCCGACGACGAATGGCTTGGCAAGCTGATCGCCTCGCTCTGGCAAGCGCGTGCCGATTGGGCGACAGAGGGCCATTGGCTGAGCGTCAACTTGCCGACCGCGCTGCCGGCCGAAATTCGCCAGCCGCGCATCGGCCGCGACAAGATCGGCCGCACGGCCGAGGTGGTGGAAAGCGCCGGGGATCGCACGATCATCACGGTGCCGCGTGGCCGAGCCATGCAAGCGAACCGGGGGATGAAAACGCCGCGATCGATGCGGGTTTCGTCAGCATCAACCGGCTGAACTGGTTTGGGGAAACGCGGCTGGACGAGGGATTTCTGGACGGAATCCCACGCTGGCGGCAAAGCTAGCCGATCTCCCTGCGCGGCATCCCCCAGATCACCAAGCTGTCAGCGGCTAAATGGCGTCAATCCGGTGCTTATGCTTGAAGCCGCCGCTATTTCATTCCACATCGGAAGAGATGAAGGATGAGACACGCGAATGGCGCCGGAATCTGCTGTGGGCCTTGGCCGCATCGCTGGTCCTGCATGCGCTTGTCGCATCGTTCTTCATCTACGGCCTGTCAAAAGCCTCACAAGAGCCCCAGCAGGAGCAACCGATAAGCGTCGCGCTCGTGCCTCCGCCCGACAAGCCAAAACCGCAGCCGCTCAAAGCCGAGAAGCCGCCGGAACCTAAGGCTGATAAACCCCCCGAGCATAAGGTTGAAAAGCCACCCGAACAGCCGCGCAAACAACCTGACGACACCGCTTTGAAGCGCGTTTTTCAGTATGGCGACAAAGATACCGGACCGAAGAAATCCCTGGATGGGGGGGCGGCCAAGGACAATGCGCCGTCGCCTGCAAAGGATGAGGCCTCGAAGCCTCCGGTCGTGCCCAAGTCCGCCGAGAACAAGCCTGCAGCGACGGCAAACGCGGAGCAGCGGCCGGATGCGAGCAAAGCCGATGAGAATCCGCCAACCGAGCCGACCGTCACCAAGCCCACGCCGAGCGAGGAAAAGCAGGTCACGGAAGACGCTGATAAACAGCAGGCTGCGCCAAAAGCTTCCGATCAGCAAGCAGCCGTAGAGCCAAAGCCGTCGCCAGCCGAGAGCGACGCCAAGACCGGGGCCGCGACCGAAAAGCCCAAGGCCAAAGTCGTCAAGACGATGAAGTTCAAGTCTGAAAAAGCCCTGAAGTCCCGGGCCGGAAAAGCCACCGCCTCAAATTCCACGAACGACGCAGGTGCTGGATCACCAATGTATTCCGGTCTTCCGGGGGTTCGGAAACTCTACTCGCAGGGCGCTACCGGCGACGCGTTGGCCACGAGTTCCATGAGCGGCGTACCTCGCAGTCAGCGCGTTGCGACCCTTTGCGCCAACGTGCTGGACCAGGAGCTGCAGGGTGCCGACTATTCTCCCAAATGGCTGCCGACGATTCCGCTGAAAGCCGGCAATGTTCTCGACCGCCCCGAAGCGGCCTTCAGCACGACAACCACATGGTACCAACTGAGCTTCCGATGCGAGGTGGATACCGATGCGACCAGGGTCCTGTCGTTCGGCTTCCGTGTCGGCTCCGAGATTCCACGCAGCGAATGGCCGCCAAACCATCCTCTTTAGTCTCTGCCACTTAGGCTGGCACACCAAGTCCAGCCAATTGCCGGCTAACTTCATGCCAGTCGGCGCAGACGAGATCGGCACCGGCCGCCGTCAGCCGTGCGGCATGCTCGGCATAAGTATGACCGCCGCCGGTATAGCCGATCGCCGTCATGCCGGCGGCGACCGCGCCCTGGATGCCGAAAGGCGAATCCTCGATGACGATGCAGTCGGCTGGTTTGGCGCCCATCCTGGCAGCCGCGAAAAGGAAGATGTCCGGCGCCGGCTTGCCGTTCTTGACCATCGAGGAACTGTAGATCGCATCGCCGAAGAAGCGTGCCAATCCGGTCACCGCCAGGCTGTGGTTTATACGCTCGATGGAGGACGAGGAGGCAACGCAGCGGTCGCCGGCAAGCGTTTCCAGAAACGAGCCTATTCCAGGCGTTGGCTTCAACTCTTCGGTGAAAAGCACCTTGGTCTCGGCCCAGATATCGCCGTCGGCCGACGCGGGAAACTGATGGCCGGTCAACTCCTTGATCCTGACGATGATGTCGGCCTGTTTCATGCCGACGCACTGGGCGATGATGCCGCCGTGAACGCCCGGCATGCCATGCTTATCGTAGACACGTTCATAGGCCTTGGCGGCCAGTGGCTCGCTGTCGACGAGAACGCCGTCGCAATCGAAAATGATCAGTCTTGACGGCGCCACGCGTTTCTCCCGGCCTCTGTCAGAATTCGCACATCGCTATCGACAAAAAGTCAAATGTTCAATAGCGGGCGCGCTCGGCCTCGTGGATAGGGGGTAATAGAGGCCAATTCAAAGCTGGCGCAAGACGTCGCTGGCGCGGGAGGACCCCAGCGCCCGCTGCATGGCCTGCCGCGACTGTGCGCGATCGGGCGTGATCCAGTTCGGTTCCGCCCCCAGGAAGCGGTCGAGGAAAGCCACGGCATAGGCCGGCATTTCGGTGACGTTCTCGCGATAGGACCACCAGGTGCGCAGGTCGTCGGCGCATTTGTCGATACTGGGCGCCGAGCCAAACTCCTGCTCGTAGATCGCCGAAATCACCGAGACACAGTAGTTGGTGTAGAGAAAGCCTTCCGGCCAGAAACGGATGATGTCCAGCGTGCCGGCATTCTGATCCGTTTCGATGAGCTGGGTGAGGCCGGAGATTTCCCTTGCCGGCGCCTGTTTTATCAGTTCGCGCAGCACGAGGCCGGCGGCAAAGACGATGAAATCGGCGCGGTCGATCGCGGCAAAGCGCTTCTGCGCTTCCATGACCTCGACCCAGTCGAGAAAAGCCCGGGTCAGCTTCGCCTCGTCGATTTCGAAGCGTACGCCGAATGTGTCCGAGACCACCTTGGCGCTGCCGCGGAAGGTGGCGCGGAACCAGCGCAACTGCCGCAGCCGGTGGCGCAGGTCGGGCATGAGGGCCAGTTCATCCCTGAAGGGCAGTTCCATTTCCTGTATCCCGTTTCCCCCAGGTTAGCACAATCGTGCCCCCGCCGTAATCGCGCGGCGGCCCTGTGGATGACCGTGGTTGAGGTCAATATCATACATATTGACATTCGCGGAAACAAATGTTCTCACTTTGCTGTTGTCGCGCGCCGGTCCAAGGTGCGCCTCGACTGAGGCTTCGGGAGGAGAACCGAATGGCGATTTGGCAGTGGGGACTGCTTCTGCTGGTTATTGTGTGGGCGCTGCAGTCGCTCGGCGTCTGGCTGCAGATGCGGCACTATTCGGATGTCTTCCGGGGCGTCACCGACCAGTACAAGGACGGCTTCGTCGGAGCCGGCAATTTTCGCGGCCGATTTGCCAAGGGAACGATCGCGCTGGTCGTGGTTACGCCCGACTTGATCGTGCGCCGCATGATGGTGATGAGCGGCCGTTCCGTGTTCACCAAATTCAAGCGACATGAAGAATTCGAGGGCGTTCCCCTCGATCGACTCCGGTCCAACCCTGCGATCATGGGGGAGGGGGAACCCGGTGTGGCCGAGGCCGTGAAGCGGGCGATCGAACAGATCGACAAAGCACGGTCGGAGCCGGGGAAGAAGCCGGGTTTGGCCGGCTTGAATGTAGCAAGGGCATAGAGGAGGCCGTGCGCCGACTGGGATCAACCGGCGGGCCGGCATAAGGAGGAGAAATGTCTGTATTTTCGTTGTTGGCGCAGCATGCCGACATGGCCGTGCACAATTTGCATGTCGCGGGTGCCATGGTCTCGGATGCTGCATTGCATGGCAGGCTCGCCGTCGAGCATGCTTCCGATCATCTCGTGGTCCTGGCGCAGGCGCAGACCCACAGCGGGCCGGTCACCGCCGATCAGCTGAAGGAGCAGCTGAAAAACGTGCAGCAGGAAGAGCAGCTTGGCTGGCTGACTGCCATCGGCAAGTACTTCATCGGCATTTTCCAGAAGGGCGGCGAGGTTTTCGCCGGCTTTGTCACCGGCATCATCCCGACGCTTGTGGTGCTGATGACCGCCTTTTACGCCGTCACCGAACTGGTCGGCGAAGAGCGGGTCCACGGTCTGGCGCGTGGCGCTGGCCGCATCGCGCTGACCCGCTACACCGTGCTGCCGCTGCTGGCGGTGTTCTTCCTCACCAACCCGATGGCTTACACCTTCGGCTCGTTCCTGGAAGAAAAGCACAAGCCGGCCTTCTATGACGCGGCCGTGTCCTACGTGCATCCGCCGCTCGGCCTCTTTCCGCACATCAACCCTGGCGAATATTTCGTCTGGGGAGGCATGCTCGTGGCCTTGCTCGATCTCGAGAAGCGCGGCGTCATCGCCGCCGGCTACCATGTCAAGGTTGCCATCTGGTACGCCATCGTCGGCCTCGTCGTCATCCTGCTCAAGGGCATGCTGACCGAGCGCATCACCGCCATCATGGCACGCCGCCAGGGCGTCGAGCTGTAAGGGCGGGGAGGACATCATGGCCAAGACATACAAAGCCGTACGGATCACCCGCGGCAAAACAGGGTGGGGCGGTCCGCTTGTGATCGAGCCGACCGAACAGCGCAGCAAGGTTGTTTCCGTCACCGGTGGTGGTATTCATCCGGTGGCGCAGCTCATCGCCGATATGACCGGCGCTGAAGCCGTCGACGGCTTCAAGGCGCCGCCGATCGAAAGCGAAATGGCGGTTGTCGTCGTCGACTGCGGCGGCACCGCACGATGCGGCGTCTATCCGCGCAAGCGTATCCCGACCGTCAACCTGACGCCGGTCGGACAGTCCGGGCCGCTCGCCCAGTTCATCACCGAGGATATCTACGTTTCGGGCGTCAAGCCGGCCGACGTCACAATGGCGGACGGGTCCGAGGCGGTCACGACTGCAGGGGGAGCAGCATCGATGGGTTCGACCAACAACACAGCGACGCCGACGGCGCTGCCCAGCGAGGGTGGCCTGATCGGTTTCATCAGCACGATCGGCCGCGTCATGGGTCGTGTCGTCGGCATCTTCTTCAATGCCGGCCGCCGCACCATCGATCAGGTCATCCGCAACGTGCTGCCGTTCATGGCCTTCGTGACCATGCTCATCGGCCTGATCCTGTATACCGGCGTCGGTGACGTGCTGGCGCAGCCGATGGGTCCGCTGGCCAACAATATCGTCGGCCTGCTGATCATCTCGGCCATTTGCGGCCTGCCGTTCCTGTCGCCCATCCTGGGCCCAGGCGCTGTCATCGCGCAGGTTATCGGCGTCGCCATCATCGGCCCGCAGATTGCCAACGGCACGATCTCTCCGGCGATGGCGCTGCCGGCTCTGTTTGCCTACAACACCCAGGTGGGCTGCGACTTCGTTCCCGTCGGCCTCGCACTGGGTGAAGCCAAGCCGAAAACCATCGAAATCGGCGTGCCGGCGGTGCTCATCAGCCGCCAGATCATGGGTCCGGTCTCGGTGCTGATCGCCTGGGTCGTCTCCCTGATCGTTTTCTAAACACCAGAAATAACGAGGTTCGCCATATGTCGGTTCTTCTCAAGACACGGATCACGGCAATAGGACCCGAAGTGGCGGACCTCGCCGAGGGCGGCGTGGTCATCCTGTTCGCGGATGGCTCGCCACCGGAGCTTGCCGAGGTCTCGGTGCTCCACAAGACGGAGATCGGACCCAGCGACGGCGCGCCTGAAAAGGGCGCGTCGATCACCCTTGGCCCGGTTTCGGCTGTCATAACCGCCGTCGGCTCCAGCGCCTGGAGCAAGGTGCTCGAGATGGGCCACGTCGTCATCTCGTTCAACGGCGCCACCGAGGCCGAAAGGCCGGGCGAGATCTGCGCATCGCAGGTCGATACGCAAGCCCTCGTGGCTGCGCTGAAGACAGGCGCGATCATCACCATCGCCGCCTGAAAGCATTCGCGCCCAGCCAGTCTGGCTTTGGCGCCCAAAAAAGCAGAGTATTTGCCATGGAACGCTCGACCATCGTCAGAGTGCATGAAGGTTTGCACGCCCGTCCCGCCACGCGCTTCGTCAAGCTCGCCAAGGCTTTCGAATCCGACGTCGAACTGGTCAAGGACGGCAAGGCGGTCAGTGCCAAGAGCTCGGTCAAGCTGATGCTGCTGGCGGTCAAGGAAAACCAGGAAGTCACTGTGCGGGCGAACGGCGCCGACGCCATTGAGGCGATCGAGGCTCTGATCGGCTATCTCGAGAACCCAAAGGCGGGTCTCGACGACGAAGACTCCCACGCTCCAGCCAATGACCAGGGCAAGGAAGCGGCGCCTGCGCCAGCGCCCCGGTCCGCGCCAGCTGCATCAGGCGAAGCAAGCAGTGGTTTGCGCGGTGTCGCCGCAAGCGAGGGCGTCGCCATCGGGCCGGCTTTTGCACATTTCCCGCCTGACATCGCCGGGCAGGGCCGCATGCTGCAGGCCGATGAGATCGCCGGCGAGATCGACAGGTTTCGCGCCGCCGTCGCCGCCGTCCAGGCCCGCATGGACCGGGCTTTGGCACAGGATGGTCTGTCGGCCGGTGACCGCGGCATCGTCGCGGCGCTGAGAGATATCGCCGCCGACGACAGCCTGACCGGCGAGGCCGAGAAGGCAATCAAGGGCGGCAACGACGCGGTCTCGGCCACGATAACCGCCGCCTCCACCATCGCCGCCGATTTCAGCGCCGTCGACGATCATTATCTCAATGCGCGGGCGGACGATGTCCATGCGGTCGGACGGCAGATCAGCCTGGTGCTGCTTGGCCAGGACGACGTCAGCCTCGAGAACATCCCGCAAGGTGCGATCCTGATCGCCGATGATATCGGGGCCTGGGATCTGGCGCGGGCGCCGCTGAAACGCATCGGCGGCGTGGTGTGCGGCCATGGCGGCGCCACCTCGCACATCGCCATCATCGCCCGCTCGCATGGCATTCCGGCGGTGATCGGCCTTGGCGACCGGATCCACCTCTTGCGCACGGCACAAGAGGTGGCGCTCGACGGCAACAGCGGCCAGGTGATCATCGACCCCGATGCGGCGACGCGCGCCGATTTCGCCGGTCGTGTCCAAGCGGCGGCGAAGGAGCGTGCCGGCCTGGCGGCTTTCAAGACGGTGACGCCGAAGCTGGCGGACGGCAGGGTCATCGAGGTCGCGGCCAATATCGGCTCGCTGGAAGAGATCGAGGCAGCGCAAGAGGCCGGCGCCATGGGTGTCGGCCTGTTCCGCACCGAGCTCCTGTTCATGCGCCATATGCACCTTCCGTCGGAGGACATGCAGGCCGAGACCTATGCGGCGCTGGCCAAGGCCTTCGCACCCTATCCGGTCATCGTGCGCACGCTCGACATCGGCGGCGACAAGCCGATTGCCGGCATCGAGTTCCCCGACGAGGAGAACCCCTTCCTCGGGTGGCGCGGCATCCGCATGTGCCTCGACCGGCCCGATATCTTCAAGCGCCAGCTCAGGGCGCTGCTGAGGGCCGCCGTGCACGGCAACATCAAGGTGATGCTGCCGATGGTCTCCGATCTTGGCGAGGTGCGGCAGACGCGCGTTCTTGTCGCCGAATGCGCCGCCGAACTCAAGGCCGAAGGCGTGCCGCATGCGACGTTCGATCTCGGCGTGATGATCGAAACCCCGGCCGCCGTGCTGATCGCCCCGGCACTGGCCAAGGAAGTAGCTTTCTTCTCGATCGGCACCAACGACCTGACCCAGTACATCATGGCGGCCGATCGGCTCAACCCGACCGTTGCGAAGCTCAACGACGTCACCAATCCGGCGGTCATGTCGGCGATCGGGCTGACGGCCAAGGCCGGCGTCGCCGCCGGCATCATGGTCGGCATGTGCGGCGAAGCGGCGGGCCGGCCGGATCTCATTCCGGCCTTCCTGGAGATGGGCCTGACCGAGCTGTCGATGAGCCCGGCCTCGATCCAGCGCGCCAAGAAGACGATCACGGCGATGGCAGCCGGGGAGTAGTCCCGCAATCGCCGCTGGAGCTTACGGCAGATGCGCAAGCAAGGTGGCGAACACAGGTGCCAATTCATCGACCGGGCTCGCCTTGGCGCAGGCTTGGGCAATGCGCTCATGACGTATGTCGGCCGCCAGAATCGCGATTTCCAGCATGTCGGGCTCCGGCGCGCCGTCACGACCGGTGGTCGCCAGGCCGCAGGCCAGGACGACCGGCGCCAGGCAGCTTATGTCGAGCGCCTGGCCGCCAGCAGCGCTCGCTTCCGGCGCGGCTTCGCCAAAGCGGACCGGACGCTGGTTGCGCAACTCGACCAGCAGTGCCGCGCAGATGGCCGCGATGGCCTGCAGTCCGGCACCCGGCGCCGCCAGCGCAGCCAACAATTCGCCATGGCGCTTGCGCATGGCCGCGTGGACGGCGGCGAAACCGGCTTCATGGATACGGGCGTGGTCGATCTTCAGCCCGGCAAGCACTGCCTTGGTCAGATAGTACATGTCGCGCCGGAACAGGCGCTCGGCGCTCAATTGCTGGTCTTCGTCACCGGCCGGGAAATAGGTGGCGAGGCCTTTTACGGTCGTTCCGTCCACTCTTATCGGGCGCTCGTGCGGAACGAAGGATTCGGCGATCGACAGCGCTTCGTCGACGGCACTCGCGGCATGGCTGAGCAGGCCTTCGATGCCTTTGCCCGGAAATGGCGGCAGATGGCTGGTTGCTTCGCGCAGCAGGCTGGCCTCGCTGGCGCCGTCATGGCGGCTCTGGCGGATGATGTCGCGGACTTCCCGCAGCCGGTCCTTGAGGTTGACGCGGACATCTTCGGAGATTTGTCGGAGCATCGCGGTTAGCCTCGAATGTGCCGTGCGGCGCCACCTGCGACGGGCACCACCGACTCTACATTGTTCCTATCGATTGGTAGATCAATAGGCGATACTAGACCAGCATGCAGAATCGGCGACGGCGCACTCGTCCGCCGCGGGGGAGGGATGATTGGCCAGGGGACGACAAATCGTGGAAAGACGGCCCGAGGAAAGGCGGACCGACGAAAGGCGGGCAGGAGCGGAAGCGACCGAGCAGATCGTCAGCGAGAGCCGCACGGACCGCCTCAGGATCCGCGCCGCCTGGATGTATTTCGTCGAGCAGATGACGCAGAACGAGATCGCCGATGTGCTCGGCGTCGGCCGCGTCACCATCGTGCGCATGCTGGCGGAGGCGCGGTCGCGCAACGAGGTCAAGATCACCATCGAGAGCGAGCTTCTAGAGATCGTGCGGCTGGAGCGCGCGCTGGAAAAGACCTTCGGCCTCCAGCAGGCGCTGGTGGCGCCGCTGACGGCGGCCAGTGCCGATCCGATCCCGGCAATAGCCGCCAAGACCGGCATGTTCCTGTCCGACGCTATGAAATCCGGCATGCAGGTCGGTGTCGGCTGGGGCAATACGCTGTTCCACACCTTGCCGTTCATCAGCGCCAAATCGCTGACCGATTTCAAGGTGATTTCGCTGCTTGGCGGCGTCGGCGTCGCGCGCCGGGTCAACCCGGCCGAGTTCGCCTGGCGCTTCGCCCAGATCTTCCAGGGCGACGGCTATCTGATGCCGACGCCAGCCGTCGTCGACAGCGTCGAGACCAAGATCGCGCTGATCGAACGCTGCGGCCTGCAGGAGGTTTTTGAAATGGCCGACGCGCTCGACGCCGTTCTGCTGAGTGTCGGCGGGATCGCTTCGGCCACCACCTTCTCGCGCGGCGGCTTCCTCAGGGAAGCGGACCGGGAGGCGCTGCTGGCGCGCGGCGCCGTCGGGGACCTCCTGTTCCACTTCTACGACCGCAATGGCGATCTGGTCGACCATCCCGTCAACAACCATGTGATGTCGGTGGATGTCGACCGGCTGCGCAAGGCGCCAATCCGCATTCTGACCTCCGGCGGCGCGGAGAAGACCGACGCCCTGCTCGGCGCAATGAACCTGATTGCGCCCACAATCCTGATCACCGACGAGGAGAGTGCAAGGCGGATTTTGGCGGCGGTCAGCGAAAGCTGAAGGACCCCATCGTATAGTCCGGCCAGGCCTTATGCTCATCGAAGACAGCGGCGAGGTCAGGCGTGTCGGCCAATATCCCACCCATCACCAGTGCCGTCGCGATGCCGACGCCATTGCCGCCTGCAATATCGTGTTCGACGCTGTCGCCGACGCAGACCACGCTGCCGCGCTTTGGTTCGCCGGCGAGCGCGAGCGCCGCTTCGAAGATCGCCGGGCCGGGCTTGCCGATGCGGGTGACGCTGCCGCCCAGGCTCTCGTAAAGATCGGCGATCTCGCCGGCGCCGAAGCGGGGCCCGACCGCCGTCAGCATGATCTTGTCGGGATTGGTGCAGAAGCATGGCACTTTTCGCGCCGCCGCCGGGGCCAGCAAGCGGCGATAATGCTCGAGGTCGTAGCGGTCGCCCTCGCTGGCCGCGATCAGTACCAGGTTGGCGGTATCGCCGGTTCCGGTCAATACAAAAGGCAGGCCCTCGATCGCTGTGCGGTCATTATCGCGGCTGATCAACAGGCAGTTCGTGCCGGGGCGCAACGCTCCGGTCGCCGCCATTTCGTGGAAGGATCGCCACGCCACCTCGCCGGAGGAAACGAAATGATCCCAGCTTCCGGGCTCGAAGCCGAGCCTCAGCAAACGGTCTTCGTTGGGCTTGGCGCGCCTGCCGGAGTTGGAGACCAGCACCACGGTCTTTCCGGCGCGCTTCAGTGCCGCCAAGGCCACCACCGCACCGGGATAGGGGGCCGAGCCGTCATGCAGCACGCCGAACTGGTCGACCAGGAAGACCTGGTAGCGCTCCTCCAGCGGTCCGATGCCGTCGAGGCGTTCAGCCAGTTTCCCGCTCATAGCAGCCCCGCCTCGTTCGCACCCTTCAACGCCAGGCGCGCCGCTCCGGCAGCGGCCTCGTCCGACAAAGCCGGCAAGAACGCAACGCCGAGCTTACGCTGCCGGATCGCGCTCCACGCCGGATTTGCCGCGCCGCCGCCGACGCTGCGCACCGAAGTCAGCGCCGGCGCGCCGAGCTCGCCAAGCCGGCGATAGCCGAGCGCTTCGATCGCGGCCATGCCTTCGAACATCGCCTTGAGATAGTCGGCATCATCCGCCGGGCGCGGGACGAGGCGCGGGGGGAGCGCCGGATCGGCGATCGGGAAGCGTTCGCCCGATGTGGCGAGCGGATAATAGTCGAGGCCGGTCTCGGTCGCGGGGTCGATCATGGTGCTGAGCTCGATGATCCGCGCGAGCGGAAAATGCCGCGCCAGCACCTTGCCACCGGAATTCGATGCGCCGCCGGCCAGCCAGGTGTCGCCAAGACGATGGCTGTAGATGCCGAAGCGCGGCGCCGAGATCGGCCGGTCGGACAGGATCTTGATGGTCAGCGAGGAACCCAATGCGGTGACGCCGTCGCCGGCTGCCGTAGCGCCCGTCGCCAGGAATGAGGCGCAGCCGTCCGTGGTGCCGGCAACCACAACCACATCGCGCGGCAAGCCGAAAAGCGCGGCGGCGGCCGTGGTAAGCGTGCCGCTGACCTCGCCCGGCTCGACGACATCAGGCAGTAAATTCATGCGCATGCCGGTGGCCGCGATCCAATCCGGCCAGCGGCGAGCCTCGACGTCATAGCCGGTCTTGAGCGCATTGTTCTCGTCGCTGACGTCGAAGCGTCCGGACAGGTTGCCGGCGATCCAGTCGGCCTGGTGGAGCACGGCCGCCGCGCCAGGCAGACGCTGGAATCGGAGCGCCTTGGCGAGGCCTGAAGTCGGCCCGTGGGCGGCGCTCGTTTCCGGCGCCTCGCGGGCGACGATGGCCAGGATGTCTCCGTCATCGACCTTGTCGTTGTACATCAGCGGCTCGGCCAGGGGCCGCCCATCAGTGTCGACCGGCAGCAGCGTGCCCGATGTGCCGTCGACGGCGATGGCGCGGACCGTGGCACGGTCTATGCTTGAAAGCAGCCCGGCCAGCGCCGCCTGGACCGCTTGCCACCATGTCCGGGGATCGCGGGGGTTCGGGCCGAACCTGTCGAGAGGCACGGCGGATTGGGCGGCAATGAAAAAATCCCGGCGCATGGCGACCGCGCGGGCGCCGGAGGTGCCGATGTCGATGCCGACGACAAGTGGCGTCATGTCGTCCGTTCCTTGTCAGGCCGTGCCGGCGGCGTTGAGCTTCTGGCGATACTGCTCGGCGTCCCAGTTGACCAGTTCGTCATTCTCGGCGGCCGTGAGATAGTTCAGCCGCGCCTTGCCATCGACGCGCGCGGTCACGTCGGCCAGGCAACGCTGCATGGCGTCGGCACCGGCGCTGGCGTCGCCGCGCATCAGCACGCCGGCGCCGGGAAACAGGATCGCCGGTGGCGCCGCGCCGAGCCGCGCGACGACGCCGGCCACGTCCTCGCCCGGCCTCGCCAGGACCGAGCCCTGGCCAAGGAATATGACATGGTCCGGATAGAGGCTGCCGGCCTCGGCCATGTGCAGGCTTTCCGCATCGATCGCGACAGCATGCGCTTCGATATCCGCCGGTAACCGGTAGTCGCCGGCTAGCGTCGTCAGGGCGGCGATGTCGGGTGCGGCGGTCGCGCGCGCCGGCCGCGCCAGCAGCGACCGGACGCGGTGCAGCAAGGCCTGTGCGTCGGGGACGGTTTCCGCGGCGACCACCAGTCCGTGATTGCCAAGGATCAGTACGTCGACGCCGGGTCGCAATCTCTCGGCAATGCCACGGGCGAGCGGCAGGCCCGGCCGGAAATAGGGCACCCAGGCCCATTCGATGCCGCCCAGCCGCTTGGCGACCTCGGCCTCGCCATCGGCTTGCACGGCCAGCGAAATCGTGTCGACGCAGTGGACGTGCAGAACCACGCGTTGCGGCATCAAGGCATGCACCGTGGTCTCGATCGACGGACGCAGGCCACGCGGATTGAGGTCTTCGATGGCGAAAGCCTGTGGCTTGTCGGCGGCCGGGTCGCGCCGGTCGACGGCCTCCAGCAACGGCGCCATCGCCACCGGCACCATGATGTCGTCGCTGAGCGCGTCCTTCAGCCAGGTGCCCGAAGCCTTGATCCACAGCGTGTCGCCGGCCTTCAGCGAGGTGTTTCCGCCCGCCGCCTGCGTCATATGCGGGTTCAGCCCGATGCTGGCCGAAAGCGCCCGCAAGGCGGCCAGTTCCTGTGCATCAGCTTGGGTTGCCATGGCCCTTTTCTCCAACGCTTGCACAAAATCCCGTCGTCGGGACCGGTGTTGGCGTTGGTATCGCAGATGTGAGTGATCTGCGTCAATAGTGATCTACTATCGTCAAAAGCAGCTTGCAATCCAACTAATGTTGAGTAAGTTGCACCAATTGCCATAGAAATGGCGTCAGGGAGGAAAGGTTGAGCGACCTCGGCCGCCAGCGTCAGATCGTCGAATTGCTGCGGGATCGCCCGTTTGCCTCCGTGCGCGAGTTGCAGGAGCGGCTCGGCGTTTCGGCGGCGACGGTCAGGCGCGATATCGACCGGATCGACGAGGCCGGTGAGGCCCGCAAGGTCTATGGCGGCATTTCGGCGCTCGATGGCGCCTCGCATGCGGGCGTCGCCTATGCCCGGCCCTATGACGAGAACCGCGACCTTGCCGTCGAAGCCAAACGGCAGATCGCGGCGGTCGCCGCGACCATGGTGCGCGATGGCGACGCGGTCATCGTCCATGGCGGCTCGACCTGCTTCCATCTCGGCGTCAAGCTCGCCGACCGCAACATCCGGCTCTACACCAATTCGATGCCGCTCGCGGCCTATCTCAGCGACCATGGCCATTGCAGCCTGACGGTTGCCGGCGGCGACCTGCACCGTGAACCCGGCATCATCCATTCGCCGACCCAGGCGACGTCCTTCTATGCCTCGAAATTCTTTCTCGGCACACAGGGGCTCAACCAGGAAGGGCTGCTGGAATCGCATCCGCTGCTGGTGCGGTCCATCGTCGAGCTCAGCCTGTGCGCCGACCAGATCGTGGTGCTGGCCGACAGCCGCAAGCTGTCGATCCACGCGCGCAACGTCGCGCTGCCGCTGTCGCGCATCGGCACGCTGGTGACCGATGACGGGCTCTCCGATGCCGATGCGCGCATGCTGGAGGATGCCGGCGTCATGGTGCGGATCGCTTCAACCTCGGGAGCCCTCGCGTGAACCTGGCGGTGCTCGACTTCGGCAAGACCAATTCGAAGCTGTTCGTCTTCGGCCAGGACGGACGCATTCTCGACGAGCGCCGGACGCAACCGAAATGGGCGCGCCAAGGCGGCTTCAGCGTGCTCGACGAGGCCGCCCTCCATAACTGGGCGTTCGGTGCCGTCGCCGACGCGGTCGAAAACCATGGTGTCGAAGGGGTGATGGTGTCGGGCCATGGCTGTACCTTCGCTCTTGTCGACGACAAGGCGCTGACCCATCCGATCCTCGACTACGAACAGGAGCCACCGGCCGAAATTGCCGCGCGGATCGACCGCCGCATCCCGGATTTCGGCGAGACGTTCTCTCCCCGCCTGCCGCTCGGCTTCAACTATGGCCGTCACATGCTATGGCTGCAGGAAGTCGATCCCGACGCGTTCGCGGCGGCGAAATGGATCCTCGGCTATCCCCAATACTGGAGCTGGCGCCTTGGCGGCCGGCCGGTCTGCGAGGTTTCCTATCTCGGCTGCCATTCGCATTTGTGGGCCCCGCGCAAACGTGATTTCTCCTCGCTGGTCGACGCCGAGGGCTGGCGTGGCCAGATGCCGGCTTTCGAACGTGCCGGCGCCGTCATCGGCGAGCAGCGCTTCGGTGGTGCCGGGCGCCCGGTCGCCATCCACAACGGCGTTCACGACTCCAATGCGGCGCTGCATGCCTATCGACGCCAGGAGCTCGGCCCGCTGACTGTCGTGTCGACCGGCACCTGGGTCGTCGTGCTCAACCCCGACTGTCCGCTCGAAGCGCTCGACCGTGAGCGCGACATGCTGGTCAATGTCGATGTCGACGGTGGTCCAGTGCCGACCATCCGCTTCATGGGCGGGCGCGAATTCGCCGTCATAAGCTGCGACTGGCAAGGCGCGATCCCGCATCGCTCGATCCAACAGGCGATCGATGCCGGCCTCATGGCGCTTCCGAGCTTCGCGGCGGGCGGGCCGATGCCGGATCGCCCCGGCCGGTTGGCCGGGCGCACGCCCGATGCCGGTGAACGCGCTGCCGTGGCGCTGCTCTATGTGGCGCTGATGATCGATCTCTGCCTCGACCTCATCCATTCCGACAATACCGTCATCGTCGATGGCGGGCTGAACACTGGCGGCTTGCTCGCCGGGCTCCTGGCGCAGCTGCGTCCCGGCCAGGGTTTCCTGCAAGGTGCTTCGCTCGAAGGCAGCGCCACGGGTGCCGCCGCGCTCGCCTTCGAGAGCGTGGGGCGCGACTTCGCCGCCGAGCTGCCGGAGCCGGTGCAGGCGACACGATTCGGCGGGCTTGCCGGCTATCGCGACGCTTGGCGCGATCTCATTGCCCGGCATGGTGCCGCCGCCAAGGCGGCGGGTGGTGAACGATGAGCGCGGCGGTGCGGACGCTAGCGGCGCGCCAGCCGGTGCTGGAGATGCGCCACATCTCGAAGACCTTCGGCGCGATCCGTGCCCTGCAGGACGTCTCGCTCAGCGTCCACGCCGGCGAACTGCATGCGCTGATGGGCGAGAACGGCGCCGGCAAGTCGACGCTGATGAAGGTGCTGTCCGGCGCCTATCGGCCGGATCCCGGCGGCGAGATCCTGATCGATGGCGCGCCCGCCGCGACGGGCGATCCGATCAAGGCGCGTGCTGCCGGCATCGCGGTGATCTATCAGGAACTGTCGTTGGCGCCCAATCTGACCGTGGCGCAGAACATCTTCCTCGGCAACGAGCCGCGCCGTTTCGGCATCGTCGACCGCGACCAGTGCAACCGGCGCGCCGCAGAGATCGTCGATCGGCTCGGTGTCTCCTTCTCGGCGCGCGCTTTGGTCTCCGGCCTGTCGCTCGGCGAGCGCCAGCTGGTCGAGATCGCCCGGGCGCTGTCGACCAATGCGCGCATCATCGTCATGGACGAGCCGACCACATCGCTCACCTCGCGCGAGACCGACCGCCTGTTCGAGGTGATCGCGACGCTGAAGGCGCAAGGCATCGCCATCATCTACATCAGCCACCGCATGGAGGAAGTCTACCAACTTGCCGACCGCGTCAGCGTGCTGCGCGACAGCGGCTATGTCGGTACGCTCGATCGCGCCGACCTCAACGCCTCGCGCCTGGTGTCGATGATGGTCGGCCGCGATCTCTCCGCCTTCTACAAGAAGGATCATCGCCCTCCAGACGGAAAACGCGCCATCGCGCTCTCGGTGCGCGGCATGTCCGACGCGCACCTGCTGAAGAACTGTTCGTTCGATCTTCATCACGGCGAGGTGCTGGCATTGGCGGGCCTCGTCGGCTCGGGCCGCACGGAGCTTGCCCGGCTGATCTTCGGTGCCGACAAACGCAGCGCCGGCACGATGGAGCTCGACGGCAAGCCCATAACCATCGGCTCGCCGCGCGAGGCGCTCGATGCCGGCATCGCCTACCTCACCGAGGACCGCAAGGAACTCGGCCTGTTCCTCGATATGTCCATTTCGGACAACATCAGCATGGGCGTACTTGTCAGGGACGCGCGAGCCGGCGGCCTTCGCGATTTCACGGCCGCCGACAGGCGTGCGGCAAAGGCCATTGCCGACCTGTCGATCCGCACCAACTCGGCGCAGGCCAATGCCGGCTCGCTGTCGGGCGGCAACCAGCAGAAAGTGCTGCTCGCGCGCCTTCTGGAGACCGAGCCGAAGGTCGTCATCCTCGACGAGCCGACCCGCGGCGTCGATGTCGGGGCCAAATCGGAAATCTATCGGCTGATCGACAATCTCGCCAACCGGGGCATCGCCATCCTGATGATATCAAGCGAATTGCCCGAGGTGATCGGCGTCGCCGACCGCGTGCTGGTGATGCGCGACGGCGCCATATCAGGCGAGGTGACGGCATCCGGAGGCGAGCCGCTTCGTCAGGAAGCGATCATGGAACTTGCGACGGGAGCGTCTCAGCGATGACAGACAGGACGACCGCGACGAAGAGTGTGGATCAGGCGGCGGTCAGGAGCCGGCGGCTGCGCACCACATTTGCCGCCCTTGGCATGCTGCCCGTGCTGGTGCTGCTGGCGGCCGGCTTCCAGTTCATCAATCCGCGCTTCCTCACCGGCACCAACCTGCTCATCGTCACGCAGCAATCGTCGATCAACATCGTGCTTGCCGCCGGCATGACATTCGTCATCCTGACCGGCGGCATCGACCTGTCGGTCGGCTCTATCCTCGCAGCGGCCGCGATGGTGGCGGTGCTGGTGTCGCTGGTGCCGGACTGGGGCCTGCTCGGCGTGCCGGCGGCCATCCTGGCGGGGCTCGGCTTCGGGCTCATCAACGGGCTGCTCATCGCCTATATCAGGTTGCCGCCGTTCATCGTCACGCTGGGTTCGCTGACAGCCGTGCGCGGCATTGCCCGCCTGCTCGGGCAGGACACGACGGTGTTCAACTCCGACCTGCCGTTCGACTTCATCGGCAACGGCTCGGTGCTCGGCATTCCCTGGCTCGTCGTCATCGCCCTGTCGGTGGTGGTGCTGTCCTGGCTGGTGCTGAAGCGCACGGTGCTCGGCACCTGGATTTATGCCGTCGGCGGCAATGCCGAGGCAGCTCGACTGACCGGCATCAAGGTGCCGCTGGTGCTGCTCTTCGTCTATGGCGTTTCCGGCCTGCTTGCCGGCCTTGGCGGCGCCATGTCGGCGGCAAGGCTCTACGCCGCCAACGGCCTGCAGCTCGGGCAAAGCTACGAACTCGACGCCATCGCCGCCGTCATTCTCGGCGGCACCAGTTTCGTCGGCGGCGTCGGCTCGATCTGGGGCACGCTGATCGGCGGCCTGATCATCGCGGTGCTCTCCAACGGCCTCATCTTGGCCGGTGTCTCTGACATCTGGCAGTACATCATCAAGGGATTGGTCATCATCGTGGCGGTCGCCCTCGACCGCTACCGGCTCCAGGCAGGAGCAAGAACGTGAGTGACCTAGTCGCCGGCATCAACGACCGGCTTGTGTAACGCACCGTGAGAGGCGCGGGGCATCAGGAGGAAGTAAGCGTAATGAAGACCATCGCCAAACTGCTCTGCGGCGCCGCCCTTGCGGCCGTCGTCATCGCGCCGGCATCGGCCAAGGACCTCAACAAGGTCGGCATCTCGGTCGGCCTGCTCGGCAACCCCTTCTTCGTCGCCACCATCAAGGGCATCGAGGACGCGGCCAGGAAGATCAATCCGAAGGTCGAGGTGACGTCGGTATCGGCCGACTACGACC
The DNA here is from genome assembly GCF_006441385.1 of Mesorhizobium sp. B2-4-18. Classification (NCBI taxonomy): domain Bacteria; kingdom Pseudomonadati; phylum Pseudomonadota; class Alphaproteobacteria; order Hyphomicrobiales; family Phyllobacteriaceae; genus Mesorhizobium; species Mesorhizobium sp. B2-4-18. The sequence continues at coordinate 301,605 of NZ_VFUW01000008.1, read as the reverse complement.
TCAACAAGCAGGTCTCGCAGGTCGATTCCTTCATCGCCGCCGGCGTTGACGTGATCATGCTGAACGCGGTCGATGCCAAGGCGATCGCTCCGGCGGTGAAGAAGGCGCAGGCAGCCGGCATCATCGTCGCGGCCTTCGACGTTTCGGCGCCCGGTGCCGACGTCACGGTGATGACCAACAACGTCAAGGCCGGCGAGGAAGCCTGCCAATACCTGGTCGACCACACCGGCGGCAAGGGCGACTACGTCATCCTCAACGGGCCGGCGTCGTCGTCGATCCTGGAACGGGTGAAAGGCTGCAAGAACGTGCTTGCCCAGCATCCCGACATCAAGATCCTGTCCGACGACCAGAACGCCGAAGGCTCCCGCGATGGCGGCTTGAAAGTGTTCCAGTCGCTGCTCACCCGTTTCGACAAGATCGACGCGGTGTTCGCCATCAACGATCCGACGGCGATCGGCGCGGAGCTCGCCGCCAAGCAGCTCAACCGTTCGGAGTTCATCTTCACTGCGGTCGACGGGGCGCCGGATATCGAGAAGGAACTTTCTTCCGGCAAATCGATGATCAAGGCCTCGGCCTCGCAGGATCCCTATGTGATGGCCGGCCAGTCGCTCACCATGGCGGCCGACCTGCTCGCCGGCAAGAAGCCGGCCGAGGCCACCGTACTGCTCGACCCGAAGCTGATCACGGCCGAGAACCTGAAGGACTACAAGGGCTGGACCGCGGCCCGCTAAGCCTCCCAAGGCCGGTGCGGCCGGAGCGATCCGGCCGCACCATTCTCCTCGCCGCTTAACTCTTTGTTTTACGCAATTCCGGACGGAGAATTGCTTTAACCGGAGACGATCATGTCGCGCATCGGAATCCATTCCTTCGTCTGGTCGGCAAGCTCGGCGCAGGGCGAACTCGAACGCACGCTGGCCAATACCAGGGAGGCCGGTTTCGACCTGATCGAATTCTCTTATCTCGACCCCGCCAATGTCGATATTGACGGGCTTGCCAAACGCATCGCCGATCTTGGTCTCGGCGTCGCGATCAGCATCGGATTGCCTGGTGACGGCGATATTTCGAGCGCCGACAAGGCGATCGCCGCGCGCGGCGTCGAGATCCTCAGCGACACCGTCGCGCTGACGCGCGACCTTGGCGGCAGCAAGGTCGCCGGCATTCTTTCGACCAGCCATGGCCTGCAGATCGAGGCACCGACACGCGATCAATGGAACCGCAGCGCGGCAACGCTGGCAAAGGTCGCCGAGACGGCGAAGGCAGCCGGCGTCACGCTCAACCTCGAAATCGTCAACCGCTTCGAAAGCAACCTGCTCAACACCGCCGCGCAAGGGTTGGCCTTCATCGAGGACACGGGGTCGGACAACATCTTCCTGCATCTCGACACGTTCCACATGAACATCGAGGAAGCCGATGTCGGGCTCGCCATCCGCCACGCCGCCGCCAAGATCGGCTATGTCCATATCGGCGAGAGCCATCGCGGCTTCCTCGGCACCGGCAACATCGATTTCGCGGGGATTTTCGATGCGCTGACCGCAATCGGCTATGCCGACGATCTCAGCTTCGAATCCTTCTCCTCGGAGATTGTCGACGAGAACCTGTCGAAGAAGACGGCGATCTGGCGCAATCTGTGGACCGACAACATGGCGCTCGCCAAGCACGCGCGTGCCTTCATCGGCCTTGGGCTGGAAACGGCGCAACGCAAGGCAGAGCTGGTCTCGGCACGGCACAAGCCATAACCACTCCAGCTCGCGCCGGTCAGCCCGAATGTGCGGCCGTGCCTGTTTCGCATGGCACGGCATTGCCCCCGTCATGTGCATCGGCTATCCGACCCGCAGCACACATGAAGCAAACGGAGCCCGGCATGACGAACAAGACCATCCTGAAATTCGGCGCGGTCGAGCACGCGGAAGCTGGCGATCTGCCTGGCTGGATCGCGGTCGAGGGCCAACCGACCATGCAGACCGCCGTCCAGCACACGACTTCGGATGGCAAGGTGATATCGGGAACCTGGCGTGCGTCGCCAGGCACCTATCATGCGACCTACACCGATTATGAGTTCGTGCACATGATCGCCGGCCGCATCATCATCACGCCCGACGGCGGCACCCCAGTCGAGGTCGGCCCCGGCGACGCCTTCGTGGTGGAAGCCGATTTCAAGGGCACCTGGAAGATCATCGAGCCGGTGACCAAGCATTTTGTCGTGCGGGTCGGCTGAGCCGGCCCGATCACAGCCGAAGCAAGCCCGCCATGATTCGCCATGGGGGTAAGCACGGATTGCTTTGCGCCTATTGCGGCAAGCTATCCGCCCACGACTTCACTCAACCAGCTCCGCCACCTGACCGGTTTGTTCCCGCGCGCCTTTCCGCTTCGGAGCTCTGCCGCTTTGGGTTGTGGAACATTCAGCTGCAGCCGGCGTTTTACGTCACACTGTCTTTCAGAGATGCACCGCAGTCGCGCGCGACTGCCTTTGGAGGCATTACCTTGGCCCGCAACCCGCAAAGCACGGCAAGCATTGCCGGCCACCCGATCCATCCCATGCTGATCCCTTTCCCGATCGCTTTCTTCGTCGCCACCTTCGTTTGCGACCTGATCTTCTGGCGAACAGGCAATCCGGGATGGGTGAGCGCCAGTCTCTGGCTGCTTGGGGCGGGCCTGATAATGGCCGCCTTGGCAGCTCTTGCCGGGCTGACCGATGTCCTTGGCGATGTTCAAGTCCGCAATTTGCGTGACGCGTGGCTCCACGCCGGCGGCAATGTGCTCGTCGTCCTGATCGAACTCTACAACTGGTACTCTCGCTATGCCCATGGCGAGACGGCGGTGGTACCCACCGGCCTGGTCCTCTCGCTGATCGTGGTTCTCATTCTTCTGTTCACGGGCTGGAAGGGCTGGGAAATGGTCTACCGTCATCGCGTGGGCGTCGCCGATGGTCCAGGCGAAGTGAGCCGACACTGAGCGCGGACGAATAGGGCCCTCTGGCCTATGCGCCATGCCCAGCCTGCCGAGCCGTCCCAGGAAGGGCTATCGGCGACGGGTCGCCATTGCCGGACCGTGCCCGAGACCTATATCCCTAGCGAATTTGTGATCGGCCAACCCCGGAATTGTCCGCCGCACCAGCTGTCTTCCCGGTACCGTCGCGCCTCCGCGGCCAGAGGATACCCGCATGACAAGGTTCAATTCCACCAGGCTGTTGGCCACAACGACTTTGGTGCTGCTCCATCAGGGGCTGGCAATGGCGCAGATGCCGGCGCAGCAGCCGGATGCCAGGTCATTCAAGCTTGGCACACTCGACATCGTCGCCCTGCACGACGCCCAGTTCGTCAAGCCCAACGACGGCAAGACCTTCGGCCTCGATCACAGCCCCGCGGAAGTCGGCGAGCTGCTCAAGGCGGCGGGAGCGCCGACCGATACCATCACGCTGAGCGTCGACGCCGTACTGGTCAAATCGAAGACCAGTGTCGTATTGATCGACACGGGTGTCGGGGGCGCGCTGCAGGACAGCCTGGCCAAGGCCGGCATCAAACCCGCTGACATCGGCGAGATATTGATCACCCATTCTCATCCCGACCACATAGGAGGGCTGGTCAAGGATGGCAAACTGGCTTTTCCCAACGCCACGATAAGGATGTCTGACGTGGAGTGGGATTTTGCCAAGTCCAACAAGGATGCGGCCGACATCGTCAAGGTCATCGCCGACCATGTGAAACCGTTCAAGGCCGGCGCCCAGGTCGCGCCTGGCATCACCTCGGTAACGCTCAAGGGACACACACCCGGCCATGTCGGCTATCAGATAAAGTCCGGAAAAGAACGGCTGTTCGATATTGGCGACACGGTGCACAGCTCAATCATCTCGCTCGCCAAGCCGGACTGGGCCGTGGCCTTCGACGGCGACAAGCCGGAAGGTGAGCAGAACAGGGCCAAGACCTTGGCCACGCTGGCCAAGGACCACGAGATGATCTTCGCACCGCACTTTCCGTTCCCCGGTATTGGGCAGATCGAGAAAGACGGCGACCACTTCAAATGGACGCCGAGCGACAAGCCCAAGTAGGATTGATTCCAGCCATAGAACTACCAGCTGCTTGAGGCTGAGCGCGAATGCGGTTGGCCTCAGACCGATGCTGCAAGCTCAGTCGCGAAGTTGCGATAGGAGTGCAGCGGGCGGCCCAGGATCCCTGTCAAACGCTCGACGTCGCCGGCCCCAGGAAGCATGCCGTCGGCGACATAGCGCTCGGCCATCAGGCGCATTTCATAGGCCATCCACTTGGGCATGATGTTCGCCAGATTCTGCTCGAACCCGGTAGGATCATCGCCGCCATAGGCAATCGGGCGGCCCAGGACATCCGACCAAATCGCCGCTACATCCGAGCCAGTCAGCGTATCGGGGCCGACCAGATTGATGATTTCGATCGGCAGCTTGCCCGGGGCCTGGTCACGACGGACCAGCTCGACGGCTGCGACCTCGGCAATGTCGCGGGCGTCGACCATGGCGATGCCCTTGGCTCCGATCGGCATCGGATAGATCCCATGGTTGAAGATGACATCCTTGATCATGAGTTCATTGTCGATGAAGTAGGCCGGGCGCAGGATAGTGGCGCTGAAGCCCATCTGTTCGATCATCCGCTCCGCGCCGGACTTCACGGCGAAATGCGGCACGTTGACGAAACCATCGCTGTGGATCACCGACAGGTAGACAACCCGCTCGACGCCTGACTCGCGGGCAATGTTCAGGGTGATGAGCGCCTGGGTGAATTCGTCCCCCGACACCGCGTTGAGCAGGAACAGTGTGTTGACGCCAGCAAACGCTTTGCGCAGCGAGTCGATATCGAGCAGTTCGCCTTGCACGACCTCTACAACGGCCGGAAAGTCAGCCTTCGAGATGTCGCGAACGAGGACGCGCACATCGGCGCCGCGCTTGACGAGCTGCTGGACGACTTGGCGGCCGACACGGCCAGTGGCGCCGGTAACGAGGATAGTCATGATTGTTTCTCCGAGTTGGGTTGCTTGACGACCCCAATATGAGTGGTTCACACATGGGCCAATAGGTGTGATATTTGAACGCAGCGTATCACTGGTGGAACACATCGATCTGGTTGCTCTCGCTGATTTCGTCATCGTGGCGCGCCACGGCGGCTTCGGGCGTGCCGCCCGCGCTGCCGCTCGTCCTAAGGCGACGCTGTCGCGTCGGGTCGCGGAGCTTGAGGCCAGCCTTGGTCTGCGCCTGTTCGAACGCGGCGCACGCATGCTCAAGCTGACGGAGGAAGGGCGCGCGCTATACGAACGTGCGGGCCGGCTGCTTACCGAACTCGACGAGACAGCCGCAGCGATCTCCTCGGGAGGTGAAAGGCCGCGAGGCAGGTTGCGGATCAGCGCGCCACTGGTTTTTTCGCAGACCGCGATGGGAAAGATCGCCGCCGGATTCGCGCTGAGGTATCCGGAAGTCAGGCTCGATGTGTCGACGGAAGACCGCTCCGTCGACATGATCGAGGAGGGATTTGATCTGGTGATCAGGGTCAATCCCGATCCGGATGACAGCCTCGTCGGACGAGTCTTCCTGCGCGATCGGCTGGTGGTCGTGGCAAGCCCTGACCTCGCGCGGCCGCCCGGACACCACCCCGCTCCCGCGGTCGTGCGCACGGCCGGCGATCGACCGATCTGGGCCGTGAAGACGCCCACTGGCCGGGCAACTATCGCGATCCAGCCAGTCCTGACCCTGTCATCGCTGATCATGGTCCGGGGTGCGGTGCGAGCGGGGGTCGGTGCGGGCCGCCTCCCCGTGTCGCTTGTCAGCCACGACATAGCCGACGGCTCGCTGATACATTGGGGTGATGTCGAGGGAGGCGACATCACCTTGTGGGCGCTCTACCCGTCCAGGCGGCTGCTAAGCGCTCGGGTGTCCGCGTTTCTCGACTACCTCAAGCAGGCATTCCCGATGGGGACGCCCGATGAATTGGCCGCCTATGTCGGCAAGTGACGTGTAGAAAGCGGGTCGCCAACCGGGCAGCTTACTGCACGCAGCCATCGTAAAATTGAAAGCATGGTGATCCCGACAGGAATCGAACCTGTGACCTACAGATTAGGAATCTGCCGCTCTATCCTACTGAGCTACGGGACCACGCGGCCCGACACATAGCCGCTTCGGATCGTTTCGCCAAGAGGGCCGGCCGAACGCAATTCGGCCGGCGCTTTATAAGACCGGCCTCAGGCGGCTAGCGCCGTCTCCGCCAGTTTCACCCAATAGCTCATGCCGTGCGGGATGGCTTCGTCGTTGAAGTCGTAGGCCGGATTGTGGAGACCGGCGGTCTCGCCATTGCCGATGAAGATGAAGGCTCCAGGCCGGGCTTCCAGCATGTAGGAGAAATCCTCGCCGCCCATCACCGGCTGGATCTCGCGGTGCACCTGGGCATCGCCCGCCACGTCGGCGGCCACATCGCTGGCGAAGACCGTCTCATCCGCATGATTGAACGTCACCGGGTAGTTCGCGTCGTAGTCGACCTCGATCGTCGCGCCGTAGGCGGTGGCAAGTCCCGCGCAGATGGCGCGGATCCGCTCTTCCGATTTCCTGGCCACTTCCTTCTTCAGCGTGCGCACGGTGCCGGCGATCTCGGCCGATTCCGGGATGATGTTGTAGGCGTCGCCGGCGTGGAACTTGGTCACCGACACCACCACCGCCTCGACCGGATCGGTGCTGCGCGAGGCGATCGTCTGCAAGGCGCCGACCAACTGGCTGGTGATGACGATCGGATCAATCGTGCCGTGCGGCATCGCCGCATGGCCGCCCCGGCCTTTCACGGTGATAGTGAATTCGGCCGTCGCCGCCATGATCGGGCCCGGACGGATGGCGAACTGGCCGACCGGCAGGCCGGGCATGTTGTGCATGCCGAACACTTTAGCGATGTCGAAACGCTCCATCATGCCGTCCTTGACCATCTCGTTTCCGCCGCCGCCGCCTTCTTCCGCCGGCTGGAAAATCACCGCCACGCAGCCCGTGAAGTTGCGCGTCTCGGCGAGATATTTCGCCGCGCCGAGCAGCATCGCGGTGTGGCCGTCATGGCCGCAGGCATGCATCTTGCCCGGAACGGTCGAGGCGTAGGGCTTGCCGGTGATCTCCTTGAGCGGCAGTGCATCCATGTCGGCGCGCAACCCGATTGTGGGGCCTTCCCCCTGACGGCCGCGAATGATGCCGACGACGCCCGTCTTGCCGAGGCCGGTCACCACATCGTCGCAGCCGAACTCTTTCAGCTTTTCGGTGACGAAGGCCGCCGTCTTGAAGACATCGAAGTTCAGTTCTGGCGTCTGGTGCAAATGCCGTCGCCAGCCGGCGACTTCGTCCTGCATTTCGGCGGCGCGGTTGAGGATTGGCATGATGGTTCCATTTCGTTGTTGGTGCAGCCGGCTTCAGCCTGGTGGTTTGCAATTGGGCCCGGGGTGCCTTGCAATTGTGATTGTCAGGCGCTTTGCCATGTTGGCGTCACATAGGGTAAATAGCACCGCAATAATGCGGTCCGGTTTTTGAGGGTCGGATCCTTATGCTGGCGGTCACGTAATGAAATCTTACGGAGCCAGGGGCAATCAGGGCAAGAGGCGATTTCGGATTCGATCATGCGGTACAGGCATTTCCTCAAACTATTCCCGGCTGGCGCAATCATGCTGTCCGTCCTGGCTGGGCCAGCGCTGGCCAATCCGGTGGTGGTCTTCGACCTGAAGAGCGGCCAGATCCTGCAGCACCAGGATGCCTTCAAGCGCTGGTATCCGGCCTCGCTCAGCAAGCTGATGACCGCCTATGTGACCTTCCGGGCGATCGCGGCCGGAGAAGTCCAGCTCGATTCGCCGATCAAAGTGACCAAACATTCCGCCGGCGAACCGCCAAGCAAGATGGGTTTCAAGCCCGGCTCGGTGATGCGGCTCGACAATGCGCTGAAGATGATGCTGGTCAAGTCGGCCAACGACATCGCCATGGCGGTCGGCGAGAATGTCGGCGGCTCGCAGGCCGCCTTCGCTGAAAGGATGAATGCCGAGGCGGCTAGGCTCGGCATGAACGGCACCCATTTCGTCAACCCGAACGGCCTTTACTCGCCCGACCAGTACACGACGGCACGCGACCTTTCGATCCTGGTGATGGCGATCCGCCGCGAGTTCCCGCGATATGCGCCGTGGTTCTCGATCGAGGGGCTCGCGGTCGGCAATAGGGCCATTCCGAACTACAATCTCCTGATCGGCCGGTATCCCGGCGCCGACGGCATGAAGACCGGCTTTGTCTGCCCGTCGGGCTTCAACATGATCGGGTCGGCGACCCGCAACGGACGTACGCTGGTGGCGGTCGTGCTTGGCGAGAAGTCGGCGGTCAGCCGCGCCGAAGCCGCGGCCAAATTGCTCGATCAGGGCTTTGACGCACCTGCCGCCGGGTCCACCACCGTCACCACGCTCGCTCCCTACGGTGATCTGATCTCGCCCAACGACATGCATGACGAAGTCTGCAAGAAGAAGAGGAAGGCGGAGCAGTCCGAGGCGCCGCCGCCGGCCGCCGCCAAGGACCAGCCTAAATCGCCCTATCGGGAGAAGCTCGACCATGTGCCGACACTGGTTGCCGTCGGCCTTGGCGGCGCCACCGGTCCGGCGCCGAAGGCGATGCTTGACGAGGGCGCGCAGGAATATGCCGACGTGCCAATCCCGACCTGGCGGCCCGACAAGCCGGTACCCGCCGGCACGGGCCCGAAAGTCGTGGGTGCCGCCGCCCAAGGCGACCAGCCGGCCAAGGTCGCGAATTAGAGCACGATCCAAAAAGTGAAATCCGGCTTTCGCGAGAGATCATGCCCAAATTAGAAGGCAGAACCAGATGAGCGGTTTCCCGATCCCAGTCTCGGTGCTAACCGGCTTTCTCGGCGCCGGCAAGACGACATTGCTCAACCGGCTCCTGAAGGATCCGGCGCTCGTCGACACCGCGGTCATCATCAACGAGCTCGGTGAGGTGGCGATCGACCACCTGCTGGTCGAGCAGGCCTCCGACGGCATCATCCAGCTTTCCGACGGTTGCCTGTGCTGCACGGTGCGCGGCGAACTTGTCGACACGCTGGCCGACCTGGTCGACCGGCTGCAGACCGGCCGTATCGCCCGGCTTGGCCGCGTCATCGTCGAGACCACGGGATTGGCCGACCCGGCGCCGGTGCTGCAGTCGATCATGGCCCATCCGGCGCTGGTCCAGGCCTTTCGGCTCGACGGCGTCATCACCATGGTGGATGCGGTCAACGGCAATGCTACGCTCGATGCGCATGTCGAGGCGGTCAAGCAGGTCGCCGTGGCCGACCGCATCGTCATCTCCAAGGCCGATCTGGCCACCGATCACGGCGACCTCGACACGCTGCGCGCGCGCTTGCGGCAGATCAATCCCGGGGCACGACTGCTCGATGCCGGGGAGGCGAAAACCGGGGTGGCCGCATTGTTCGACTGCGGTCTCTACAATCCTGCGACCAAGTCCGCCGACGTGCGGCGCTGGCTCGGCGAAGAGGCCACGCATGATCATCACCACCATGACCATCATGACCATGACCATGCCCATCGCCACGATCAGCGCGTAAAAACCCATTCGCTGGTGCATGACGGGCCGGTGCCGTTTTCAGCCATCGAGATGTTCCTCGATCTCCTGCGTTCCACACATGGCGAGCACCTGCTGCGGATGAAGGGCGTCATCGAATTGCAGGAGGATCCGTCGCGGCCCTTGGTCGTGCATGGCGTCCAGAAGATCCTGCATCCGCCGGTGCGATTGCCGTTCTGGCCGGACAGCCAGCGCGGCACGCGGCTGGTGCTGATTACGCTCGACATGCCGGAAGACTATGTGCGCCGGCTGTTCGCCGCCTTCACCAACCGGCCGTCGGTCGACACGCCCGACCGCGCGGCGCTGGAAAACAATCCGCTGGCGATCGCCGGACGTTAGCCTCCTACGATTGGTATTCGCCGCGTTCGACCAGAAAGCGATGGCCACCGGACATCGCCGCCGTCTCGATCAATTGATGTCCGCTGTCGGCGCAGAAGGCAGGAATATCGATAACAGCCAGAGGGTCGGTGGTTTCGAGCCAGAGCCTGCTGCCGGGCTGCATCCCGGCCAGGCGCTTTTTCGCCTTGAGGACCGGCAAAGGGCAGTTCAGCCCCTTGAGGTCGTAGATAGCTATCAGTTCGGCCAAGGTGAAAACCTCAGCCGCCGAACATGCCGAGCAGCTTGTTCTTCAGCTTCGTAACCCGGCTTTCGTCGGCGCTCGTAGCCTGCGTCTCGGCTGCCGGCGCGGCCTCCGCCGGAGCCGCGATGGTCGCGGTGGCAACCGGAGCTTCCTTGGCGGCCTTGGCCGCTTCCTTCGCAGCCACGGCTTGCGCCTTGGCAGCTTCCTTTTCGGCCAACGCTTGCGCCTTGGCGGCTTCCTTCGCCGCTTTTGCCGCTTCTATGGCCGCCACCCGCTCTCGCTCGGCCTTCTCCTTGGCAGCCTTTTCGGCGTCGAGCGCGGCCATCTTGCGACCGGCGGGCGAATCGATGCGGCCCATGCGCGCCGTCTCGGTGACCGAACCGTCGGTGTTGAGCGACGGCGGATCGATCGGCACGCGCTCGCCACGCGCCCGGCGCTTGGACCAGTCGGAGACGATGCTGGCTTCCTTGATGCCGGCAATCGTCGGCTTGGGTGGCGGCACGCTGGCCTTGAGCGCGCTATTGAAGGCCGCGTCATAGGTGCTTTGATAGGCGTTATAGGCGCTCTTAAGCGAATCCGGCTGCGTGGTCGCCGGGCAGGGGCCGGTCGGATTGAAGGTCTGCCCATCGGGAGCGACCTGGTTGAAGACGTAGCGCTTCTCGCAGACGTCGACTTTCGGTGGCACCTTGGTGACCTCGAAATTGTCGTAGCCGACCTTGAGCATCTTCCAGAATTCGTAATTCGGGTCGTTGCGGTAGCGCGCCATGTTGGCGGCCGTCATGCGGAACGGAAAAGCCTGGATCTGGAACTCGGTCTGACCACCCTGGAAGGCGTCGCGGCCGAAGGCGTAGATCTGCTCGATCTGGGCGTCGGTCATCGAATAGCACCCCGACGACGAGCAGGCGCCATGGACCATCAGGTTCTGGCCGGTGCGGCCATTGGCACGATCATAGGCGTTGGGAAAGCCGATGTTGAACGACAGATGGTAATTCGAGCGCGGATTCATCTGCGACGGGCGAACCGTGTAAAAACCTTCCGGCGCCTGGCGGTCGCCTTCGGTATATTTCGGCCCGAGCTTGCCCGACCATTTGCAGATGTCGTAGCTCGCCACCATGTCGTAGCGACCGTTGGTCTTGGCCTTCCAGATCTCGAGCTTGCCTTCTTCCTTGAAGATGCGCGCCATTACCGAAGAGGTGCGGACCATGCCCTTGGCTCTCATATCGGCAAGGATCTTGTCGGGCAGCGGCTTGTTGGCTTCGGGGGCAAAGTCCTTCATCGACGAATCATTACAGCCCGCGACGGCAATCGAGGCGGCAAGAACTCCAGTACGAGCAAGCTTGGCAAACATGGATAAGGCTATGTCTTTTCTTTCGGGCCAATGGCTTCGAAACGGCCACACCCGCATGCTGAACACTGACGAACCGTAAGCCCGTTAACCTTGAAAATTCCTTACCGCAAGGCTCGGCCAATCTCCCGCGGTGATTTCATTGAACCGAATGGGGCGGCATTTTTGTGGCGAAACTGCTCATCGCCGCCACATTTGGGGTGGACAGACAGCTTCCGTCAGCCCTGTTCCGCCGCCCAAGCGGCGTCAGAGGCTGCGGCCCATCGCCAGGTATTTCTCGCGGCGCTGTTCGCGGAAATCGATGTTGGCGCCGGCGAATTCCTTCATCGTCTTGGCGATGAGATCGCCGGTCGCGGCAATCACCGTTTCGGGCGCGCGCTGGGCGCCGCCCATCGGCTCGGGGATGATGGCGTCGATGACCTTCAGTTCCAAAAGATCCTGCGCGGTGATCTTCATGTTGGTCGCCGCGTCCTTGGAGCGCGTCGTGTCGCGCCACAGGATGGAGGCGGCACCCTCGGGCGAAATCACCGAATAGATGGCGTGTTCGAGCATGTAGACGCGGTTGGCGGTGGCAATCGCGATGGCGCCGCCCGAACCGCCTTCGCCGATAACCACCGAGATCGACGGTACTTTCAGGCCAAGGCAGGCCGAGGTCGATCGCGCAATCGCTTCGGCCTGGCCGCGCTCCTCGGCGCCAACGCCGGGATAGGCGCCGGCCGTGTCGACCAGTGTCAAAAGCGGGATCTTGAAACGGTCGGCCAGTTCCATCAGCCGCACCGCCTTGCGATAGCCTTCGGGGCGCACCGAGCCGAAATTGTGCTTCAGGCGGCTCGCCGTGTCCCAACCCTTTTCCTGGCCGAGAATCGCGATGGGCTCGCCGCGGAAACGGGCAAAGCCGCCGACGATCGCCTGGTCCTCGCCGAAATTGCGGTCGCCGGCGAGTGGCGTGAAGTCGCTGAACAGGCCCTTGATGTAGTCGATGCAGTGCGGCCGGTCGGAGTGGCGCGCCACCTGCACCTTCTGCCACGGCGTCAGCGCCTTGTAGAGTTCGCGCAGCGCGTCGCGCGAGCGCTTCTCGAGCCTGGTGATCTCATCGGCGACATCGACCGCCTCGCCGTTCTCGGCAAGCTTCTTGAGCTCGAGGATCTTGAGCTCAAGATCCTGCACCGGCTTTTCGAAATCGAGGTAATTGTACATGCTTGGGCGGACCGATACGTCGGAAGGCAATGACCGCGGAACCGTTGAAACCAAGGCTCCGGGCGGTGAAATGTCGTCCTCACATAGCGATATGAGGCCTAGTCGGCAAGCGGATGATGATCGTTGACCAACCGCACCAGCCGCTCTTCCAGCACGTGGGTGTAAATCTGTGTCGTCGATATGTCGGCATGGCCAAGCAGTTGCTGAACGGCTCTCAGGTCGGCGCCGTTCTGCAGGAGATGGCTGGCGAAAGCATGGCGCAGCACGTGCGGCGAGATCTTGGCCGAGGCGATGCCGGCGCGCCCCGCCAATCCTTTCAGGTCACGGGCAAAGACCTGGCGCGAGAGATAGCCGCTGTCGGATGCCGCCGGAAACAGGAACGGGCTGTTGGCGAAGGCGGGCAGCTTGGCCCGGGCGTCAAGCCAACTCCGCATCGCCGCGCGCGCCTTGGCCGACAGAGGCACCATGCGTTCCTTGTCGCCCTTGCCGCGTACCATGAAGAAACGGTCATCGCGCTGCGCCACCGTCACCGGCAGGCCGACCAGCTCGGAAACGCGCAGTCCGGTGGCGTAGAGCACTTCGACCAGCGCATGCAGGCGCAAAGCCGCCAGCCTGTCGGCGTGGCCGAGTCCGTCATCACCGGCTTCCTGCGCGGCGCGATCGATCAGCCGGCCGGTTTCGGCCTCGCTCATCGTCTTGGGCAGCGGACGGCCCTTTTTCGGGCTGTCCAGCGTGCCGGTGGGGTCATCCGCGCGCAGGCCCTCGGCGTAGAGGAACTTGAAGAACTGGCGGATCGCCGACAGTTTGCGTGCCTGTGAGGTCGGCGCGAAGCCGCGCGCGGCGATATCGTCAAGATAGGCCCTGATGTCGGCGGCGCCGGCGCGGGCAAGTCCGCCATCGATCCCGCCGGAAGCATCCTCGAGATCGCGGCGATAGGAGGAAAGTGTGTTCTCCGCCGCTCCCCGCTCGACGCTCATCATTTCCAGGAAGGCCTCGATGCGAGCGGCGCTGTTCATGTCCTTGAGGCGGTCCCGAGTCGGTCTTCTTGGTTCAGTTTTTCTTCGGATTGAGCTTTTCCGGCGGAATACGCACGCTCATCTCGGCTTTTTTCGGCTCGACGAACATCACCAGCGCGAACATCGTACCATAGGCAATGCCGGCCAGAATCGCGAGGGTCACGACAAAGCGAAACAGTGTCGGCATTCAGTTCTCGCCCGTCTTCTTGTTCTGCGTTTCCAAACCCTGTGCCCTTATGGGACGCCTATCCGGCCAATTCAAGGAAGAAGCGGACCCCTGTTAGCAACTTCCGATGCAAGGGTCGCTCTGTCCATATCGGCCCATGGCACTTGGCACGCTTGACGCAAACCGGCTTTTCATGTCGATACGCCGGCAAAGAGGGCCGAAGAAACAGCCGATGAACGCGCTACAGGCAAATCCCCCAGGCGAGACCCATGCCGCGCTGCTTGGCCGGCTGGGCAGCCGGTCCATCGTCTTTGTCGGGCTGATGGGCGCCGGCAAGACGGCGATCGGCCGCAAGGTGGCGACCATGCTTTCGCTGCCCTTCATCGACAGCGACCAGGAGATCGAAAGCGTGTCGCGGATGACGGTTCCAGAGCTGTTCGAGCGCTATGGCGAAACCGAGTTCAGGGCCCTGGAACAGCGTGTCATCCTGCGCGTGCTGGAAAACGGCCCGCAGGTTCTGTCGACCGGCGGCGGTGCCTTCATGAACGCGCAGACGCGCGAGGCCATCGCCGCCCATGGCGTCTCGGTTTGGCTGAAGGCCGAGCTCGACCTTCTGATGGACCGCGTTTCCAAGAAGCAGAACCGGCCGCTCTTGAAAAGCGCCGATCCCCGCGCCGTGCTGGAGCGGCTGATGGCGGAACGCTATCCGGTCTATGCCACCTCTGACGTCACCGTGCCGACCCGCGACGATCGCAAGGAGGTCATCGCGGCCGAGGTGATCGAGGCGCTGTGCCGGCATTTCGGCATCGATGCGATAGCCGCGACGGGCGAGGTCGAATCATGAGCGCGGATCAGCCAGTCACAGTCGAAGTCGGTCTGGGCGACCGCGCCTACGACATAGTGATCGGCTCCGGCCTGCTGTCGCGCGCCGGCGCTGAGATTTCGCGCCGGCTGCCGGGCACGCGCGCCGCTGTGGTGACCGACGAGAACGTCGCCGCCGCGCATCTCGATACGCTGAGGGCCGGGCTCGAGAAGAGCGGCATCCAGCCCGCGATCATTACGATGCCGCCCGGCGAAAAGACCAAGAGCTTTGCCCATCTCGAGGCGGTGGTCGACGGCGTCCTGGCCGCCAGGCTGGAGCGCGGCGACGTCGTCATCGCGCTTGGCGGCGGCGTCATCGGCGATCTCACCGGTTTTGCCGCCGGGATCGTGCGGCGTGGCATGAATTTCGTGCAGGTTCCGACATCGCTTCTGGCGCAGGTCGATTCCTCGGTCGGCGGCAAGACCGGCATCAACAGCCCGCGCGGCAAGAACCTCGTCGGCGTCTTCCTCCAGCCCAAGCTGGTGCTGGCCGATACCGAAGCGCTCGACACGCTGCCGATCCGCGAATTTCGCGCCGGCTATGCCGAGCTTGCCAAATACGGGCTGATCGACCGGCCGGATTTCTTCGCCTGGCTGGAAACGAATTGGGAAAAGGTGTTCGCCGGCGGACCGGAGCGGGTCGAGGCCATTGCCGAAGCCTGCCGTGCCAAGGCCGATGTCGTTGCCCGCGACGAGTTCGAGACCGGCGACCGCGCTCTGCTCAACCTCGGCCATACGTTCGGGCACGCGCTCGAAGCCGCCACGCACTATGACGGGACGCGCCTCGTCCACGGCGAGGGGGTCGCCATCGGCATGGCGCTGGCGTACCGGTTCTCCTCTCGGCTCAATCTCGCCAGCCCCGACGACGCGGCCCGCGTCGAGGCGCATCTGCGTGCCGTCGGGCTGCCGTGGCGGATGGCCGACATTCCGGGCGACTTGCCCGATGCGGATGCGCTGCTTTCATTCATCACGCAGGACAAGAAAGTGTCGCGCGGCGCGCTGACCTTCATTCTGACGCGCGGCATCGGCGAGGCCTTCATCGCCAAGGATGTGCCGGCCTCGGAAGTGCTGGCGTTCCTCAGGGAAAACCATCCAGGCAACGGGAAAGCCGGCTGAGATGGACACTGGCTGGGTCGTCTTCGCCGTTCTTGCCATCCTCGTCATCCTGGTCGTTGCCGTGCGCACCCGCCTGCTTGCCATGTTCGGCTATGAACTGTCGCGCATCGAGCCGCAGCGGTCGAGCCAGGACGAATTGCGCGGCGCGGTCGACGATTTTCGCCGCGACGGCCAGGTGGTGCGTGAGGATCGCGACCGCATCGGCGGCCTGTTCGACCTCGAAGAGCTCGAAGTTTCCGACGTCATGGTCCACCGCACGAATATGCGCTCGGTCAATGCCGACAATGCGCCGGAAGCGGTGGTGCGCGAGATCCTGCAGAGCCCGCACACCCGCATGCCGCTCTGGAAAGGTTCACTCGACAACATCGTCGGCGTGCTGCACGCCAAGGATCTGCTGCGCGCGCTGAACGAAGTCGGCAATGATTTCTCGCGGATCGACGTGATGAAGATCGCGTCAAAACCGTGGTTCGTGCCCGACACCACGACCTTGCAGGAACAGCTCAACGCCTTCCTGCGCCGCAAGACGCATTTTGCCGTCGTCGTCGACGAATATGGGGAGGTCGAAGGGCTGGTGACGCTGGAGGACATTATCGAGGAGATCGTCGGCGAGATCGCCGACGAGCACGATGTCGACATCCAAGGCGTCAAGCAGGAAGCGGACGGCTCCGTCGTCGTCGAAGGCACGGTGCCGATCCGCGACCTCAACCGGGCGCTCGACTGGAACCTGCCGGACGAAGAGGCGACGACCATCGCCGGCCTCGTCATCCACGAGGCGCAATCGATCCCCGAGGAGAAGCAGGCTTTTACCTTCCATGGCAAGCGCTTCGTCGTCATGAAACGCGACAAGAACCGGATTGCCAGGGTCAGGATCCGGCCGGCCGGCGACAGTTAAAGCGCGCCAGCGGCACCGAGGTGACGCTGTTCGACGGCACCGCCTATACGCACATGTCGATCAACCGCGATTTCGGCGAGGACGGCGACGCGCTGACCGCTGCCGCGCTGGCGTTCCTGAAATCGACGGTCGGTTGAGCGCACCGGCTGTCCGTGGCGTGTTCCACTCGTTGTGCCTGGCAGCCGCCGATGCCGCCGGGCGGAAATTCAAAAGTCGTTGCTTGACCGTTCGCTGAGCGTCGCACCGGTTTCGGCGTCGACCGAAGCGAGGCTGACCTCATAGCCCCAGAGGCTTCGGACATGGCGCAGGGTCGCGTCGCGGCTGCCACTGTCGAGCAGTACGCCCTCCTTCACCTTGTGCTGCAGCCGCAAATGCCGGTTACCGAGCAGGTCGACATCCACCACCTGGATATCCGGCCGGCTCGCGCCGATGTCGTAGCTCTGGGCCAGCGCGGCACGTATCTTTTGGTAGCCGCGCTCATTGTGGATCGAGGCCACCTCGTAATGTGCGTCGTCGGCCTGATCGGCGAGGACAAACATCCGCCATTTCCGTATCAGGGCTGGGCTGAGGTGCTGGCGGATGAAGGATTCGTCGCGGTGGTTGGCCCAGGCGTCCAGGAGCACATCGCGCCAGTCACCGCGGCCCGCGATGTCGGGAAACCAGTCGCGGTCCTCCGCCGTCGGCGCGGTCGAAATGCGTTGTATGTCCTGCATCATGTCGAGGCCGAGCGCGTATGGGTTGATACCGGAGAACCGGGGGTCGTCGAAGGCCGGCTGGAAGATCACATTGGAATGGTTGCGCAGGACCTCGAGCATGGCGCCCTCGCTGATCTGGCCGCGGTCGAACAATGCGTTCATGAGGGTGTAGTGCACGAAGGTGGCGCAGCCTTCGTTCATCACCTGCGTTTGCCGCTGCGGATAGAAATACTGCGCGACGATACGCACGATGCGGATGATCTCGCGCTGCCAGGGCTCCAGGACAAGGCTGTTCTTCTCGAGGAAATAGAGCAGATTTTCCTCGGGCAGGTTGAGCGATTTCTTCCGCTCCGCCAAGCCTTCATCCTTCTTCTCGTTCTTGCTGCTGTCCTGCGAGGGAGGCAGCGTGCGCCACAAGTCGTTGTAGGAGCGTTCTTCATATTCCAGGCGCTCGCGCAGCCCTTCACGCTGCCGCTCCGACGACAGCTTTGGCGGCCTGTGGTATCGGAACACGCCTTGTTCCATCAGCGCGTGGGCGCAGTCGAGAATGCTTTCCACGGCCGACAGTCCGTGCCGCTCCTCGCATCGGGCAATGTAGCCCTTGGCGAACTCCAGATAGCTCAGAATCCCCCCGGCGTCGGTCCACTGCCGGAACAGATGATTGTTCTTGAAGAAATGATTGTGTCCGAGCGCAGCATGCGCCGTCACCAGGGCCTGCAAGGCCATGGTGTTTTCCTCCATCAGATAGACGATGCAGGGATTGGAGTTGATGACCAGTTCGTAAGCCAGGCCCCGTCCACCCTTGCGATAGAGAAAATCCTGGTACAGGAAATGCTTGCCGAACGACCAATGACGATACATCAGCGGCATGCCGACCGATGAATAGGCGTCGAGCATCTGTTGCGAGGAAATGATTTCCATCTGCACCGGGTAGGTGTCCAGCTTGAGTTCCTCGATGGCGATTGCCGCAATCGCGTCGTAGGCGTGCGACAATTTCTGGAAGTCCCAGTCGGATCCGGAAAAGAGCAAACCCGGTTTGCTGGCTGTCCTGGCCATGGTTTCCCCTCAGGCGCTCTTCCGGAGCGCGGGCTGTTTGGCGAAGAGCTGACGAAAGACAGGATAGATATCGGCGGCCGTGGCTATGCGGCTCATCTGGAAGTTCGGCCAGTTCGATTCGATGGCGCTGTAGGCTCGCCAGAGCGACGTCCCGTTTTCAGTCGCGCCGAAGATGTGACTCTCGCGTTCGTCGATGATCTCGACATAGGCGAAATACTGGCACAGGCGCATGAGCTTGCCGTTCAGCAGGGCGATGCAGCGCTCGGAATCGGTGGCGAAATTGTCGCCGTCCGAGGCCTGGGCGGCGTAGATGTTCCACTCGCTCGCGGGGTAACGCTGCTCGATGACGCGATGCATCTCCTCGAGCGCGGTGGAAACGACGGTGCCACCGCTTTGCGTGCAGTAGAAGAAGGTTTCCTCATCCACCTCCTGCGCCTCGTGCGTGTGGCGGATGAAGACGATTTCGGTGCGTTCATAACGTCGCTTCAGGAATAGGTGCAGCAGCACGAAGAAGCGCTTGGCCAGGTCCTTCTCGCGCTCGCCCATCGAGCCCGACACATCCATCAGGCAGAACATGACCGCTTTCGCATTCGGCACCGGGCGCTGGTCGAAGCGGTTGAACCGGATGTCGACCGGGTCGACGAAGGCAATCCGCCGGCGCCGGCGCTCCAGCCGCTCGATCTCTTCTTTGAGCGCCACGACGCGCTCGCGCGTTTGAGCATCAGGCGGAGCGGCCTCCAGCAAGGCGAGTTCCTGCATGATCGCGTCGACCGCCGCTTGCTTGGGGCGCCTGAGCGCAATGCGGCGGCCGTGGCTGTTGCGCATCGTGCGGCCGACATTGATGTTGGTTGGCGAACCGGTGGCGGCGAAACCCGCCCGGCGCGGCTTGAAGGCAAGGATCTCCTTGAGGTTGAGCTTGACCAGGTCGGGCAGTTCGAGATCCTCGAAGAAGAGATCCAGCACCTCCTCGCGCGAAAGCACGAAACGGAAGTCGTCCTCGGACGCGGTTTTTCCCGGTGACGAACCGCCCATGCCTCCGCCCTGGCCGGGCTTGGGGATCAGGTCGCCTTGGGAGAATTGCCTGTTGCCCGGCAGGATGTGCCGGCGCCGGCCGGTGTCCCTGGCGTCGTTGAAGGTCGGCTCGCCAGTGCCTCTTTCGGGCATCGGCACGACGTGCTCCGCGTCCACGTCGGCGATCCGCCCAGCGCGGATCTGGTCGCGAATGCTGCGCTTGAGCTCCTCGCGGGCACGCCTGAGAAAGCGCTGGCGGTTGCCAAGGCTTTTGTCCTTCGGATTCAAGCGGCGGTCGATAAAGATCGGCATGCAACCATTCGGACTTGCTCTCAGCCCGCCTTGTTCACCCGCATGTACCAATCGACCAGCCGGCGCACCTGCCGTTCCGTATAGCCGCGCTCCACCATCCGCTGGACGAATTCATTGTGCCGCTTTTCGGTGACGCTATCCTGCTTGGAGCCGAAGCTGATCACCGGCAGGAGATCCTCGACCTGGCCGAACATGCGCTTTTCGATGACCTCGCGCAGCTTCTCGTAGCTCGTCCATGAAGGGTTGCGGCCATGGTTGCGCGCCCGGGCACGCAGCGTGAACTTCACCACTTCGTTGCGGAAGTCCTTCGGATTGGCGATGCCTGCCGGCTTTTCGACCTGCGACAGTTCGTTGTCCAACACCTCGCGGTTGAGGATCTGGCCGGTGTCGGGGTCCTTGTAGTCCTGGTCCTCGATCCAGGCATCGGCATAGGCGATGTAGCGGTCGAACAGGTTCTGGCCATATTCGCTATAGGATTCCAGATAGGCCTTCTGGATCTCGTGGCCGATGAACTCGGCGTAACGGGCGGCCAGTTCCGACTTGATGAATTCGAGATAGGCGGCTTCCGTCTCCTTCGGAAACTGCTCCCGTTTGATCGCTTCTTCCAGGATGTACATAAGATGCACGGGGTCCGCCGCGACCTCGTTGGTATCGTAGTTGAACGTCTGCGACAGGATCTTGAAGGCGAAGCGCGTGCTGACGCCGGTCATGCCTTCGTCGACGCCGGCGGCGTCGCGATATTCCTGGACTGACTTCGCCCTCGGGTCGACTTCCTTGAGGTTCTCACCATCATAGGCGCGCATTTTGGTGTGCAGCGGCGAATTGTCGTGCTCGGCAAGGCGGGTCGAGACGCTGAACCGGCTGAGGATGTCCAACACCTCGGGCGCGCAAGGGCTGGCGGCCAATTCACTCTCGCGCAGCAGCTTCTCGTAGATTTGCCTCTCTTCGGTGATGCGCAGGCAATACGGCACCTTGACCACGAGGATGCGATCGAGAAACGCCTCATTGTTCTTGTTGTTCTTGAACTGTTGCCACTCGGATTCGTTGGAATGGGCAACGATGATGCCCTGGTAGGGAAAGGCACCAAAATTCTCGGTGCCGTTGTAACTGCCTTCCTGGGTCGCCGTCAGCAATGGATGCAGCACCTTGATGGGCGCCTTGAACATCTCGACGAATTCGAGCAGGCCTTGCGTCGTTCGGTTCAGTCCGCCGCTGTAGGAATAGGCGTCGGGGTCGGACTGGCTGAAATTTTCCAATTGCCTGATGTCGACCTTGCCAACTAGGGCCGAGACGTCCTGGTTGTTCTCGTCGCCAGGCTCGGTCTTGGCGATGCCGATCTGGCGCAGCCGCGACGGCATCAGTTTGACCACGCTGAATTTGGAAATGTCGCCGGACAGTTCGTCGAGGCGCTTGGCCGCCCATGGCGAGATAAGTCCGTTCAGGCGGCGCCGGGCTATCCCGTATTTGTCCTCCAGGAGATCGCTCATGCGATCGGGGTGGAACAGGCCAAGCGGCGATTCGAAAACCGGACTGATCTGGTTGCCGACCTTCAGCGTGTAGATCGGGCGCTCCTCCATCAATTTCTTCAACCGTTCGGCCAAGGAGGATTTGCCGCCGCCGACCGGACCCAGGAGGTAGAGGATCTGCTTGCGCTCCTCGAGGCCCTGCGAGGCATAGCGGAAATATCCGGCGATGCGCTCGATCGTATCCTCCATCCCGTAAAAGTCGGAGAAGGAGGGATATATCTTGACGGTCCGGTTCGAGAAGATACGGCCTAGCCGCTCGTCCTTGCTGGTGTCGACCAGGTTTGGCTCGCCGATCGCCTCGACCATTCGTTCCGGCGCCGAGGCATACATCGATTTGTCCTCGCGGCAGGCGAGCAGATATTGCTGGAGACTTATCTCTTCCTGGGCGGCGTTCGCATAAATTTCCGAAAAGAGATGGAAGACGTCGGATTGGTTCTCACGCATGATCGTTGCCTTCGGAGCCATTCTGATGGGGCTCGCATATTCAACTGCGGGAAGGCATTGTTTGTTCCGTCGCTCCGGCCCGAATGGCCGTCCATCAACCGCGATTTCGGCGGAGATGGCAATGCGCCGAACGCCGCCGCGCCAGCGTTCCTGAAATCGACGGTCGCCTGATCCTGCCGACCGTCGCTCGCCCATTCCGTGGCTGGATCATGCCAAAAACGGCGGCGGGATATTGCCGTGCCGATATCCGCGGGTGCAATTGCTCTTCGTGAATGGGAGAAAATTCGCATGAATGGCGCCGATGTTCTGTGCGACGTGCTGTTGGCCAATGACGTGAATGTCTGCTTCGCCAATCCCGGCACATCCGAAATGCATTTCGTCGCGGCCCTCGACCGCAAGCCGGCGATGCGCTGCGTGCTCGGCCTGTTCGAGGGGGTGGTGACGGGTGCGGCCGACGGCTATGCGCGCATGACCGATCGTCCCGCCGCGACGCTGCTGCACACCGGCCCGGGCCTCGCCAATGGGCTGGCCAACATGCACAATGCAAGGCGCGCCTTCAGCCCGATGATCAATATCGTCGGGGACCATGCCTCCTACCATCTGCCGCTCGACGCGCCGCTCACCAGCGATATCGAGGGGCTGGCGGCGCCGATGTCGAAGTGGGTGCGCCGCATCGGAGGGCCCGCCGATGTCCAACCGGCCACGGAGGCGGCCTTTCGCGCCTCGCTGACACCGCCGGGTGTCACCACGCTGATCCTGCCGGCGGACGCGGCCTGGGGCGACGCCGACCCGGTTTCGCCCGGCAAGGTGGAACTCGCATCGCCGCCAGCCGTCGACATCGACGCCGTGCGAGCGGTGGCTACCGCGATCCGTGCCGCTCCCGGGCGCGCCGGCATGATCGTTCGGGGACGGGCGGCGCGGGCCGATGCCCTCGAGATCGCCGGCCAGATTTCAGCGGCCTGCGATGTCAGGCTGTTCAGCGAGGTTTTGATCGCGCGTATGCAGCGCGGGCGCGGGCGCGTCGCGCCGACGCGCATTCCCTATCCGGTCGACGCGGCGACGGCAGCGCTCAGGGATATCGATGTCCTTGTGCTGGTCGGCGGCAAGGAGCCGGTCGCCTTCTTCGCCTATCCGGGAAAACCGGGAAGGCTTGTTCGTGACGATTGCCAGGTGCTGACGCTCGCCGCCCATGGTCAGGATCTGCATGCGGCACTGGAGGCGCTTGGCGACGAACTGGGCGTCAGGCAATCGCAGCCGGCGTTGGTTGCAAGCGCCTTTCCCGAGGAAGCAACGCCAACCGGCAGCTTGACGGAAGATGCCATTGCACTCTCCGTCGCCAAAAAGCTGCCGGGCGACGCGATCGTCTGCGACGAGGCCGTCACCTCGGCGCGACGTTTCTTCGCGCTGTCGGCCTTTGCCGCGCCGCACGACTACATGATGGGCACGGGCGGGTCGATCGGCGGCGGCATTCCGCTGGCGACAGGCGCGGCGATCGCCTGTCCCGGCCGCAAGGTGATCAATCTGGAGGCCGACGGCAGCGGCATGTATACGGTGCAGGGCCTGTGGACGCAGGCGCGGGAAAATCTCGACGTGGTGACGATCGTCTTTTCCAACCGCACCTATGCGATCCTGCATGGCGAGATGCGCAATGTCGGCGTGAACGCGATCGGCGAAAATGCCAGGCGCATGCTCGACCTCGACCATCCGGCGCTGGACTGGGTGTCGCTGGCCAAAGGCATGGGCGTGGAGGCGGCGCGTGCCGACACCTGCGAGCGGTTCGACGCGCTGCTCGATGCTGCCTTGTCGCGGCGCGGGCCATTCCTGATCGAAGCGATAATCTGAGCAGCGCGAGACGAGCTACAGAGCCAGCTCGGAGACTTGGCTTACCAGCGGGTCTGTTCGCCAGGCGCCGCGGGCTCGATAGCCAGCGCGTGAACCCCCGCCTTCAACTCGTCGGCCAGCAGTTCGTTGACGGCGCGGTGGCGCTCAACGCGGCTCATGCCAACGAAATTCGCCGAGACGATGCGGACACGGAAATGTGTCTCGCCGGTACCATCGAACTCAGCGTGGTGACCGGATTCCACATGATGATGGCCGGCGTGGAGATGGCTTTCGTTGAGGATGACCAGCCGCTCGGGCGAAAATGCCTTGTTGAGCTTGTCTTCCATGGTCGCCTGTATGGACATCGTCTTCTCCCTTCACCACATATGGTTGGCGCGCCGCCGTGAAAACCCGAAATAGGTTTCGCCGGGCCGTTGGCGCGCAACAAAATCGGTCATCCGCCTGCTTTAAGCCGCGATTCAGCGGTTAGGGCGATCATCGCGAAAATGTCAATTCTTGTTTCGCATCTGCGAACGCCCCATAAATGGGTGAGATGAAGCCGTATCCCAAATATTTCGAGAAGATTCGCGTCCGCCCCGACAAGGACGCGGAGGTGAAGGCGCACGCGCCGATCTGCCAGTGGGATGGCTGCAAGGAGGCTGGGACGCATCGCGCGCCGGTCGGGCGCATGAAGGAGGGCGAGTATTTCCGCTTCTGCTTCGACCATGTGCGTGAGTACAACAAGGGCTTCAACTACTTCTCCGGCGTGCCGGACACCGAGGTGGCGCGCTTCCAAAAGGAAGCGATGACCGGCCACCGGCCGACCTGGAAAATGGGCGTCAACGGCGCCTCGACGCGTTCCTCGCCCGACATGGCGCAGATGCGCTCCGGCCGCGCAGGCTATTACAACCGCATGCGCGACCCATTCGACCTGTTCAAGGGACCGAAGGATCCGCGCGAGGCGCGCGAGCGCAAGGCCAAGCCGCTTGAGGCCAAGGCGCTGGAAACGCTTGGCCTTGATACAAAGGCGACTGGCAAGGACATCAAGGCGCGCTATAAGGAACTGGTGAAGCGTCACCATCCGGATGCGAATGGCGGCGACAGAGGTTCGGAAGACCGGTTCCGCGATGTGCTTCAGGCCTATCGCGTGCTCAAACAGGCGGGCCTGTGCTGAGCGACCCTATGGTTCGTGTCGTTTTCCAACTTTCATAAGGTTGGAAAAGGCTCTAAGACCGCCCCCGAACAAAATGGATTGCCGGCGAAACGCGACGTTTCGCCCGTGGAGACGTTGAGAGATATGAACAAGGTCGATCGCGACATCGCCAACCTGCCCGACACGATGGTGTCGGTGAAGGAGAAATTCGGCTTCGAGTCCAAGATGGTGGTGCCAGCGTACTCGGTCACCAGCGAGCATGTGCCCGATGTCGATCCCGACTATCTGTTCGATAAGGCGACGACCTTGGCGATCCTCGCCGGCTTTGCCTACAACCGCCGTGTCATGGTGTCGGGCTATCACGGCACCGGCAAGTCGACCCATATCGAACAGGTCGCCGCCCGCCTCAACTGGCCCTGCGTGCGTGTCAATCTCGACAGCCATGTCAGCCGTATCGATCTTGTCGGCAAGGACGCGATCGTGGTCAAGGACGGCCTGCAGATCACCGAATTTCGCGACGGCATCCTGCCTTGGGCCTACCAGCACAATGTCGCGCTTTGCTTCGACGAGTATGACGCCGGCCGTCCGGACGTGATGTTCGTCATCCAGCGCGTGCTGGAATCGTCCGGCCGCCTGACGCTGCTCGACCAGAGCCGGGTCATCCGCCCGCATCCGGCGTTCCGGCTGTTTTCGACCGCAAATACGGTTGGTCTGGGCGACACCACCGGCCTTTATCACGGCACCCAGCAGATCAACCAGGCGCAGATGGACCGCTGGTCGATCGTTACCACGTTGAATTATCTGCCGCACGACAATGAAGTGAACATCGTGCTGGCCAAGGCCAAGCATTATCGCGACACCAAGGGCAAGGACATCGTCAACAAGATGGTGCGCGTCGCCGACATGACGCGCTCGGCCTTCATCAATGGCGACCTGTCGACGGTGATGAGCCCGCGTACCGTCATCACCTGGGCCGAGAATGCCGAGATCTTCGGCGATGTCGGCATGGCGTTCCGGCTGACCTTCCTCAACAAGTGCGACGAGCTGGAGCGTTCGGTGGTTGCCGAGTTCTACCAGCGCGCCTTCGGCCAGGATCTGCCCGAGAGCGCGGCCAATGTGGTGCTGGGCTAAGCAGAGCCTCGATGGCGGGTCCGGGCGACAATACGCGCAACAAGTCCAAGACGGGGTCTGAAGCCGACAGCTTCAAGCGCGCCGTCACCGTCTGCATGCGCGCCATTGCCGGCGACAAGGAAATGGAAGTCGGCTTCGCCAAGGACAGGCCGGCGCTGGCGGGCAGCCGTGCGCGGCTGCCCGAACTGCCCAAGAAGGCATCGAAGTCCGACATCGCGATTACCCGCGGGCTCGGCGATTCCATGGCGTTGAAGCGCGCCTGCCATGATGTGCGCATCCACAGCAGACTGGCGCCGGAAGGCAAGGCCGCCCGTGCCATCTACGACGCGGTCGAACAGGCCCGCGTCGAGGCGATCGGCAGCCGCGCCATGCAGGGCGTCGCCGACAATATCGGGTCGATGCTGGAGGACAAATACACCAAGGCCAACCTCGTCGACGTCAAGGACAAGGCTGATGCGCCCATCGAGGAGGCGCTGGCGCTGATGGTGCGCGAAAAGCTGACCGGCCGGCCGGTGCCGAAGAGCGGCGAGCGGCTGGTCGAACTCTGGCGGCCCTGGGTCGAGGAGAAGGCCAAGGCCGATCTCGACGGCCTGTCGGAAAAGCTCGAGGACCAGCAGGCCTTCGCCCGCGTCGTGCGCGAGATGCTTGCCTCCATGGAAATGGCCGAGGAACTCGGCGACGACCAGGAGACCGAGGATTCCGAGGACAATGACGACAACCAGCCGCAAGGCGAGGAACAGAGCGAGGAAGGCGGCGAGGACGATTCCGGCTCAGAACAGTCGCAGTCCGAGGACGCCGAGGCATCGGCCGACGACGAGCAATCGGCGGAGACGGAAGCCTCCGATGCAACGGCCGACGATCTGTCCGACGATGACGATGCCGATGCCGAGACGCCCGGCGAGGCTAGGCGCAACGACAATCCCTTCACCAATCTGCCGAAGGAAATCGACTACAAGGTTTACACGTCAGCTTTCGACGAGACGGTCGGCGCGGAGGAGCTCTGCGAAGAGGAAGAACTCGACCGGCTGCGCGCCTTCCTCGACAAGCAACTCGCCAATCTGTCGGGCGTGGTCGGACGGCTCGCCAACCGGCTGCAGCGCCGGCTGATGGCGCAGCAGAACCGGTCCTGGGATTTCGACCTGGAAGAGGGCTATCTCGACCCGGCGCGACTGGTGCGCGTCGTCATCGATCCGATGCAACCGTTGTCGTTCAAGCAGGAGCGGGACACCAAGTTCCGCGACACGGTGGTGACGCTGGTGCTCGACAATTCCGGCTCGATGCGTGGCCGGCCGATCACGGTCGCCGCCACCTGTGCCGACATTCTGGCGCGCACGCTGGAGCGCTGCGGCGTCTCGGTCGAGATCCTCGGCTTCACCACGCGGGCCTGGAAGGGCGGACAGGCGCGCGAGAAGTGGCTGAAGGACGGCAAGCCGCCGAACCCCGGCCGCCTCAACGACCTGCGTCATATCATCTACAAATCCGCCGATCATCCATGGCGGCGGGCACGCCGCAACCTTGGCCTGATGATGCGTGAAGGCCTGCTCAAGGAGAATATCGACGGCGAGGCGCTGCTGTGGGCCCACAACCGGCTGATTGCCCGGCCCGAACAGCGCAAGATCCTGATGATGATCTCGGACGGCGCGCCGGTCGACGATTCCACGCTGTCGGTCAATCCGGGCAATTATCTCGAGCGGCATCTGCGCGCCGTCATCGAATTGATCGAGACGCGCTCACCGGTCGAGCTGCTGGCCATCGGCATAGGCCATGACGTCACGCGCTACTACAGGCGCGCCGTCACCATCGTCGATGCCGAGGAACTGGCCGGCGCCATGACCGAGCAGCTGGCTTCGCTGTTTGCCGAGGAAAGCGCGAAGGATACGCGTCGCGGCGGCATGCGGCGCGCCGGATGATCTTTTCGCGAGGCGGGTTTAGGCAAACGCTTTTCGCCGCCATCGTCCTGCTCGCCGGTGTGGCTCCGGCAGGTTCGGCCGGCTCGGCTCCAGTTGAACCTGTCGCCGTCTCGGCACGCCCGATCACCGAATTCCACATTGGCCGCGCCGACAAGCAATTCGGTCCGCTCGAATTCGTCGGTGGGCTGGAAATGACCTCGCCATCACGCGATTTCGGCGCGTTGTCGGCCTTTCGGTTTCTGAAAGCCGGCAGCGATTTCATCGGTGTTGCCGACACCGGTTACTGGTTCTTCGGCTCGGTGGCCCGCGACGCCGACAGGCGCCCCCTCGGCATCCAGAATTTTCGCATGCAGCAGATGGCCAACCAGAGCGGCCGGCCGATCGACGAAAAATGGGAAGTCGACGCCGAAGGCCTCGCGGTCAAGGACGGTATTGCCACCGTCGGTTTCGAGCGCAACCACCGCGTCTCCCAGTTCAAGATCGACCCGGACAACATGAAGGCGCCATTCAGGCAGCTGGATTTCCTGGTGCCGGCGTGGGAGCTGCGGCAGAACCGCGGCTTCGAGACAGTCACCCATTCAAATGCCAATGGCCAGCATGAAGGCGGCCTGGTCGTGGTCTCGGAGAAGAGCCTCGACAAATCAGGCAACATCTACGCCGCCATTATCGAAGGCCCGCATAGGGGCGTCTTCACTGTCAAGCGCAACGACGATTTCGACATCACCGACGGCGCCTTCCTACCGGATGGCGACCTCTTGCTGCTGGAGCGCAGTTTCACCATGGCGGGCGGCGTCAAGATGCGGCTGCGGCGCATTTATGGAGAGAGCGTCGAGAAGGGCGCCGTCGCCGACGGGCCGGTGCTGCTGCAAGCCGACATGGGCTACCAGATCGACAATATGGAAGGGCTCGATGTCTGGAGCCGGGATGACGGCGCGTTGATGGTGTCGCTGATCTCCGACGACAACCACTCGATCCTGCAGCGCAATCTCTATCTGGAATTCATTCTGCACCAGGATTGAGGGGCAGCCCCTTCCCGACGCTCATTGGCGATTTTTTTATGCGTCGGCCATTTCCGAGAATCCTGCCCTGACAAGCCAGGGGTTGCGCGGAGCTCGACAAGTCCAGACACTGCTGCTGACGGCTCTGGTCTGGACCGCTAGCTGTTGGCGGCGATCCAGATGACATGGCGCGCGCCGCGCTTGCCGTTGGCGCGCGTGTTGACTTCCTCGACAGCGAAACCTGCCTGTTTCAACCGCCGCGTGAAGCCGGCATCCGGCCCTTGCGACCATACGGCCAGGACTCCGCCCGGTCTTAGGGCGGTGCGTGCGGCGGCGAGGCCAGCCACGCTGTAGAGCGCGTCATTGCCCTTGTGGACGATGCCTTCGGGGCCATTGTCGACGTCGAGCAGGATCCCGTCCCAGGCAATGGGTGCGGACCGTATGAGCTGGCCGACATCGGTTCCGTGGATGGTGACGCGGGGATCATCGAGCGAGCCGGCAAAAATCTCGGCCATCGGGCCGCGCGCCCAGGCGACGACGGCCGGCACCAGTTCCGCGACGACGATCTCGGCATTGTCGCCCAATTCGGCGAGGGCAGCGCGCAGCGTAAAACCCATGCCGAGCCCCCCGATCAGGATTCTCGGCCGACGATGACCCGCAATCCGCTGGCAGGACAGTTTTGCCAACGCTTCTTCGGAGCCGCTCAGCCGGCTGTTCATCAGCTCGTTGGTACCGAGCATGATCGAGAATTCAGAACCGCGCTGTTTCAGCCGCAGTTCCTGCTGGCCATCAGGCGTTTTCGCGGAGTCCAGCTGGATCCAGGGAATCACGACTTAGGCCGCGGCAACGGCCGGCTGGCTCCAGCGGGCGGCGAGAAGCCGGTAAGGGATCAGAGCCACGACAGCGATGATCAGTTTCACGCTGAGGTCGCCGAGCGCCCAGGACACCCAGCGCATGGCGTCGACATGAAACACGCCCATCAATGGGGCGCTCTCCAGCGCAAACCCGTCGCTTGGGCCGACGAAGGCAAAGGCGGCTGAAAAGGCGACGCCGAAGAACACGAGGGTGTCGAACACCGATCCGACCAGCGTGCCGACGATCGGCGCCCGCCACCAGCTCTGCCGGCGCAAACGGTTGAACACGGTCACATCGAGCAATTGTGCGGACAGGAACGCCGCTCCGGAAGCCGCCGCGATGCGCACCAGCCGGTCGGCTGATGTCTCGAATTCGATCAGGCCATGGCGGAACAGGAAGGGCGGGACGAGGATCGAGCAGACCACCGCCGTCATGAAGCCGACAAAGACGATCCGGCGCGCCACGGCAGGCCCGTAACGGCGGTTGGCGAGGTCCGTGACCAGGAAAGAGAAGGGATAGGTGAAAGCGCCCCAGGTCAAAACGTCGGCGAGCGACAGGCCGCCGACGTTTCCCTGCATGGGAAACTGCACGAGGATGTTCGATGCCACGACGACAAGCGCCATGGCAGCCACGAAAGGCAGGTACCGCGAAAAAGAAGACATTTTTTTATCCTGGGTAATGGAACCAGCGGAGCATCATGCCGAGGCAGCGCTCGCTTCGTAATTGAGCATCGGAGTGTCGAACCTTGCGGATCTATCCGATGCTCAGCGGCCAGCAAGGAGGTTGGCCAGGCGGTCGTCCCCCGCCTTTATCTGGATGTTACGCAGCGACCTGCTCGGCAAGCTTCTTGGCGATCTGCTTCTTCAAGAGACGCGCGCGCTGCGACAGTTCCTTGACGTCGGCCTTGGCCAGGAAGGCATCGAGGCCGCCGCGATGTTCGACCGAACGCAGCGCGTTGGCCGAGATGCGCAGGCGTACATTCTGGTTCAGCGCTTCCGAAATGAGCGTCACATTGACGAGGTTCGGCAGGAAGCGACGCTTGGTCTTGTTGTTGGCGTGGCTCACATTGTTGCCGGTCTGGACTGCCTTGGCAGTGAGTTCGCAGGTGCGGGACATGGTTCTAACCTTCAGTTCTCTCGGGGCCTGCCAAACCTTTGTACCCGCGCCGGGTGGCGCGCGGTTCTGGTCAGGCGGCCTTATGGAAAAGTTGGCGTTCCATAGTTGCATTTCACCGGGTCGTCAAGCTCCGGCTTCCGCACGGAAGCGCCCGGCTTTTCATATTAAGGCCGGATTTCACCGTATAAGCGGTCTCATAGGGACACGCCAGACCGGAGTCGCCCGCCTCCGGCCGAAACCAAGGATCCGATCCCGCCATGCCTCGTTCGTCTCACGCGCTTGTTGCCGCGCTTGTCATCGCCTTGCCGACCGCTGCGTCCGCTGCCTCGCCGCAGTCGTTCAAGGGCGAATACACGGTGTCGTTCCTTGGTCTCTCGATCGCCAGATCGACCTTTTCCAGCCATTATGAGAACGGTGCCTACGCGATCGAAGGCAGTGTCTCGGCGGCGGGTCTGGCCAAGCTGTTCGACGACACGCGGGGCACGATCTCGTCAAAAGGCACGATTTCGGGCCAGAAAATGGTGCCGCAGGCGTTTCGGGCCGACTACACTTCCGGCAAGAAGGCGTCTTCGATCGACATTCGCTTTAGCAATGGCAACGTGACCTCGACGCGGGTGATCCCCGCTCCGGGCAAGCGCGATCCCAAGGCCTGGGTGCCACTCGGCGCCGGCGACCTGGCATCGGTGCTCGATCCGATGGCGGCGACCGTCATCCATGCCGACAGCCTCGACCAGGTCTGTGGCCGCAAGGTCAAGTTCTACGATGGTGAGATGCGCGCCGACCTGACGCTGACCTACGCCTCGAAAGGAACGATCTCGGTGCCGGGCTACAAGGGCGACACCGTCACCTGCCAGATGGGTTTCGAGCCGGTGGCGGGTTATCGCAAGGGCCGCAAGGCGCTCAATTATCTCAAGAACAAAAGCCGCATGATGGTGACGTTTGCACCGCTCGGCCAAACCGGCGTATATGCGCCGATCCACGCCACGGTCGGAACGCAGATCGGCACCTTGACCATCAGCGCCAGACGGTTCGAAGCGGTACAATAAGGCACGCCACCGGGGACAGAACGGGCGCGCCACTGGAGACAAAATGGGGCGCGCAACACTGATCGGCTTTTCGGCGGTCGCCATGTGGGCATTGCTGGCGTTGCTGACGGATGCGTCCGGCAAGGTGCCGCCATTCCTGTTGTCGGCCATCACCTTCTCGATCGGCACAGGCGTAGGGTTTGTCGCGCGACTGTTCATGCCGGCCACCGACAGGAGCCAAAAGATCCCTCCTCAGGTCTGGGTGATCGGCATTGCCGGCCTCTTCGGCTACCACTTCTTCTACTTCACCGCGCTGCGCAACGCGCCGGCGGTCGAGGCGAGCCTGATTGCCTATCTCTGGCCGTTGCTGATCGTGCTGGGCTCGGCGCTGATGCCGGGCGAGAAGCTGGCCTGGAACCATGTCGTCGGCGCGCTGCTCGGCCTTGCCGGCACCGTGCTGATCGTCACCAAGGGCGGCGGCCTGGCTTTCGATGCGCGCTACGCCTTCGGTTACGCCATGGCCGCCGTCTGCGCCCTGCTATGGTCGTCCTATTCCTTGCTGTCTCGACGTTTCCCGTCGGTGCCGACCAGCATCGTCACCTGGTTCTGCGCGGCAACCGCCGTGCTGTCGCTCGTCTGCCACCTGGCGCTGGAACAAACGGTTCTGCCTGACGGCGCCGGCCAGTGGCTGGCCGTGCTCGGGCTCGGCCTGATGCCGGTGGGCGCGGCCTTCTATGCCTGGGACATCGGTGTCAAGCGCGGCAACATCCAGGTGCTGGGTGCCGCGAGTTACGCGGCGCCGCTGCTGTCGACGCTGGTGCTGATCGCGGCCGGCGTCGCCGAACCGTCGCTGCGCATTCTGGCCGCCTGTGTGCTCATCACCGGCGGCGCGGCGCTAGCGGCAAAATCGCTGTTCCTGCGCAAGCCGGCCACGGAGAGCGGAGTCAGGGCATCCGAAGACGGAGCCAGGGCATCCGAAGGCGAAGCCAGGGCATGACGATGCCGTTTGCTGGGGGCATCGACGCCAACGCCAATGCGACGCTGATCTTTTCGCTGGTGGCGGCGGCGATCTATGCCTTCACGCTTGGCATGCCGCCGACGCTGGCCCGCTCGGCGGCAAAGACAATTGCCGTTGCGATGCTCGCCGTACTCGCCGCAATACAAAGCGGGCCGCTGCTGCTGGTCGCCGCCCTTGCGCTGAGCGCCATTGGCGATGCCTTCTTGTCGCGCGACGGCGAAAAAGCCTTTCTGGGTGGACTGGCCAGTTTTCTCGTCGCCCACATCGTCTATGTCGCGTTGTTGCTGCGCAGCGGTGCCGGATTGGAGTTGCTTGGCGCCGAGCCCTGGCGCAGCGCGATCGCGCTGGCCATGGCGGTGTTCGCGATCGTCATGCTGGCGGCGCTTTGGCCCCGCGTTGGTCCCGGCTTGCATATACCGATTGCCGTCTATGTCGTGGCGATCCTGGCGATGGGCATGTCGGCGCTAACGACAAGCAACGTCTGGGTGATCGGTGGCGCCGTGCTGTTCATGGCATCGGACGGGCTGCTCGCCATGGAGAAATTTTTAGTGGCGGCCGTCTCGCAGCATCGCGCCTGGATGCGTTTGACCGTGTGGGTTTTGTACTATGCCGCCCAACTGGCGGTCACGCTGGGATTCCTGCTGGGTTAAATCGGCTTCGGCTGCCAGCCCGGCTCGGCCAGTTCGAAGGCGGCGAAATCAAAACCCGGCGCCACCGTGCAGCCGACCAGCGTCCATTCGCCCAGTGTACGCGCCGATTGCCACCAGCCCGCCGGCACGACGATCTGCGGCCGTTCACCCGCCGCGAGCTCGATGCCGAGAACCTGCTCGATAATGGCGCCGCCTTCTTCCCACATCGACAGCGCCAGAGGCGCGCCGGCATAAAAGTGCCAAAGCTCGGCGGCGTCCCTGACCCGATGCCAGGCCGAAACCTGATGCTGTTCCAGCAGAAAATAGATGGCGGTCGAATGGCCGCGCGCACCACCGGCTTCGTCGCGAAAGGTTTCCGCGTACCAGCCGCCTTCCGGATGCGGCTTCAGGGCGAGCGTTGCTATGATTTCCGCGGAACTGGTCATCGGCAGATAGCTGGCATGGTGGTCAGAAATTGTCCTTGCGCTTGCGGATCTCGGCGAAGACCTCGGCATCCCCGGCCTTTTCCATGCCGAGATGCTTGCGGATTGCCGGATCGTGCCAGCGCAGGAAGGGATTGGTCGACAGTTCCTCGCCGATCGTCGTCGGCAGCGTCGGCATGTTGTCGACCCGCAGCGCCTCGATCCGCGCGGCGCG
Organism: Mesorhizobium sp. B2-4-18; assembly: GCF_006441385.1. Lineage (NCBI taxonomy): Bacteria > Pseudomonadati > Pseudomonadota > Alphaproteobacteria > Hyphomicrobiales > Phyllobacteriaceae > Mesorhizobium > Mesorhizobium sp. B2-4-18. The sequence goes on along the minus strand of NZ_VFUW01000008.1, from coordinate 267,489 downwards.
CTCCTTCAACGCCGAATTGGTGGGGTCGACGCTCAGTGCAAAACGGGCATTGGCGAGCGTGTATTCGTGGCCGCAATAGATTGTCGTCTCGGCGGGAAGAGCCGCGAGCTTCTTCAGCGATTCGTACATCACCGGCGGCTTGCATTCGAACAGCCGCCCACAACCCAGCGCAAACAGCGTATCCGCGGTGAACGCCACTTTCGATAACGGCAGATGGTAGGAGACATGGCCAGCGGTATGCCCGGGCGTGGCGATCACTTCGATGCGCTCATGGCCGAGATGCAGGACGGAGCCTTCTTCGACGGTTTCATCGATGCCGGGGATCTTGGCCTTTTCCGCCTCCGGGCCGACGATGCGCAGCTTGAAGCGCTCCTTGAGCGCCAGATTGGCCTCGACGTGATCCATATGATGATGCGTGGTCAGGATCATCGTCGGCGTCCAGCCGGTGCGCTTGATCGCGGCCAGGATCGGCGCTTCCTCGGGCGCGTCGATAATCGCGGTCTGGCCGCTTTCGGGGTCATGCACCAGCACGCCGAAATTGTCGGTGCGGCACATGAACTGTTCGATTTCGACCGGCATCGCATTTCTCCATTTGCCGCCGCAGACATAGGGCGCCGCTGCGTGAATGTCATCCCGGATGAGAAAGCGAATGTCATCCCGGATGACAAGCAAAGCGAATGTTATCCTGGGATGTCAAATTGACATTCGCCGTGCCGGCGGCTTTGGCCTTTTGTTGAATCCGGCTGACATCACGGCTACATCCCTGACATGCATTCCGACATCGTCGACCTTCGTTCCTTCTATTCGACAACGCTCGGCCGGTTCGCCGAGCGCTCGATCACCATGGCGCTGTCGTCGATATGGGCCGCGGTGCCCAATGAGCGGCTGGTCGGTCTGGGCTATACCTTGCCCTGGCTGGAACGCTTCGGCACCGACGCGGAGCGGGTCTTCGCCTTCATGCCGGCGACCCAGGGCGCCGTGGTCTGGCCGGCGGCCGGGCCAACGGCGACGGCCCTGGTGTTCGACGAGGAACTGCCACTGGTCGATTCCTGCATCGACCGCATGCTGCTCGTCCATTCGCTCGAACACGTCGAAAACCCGCGTGAAACGCTGAACGAGATCTGGCGGGTGCTGTCGCCGGCCGGGCGCGTCGTCATCGTCGTGCCAAACCGGCGCGGTGTCTGGGCGCGCTTCGAACATACGCCGTTCGGCAATGGGCGGCCCTTCTCACGCGGGCAGCTCACCGAATTGCTGCGTGAGGCGAATTTCACGCCCGCCGCCTGGTCGGATGCGCTGTTCTTCCCGCCATCGCGGCGGCGTTTCATGATGCGCTTCCACAATGTGCTGGAGCGCGCCGGCCGGAGGCTGTGGCCGATCTTTTCCGGCGTCATTGTCGTCGAAGCGCAGAAACGGCTCTATCAAGGCGTGCCGGTGGCCCAGCGTGCGTCCCGCCGCGTCTTCGTGCCGGTGCTGTCGCCGCATGGCGCGACACGGCTCGGCCGGCGGGCCGAGGCAAGGGGTGTGGCATCGCCCCGGCAAGTGACACCTTCGTGATCGCGATGGAAACTTGCATCGCGCCGCGTCTTTCCGACCTATCTGTCGTGCTGGGCTCGCGGAGTGGTTGAGGGGCTGCCGCCGTCGGCTCCCTTCATCCGGTTTCAGCTTCGCTACTGAACGCAAGGACCTCGGCCATGGCTGATCAATTGGACAATCAGGCCACCATTCAGCCGGTCGCCGTCGCCAGCAGCCTGCGCGATCAGGTGGTGACGATCAAGCGGGCGCTGATCGGATCACCGGTTCGCAAGTGGTTGCTGTGGACGTCGCTCGGCATCATGGGCGTCATTATCGCGACGTCGATCGGCCAGGTCTTGCTCAACCGCTGGAACCAGCCGTTCTACGATGCCCTCGCGCGCCGCGACATGGCGGCCTTCCTGCATCAGCTGATGGTCTTTGCCATGATCGCCGGCGGACTGCTGGTGCTCAATATCGGCCAGACCTGGCTCAACCAGATGATCCGGCTGAAGTTGCGCGAGGCGCTGACGCTGGACCTGATCGACCAATGGATGCGGCCGGCGCGCGCCTTCCGGCTGGCCAATGCCGGCGCCATCGGCGTCAATCCCGACCAGCGCATGCAACAGGATGCCGCGCATCTCTCGGACCTGTCTACCGATCTTGGTGTCGGCCTGCTGCAGTCGTTCATCCTGCTCGTGTCCTTTGTCGGTGTGCTGTGGGAACTGTCTTCGGGCTTCGTCTTCCACGTCAACGGCTGGTCGCTGGCGATACCGGGCTACATGGTTTGGGCCGCGTTCCTCTATGCCGGTACCGCCTCGTGGCTGAGCTGGCTGGTCGGGCGGCCGCTCATCAGCCTCAACAGCGACCGCTATACGCGCGAAGCGGAACTGCGCTCCTCGATGGTGCGCGTCAACGAGAATGTCGATGCCATCGCGCTGTACCGTGGGGAGGATGACGCCAAGCGACGGCTGCAACTCGACCTCGGCACGGTGCTGGGCGCCATGCGGCGCATCTACACCGCCCAGATCAATCTGTCCTGGGTAACCGATACTTATGGCTGGATCACGGTCGTGGCGCCGATCCTGGTCGCCTCGCCGGTCTATTTCTCGGGGGATATCAGCTTTGGCGGGCTGATGATGGCGGTCGGGGCCTTCAACCAGGTCCACTCCTCCCTGCGTTGGTTCATCAACAACATCGGCAGCATTGCCGACTGGCGCGCCACGCTGATGCGTGTCGCCGACTTCCGCATCGCGCTCGATGAAACCGATGTGCTGCACGACAAGGAGAAGCGCATCGAATTCGCCGACAACGCCAATGGCAACCTGACGTTCGAGAAGCTTCAGGTGGCATCGCCGGACGGATGCACCAAGCTCGCCGACCAGCATGTCGAAATCCATGCCGGCGAGCGCGTCATGATCACCGGTGAACCGGGCGCCGGCAAGACGCTGTTCTTCCGCGCCATTGCCGGGCTGTGGCCGTGGGGCAGCGGGCGGATCGGCCTGCCGGCGGGGGAAACCATCATCTTCGTGCCGCGTGTGCCCTATTTGCCGGCCGGCACGCTGCGCGAGGTCCTCAATCACCCGAACGGGCATGCGCCGGCGAACGACGCCGACATTTCAGCGGTGCTTGCCGAGGTCGGTCTTGGACGGCTGTCGTCGTCGCTCGACCGCGTCGGACGCTGGGACCATGAGTTGGGCGATGACGAACAGCGATTGCTGGGCGTGGCCAGGCTCGCCTTGCGACAGCCAAAATGGGTGATCATCGACGAAGCCATGGATGCGTTCGACGGACCCTCGCTGCGGCGCGTGCTGTCGCTGCTGGAGAAGCGCCTGCCCGGCGCCGCGATCATCAACATCGGGCGCGGCCAGCACAACAATCAGTTCTTCCCGCGTTCCCTGACGATCGTTAAGGATTCCGACGCGCCCGCGCTGAAACCTGCCCACGTCAGGGCGGGTGCCATCGAGCCGCCGCCAGCCGCGGCAAGCCTCCACCACAGGAAGTAGCAGTTTTTCCCCCGTTGCGGCCCGTTGCCTGGCCGCCAAGGCCCTGGCGGTCGGCATCTCGCTGCCGGACGAGAAGGAATGCGCCCTGCAACGCTCCGTGCTCGATCGCTGAGCTGTCGCCGGTCAGGCCGGTGGAATTCCAAACTTGCCACGAACTTCGTCGTAGAGGTCGCGCCGCCAGCGGCGGCCGTGGAGATAACCGTTGATCAGTTCCGGCAATGAATAACCAAGCGCATCAGACGAGCGGTTGGCCATGTATCCTGCAAATGCCTGTGGTATTCGCCCCCGGAGAATATCGGCGATGATCTGCCGCGTGATCATAAAGGGAGGGACATGGGGGTAGGAGCGAGCGATGTGCGGATGCTTACTCATCAGGATCGCGTAGGCTTCGACATAGCCGTCCCTGCGGCCTGAAATCGAATTCTGCGAATTGTGCTTCGTCCAGTCGATATCTTCCGATAATTGCGCGCCGAAGCGCTGTGCGAAGCGCAGCAGAAGCTCGCGGTCCTGCATCCGGGGAATGTCGCTGTCATAGCCGCCGATGGCCAGCAAAGCCTCGCGTCTGGCTGTTATAGCCGATCCGGCTATGAAGGCCGTCTGCGCGACCACCGCCCGCTCCAGCATTGGCGGGTTCAGGAAAGCGCCGCGGTTAACGCAGGCGGTGCCGCGGCCACCCTTCACCGAGACATATGAGGAGAGCAGGACTTCGAGCGCTGGATTGTCGTCGAACCATGCCAGCGTCCGTTCGAGCCGGTGCGGCAGGAAGAGATCGTCCGAATCAAGAAAAGTCACCACGGGCGCCCGGGCTAGCTCGATGCCGGCATTCCTGGCGGCATTGGCGCCGCGCCACTTCGCGCCGACATAGATCAGCCGGGGGTCATGGATGCGGGCGAGCGCCGCCTCGGTCCCGTCCGTCGAACCATCGTCGACGACGATATGTTCAAATCGCGGCATGCTCTGGGAAAGCACGCTTTCGACGGCGCGGAGCACCGTTTCGCGCCGGTTGTGAGTCGGCGTGATCACCGTGACGAGGGGCGCCTGTTCGGTCTTCCCGATCATATCACGTAGGCCGCCTCCAGCGCGTAAACACCCTTCGCGCCAGGTCCTTTGATCATCGGGATGGCTAAATGGATCGGACTTCCCCCTGGATGGGCCTCATCGGATTCGGTGCGACGCTACAAAAAACAACCTGCCATGTCACCCCGTCGTGCCGTCGTTCGACCGACCAGGCATGATGAATTCCAGCTCATGGCGCTTCAACTGCAACACTTTCGCACCCGCTGAAAGACGCGCGGCCACCCTCAAGGATTGGCAGTCGCGCCTGCGGGCGTCGCCCATTTCATTATCGCTTCAGCAGGAACACTGCTTGTTGGCCAAAGAAATTCCAGAACCACCATGGCATCGACAGGCCGATCTTCTGGCCGTTGGCGTCGAGCGCGGTCGCCTTCTCCACTGTCGCGCCAAGCTCTTCGCACAAATTGACGAAGTCTCGGATCGTGCAGAAGTGGATGTTGGGCGTGTCGTACCAGGAATAGGGCAGGTCGCTGGTCACAGGCATGCGGCCCTTGACGAACAGCGACAGGCGCACCCGCCAGTGACCGAAATTGGGGAAAGACACGATTGCCCGGTTGCCGATCCTGAGCAGCTCGTCGAGCACCAGCTTCGGGTTGCGGGTGGCCTGCAGGGTCTGCGACAGGACAACGAAGTCAAAGCCCTTGTCGGGATAGAATTCGAGATCGGTGTCGGCGTCGCCCTGGATGACACTGAGACCGCGCGCCACGCATTCGTTGACGCCACGCTGCGACAGCTCGAGTCCGCGACCGTCGACCTGCTTGGTGTCCTGCAGCAATTCGAGCAATGAGCCGTCGCCCGAGCCGACGTCGAGCACACGCGATTGCGGCGGGATGAGGTTGGCGACGACCTCGAGGTCGACGCGTTGGCTGCCGTTGACGCTCATGGCTTCGCCTCGTGGACGGCGCATGGCCTTGGTCCGAAAACTCTGCAACTTTTCAGGGTCATGGCTTCGCCGTTCTGTTTGGCGCACGAGCTTGATCCGAAACGTCTGCAACTTTTCGGGGTCATGCGCTGAGCCCCCTGGCGCGCGCGGCCGAGCCGATGAAGCCGTTGATGGCGGCAAACAGTTCCGGCTCGTCGAGCAGGAAGGCGTCGTGGCCGCGATCGGTCTCGATCTCGACGAAGGATACCGAGGCGCCGGCGGCGTTGAGTGCGTGGACGATGGAGCGGCTCTCTTCTGTCGGGAACAGCCAGTCCGATGTGAAGGACACCAAGCAAAAGCGGGTTTTCGTGCCGGCGAAGGCGTCGGCCAGCCGGCCGCCATGGTCGGCGGCGAGGTCGAAATAATCCATCGACCGCGTCATGTAGAGATAGGAGTTGGCATCGAAGCGGTCGACGAAGGTCATGCCCTGGTGGCGCAGATAGCTCTCGATCTGGAAATCGGCATCGAAACCGAAGGTCAGCGCTTCGCGGTCCTGTAAATTGCGGCCGAATTTGCGATGCAAGGCGGCTTCCGACAGATAGGTGATGTGGGCGGCCATGCGCGCCACCGCCAACCCTTTCTCCGGGCGCTTGCCGTGTTCGAAATATTTGCCGCCATGCCAGTCCGGATCCGCCATCACGGCCTGCCTCCCGACTTCGTGGAAGGCGATGTTCTGTGACGAATGGCGCGCCCCGGTGGCGATCGGCAGCGCCGAGAACACGCGCTCGGGATAGCTCGACGCCCATTCCAGAACCTGCATGCCGCCCATCGAGCCGCCGAGCACGCAGAACAGTTTCTCGATGCCGAAATGGTCGATCAGCATCTGCTGCGCGCGCACCATGTCGCGGATGGTGATGACCGGCAGGTCGAGGCCATAGGGTTTACCCGTGGCCGGGTTGGTCGAGGCCGGACCGGTGGAACCCAGGCAGCCGCCGATGACATTGGAGCAGATGACGAAGAAACGGCTGGTATCGATGATCCTGCCCGGTCCGATCAGCACTTCCCACCAACCGGGCTTGCCGGTTACCGGATTGGTGCTGGCGACATGCTGGTCGCCGGTCAGCGCGTGGCAGACGAGGATGGCATTGGAGCGGGCATCGTTCAGCGTGCCATAGGTCTGGTAGGCGATCTGGAACGGCGACAGCAGCGTGCCGGCGTCGAGCTTGAGCGGCTTGTCGGGCCCGAACCGCAACACCGGGCTCGACGGTTGGTCGGCCTCGTTGTTGGTCTTTCCTGCACGCAGAGCGGCCATCACGTCTCTCTTGCTGCACCGTGCGCTCGTGGAAATCGTTGCCGATCTCCGCCGCCGATGCGTCCGTCCGGCCGGTTGCGGACAACAAAAAACCGGCATTGCCTTCGCAAAGCCGGTTACGTCACGCAAACGGCCCTTTAGCGAATTGTTTAACGTGGCTGCAAGCCGACCGGCCAAATCACCACGGAACTGTCAATCGTCTTCTAGAACCCGCCTGCCTCGCCGTCAATGGCGGCGGCTGGTACCACTGCCACTCTCGACATTGCGTGCCATGGCTTGTATTTCCGCAGCGGCCTCCGGATGGAGGCGTTTTCGATGGATTTTGCAAGATATGAACCAGACACCGGATCAGGCACGTCCAACTCCGCGCGCGGGCATCATGGACATAGAGGCCTATGTGCCCGGCAAAAGCTCGGCGGCCGCCGGTGTGGCCAAGGTCTACAAGCTGTCGTCGAACGAGAATCCGCTTGGGCCTTCGCCGAAGGCGATCGAGGCCGCGCGCGAGGTCGCCGGCAAACTCGACATCTATCCCGACGGCAGCGCCAAGCGGTTGCGCGAGGCAATCGCCGAGGTGCATGGCCTCAACCCGCAAAACATCATCTGCTCCAACGGGTCGGACGAAATCCTCGGCCTGTTGGCGCAGACCTATCTCGCGCCCGGCGACGAGGCTATGTTCACCGAACACGCCTTCATGGTCTACAAGATCTACATCCAGTCGGCAGGCGCCACCCCGGTCGTGGTCAAGGAGACCGACGAGCGCGCCGACATCGATGCGATGCTGGCGGCCGTCACGCCGCGCACGAAAATCGTGTTCCTGGCCAATCCCAACAACCCGACCGGCACCTATGTGCCGTTCCAGGAGGTGCGCCGCCTTCATGCCGGACTGCCGGGAAACGTGCTGCTGGTGCTCGACGCGGCCTACGCCGAATATGTCCGCCGCAACGACTACGAAGCCGGCATCGAGCTGGCCGGCAGCGCCGAGAACGTGGTGATGACCCGCACCTTCTCCAAGATCGGGCTCGGTGGCGCGCGCATCGGCTGGATGTATGGTCCCCTGCATATCGTCGACGCCATCAATCGTGTGCGCGGCCCCTTCAACGTCAATGCGACAGCGATCGAGGCCGGCATCGCCGCGATCCGCGACCGTGCCCATGTCGAGCGTAGCGTGGCGCATAACGAGACCTGGCTTACCTGGCTGAGCGGCGAAATGACCAGACTTGGGCTGCGCGTGACGCCGAGCGTCGGCAATTTCCTGCTCATTCATTTTCCCGACGATCAGAAGCATTCCGCGGCGGCGGCTGACGATTATCTGAGCGCGCGCGGCTATATTCTGCGGCGCGTTTCAGGTTACGGCTTTCCCAACGCGCTTCGCATGACCGTTGGCACTGAAGAGGCCAATCGCGGCGTTGTCGCCGCGCTCACCACATTCCTGAAAAGCTAGAACGTCTGAAGAGCTGGAACACCATGGCATCACCGATGTTCGAAAAGATCGCGCTGGTCGGCATCGGCCTGATCGGCTCGTCTCTGGCCCGCGTCATCCGACGCGAGGGCTTGGCTCGCCATGTCGCCATCTCGACGCGCAGTGCGGCAACGCTCAAGCGAGCCGAGGAACTGGGTCTCGGCGATTCCTACACCACCGATGCCGGGGACGCGGTGCGTGATGCCGATCTGGTCGTTGTCTCGGTGCCGGTTGGCTCATCCGGCGCTGTAGCGGAGGAAATCGCGCCGGCGCTGAAAAAGGGGGCGATCCTCACCGATGTCGGCTCGACCAAGGCCTCGGTCATCGCGCAGATGCAGCCGCATGTGCCTGAAGGCGTCCATTTCATTCCTGGCCATCCGCTGGCGGGCACCGAAAAATCCGGCCCGGATGCCGGGTTTGCCGACCTGTTCGACAACCGCTGGTGCATTTTCACGCCGGTGCCGGGCACCGATCCGGAAGCGCTGGAACGGCTGTCGGAATTCTGGCGCCGCTGCGGCGCCAACATCGACACGATGGACCCGCAGCATCACGACATGACGCTGGCCATCGTCTCGCATCTGCCGCACATCATCGCCTACAACATCGTCGGCACCGCCGACGATCTGGAATCGGTGACCAAGACGGAAGTGATCAAATATTCCGCCTCCGGTTTTCGCGATTTCACGCGTCTGGCTGCCTCCGATCCGACCATGTGGCGGGACGTGTGCCTGCACAACAAGGATGCCATCCTGGAAATGTTGGCGCGGTTCTCGGAAGACCTGGCGTTCCTGCAGCGCGCCATCCGCTGGGGCGACGGCGACAAGCTCTTCGACCTGTTCACCCGCACCCGCGCCGTGCGCCGCTCGATCATCGAGGCGGGCCAGGATATCGACGCGCCCGATTTTGGCCGCCAGGCGGTCGAGCATCCGGCAAAGAGCTAGGTGATTTCAACCGGCCAGGCGGTTGCCATCATGGCGAGCGTCTCCGCCCGATCCGGCGCGCCCAGCCGGCCGCCGAAGCGCAGGCACTTGAGCGCGGCGGCCGCGCTGGCAAAGCGCAGTGCGTGCTCGACCGCCATGGCTTCCGCCAGCCCGACGGCAAAGGCGCCATGAAAGACATCGCCGGCGGCCAGCGTGTCGACCGCCTTGACCCTCGGTGCCTCGACATGGCGGGATGATCCGGCGCTTCGGTCGAACCACCAGGTACCCGCCGCGCCGCCGGTGACCGCGACGAACGCATCGGTGCGGGACGCCAAGTCGGTGCAGGCGGTCTCCAGATCCAGCGCGTGGCCGCATATGATGCGGACCGCCGGCTCCGAGGCGACGATGTGCGAGGCCAGCGGCAATAATCGCTCCAGTACCGCCAGGGGCGCGGTATCGGCATCGAGTATGGCTGGGCGGCCGGCGGCGCGCGCCGCCTTAAGGGCAAGCGCCGCGGCGCCCGGCCAGCGCACGTCGGCCAGTACGGCGTCGAATGCCGTTATGTCGGTGAACGGCAAAACCTCGGGATCGGCCTGCGCGCGCGCGTCGTAGAAAGGGACGATGATCCGCTCGCCATGCGCATCGACCAGGATCGAGGCCAGTGCCGAGCGGGCGCCGCTGACGCGGCGTACATGGCTGCAATCGACGCCCTCGGCCTCTATCCCGGCAATCAGCAGATCGCCGACCGGATCGTCGCCGGCGCTAGCCCATAGCGACACCTCGGCACCCAGGCGATGCGCGGCGCAGGCCGCGCTCGTGGCCATGCCCGAGGCGATCTGGATGCCGTCCGAGGCGATGAATTTTCCCTGATGCGTGGGCAGTGATTCGACACGAAGAATGGTGTCAAGCGTCAGTGCGCCGACGCTCAGCAGCTTTGCCGGCCCCGCCATCCGTTAGTTGACCGGTTTGATCTTGCCCAGCGGAATGAAGCCGAGGGAAGCCTTGCCCTTGACCACTTTCAGCGGCATGGACGGTTCGCTGCCAAGCAGCGCCAGGGCGCCAAAACCCTGCTCGATCGCATTCTTCTGCTCGGGTATGGCGCCGGCAAGAATAGATGCCACCGCCTTGGGATCCTTGATCCTGATCATCAGGTCGGCGTCGACGAGACCCTCGGCATCGACTGACAGCGGCCCGGAAACGGTGACCCGCGCCGTGCCGGACGACAGATCGAGGTTGCGGATTTCGATCCGCTGGCCGCGCAGGCTTTTCACCTGCGTGCCGATCAGCGCCACGCCGTTCTTCAGTGTCACGTCGCCGCTGGCATCGAGCGCCGGCAACACCCGCCCGCCGATCGCGTCGGCGTCGATCTCGAGATCGCCAAAGCTGCCGACATAGTCGAGATCGCCGTTGTTGGGCTGCAATTGGCCTGACGCCTTGCCGGCACTGAACAGTTCCACCGGATCGGTGTCGTCGGCCGGGTCGGTCTGGCCCGACAGGCCCTCGGCCTGCAGCGCTACACGCCGCGGCAGCGGGTACCACAATTTGACGTTGGCCTGCAGATTGTCCCAGTCGATCCAGAGCGGCATCATGCCGGGGACGGAGGTCCGGAGCGGACCGCGTAGATTGGCAACAGGCGACAAGGGCTGGACGATCTGGGCGACGGCGTTGAAGGAGCCGGCCGAGGCGGCAATGCTCTTGGCGTCGTCCTCATAGGCGAGGTTGTCGCAAGAGACGGCAAAGCTCAGTGGATAGCCACCGACCTGGAGATTGGCGCAGCCGGCCTCGATGCCGCTCTTGTTGAGCGTGGCAACCGCCTTTTCGGCCTCGGACCGGACCCTGCTGGCCAGATAGAACCAGCCGGCGCTGTAAATGGCGAACAGCACGAGGATGAACGCGGCAAGCCACCACAGGCGGCGACGGTTACCCGGTTGGCGTTCGTCACTTGACGTCATGCTTTGGCTCTCATTAACGCATGGATGGTGTGGACGGATTCTCAGGTTCCGAACACTAGGTAGACAGAGACGGATGGAAAAAACACCGGTTACCGGTGCGGTGCTGCCATTCTTTTTGCAATCAGGCGCGGTGATATGGGCGATTTTTGGGTGTTCGGCTACGGTTCGCTGATCTGGCGACCGGGTTTCGCTCATGTCGAGACACGACGCGCCCGCCTGCATGGCTATCGCCGCTCGCTCTGCGTCTATTCCTTCGTGCATCGCGGCACGCGCCAGCGGCCCGGACTGGTGCTTGGCCTCGACCATGGCGGCTCCTGCGTCGGCCTTGCGTACCGCGTCCCTGGCGAATTGCGCGACGAGGTCATTGCCTATCTGCGCGAGCGCGAACTCGTCACCAGCGTCTATCTCGAGCGGACGCTCAAGGTTCGCCTCGACGGCGGTGGCACGGTGAAAGCCGTGGCCTACGTCGTCGACCGCAAGCATGAGCAATATGCGGGCGCGCTGGACGCGGCGGAGGCGGCGGCCGTGGTGCGCGGCGCGGTCGGCCGATCCGGTGACAACGAGGATTATGTGCTGAGCACGCTGAAGCATCTGGAAGCGCTCGAGATTCGCGACCACTGGCTGGAGGATGTGGCGCACCGGATAGCGACTTTGTGAAGCGCTGGCTCCGCGGAAAAGGGTGGCCAGGCCTTTGACCTCGATGCGGCAAGACCTAGGTTAGGCTCCGAACCCAGCCAGCGGGCGGCATCCGTCCGGTCCCAATCAATCATCACGGAGATCCGTCTTGCAGAAACGCCGTCTCGGTCGCACCGACCTTTCCATCGCGCCGCTGGTTCTGGGTGGCAATGTCTTCGGCTGGACCGCCGACGAGAAGACTTCTTTCGATCTGCTCGATCGCTTTGTCGGGGCTGGCCTCAATGCCATCGACACGGCCGACGCCTATTCGCGCTGGGTTCCCGGCAACAAGGGCGGTGAATCGGAAACCATCATCGGCAAATGGATGAAGGATCGTGGCAATCGCGACAAGGTCGTGGTGGTCACCAAGGTCGGCTCGGACATGGGGCAGGGCCACAAGGACCTGTCGGCCGCCTATATCGAAAAGGCTGTCGATGCATCGCTGAAGCGGCTGCAGACCGAATTCATCGACCTTTACCTGTCGCACTGGCCGGATCCGACCACGCCCTATGAGGAAACCCTCGGCGCCTATGAGAAACTGCTCGCCAAGGGCAAGATCCGCTATGCCGGCTGTTCCAACCTCGACGCCGGCCAGTTGCGCGCGGCACTTGACGTGGCAAGCCTGCGCGGCCTGCCGCGCTACGAGGTGCTGCAGCCGGAATACAATCTCTATGACCGCTCCTCCTTCGATGGCCCGCTGCGCGATCTCTGCGTGGCGGAGGATATCGGCGTCATCACCTATTTCAGCCTGGCCAAGGGTTTTCTCAGCGGCAAGTACCGCAGCGAGGCCGATCTCGGCCAAAGCGAGCGCGGCGGCGGGGTGAAAGACTACCTCAATGCGCGTGGCATGCGCATCCTGGCGGCGCTGGACGCGGTGTCGGCCAGGCATTCGGCCAAACAGGCGGAAGTGGCGCTTGCTTGGGTTATCGCGCGGCCCGGCATCACCGCGCCGATCGCCAGCGCGACCAAGCCTGAGCAGATGGACAGCCTGATCCGCGCGGCGTCGCTGAAGCTGTCCGCGGACGATATGGCCGAACTCGACAAGGCCAGCGCCTGAGGCCGCGACGCTGGTGCTGACCAAGGTGCTGGCGGTATACGGCTGACGGCCGGTGGTCAGGACGCTTCAGGCCTTCGCGCCGAGCTCCCGAAGCCGCTTCACCGCCGTTGGCGGCAGGGCCGGCGGGTTTGATGCGCGGGATGCCTCGAGGAGAAGCTGGTCGCAGGCAGCTTCGGTCTCACCGATCAGCCGCGCCATGAACTCGTCCTTGCCCAGGCCAGGCGGTATAGGCGGCAGGAAGCGCGCCTTGACGGTGCCGGGATAGCGCAGGAACTTGCGGCGCGGCCAATAGAGGCCAGCGACATGGGCGACCGGCACGACCGGAACGCCAAGCTGCGAATAGATTTCGACGATGCCGTATTTGTAGGCCGGCTCGTCGCCCGGCGCCCGACGGGTGCCCTCGGGATAGATGATCAGCTGGCGCGGGTTGCGCGCCATTTCTTCCTTGGTCGCCGCAACCACCGCCTTCAAGGCCTTGGAGCGGCTGCCGCGATGCACCGGGATCATCCGCATCTTCAAGATGTACCAGCCGAAGAAGGGGATCCAGGTCAGCTCGCGCTTGAGGATGTAGAGCGGGTCCTGGAGGAAGGGGAAGAAGGCGATGGCGTCCCAGAACGACTGGTGCTTGGGCGCCAGGATGAAGGAGCCCTCGGGCAGGTTTTCCTGCCCGGTGATGTCGTTTTTGGTGCCGGCGATCTTGTCATAGAGCCACATCGAGGTGCGCGACCAGAATTTCGGCACGAACCAGGCGCGGTGGCGGGGCGACAGGAAATAGTACGGGGTCCAGAGGATCATCTGGACGATCAGATTGACGTAGAAGACGAAATTGAACGCCAGCGATCTGACATAGAGCATGGGGGAGGTCCGGTGAGGAAGTGTGCGTTGGTTACACCAAGCGCGGAGAAAAAGGAAACGGTGCGATACTGCCCGTCCTACCAGGTCGCCTGCGCCAGGCGTTCCCTCAGGCGGGGGGCGGCGAAGTCGAGGAAGGCGCGCAGTTTCACCGGCAGCCGGCCCTGGCCCGCATGCACCAGGTTTACCGGCCAAGGCTCGGGTTCGAAATCCCTGAGCACGGGGCGCAGTGTTCCCGAGCGTGCGGCGGCGACAATCTGGTAGGAAAGCACCCGTGTCACTCCGACACCGGCGATCGCCGCATCAATCGCCGCCTCGGCGGTGTTGACCCGGAGCCTTGATCGGACCGGCACGACAAAATCAGCCTTGTCCACGGTGAAGGTCCAGGTGGCGAGCGAGCCAAGGCCCTCGAAGGTAATGCAGCTGTGCGCCTCGAGATCTCCTGGAATTTCTGGAATGCCGCGTCCGGCCAGATAGGCAGGGCTCGCGCAGACAACATGACCGATCGAACCGACCCTGATGGCGACCATGCGCGAATCCGGCAGCCTGCCGATACGGACGGCGAGGTCGATATGATCCTCGGCCAACTGGCTTATCCTGTCGCCGAGCGTCAGGCGGATATCCACCAGGGGATAGGCGGCGAGGAAGTCGGTGACGACCGGCAGCACGTGAAGACGGCCGAAGACGATCGGCGCGGTGATGATCAATTCCCCTGTCGGGGCGCTGTATTCGCCGCCGGCGGTGCGTTCGGCGTCGCCGACCTGGTCGAGGATGCGGCGGCAGGCAGCGAGATAGGCATGGCCGGCGTCGGTCAGTGTCAGCCGCCGCGTCGAGCGGTTCAACAGGCGTGTCTTCAGGTACCGCTCCAGTTCGGAGACCTTGCGGCTGACTGTTGCCAACGGAACGTCCGAATGGCGCGCGGCGGCGGAAAGGCTGCCGCCCTCCGCCGCCGCGACGAAAAGGGACATGGCTTCGAGACGATCCATCATTTCTTCCAGAAAATGGAAGGGTTGGTTGCAAATATGGCATCTACATCCGCAACATGGAAGGCTGCATATAACGGGGGCACACCTCAACCAGGAAATCTCTATGCCCCGCATCGCTACGCCTTCGTCCATCGCTGCCGCTCCCGCCGCCGCGCAGCCCATGCTGCAAGTGGTGGAAAAACAGCTTGGTGTCGTGCCGAACCTGTTTCGGATGGTCGCCAACAGTCCGGCGGCGCTGGAAGGCTATCTCGGCATGATGGGCGCGCTGGCCAGGGGCCGGCTTCCGGCGCCGACGCGCGAGCGCATCGCGCTGGCGATCGCCGAGATCAATGGCTGCAACTACTGCCTGTGCGCGCACACCTATCTCGGCAAGACGCTCGCAAGCCTCGACGATGCCGAGATGATGGCCAATCGCCATGGCGGCTCCATGGACCCCAAGGCAGCCGCGGCGGTGGGTTTTGCCGCCCGGGTTGCGCAAAGCCGCGGACATGTCGCCCAGGAGGATATCGCCGCTGTCAGGCTCGCGGGCTATGACGACGGAGAGATCATCGAGATTGTCCAGCATGTCGCCCTGAACGTCTGGACCAACTATATCAATGAGGTTGCCCAGACCGAGATCGATTTTCCGGTTGTTTCCGCCCGCAATGCTGCCTGAATCCGGATAGGAGCGGCGGTGCCCGCCGGTCCCCACCCTTCATGCCGCAGAGGAAATCCCATGTCTGAGAGCCGCCCGCCGCTTCCGCCCTTCACCGCCGAGACGTCAGCCCAGAAAGCGCGCATGGCCGAGGATGCCTGGAACTCGCGCGATCCGGTGCGGGTGGCGCTCGCCTATACGGCGGACAGCCGTTGGCGCAACCGCGCCGAGTTCCTGCAAGGCCGCGATGCCATCCAGGCGTTCCTTACGCGCAAATGGAGCCGCGAACTCGACTACCGGCTGATCAAGGAGGTCTGGGCCTTTCACGGCAACCGCATCGCCGTGCGCTTCGCCTATGAATGGCGCGACGACAGCGGCTCGTGGTTCCGCAGCTACGGCAACGAGAACTGGGAGTTCGACGAGCACGGGCTGATGCGGCTGCGCATCGCCAGCATCAACGACCTGCCGATCGCCGAGGCCGAGCGCAAATATCACTGGCCGCTCGGCCGGCGGCCGGACGACCATCCGACGCTGTCGGAGCTCGGTCTTTAGAAGCATTCAGGCAAAGGAGGTTTCGATGAACGCACACGCTTTTACCAGCGATGTCGCCTTCACGCCGACGGTCAAGGCGATCCAGGCGCGCAAGGGCTCGCGCCAGTCCTACGCCCGCGTCGAGGAGCGCGGCGGCTGGCAGTCGGCGATCACACCGGACCTCGCCGCATTCATCGAAATGCAGACCAGCATCTTCCTGTCGACGGCCAATGGCGATGGCCAGCCCTATATCCAGCACCGCGGCGGCCCTGCCGGCTTTCTCAAAGTGCTCGACGAGAAGACGATCGGCTTCGCGGATTTTTCCGGCAACAGGCAATTCATCACGCAGGGCAATCTGGCCGACAATCCGAGGGCCTTCCTGTTCCTGATCGACTACATGATGCGCCAGCGCATCAAGATCTGGGGTACGGCGCGCGTTGTCGAGGACGATGCCGAGTTGACGGCGAGGCTGATGCCGCCGGACTACAAGGCGCGTCCCGAGCAGATCATCCTGTTCACCGTCTCGGCATGGGATGCCAATTGCCCGCAACATATACCGCAGCGCTTCGAGGCGGCTGATGTGGCAGCCGCGCTTGGCGAGCGCGACCGGCGCATCCAAGACCTTGAACAAGAGATCGCGCGCCTCAAGGGCGTTTCAGGGGCTGTCGCCAAGCAATGACGCGGCTCAGCCGCCGGCGGCGGTCTCGGCCAGGGCGATTCCCTCAGGCGTCGGCTTCACCGGGATAAACCCGCGAGCCAGCGCCAGCAGGTACTTGGTGTATTCGGTGAACAGCACGCGCACCGCGCGCGGCTTGGTCAGCCAACTGCCATTATCCAGGTTGGAATTGACCACCGGGTAGGGTTCGAGCTTGGCGCCATGCAGCAGCCGGCCCATCTCCAAAAGGCTGCGCGGCATGTGATAATTGTTGGTCACCAGGATCACCGTGCCATAGGCATGGTTTTCCACCCATTTGGCGCTTTCCTCGGCATTGCCGATCGTGTCGAGCGCGGCGCGATCGATGTCGACACAGCAGGAAAACAGTTTCTTGTCGCCGCCGGTGGCCGCCTGAAGCTGGCGCCGGCTGGCCGAGGGGTGCACGCCGCTGATCAAGAGCCGCTCGCCCTTGCCGGATGCGAGCAGCTCCATCGCGGCGTCGAGGCGCGACTGGCCGCCGGTCAGCACAATGATGGCGTCGGCCTTGGCCGGGTTGGCGGGCGTGGTCAGATGACTGACCTTGCTGGCGAACCAGCCAAAGCCGCCAGCGAACACTGTTGCAAGCACAAGTAGGGAGAGAGCGGAGAAGCGCAGGGCGGTCCTTAGATGGCTAACCCTGCCACGGCCGCGCCAACGGTCAACCACCACTGGCAACTGTCCAGCCGTCCCGGTCGAATCCCGCACGTCCATGGTCATATAGTTAATCCTCAAATGCGGCCTTTGATAGGTAAAAGACGCACTTTGCGTTACGCGAATTCTTTCTCCGTGATCGCCCTGTTTCCGTCCAAGCCAAGACGAGGTCCTTTCATGCATCGGGTTGGCGAACGTCGATGTCGCTGAGATAGGCAACGACGGTGAGGTGCGAGGTTGCCGCCGTCAGCGCGCCAATCACCAGCACCATCAGGACGACACCTGCGTAACCCGCCGAGCCGATGGCGAAGTTACCGAACAAAGCGGTCGCCTGATCGGCCTGCGGCGTTGCCATGTTGCGTGACGACCACCAGGAAAACACGATGAAGACAAGCACCGCCGCCGCTCCGCCGGCGGCTGCGCCCTTCATGCCGGTGACCAGGAAATGCCGGCGAAATTCGCGTGCGATGAAGCGCGCCTCGGCGCCGACGAAATGCAGCACCTCGATGATGTGGCCGTTGCCGTCCATGGCGCCACGGGTCGCGAACACCACGGTCAGCACCGTCGCCGACAGCATCAAGGCCAGAACGGCAACGCCTATGGTCACCGTGGTACGGGCCATGGCCACCAGCCGGTCGACCCAGGTGCGGTGGTCGTCGAGCGATGCACTCGGCAGTTTCGGCGTGATCGCGGCGCGCATGGCGGCGAAGTCAGGCGGGCTGCTCTCGTCGATGGTGACGATGATCAGGCGCGGCACGGGCAGGTCGTCGATGTTGAGGCCCGAACCCAGCCAGGGCTCCAGCAGCCTTGCGGTCGCTTCGCGGTCGATGATCCGGGTCGACTTCACGCCAGGGAATTCACCGGCGATCCGTGACGCCTGGGTAAGCGCCGCCTCCATGTCGAGGCCGTCGGCCGGCTTGATCTGAATCGTCGCCTCGCGCGAGATCTGGTTTTCCCAAACCGAGGCTGTGTCGCGCACCAGTGTCACCGCGCCGAAGGTCAGGCAGGACAGGAAAGTCATGATGGCGATGACCAGCACCAGAGCGCGGCCGGCAATGTTCTGCGCCGGCACGATCGGCGCCATCTTGCGTTGTGCGCGCGGCCTCGCCTCCATCGCCTCGGCATCCTGCTCCTCGAAATGGTCGGCCGATAGCTCGGTCTCAGTCATAGATATCAAGCCTTCCGCCGGCCAGGATCATGCGGCGCGCGTCAACCTGCTCCATCAGGCCAAGGTCATGCGTGGCGATCACAACGGCGGTGCCAAGCCGGTTGAGCTCGATGAACAGCCGCAGCAGCCGCCGCGCCAGCGGCGGATCGACATTGCCGGTCGGCTCGTCGGCGAGCAGGATCTCCGGCTGCTCGATCAGGGCGCGCGCGATCGCGGCGCGCTGCTTCTCGCCTCCGGACAGGACCGGCGGCAGCACATGCATGCGCTCGCCCAGCCCCACCCATTTCAACAACTCGGTGACGTCGGTGCGGTAGCTCGCTTCCTCGCGCCCGCGCACGCGCAGCGGCAGCGCCACATTCTCATAGGTGGTCATGTGGTCGAGCAGGCGAAAGTCCTGAAACACCACGCCGATGCGGCGGCGCAGATGCGGCAGTTCGGTGCGCGAGATGCGCGAGCGGTCCTTGCCGAAGATGGTGATCAGTCCACGCGTCGGTTTCAGCGACATGAACAAAAGGCGCAGCAATGTCGTCTTGCCGGCACCCGAAGGCCCGCTCAGGAACTGGAAGGAGCGCTCCGGTATGTGCAGGGAGATGTCGCGGAGGATTTCCGGACCCATGCCATAGCGGAGGCCGACATTTTCGAAGCGAATCAATTTCGACGACCTGAATTTCCTGGCCGCGGCGAACCGGCCTGTTTTGTGAAAAGACCATCGGCCGGCATGGTTAACCGGCGGTTAATTCCTGGCTCGTTTAGGCTCTTCAAGAGGGCTCCGGTGGGGAAGCGTTAACCATTTGTGTTTACGCAAAAGAAACGAAAAGCGAACACGCGCAATACTGGGGCCATGATGGCTGACGAACGAACCGCGCGCCCGGTTTCCGGCGAAATCATGACCGATCCCGCGGCAATTGCCGCAGCGGACCGGATCTTGCGCGCCCCGGCGGCTGATATCATCGATGCGGATTATATGGTGTTGCCGCGGCCGGCCCCACCAGTCGGAAATGTGACGCCGCTGCCGCGTGCGATTGTCCCCCCGGCCATCGAAGGCATGGACATGCTGCGCAAGCCGGAAATGCCAGCGGAACGGCCGCCGGCCTCGCGCGGCGGTCCGATCTTCTGGATCGCCGGCATCGGCGCCGCCCTTGCCGCCTTCTGGGTCTCGGGCGGCCATGCGCTGGTGCGCCAGGCACCGTTCCTGCCCGGCGCGCAAGCGTCGGCGCTGACCATTTCAGGCGTGACGTCACGCATCGATGCCTCCGGCGCCAATCCGGTGCTGTTCGTCGACGGCGAGGCCGCCAATGACGGGACGAGGCCCGCGACAATGCCGCCACTCGAAATCCGGGTGACGGGCAATGACGGCCGGACAACCCGCTATACGCTGGGGACATCTGGCCATTCGCTGGCATCGGGCGAAAGATTCGGCTTTGCCAGCCGGCTCGACGTGCCTAAGAACGGGGTAAGGACCGTTTTGGTCACCTTCGCCGAATAGCGTGTGTCGATATTCAGGTGAAGCCGGCCTGCAAACGGTGGTTCCCTGCGCTTCCGGTGCTCACGTACGCTCCGCTCCGGTTCTCGGAAACCACTGCTTTCGGCTCGGTCTGACCTGACTCTCAACATACGCTCTATGTGAAGGCGTTGGGAAAAAACTGGAGGGGCGAGAAATGCCAAACGTGCGCGGCAAGGACATCGAAGTCCTGTTTTCGGCATCGGCGATTGCGCGGCGCAATCTTGAACTCGCCAAGGAGATCGCCGGGCACGATTATCACGATCTCCTGGTGATTTCGGTGCTGAAAGGCTCGTTCATTTTCGCCGCCGACCTGATCCGCGCCATGCATGATGTCGGCCTGTCGCCGGAAGTCGAGTTCATCTTCATCTCCAGTTATGGCGCCGGCACAACCAGCGGCGAGGTGAGGGTGCTGCGCGACATCGACAACGAGGTCGCCGGCCGTGACGTGCTGTTGATCGACGACATTCTGGAATCGGGCAAGACGCTGAGCTTCACGCGCGACCTGATGCTGTCGCGTGGCGCGAAAAGCTGTTCCATCGCCGTGCTGCTCGACAAGCGCATGCGCCGCCAGACCGCGCTCAATGCCGATTACGTCGGCTTCGACTGCCCCGATTATTTCGTCGTCGGCTATGGCATGGATGTGGCGCATGCTTTCCGTGAATTGCCGTTCGTGGGTGTGGTGAAAGGCGACGTGTAAGGCGAGTGCCTCGCACCGGCGAATCCTGAAAAAGGCCTTAACGGTGTCGGGAAAATTAGTCTGGGGGAGCGCCGGGGTTTTCAGGAAAAGTCAACGTTTCGCCGCCAAACATGCCGGCCATGGCAAAGCTTTTGATCGTCGAGGACGATGAGTCCGTCCGCACCCTCGCAGCCCGCGCGCTCGAACGCGCCGGCCACGCAATCGATATCGCCGCCGATGGCGCGCAGGGGCTTTCGCTGATCCGCGCCGCAAAAGGCGGGTACGATCTCGTCGTCTCCGACATACGCATGCCGGAGATGGACGGCATCGAGATGGCGGTTGCGGCAGCCGCGCTTTTTCCCGCGATGAAGATCATGCTGATGACCGGCTATGCCGACCAGCGCGAGCGCGCCGAGGAATTGAACGGCATCATCCTCGATGTCGTGCAAAAGCCCTTCACGCTCGCCGAGATTCGCTCTCGCGTCGAACGGGCGCTGATCTGCTTCGCCTGATCAGGCTGGATCCCTGGCGACAAGCGCCGGTGCCGGGCTGGCGCGGCGCTCGGTGTTGAGTGCCAGCAGGCCGGCGCCGATGATGAGCGCCGCGCCGATCACCGTCGCTGACCTGGGCACCTCGGCGAAGAACAGGAAACCCCACAGCGGCGACCACAGGATGCCGGTATATTCGAAGGTGGCGACGCGGTTGGCCGGCGCCAGCCGGTAGCCTTGCGAGAGCAGGATCATGCCGGCCGAGGCGACGAAACCGCAGGCGGCCATCTTGAGGAAATCCGGCAGCGTCGGCGCGATCCATGGTCGCACCAGGAATTCGAGGCTCGGGTGGACGGCGTGGGTTATGCCCGCAATGTGGAACGTGCCGGCGACGACGGCCGCGCCGACGAGATAGGCGCCGTTCTGGTAGAAGGCCATGACAGTGGACGATTCGGTATCGCCGATCTTGCGAGCCATCAGCTGCGAGAAGGCGTAGAGCACGGCCGAGCCCAGCGACAGCAAGGCCGCCCAGTCGAACAGCCCGGCGCCGGGGCGCAGCATCACCAGCACGCCAAGCATCCCGATCAGCACGGTCGACAGCGTCTGCCAGGAAACGCGCTCGCCGAGATAGGGGCCGGCCATCGCCATGATGCAGAGCGGCGCCATGAAATAGAGCGCCACGGCGTCGGCCAGCGGGAGGGCGGCGATGGCCAGGTAATAGACCGTGTAGGAGGTGAACTGGATGAAGGCGCGTATCGTCAGCAGGCCGAACCGTTTCGACAGGATTGCCCGCACCCCGACATCGGCGTGAACCAGAACGATCAGGATCGGCAAGGCTACGATCGAGCGGATCGCCATCACCTCGGTCACCGGGTAACCGCTCGACACGGCTTTGACGAGCGGATCTTGCAGCGAGAAGACCAGCACGCCCAGGCACAGGCTCAGGATGCCACGCACCATCCTATTCTGCATCCGTTCAGGCTCCCGCGCATCCGATCCGGCGACCCTCACCAGATCAAAAAGAACCCGCCACCGTGTTCGGGTAGCGGGCACGAGTGAGGACTCTTGATTGGTCCGCAGCCGATTTCGCGACTGCATATCCAATGGGTGAGGCGATTATCGTTCGGCGTTTGACATGTTGCAAACGAATTGGAATGATGCCAGTGATCAAATCCGCTTATGATGGATGCCATGCGGCCAACCCTTGATAGTGATCTCCTGCGTACCTTTGTCGCCATAGCCGAGGCCGGCAATTTCACCAGGGCGGCCGAGCAGGCCGGCCGCACGCAATCGGCCGTGTCGATGCAGATGAAGAAGCTCGAAGAGCTGGTCGGCGACAGCCTGTTCGAGCGAGGTTCACGCGGCGTCGCGCTGACGCGGCGTGGCGGCGAACTCATCGTCAATGCCCGCCGTATCGTTTCGCTGCTCGATGAAACGGCGGCGTCGATGGCGGCGGCGCCGCTCGGTGGGCCGGTGCGCATTGGCATTCCTGAGGAATATGGCCACGCCATCCTGTCGCGCGCGCTCGGCGCATTTTCGAAGCGTCACACCAAGGTCGAGGTCACCGTACGCTACGCGCATTCGGAGGCGCAGATCGCGGCGCTCGCCGCCGGCGAGCTGGATTTATGCGTGGTGTTCGAATGGCAGGATCCTTCCGGCGGCGAAGTGCTGATGCATGATCCGACGGTCTGGGTGACGTCGAACCTGCATCACATGCATGAGGAGCGCCCGGTGCCGATCGCGCTCTACAACCGCGCCGGCTGGTGTAAGGACTTCGCCATCAAATCGCTGGAGCAGCGCGGCCTTGCCTATCGCGTCGCCTATACAAGCGATACCAATGGCGGCCTGAAGCTTGCCGTCACCTCGGGGTTGGCGATCGCGCCGATCTCACGCAGCAACATTCCGGCGGACTGCCGAGAGCTGACGTCCGCGGACGGGTTCGGCGACATCGATTCCTCCAATGTGGTGATGCATCGCAACCCGAATGCGTCAGGCGAAGCAATCGACGGCATGCAGGAGGCAATCCGCGAGGCGTTCGTCAACAGGTAGACGGCTCCATGGAAATGAAGCTGGTCCCTCTCGCCGCTTCCTATTTCAGCTCCAGCAGCCGTTCCAGATAGCTGCGCTCGATGTCGGGGCTGAGCGCATTGCCGAGCCGCTTGCGGATCGCTTCCAGGATCTGGCGCGCGCGCTGGACGTCGATCTCGTCGGGCACTTTCACCGAATCGCCAAAATCGGGACCCTGGCTGGCGCGCGGCCGGCCGAGCGGGTCACGGTCGGCATCCTGCTGGCGGCCGCCTTCCTGGCTGCCGCCCTGGTCGCCCTGCATAGCCTGCATCTGTTTCATCATGTCCTTGGCGCCCTTGCGCAGCGCCTCAAGCGCCCGGCCCTGGTGGCCGACGGCCTCGTCGCCCTGGCCCTCGCCAAGCGCCTGCTCGGCGCTGCCCATGGACTTGCCGGCCTCGCCAAATCCTTCATTGGGCTCCATGCCCATGCCCTCGAGGCCTTTCTTCAGCTGCTCCAGATCGCTCTTCAGCTGGCCCTGGCCCTCCTGCAGCTGCTTCAGCGCATCGGCGAATTCCTGCGGCGTCATAGGCTTTGGCTCGCCATTCTCGCCGGGCTTGCCGTTTTCGCCAGATTGACCTTGCTCATCGTTCTGGCCAAGCTGCTCGTCGCGGTTGCGGCCGCGCTGGCGCTCGCCGCGCTGCATCTGATCCATGCGGAAGGTGTCGTTCATCATCTCCTGCTGCCGCCGCAGGATCTCGCCAAGCTTGTCCATCTGCTGACGCATCTGGCTGTCCTGCTCGCCCCCCTGCTGCTGGCGGCCGGCCTGGAGGTTGTTCATCATGTCCTGCAACTGAGACAGCAATTGCTGGGCCTTGTCGCGATCGCCGGACTTCGCCAGATTTTCGATCTGGTCCATCATGCGGTCGATGTCGCTCTGGCGCAGCTCCTGGCCGTTCTGCTGCATCTGCGGCGCGTTCGGGTTCTGCTTGGCGCGTTCGGCGAACTCCTGCAGGAACTGGTTCATCGCCTCGCGCAGTTCCTTCATCGCCTTCTCGATCTCGGCATCGCTGGCGCCATTCTTGATGGCGTCCTGCAGTGCCTGCTGGGCCTGGCGCAGCCGCTTTTCGGCCGCCGAGAGGTTGCCCTCCTCGATACCAAGCGCGATCTCCCAGAGGTAGGCAACCTCGCTGCGCAATTGATCGTCGTTCACCGCCAGCTTCAGCCGGCTCATTGCGCTCATGATGGCGAGGTAGTGGGACATGGTATCGAACGTGTCTTCAGGCCGCAGCGTGATGGCCTCCATCAGGTCGAGCACGCGCGGCTTGGCATTGGCGTCGAGCGCAAGCAGGCGGCGCTGTTCGATCACCGCGCGTGCCAGCGGGTTGGTGAACGGCCGCTCGGGCATCGCGAGCGTCTTGGTTTCGCTTGAGGCGGTGTGGCCGGCGTCGTCGGTGGCGACCAGCGTCAGCTTGATGCTGCTGCCGGCCCAGACATGCTCGGTCAGGTCTTTCGTGGTCTTGGCGGCATTCAACTTGCCGCCGCGGCGCGGCAGTGTCAGCGGCATTTCGGGCGGACCATAGAGCGGATGCGCACCCGGCGGCTGCGGGTCGGCCAGCGCGAAGACCGCCTTGGCGGTGGCGGCGCCGTAATCGTCATCGATCTGATAGTTGAGCTCGAAGGCGCCGTTGGCGGCGCGCTTGGGCTCGCCGACGAAGCGGATCCGCGGCGGCTTGTCCGGGATGACGGCGAAAGCCCAGCGGCCAAGCTGATCCTCCCCCGATTTCAGCGTCAGCGTCCCGTCGCCGGTCAGCTTGCTGGCGAACTGGCGCACCTTCGAAGGCGAGGCGGACGACACCGCCGGGCTTGCTGCCGGCTTGGCGGCGGCTTGCGGGCTTGCGGGGTCGATGGCGCGCGCATTGCCGTCCTTGTCGGCATAGGCAAGCGTTTCCTCGCCCGAGCCTCCGGTAACGCGCAGGGAGACGTCGCTTCCCTCGGGGACATGAAAAGTCGGGGTCGCCTGGTTGGCGTCGGCAGTCAGGAAGATCGGCGGCTTGCCGGTATAGGCCGGCGGCGTCACCCATGCGTCGATGCGCGGCGGTACGGCGTCGAGCGTGCCATGTGCGCTGAACCCATCTGTCAGCCGGCCGCCGGTCGGCCCGAAGGAGAAGGCAAAGGCAGTGACCAGCAGGAGCGCCGCCACGGCGCGCAATCCCCACGGGTCGCGCTCCGGCACGCGCGTGCGCGGCAGATCGGCGCCGAGATTGTCGAGCTTTCCAGCCATTCGCTTCTGGTGCTCGCGCCAGAGCGCCTGCGAGAAACTGCTTTCCTGGCCGCTGGGCCGGTCGCTCTGCACCTGCACCGGGCTGTGCAGCAGTCTGTTGGCGGCTTCGATGCGGCGATCGATCTCGGCCGCGCCAGGTATGCGGAAAAAGCGCAGCGGATAAAGCGCCGCCAGACCTGCCAGGCAAAACATGGCGATAAGGCCGATGCGCACCACGTCCGGCAGCCGGGGAAAAATACCGAACCAGGAGACGCTGAGAAACAGGCCGACGACGACAATGAGCGGAAGCAGCAGCGGCCAGCCACGCTCGATCGCCATCGAGACCCGCGTCGCCAGCCGGCTCAAGGCCAGGCGTCCGGCCAGGCCGCGATTGCTGCTGAAGGTGGGTCGTTCGGTCATCGGCCCTTCCTGGAGCCCTGTTCCGTCCTGAAGGACCGCAATGGGCTCTATCTCTTTGGGCATGATCTGTTCCGAAACTTGGATTCTATTTTTCGGGATCATGCGGCGAGGCGGACGGGATAGCCCAAGCCTCACGACTCGAAGAATACCAGTAAACACGGCAAAGGCGAGGCAGTTTGAGAAAACGTGAAGCCTGCCGAAATGGTTGCAATCAGAAATTGGCGGGGTTTGCGTTGGCCCCACAGACCAGCACGGCGACCCGTTCGCCCGGTGTCGGCGCGTAGCGGCCGGACAGGATCGCGGCAAAGGCGGCGGCACCACCCGGCTCCGAGATGATGCGCACGCGGTTCCAGAGCGCCTTCTGGGCGGCGATGATGTCGTCGTCGCTAACCAGGATGGAGCGTTCGACGAAGGCTTCGGCGATCGGGAACATCATCTCGCCGACCCGCTTGGGCGCCAGCGAATCGGCGGCGATGCCTTCCGCCGGCGCGTCCACCGGATGGCCGGCCTCGAAGGCGCGATGAAGCGTCGGCGCACCCTCGGGCTCTACGGCGACGATGCGGATGCGGCCGGCATACCAGGCGGCGATGCCGCCGATCAGGCCGCCACCACCGACGGCGACCAGCAGCGTGTCGATCTCAGGCAGATCGCTTTCGATTTCGAGCCCGAGAGTGCCTTGGCCGACCAGCGTCTCCTCCTGGTTGAAGGCGTGGATCTGCAAGGCGCCGGTTTCCTCGGCGAACCGTTCGCTGGCGGCCAGCGCTTCGGCATAGCGGGCGCCGCCGACAACGAGGTCGGCGCCATAGGCCCGGATGCGGTCCAGCTTGGCCTGCGGGCTCACTTCGGGAACGAAGATGGTTGCTCTGTGGCCAAGCCGCATGGCGGCGTAGGCGACGGCAGCGCCATGATTGCCGCCCGATGCGGCGACGACGCCGGCCTCGGGAACCGGCCGCTCCAGGAGGTTGGTGAAGGCGCCGCGGGCTTTGAACGAGCCGGAATGCTGCAGGCATTCGAGCTTGAGGTCGATCGCCAATGGCCCCCGATCGAAGTCGGCCATGTCGACGCGCAGAACCGGTGTGTGCCTGATATAGGAGCGGATGCGCGGTTCCATCGCGGCGATGCGTTCGCGTGTGACGACGTTGCCCTGCGACATCAAAATCTCCTTGGGATTGACAGCAATTAGTAACTTGGCAAAATGGCTAAATGCAAGAGGTTGATGTCTTCAAGGCGATCGCCAACGAGCGCAGACTGCAGATTCTCGACTGGCTCAAGAATCCACGTGCGCATTTCCGGGCACAGGCGGATGGCGATCTGGTCGAGGACGGCGTCTGCGCGCTGCTGATCGCCGAGAAGCTCGGCATCACTCAGGCGACGCTTTCCGAGCATATGCGCGTGCTCGTCCAGGCCGGCCTGCTCAGAACCAAGCGCATCAGGCAATGGACCTTCTACCGCCGCGACGAGGACAGGATCGCCGACGCAAGGGCACTCATCCAGAACCGGTTATAGCGCAGAACCGGTTATAGCGTCGCGGCAGGGCGGCTTACGCAAGCCAGTCCGGCACCGAATCCAGCCCGATCAGCTCGTCATAGGTCGGGCGCGGACGCACGACATGGAAACGGTCGCCGTCGACCAGCACCTCCGGCACCAGCAGGCGAGTGTTGTAGGTGCCGGCCTGGACCGCGCCATAGGCGCCGGCGGTGGAAACGGCGACGAGATCGCCCGCCATCAGCCGGGGCAGGTCGCGGTCGAGGCCGAGATAATCGCCGGTCTCGCAGACTTGGCCGACCACGTCGACCATCATGCGCGGCGCGTCGGCCGGCGGCTGCACGACCGGCTTGATCTCGTGGAAGGCATCGTAGAGCGTCGGCCGGATCAGGTCATTCATGGCAGCGTCGACGACGAGGAAATTCTTGGCGTCGCCCTCCTTCACGAAAATCACTTCAGAGACCAGGATGCCGGCATTGCCAACGATCAGCCGGCCCGGCTCGAACATCACCTTCAGACCCAATTTGGTGACATGCTTGCGGACGATCTGGGCATAGGCGTCGGGCAAGGGGGGCGGGTTGTTGTCGACGCGGTAGGGAATGCCGAGACCGCCGCCGAGATCGACATGCTCGATGGCGTGGCCGTCGCCGCGCAGCGCTCCGACCAGGTCGACCAGCAGGGCGAAGGCGTCGTCGAAGGGCTGCAACTCGGTGATCTGGCTGCCGATATGGGTATCGATGCCGGTGACCTTAATGCCCGGAAGCGTTGCCGCGCGGGCATAGACCTGGCGCGCCCGCTGCCAGGGAATGCCGAACTTGTTTTCAGCCTTGCCGGTTGAGATTTTCTTGTGGGTCTTGGCGTCGACATCGGGATTGATGCGCAGCGAGATAGGCGCCACCTTGCCGAGCGCCACGGCACGTGCCGACAACAGCTCGAGTTCCGGCTCGGATTCGACGTTGAAGCAGAGAATGCCGGCTTGGAGCGCAAAGTCCATTTCGCGGGCGGTCTTGCCGACGCCCGAGAACAGGATCTTGCCGGCCGGGACTCCTGCGGCGAGAGCCCGGCGCAATTCGCCTTCCGAGACGACGTCGGCGCCGGCGCCGAGCTTGGCCAAGGTCCGCAGCACCGCCTGGTTGGAATTGGCCTTCATGGCGTAGCAGACCAGCGTATCGAGCCCGGCAAAGGCCTGGACGAAGACACGGTAGTGCCTGGTCAGGGTCGCCGTCGAATAGCAATAGAACGGCGTGCCGACCTGTGCGGCGATATCAGGGATCGCCACGTCCTCGGCATGCAGCACGCCATCGCGGTAGTCGAAATGGTTCACGAGTGTGGTTCCGGAAGTTGAGGCACGATGCGATCGGGTTTGGACAAGACCAATCCCGCCTTCATCGGCGCTAGATCAGCGGGTCGAGAATGAACTTCTTGTCCACGACCGGTTTTTCCGGTTCCGGCGGCACGGGCTGGTGGGCCTTCTCGGCATCCTTGCGTGCCTGGACAGCCGCCTCATAGGGCGTGTCCAGGCCCGCCTTGCGGCCGCAGGCGGTCACGGAGGCAAGCGCCGCAAGCAGCGTCAGCGTCACCAAAATCCTGCTTCCGGTCATCGATCCATCCGTCCGAAACTCTCTGTCCGCCGCTGCTTTTAGCCGAGTTCTCGGTGCATTGCACCCCGGATATTGCTGATCGCGATATCCGGCATTACGCCTTGGCGAGACGCTTTTTCCAATAGCGGATCTGCTTTCTCACTTCCGACGGTGCGGTGCCGCCGAAGCTGGTGCGGCTCTTGACCGAGTTCTGCACCGCCAGCACCGAGAATATGTCGGAAGTGATGCCTGGGTTGATCGACTGCAGATCCTCCAGCGAAAGCTTTTCCAGGCTGACCTTCCTGTGTTCGGCCAGCGCCACCGCGCGGCCGGTGACATGATGCGCCTCGCGGAACGGCAGGCCCAAGGTACGCACCAGCCAGTCGGCGAGGTCGGTGGCGGTGGCGTGGCCGGAGCCGGCGGCCTTCTTCATCGCGGCGGCATTGACCGTCATGTCCGCAACCATGCCGGTCATCGCGGCCAGCATCAGGTCGAGCGTCTCGGCCGCGTCGAACACCGATTCCTTGTCTTCCTGCATGTCCTTGCCGTAGGTCAAAGGCATGCCCTTCATCACCGTCAGCAGGCCGACCAGATGGCCGTTGACGCGGCCTGTCTTGCCGCGAACCAGTTCGGCCGCGTCGGGGTTCTTCTTCTGCGGCATGATCGAGGAGCCGGTGGAAAAACTATCCGACAGCCTGATGAAGCCGAATTGTGGCGTCGACCAGATGATGATCTCCTCGGCCAGCCGCGACAGGTGAGTGGCGCAGATCGCCGCCATGGCAAGGAATTCCAGCGCGAAATCGCGGTCTGAGACGCTGTCCAGCGAATTGCGCATCGGCTCGCGAAAGCCGAGCGCGCTCGCGGTCTGGTGACGGTCGATCGGGAAGCTGGTGCCGGCAAGGGCGGCGGCACCGAGCGGGCTCTCGTCCATCCGTTCGATGGCGTCGCGCACGCGCGACAGGTCGCGCGAAAACATCTCGACATAGGCCATGCAATGATGGCCGAAAGTGACCGGCTGCGCCGCCTGCATGTGGGTGAAACCCGGCATGACGGTCGCCGCATGTTCCTCGGCTCGCGCCAGGAGGGCCATGATCAAGCCTTTCAACGCCTCGGCGACACGAAAGCATTCGTCCTTGACCCAGAGCCTCAGATCGACGGCCACCTGGTCGTTGCGCGAACGGGCGGTGTGCAGCCGGCCGGCCGCCGGACCGATGAGATCGGCAAGGCGGGCCTCTATGTTCATGTGGATGTCTTCCAGCCGCGTCGAAAACTCGAAGCCGCCGCCCTCGATCTCTTTCAGGATCGTGTTCAGACCGTGAGCGATTTTTTCTTGATCGGCCGCCGAAATAATGCCCGTTTGCGCCAGCATCTCGCTATGAGCGATCGAGCCTCTGATGTCCTGCGCGTAGAGTTTGCGGTCGAACGAGATCGACGCGTTGATCGCTTCCATGATCGCGGCCGGACCCGAGGCAAATCGTCCGCCCCACATCTGGTTGCTGGTCTTCTTGTCGCTCATGGCTATAACCCGTGCTTCGGAGCAGTTTGAGAATATGGCAGACGGAAACAGATTTTTCCCGGCCCGGCGCCTGATCCTCGCCGCCCTGGTGGCGGGAGCGCTGGCCGGCGCGGTCGCGGTATATGTCAGCGAGAGCCGGTCTGGCAACAACGCCGCGCCCCAAGCAGCCGCGGGCGACAGCAAGGACGATGTCGCCTGCGCCGCCAAGAGCGATCGCGCCAAGAAGGTCGCGGCCGCGGCCACCGGCGAGGTCGCGGCACTTTTGCCGGCCGATCCGCCGCAGTCGATGAGGAGCCTCGCCTTCCATGGTCCGGACGGCAAGCCGATGACGATCGCCGATCATGCCGGCAAGACCGTGCTGCTCAATCTCTGGGCCACATGGTGCGCGCCCTGCCGTGCCGAAATGCCGGCGCTCGATGCGCTGCAAAAGGAGAAAGGCAGCGACGCCTTTCAGGTCGTCGCCGTCAACGTCGATGCCGGCGACGACGTGAAACCGAAGAAGTTTCTCGCCGATACCGGTGTGCACACGCTCGGCTACTACCGCGATTCGACGATGACACTGTTCAACGACCTCAAGACGCGCGGTCTGGCGCTCGGCCTGCCCGTCACCATGCTGATCGACGGCGAAGGCTGCCTGATCGCCCACATGAACGGTCCAGCCGAATGGGCGGGCCCCGATGCAAAGCGGCTGGTCGAGACGGCGCTCGGGTCGTGAGCCAGAGCACCTCCGGGGAAGTGTGTAACGGTTTTCCGTCCGGAATTGCGTAAAAACAAAGAGCTCTAGGCCGAGCGTACGCTCGGCTTGAGCAATACGAGGCTGCCATCCTGGCGGTCGGCGCCTCGCGCCCGAACACGCTTGCCGTGGCCGGTCAGGTCTCCGAACGCCTCGATCGGCGCCGGCTTGCCGAGATAATAGCCCTGGCCGATCTCGCAGGCCTCGGCGTCGAGGAACTTCAACTCGCCGAGCGTCTCGACGCCCTCCGCCAGCACCGGCAGACCCAGGCCGCGCCCCAGCCCGAGCACGGCGCGCACGATCGCCGCAACCTGGCCGTTGGTGTCGACGGACTTGATGAAGGAACCGTCGATCTTGATCTTGTCGAAAGGGAAGGCGCGAAGGTTGGAGAGGGAGGAATAGCCGGTTCCGAAATCATCCATGGCCACGCGCACGCCAAGCGCCTTGACCTGTCGCAAACTCGCCAGCGCGCGCGGCATGTCCTTCACCAGCGCCGTCTCGGTGATTTCGAGTTCCAGCCTGGCTGCCGCGAGACCGGACTTGAGCAAGGTCTCGTGCACCTTTCGGCTGAAGTTCGGATTGTGCAACTGCACCGCGGAGACGTTGACGGCCACCGTCAGTGGATTTTCCCAACTGGCGGCCTCCTGGCACGCTGCGGTCAGCACCCAATCTCCGATCTGGCCTATGGCGCCGCTGTCCTCCGCCAGCGGAATGAATATGGACGGGGGAACATCGCCGCGTTCGGGATGCCGCCAACGGATCAAGGCTTCGAAGCCGACCATTTTGCCGCTGCTGATCTCTTTCTGCGGCTGGTAGACGAGATAGAATTCGTCGCGCGCTACTGCCTGGCGCAGTTCGTGCTCCATGACGCGCTTGTCGCGAGCCTCGGCGCCCATCGACGCCTCGAAATAGCGATAGGTGTCCCTGCCTTCGGTCTTGGCGCGATAGAGCGCGGTATCCGCATGGCTGATGAGGCTGGCCTGGTCTTCCGCGTCCAGCGGATAGAGCGCGATGCCGATGCTCCCCGATACCAGCCCGCCACCCGCCGAGAGCCGGTTCTCCTCGCGCATCGCGGCGAGCACCGCGTCGGCTATCCGGCTCGCCGCCTGCGGGTCGGGCAGGTTGGGGGCGATGATGGCGAATTCGTCGCCGCCCAGGCGCGCCAGCATCTGTCCGTGGCGAAGAACGCCGGAGACGCAGTTCGCCACCTTCTGAAGCATCGCGTCGCCTGCGCCATGCCCATAAACATCGTTCACCTCCTTGAACCGGTCGAGGTCGAGCAGCAGAAGCGCAAGATGTCCGCCCCTCGCGCCCTTGCCGGCTTTTGCGTCTCGGCTCGTGGCGGCGATTTCGGTATCAAGCCGGCTGGAAAAGCTACGGCGGTTGGCGAGCCCCGTCAGCGGATCGAAATGAGCGAGGCGAAGGATTTCCTGTTCCGCCTTCTTGCGTTCGCGAATGTCGCGGACGGCGACGACATTGTGAGGCTTGCCGCAATAGTCGATGCTTCTGGCGATCAGTTCGACGGGAATTCTCATCCCGTCGCGATTGCTCAGTTCCGCCTCCCACGGCTGTCCCTGGAAGTTGATCAGGTCGGATGCGGTGCGCTCATCGAAGAGGTCGCCAAGTTCCCTTCCGTTCAGTGTCGTGGCGACCATGCCGGTCAGCCTGGCCATGCTGTCGTTGACACTGACGATGCGATTGCCATCGCAGACGATCAGGCCTTCCACCGCGGCGTTGGCTAAGCCGTGCATGCGGTCGACCTCAAGCTTTTGGCGGCGGAAGCGAAGGTCGATCCACAGCGCGGTGGCCGAAAGCACCAGGATCACCAGAGTGGCCGCAGCGGCGGCGAAGGCCTGCGAGGTCGGTGCGACGGTGTGTTGGGATATGGCGATCGAGGAATCCGGGAAGATCGAGACGGCAGCCATGGCGATGAAGTGCAGGCCGCAGATTGCCAGCGTCAGCAAGACCGCACCGGCAAGCGTCGCAGGCAGCGACGAGCCGCGCAGGACGACGCGCAAAGCCAGCGCCGCGAGCGTCACGCCGGCCAGCAAGGAGACGGCGACGAGGAGCAGGTTCCATTCGATCCGGCCCTCGACCTCGAATGCCGCCATGCCGATGTAGTGCATGGCGGCAATACCGCCGCCCAGAACGGCGCCGCCGACTAGATGGTAATCAAGCTCGTCGCGCAAGGTGGCGACCCACATGCCGGCCGCCGTAACCGCCACCGCGCCAGCGAGCGAGAGTACTGAAAGTCCGGGATCATAGGCGTTGGGGATTCCCGGCGTGAAGGCAAGCATGGCGATGAAGTGCGTTGCCCAGATGCCGAAACCGGTCGAGGTGGAGGCGATCGTCAGCCAGGCAAGCCGATTTCGATCCGTCGAGCGACCTATGTGATGAAGAAGATTGACGGCTGAAAAACAGGAAATTCCACAAATCAGCGCTGCCAGTGCAACCAGCCTCAGATCGTGCTGGTTCACGATGCAGTTATAGACCGTCAGCATCTTATTCCCCCTGGCCCGCAGGAAATAAAGAAAGAAATATGACTGATTAATGCTTGGCTGTTGAAGGATCGATAAAGCCGCCTGCAACCATAGCGTGCTTTTGCGGCGCAAGCTGACCGCAAGAGCACAGGCCAGGTCAGCCGCATCGATTGAAGACGACGGTTATTTCAGGCGGACGGTCACTGTCAGGGCGTCATGATCCGAGCTTGGGCTGCCATCCGGCAACACCGCCGGAAGAACCGCCGGCGCGCTGGCCGCGAGGCCGCGCGTGAAGAACCAGTCGATTCGGCCAACCGGGGTGCCGGCGGGCCGACGCTGGGTGGGCAGGTCCAAATTGTTGGCGGCCTGCCAATCATAGCCGCGCTCGGCAAGGGCCGCGAACAGCGGCTCGTGACGCTCGGCATGGATCAGCCGGTCCGGTTCGGCCATGATCCGAACCATCCACGCCCGTGGGTCGTCATGGCGCTCCTCGTGGCTTGCCGTCAGCGTGTTGAAATCGCCGCCGAGCAGTACCGGCGCTTGCGCATCATAGTTGTCGATCGCGTCGAGGAGTTTGCGTGTCTGAGCTGCCCTGCCAGCCGGATCGGTTCGGTTTTCAAGGTGCACCGAGACGACCGTCATCCTGCGGTCGCCGATGCGCACCTGGCCGCCGATCGCCATGCGTCCGCCGATGCGCGGTTGGCCGCGCTCCGGCCGAAACCAGCCGCCGGCGGCGTCCAGGCGCACCAGGAAGGGTCGCAGCAGCGGCATGCCACTGGTCACGGCATTGCCGTGAAAGCCTTCGCGTTGGCGGCTTCACCGGTTGCCATGCGCTCGGCCTCGTTGCCGCCAGCGAGTTCGACGAACTCGACACCATAGGCGAAGGCATGGCCGAGCCGGTCGGCAAGCACGCTGAGCGGATGGCCGTTGCCGGAGCGTGCCATGCCCTTGTCCACCTCGGACAACAGCACGATTTCGGGGGCCTGCCCGGCAAGCGTTCGTGCAATGGCATCGACATGACGGAGCCGCTCGACGTTCCAGGCCACCACCTTCAAGGCTTCGCCGACGTTCGCGCGCGACGCCTTGCCGCCGATTTCGATCTGGCCAAGAGCCGGAATGGCGGCTGCATGCCGCAAATGGGTGGCGCTATCGCGCGGGCCTTCGCGCATCGCCTGCCTGTCGGTGATGGGCACGTGCGCCAGCTGCTTCACCGGCATTTCATCATCCCTTTTAGCCGGATAACAATGACGGCCTTTACGTCCTTGGAAGTCGCCCTAGCTACCTAAGGCGCCGGTGTGACGTTTTCATGCCGCTGTAGCCGCCGGAGGGGAGAAAAGACCAGCTGTGCACAGGCCCGGGAGGCCACAACAGAACTGTCACATACCTTCTCTAAGAGAGCGGGCAAGGACTTGCGCAAGACCCTTGCCAACAGTCATTCAAGAGGGAAGAAATCATGACGATCATCAAGCGGGGCTTTGCTGCCCTTGCCGCTGGCGTGCTCAGCTCCGCGCTGGCGATGCCTGCCTTCGCGGAACCGACAAAATTCGATTTCTGGTTTGGTCTTTCGGGCGATCTCGCCCGGGTCGTGGACACGCTGTGCAAGAATTTCAACGCCTCGCAGAAGGACTATGAAGTCGTCTGCACCAGCCAGGGCAATTACGACGCCACCTTGCAGAACACCATTGCCGCCTTCCGAGCCGGCAAGCAGCCCACCGTCGTTCAGGTCTATGACGTCGGCACCGCCACCATGATGCTGTCGGGTGCCTACAAGCCGGCCGACAAGCTCATGGAAGAAAACGGCTACAAGATCGACTACGCCGATTATTTCCCCGGCATCGCCCGCTATTACGCCACCTCGAAAGGCGAGATGCTGTCCTTCCCGTTCAACTCGTCTACGGCGTTGATGTACTGGAACAAGGACGCCTTCGCCAAGATCGGCAAGACCGAAGCGCCGAAGACCTGGGAAGACGTCGGCGCCGACCTCAAGGCAATGAAGGACGCCGGCTATGAATGCCCGATGGCGATCAACATCTCGGCCAATGAAAGCTGGCAGCTGATGGAGCAGTTCTCCGCCATTCACAACCAGCCGATCGCTACCAAGAACAATGGCTATGACGGCCTCGACGCCCGCCTCGAAGTCAACAAGACCAAGTTCGTGCAGTACGTCACCGACCTCAAGAAGTGGTATGATGCCGGCCTGATCAAGATCAAGTCGAAGGATCTCGGCCAGGATATGGTCCAGGCCTTTGCCACCGGCACCTGCCAGGTCATCCTGACCTCGGTCGGCGATCACGGCACGGTTGGCCGTACGCAGAAGGAAGGCATGAACTGGGACGTCGCCGAACTGCCCGTCTATGCCGGCACGGAGCGCAAGAACTCGCTCGTCGGCGGCGCATCGCTGTGGGTTCTCTCGGGCAAGTCGGATGCTGAATACAAGGGCGCGGCCGCGTTCCTCAACTTCATCCATGATCCGAAGACCGCCCTGTTCTGGTCGACCAACACCGGTTACATCCCGGTGACCAAGTCGGGCTTCGACTACATGAAGGGCCAGGGCTTTTACGACAAGGCGCCTTACAAGGGCCGCGAAGTCGCGATCGCCAGCCTGACCGCCTCCGAGCCGACCGAAATCACCCGCGGCATCCGCCTGGGCAATTTCACCCAGATCCGCGCCGAGTTCGGCACCCAGATGCAGGCGATCTTCGCCAACAAGCTCACCGTGCAGGAAGGTCTCGACACGCTGGTCAAGAACGGCGACGCCATCCTCGACCGCTTCCAGCAGACATATCCAGGCAAGACCCTGCCCTGATCCAGGGATTTCCCAGACCGCCCGCCGACCCATTTGAGCATGATCCCGAAGACCGGTTTCCAGTTTTCGGGATCATGCCTGGGTCGACGGGCGGGCATTTCGTTATTAATCTCTCGCTTGCTTTAAGCTGACCACCCTGCGGCAACGGCGGACCGATGGAAAAACGCGTCACTTTCGGCAGTTGGACAATCGGCATTCTTTTCGCGGTGCCGCAGCTCCTGCTGATCTTCACCTTCTTCTACTGGCCTGCCGGCCAGGCCGTATACTGGTCGCTGACGCTGCAGCAGCCCTGGGGCGGCGGCAACATCTGGGTCGGTCTCGACAATTTCCGCTCGATCCTGGCCAACGCCGATTACTGGAACTCGATCACCGCCAGCCTTGTCTTTGCCGGCATCAGCACCGGGCTTGCGATGTTCGTCGCGCTCGTGCTCGCCGCGCTCACCGACCGCCAGCTAGCCGGCTCATGGCTGTATCGCGTGGTGCTGATCTGGCCCTATGGCATCGCCGCGCCCGCCCTGGCGCTGGCATTCCGCTTCATCCTGGCGCCGGAAGCCGGCTTCATGGCCGTCGTCAACCAGGTCTGGCCCGGCTTCTGGGATCCCGGCCTGGACGGCGCCGACGCCATGGCTTCGATCATCATCGCCTTTTCCTGGAAGTATGTCGGCTACAACTTCATCTTCTTCCTCGCCGCGTTCCAGGCGATCCCGCGTTCCCTGATCGAAGCCGCCGCGATGGACGGCTCTGGTGTCATGAGGCGCTTCTGGGACATCCAGTTTCCGCTGATCACCCCGACCATCTTCTTCCTGCTTGTCATCAACATCACGGAAAGCTTCCAGGATTCCTTCGGCATCGTCGACATCATGACGTCCGGTGGGCCGGCGAATGCCACCAATCTGATGGTCTACAAGATCTACTCCGACGGCTTCAAAGGCCTCGATTACTCCGGTGCCGCCGCGCAGAGCATCATCCTGATGCTGCTCATCATCGTGCTGACCATTTTCCAGTTCCGCTTCATCGAGCGGCGCGTCCATTACAGGTGAGACTGATATGGTCGAGCGCACCCCGTTCCTCAATTTTTTCACGCACCTGATCTTGTTCGTCGGCTTCGTTTTCTGTGTGGCGCCGTTCGCTATCGTGGCAATCGCAGCCTCGCATAATCTCAGGGATGTCAACGACGTGCCGATGTCGCTGCTGCCGGGCAGCGATTTCTGGATCAACATCAAGACCGCCTGGGTGACGGCCAACCTTGGTCCCAAGCTGCTGAACAGCTTCATCGTTGCGACCGGCGTTGCCGCAGGCAAAGTGATCGTCTCGGCGTTGACGGCCTTCGCGATCGTCTATTTCCGATTTCCCGGCCGCACGCTGATCTTCTGGCTGATCTTCATCACTCTGATGCTGCCGCTTGAAGTGCGCATCGTGCCGACCTACGCAGTGGTCGCCAACGTGCTCGAGCCGTATCAGGCTATCCTGGACGTGACCGGCCTGAGCTGGCTGATCGAAACGGTTTCGGGCGTGCAGGTCCAGCTCAGCGTTGGGCTGCTCAACTCCTATCCCGGCCTAATCCTGCCGCTGGTCGCCACGGCGACCGGGACGTTCCTTTATCGCCAATTCTTCCTGACCGTGCCGGACGAATTGACGGAAGCCGCACGCATGGATGGCGCCGGGCCACTGCGCTTCTTCATCGATATCCTGTTGCCGCTGTCGCGCAACAACATGGCGGCGCTCGGAACCATCATGTTCCTATGGGCATGGAACCAGTATCTATGGCCGCTGCTCATCACCACCGACCAGTCGCATGCGATGGCGGTGACCGAGCTCAAGCAGCTCATCCCCAATGTCGGCGGCACTCCGGAGTGGCATATCGCCATGGCCGGTACTCTCATCATTATGCTGCCGCCGATGATCGTCGTGGTGCTGATGCAGCGCTGGTTCGTGCGCGGCCTGATCGCCACCGAGAAGTAACAAGGAGACAAAAAATGGCCTCCATCGCAATACGCGGCGTCAAGAAGAACTATGCCAAGACGCAGGTCGTGCACGGCGTGGATCTCGACTTTGCCTCGGGCGAATTCGTCGTCATTCTCGGGCCGTCCGGCTGCGGCAAGTCCACGCTGCTCAGGATGATCGCGGGGCTGGAAGAAATTTCCGACGGCACGATCGTCATCGACGGCACGGTGGTCAACAAACTCGAGCCGCGCGAGCGCGGCTGCGCCATGGTGTTCCAGAATTACGCGCTTTATCCGCATATGAGCGTGGCCCAGAACATCGGCTATTCGCTGAAAGTCGCCGGTGTTCCCTCGGCCGAGCGCAACCAGCGCATCCAGGCGGTGGCCCGCACACTGGAACTCGAGCAACTGCTCGACCGCAAGCCGATGGCGCTTTCGGGTGGCCAGAGGCAACGCGTCGCCATGGGCCGCGCCATGATCCGCGAGCCGAAGGTGTTCCTGTTCGACGAGCCTCTGTCCAATCTCGACGCCAAGCTGCGCGTGCAGATGCGTTCGGAGATCCGCAAGCTGCATCGCCGGCTGAATGCCACCTCCGTCTTCGTCACCCACGACCAGGTAGAGGCCATGACATTGGCCGACCGGCTGGTGGTGATGAATGGGGGACGGGTCGAACAGGTCGGCACGCCAGGTGAAATCTACACCCGCCCGGCCAGCCGCTTCGTCGCCACCTTCGTCGGCGCGCCTGCCATGAACATCCTCGAAGGCACCGCCGAACTCGACGGATTGTCGCTGCTCGGCGGCAGCCGGCGCCTGGCGATGGCTCGCGCCGGCCTGCCGGTCGGCACGAAAGTGGCGATGGGCATCCGGCCGGAAGCGGTCCGGCTGGTGGCACCAGGCACGGCCGGCGCGCTCGATGCCACTGTCGACCTGGTCGAGGAATTGGGCGCGGGGCGGGTGATCTATGTCGACCTCGACGGCGCGCCGTTTTCGGTGATGACCTCGGAGCCCGTTCACCCCGAGCCCGGCAGCACCGTCGGCCTGAAGATCTCGCCTGACGACATGCACTTCTTCTCGTCGGAGACAGGCACCCGTCTCGATGTCTTCAAGGCTTCGGTGCCAGAGCCAGCGCTTTGATTTCCAGCACGCGCGCCGCCAAAGAGACGTACATGAAAATCATCCAGGTCACCGACGTGCATCTTGGTCAGCAAGGTGAGCGCCGCTTTGGGGCCGACCTGCACCAGCGGCTGGATCAGTGCATCGCGCACATCAATGCGCATCACGCCGACGCGGCGCTTTGCGTCTTCACCGGCGACCTGACGGAGACCGGTGCGCCGCGGAGCTATGCCGATCTGCGCGCTGCCCTGACCACGCTGTCGGTGCCGTACAGGCTGCTGCCGGGCAACCACGACCGGCGGACCAATCTCATCGCCGCGTTTCCCGACGTTCCGGTCGACGAAAACGGCTTCGTGCAATCGGTCCACGATACCGGCAACGAAGTGCTGTTGTTTCTCGACTGCCTGGCGGAAGGGCGCATCGAGGGCGAACTGTGCGAGAGGCGGCTTGCCTGGCTCGAAGCCCGGCTGGAACAGTCGGGCGGCCGGCCCGCTTACGTGTTCCTGCATCATCCGCCGGTCGCGCTCGGCCTGCCTCAACTCGATCCGCTGGCGCTTCAGCAGCCCGAGCGGTTGCTCGACTTGTTGCGGGGCCATGGCAACGTCCGCCATATCTTCTTCGGCCATGTCCATCGAGACATTGCCGGCACCGTTGCCGGCATCCCGTTCTCGGCGCAGCGCGGCCTGCATGCCCGCTTCGAGCTCGCCCTCGAGCGATCGAGCGAGATCGTCGAACAAGCGCCGCCGTCCTACGCCGTCATCCTCATCGACAGCGCCAACGCGTGCGTGGTGGTGCACGGTTGCGATTTTATCGAGCAATGGCCGATCTATTCAGCCGAAACCGGCGAACGCATCACGGCGTGAGCTTGCCATTTCGCTTTGGTTCAAGGGCTTAAAATCGTCGGGCTCAGGCGAAGACGTGCGCCTTGCCCGATACGGTCAGCCGCACGATCTCGCCGACCGCCGGCGCGTCCATGCCGGATTTGCGCAGGATCAGCGGCGTGCCGCCGATGGCCGCGGCGTCGGGCGGATCGGAATTGTTCAGGAGCCGCACCGCGATCGTGCATGTCGAGCCGGCGAATTCCGATTCCGTCACCTCGCCGAACGGCATGTCCGATGTGCCCGACATGCCCTCGCGCGAGGTGCGTTTCAGGCCGATCTGTTCCGGCCGCAGCATGATACGGGCGACATCGCGGCTGTCCGGCGCGTCGACGGCGATGCGGCCCAGCGGCGAACTGGCGAAGCCGCCCGAAATGCTCGCCGGCAGGATGATGGCGTCGCCGAGGAACTCGGCGATCATCCTGTCCTTTGGCTTGAGATAGAGCTCGCGCGGCGTGCCGACCTGGGAAAATTTCCCATCGCGCATTACCGCCACCTGGCTGGCGAAGGAGAGTGCCTCCGCCTGATCGTGCGTCACCAGGATGGTGGTGATGCCGGCCGCCTCCAGAAGTTCGGCCACCGCCTTGCGCATCGAGGCGCGCAGGCCGGTGTCGAGTGCCGAGAACGGCTCGTCGAGCAGCATCAGCCGCGGCTTCATCGCCATGGCGCGGGCCAGCGCCACGCGCTGCTGCTGGCCGCCGGAGAGCTCGTGCGGGCGGCGTTTGAGGATCGCCTTGTCGAGTCCCACGATGTAGGCAAGTTCGACGATGCGCTCGGCGCGCCTGTCGTCGTCCCGTGCCATGCCAAAGCCGATATTGTCCGAGATGGTCAGATGCGGGAACAGGGCGCCGTCCTGCGCCACCACGCCGATGCCGCGGCGGTGTGCCGGGACAGCGGCGCCGCCATTGGCCAGCTCCTGGCCGTCGAGTACGATGCGGCCTTGGTCAGGCGCCTCGAAGCCGGCGATCAGCCGCAGCAAGGTCGTCTTGCCGCAGCCGGAAGGTCCCACGATCGCCGTGCGGCTGCCGCTGGCGACGTTCAGGTTGACGCCGGCCAGTGCGGCGACCGGGCCGTAGTGCTTGTGCAGATTACCGAGTTCGAGAAAGCTCATCGTCCTGCCATCCGCTTCGACTGGACGTAGAGCAGCCAGGTCAGGGGCAGCGACATCGCCACCATGATGAAGGCGTAAGGAGCCGCCGAGGCGTAATCGATCTCGCTGCTGTAGGACCAGAACGCCATGGCCAGTGTGCGGGTGCCGTTCGGCGCCAGCATCTGGGTCGCGGTCAGTTCGTTCATGATGCCGAGCGCCACCAGGGCCATGCCGGCCGCCGCACCGGGCGCCGACAGGCGGATCGTCGTCGACCACAGCGCATTGAGCGGCCGCCGGCCGAGGCTGGACGCGGCGCGTTCGAGCTCGACCGGCGCTTGCGCGATCGATGCACGCAGGCTGACCAGCGCGCGCGGCAGGAACATCAGTGCGTAGGCGACCAGGATAGTGAACAGGGTCTGGTAGAGCGGCAGTGCGATGCGCACCGTGATGGTGACCAGCGCCAGCGCGATCACGACCCCGGGCAGCGAGCCGACGATGTAATTGCATCCCTCGAGCAAGCGCTGCAACGGACCCGGCGCGCGGATAGAGATCCAGGCCATCGGCATGGCCGCGACAGTGGCAAGCAGGGCGCCAGCGAGGGACAGGAACAGCGTCTGGCCGAGTGCCAGGCCGATCTCGTCGAAGCGCCAGACATCGGCGCCGCCGGCGGCGAGCCAGCGCCCGATGGTCACGAACGGAACGCCAAGCGCCAGCAGTGTGGTGACGGCGAGCAGCAGCAAGCTGGGCAGGGTGGCGCGGCCGAGGCTCATTCGTTGCTGGTATCGCGCGGCACCGGAGCCGACACGGGCATAACGCTCCTCGCCGCGGACCAGCACTTCGAGGCCGAGCAGCACGAAGCAGCAGGTCACCAGCACGCCGGCCAGCATGTTGGCGGCCGGGCCGTTGAAGGTCGACTGGAACTGATCGACGATCGCGGTCGTGAAGGTGTCGAAGCGAATGAAGACATAGAGGCCATATTCGGCCAGCAGATGCAGGCCGACCAACAGCGAGCCGCCGCATATTGCGAGCCTGAGCTGCGGCAGCACGACGCGCCAGAACACGCGCCAGGGTCCATGGCCAAGTGCCGCGGCCGCGTCCTCGAGAGCGGGATCGAGACGGCGCAGGGCCGCCGACACCGGCAGATAGAGGAAAGGGAAATAGGCGATGACGGACACCAGCACGCCAGCCCACAGGCCGTGCAGCCCGGGCACCAGGGTGATCCAGGCATAGGAGTGCACGAAAGCGGGGATGGCGAGCGGCGCCACGCAGAGCCAGGACCAGAGCCGGGCACCGGGCAGGTCGCTGCGTTCCGTCAGCCAGGCAAGCGTAACCGACAAGGTGATGGCGATCGGCACCGCCAGCAGGACGAGCAGGCCGGTGTTGACCAGCAGTTCGCCGACACGCGGCCGAAAGACCAGTGCCGAGACCGTCTCCCAGCCGGTCTGCACCGCGACCCAGATGATGAAAGCGAGCGGCAGCAGCGCCAGCAAGGAGACAAATATGGCGGCGGCGACAAGCCAAGGCGCCGCCCGCCGCTGCGCCCGTCGACGCATTTTGGACGGCAGGCCGGGACGCGCGAGATCGACCGCGGACTGCATCAGTTCAGGCGCCATACCGTTGCGACGCGGCAGAGGCAATCATGGGACCACGGTCGCGGTCAGGAACGAAGCGTGTCGTCATGGACGAATGCATCTCGAAACAAAACGCTCCCGCGAAAGGTGAATTCCCGCGGGAGCACGATCTGACGTCCTTATTAGGAAGAACGGCAACTAAAGCAAGCCGGCTGCCGTCATCAGGTCGGTGACCTTCTTGGAGTTCAGCGTCGTGGCATCGACCTTCGGCGCCTGCAGGTCGGCCAGTGGCACCAGCTTCGGATTGGACTGCGCGCCCTTGCCGACCGCGTATTCGAAGGAGGTTCCGTTCTTCAGAACGTCCTGGCCGCCCTTGCCGGTCACCCATTTCAGGAAGGCCTGGGCTTCCTTGGGATGCTTGCTTGAGGCCAGCACGCCGCCGCCGGAAACCGATACGAAAGCGCCCGGATCCTGGTTCTTGAAGTAGTGCAGCGCGACGTT
Source organism: Mesorhizobium sp. B2-4-18 (assembly GCF_006441385.1). Classification (NCBI taxonomy): domain Bacteria; kingdom Pseudomonadati; phylum Pseudomonadota; class Alphaproteobacteria; order Hyphomicrobiales; family Phyllobacteriaceae; genus Mesorhizobium; species Mesorhizobium sp. B2-4-18. The sequence goes on along the minus strand of NZ_VFUW01000008.1, from coordinate 224,096 downwards.
CTTGGAGTTTTCGCCGGTTTTGGCCTGATCGCCAAAGTAGTAGTAGTGGTAGATCACGCCGCCTTCGATCTCACCGGCATTGACCGCCTTCATCACGGTGCTGTTGCCCTTGTAGGCGGTGAAGTTCTCCTTCATCGCCTTCAGCCAGTCGGCCGTGGCGGGCTCGCCCTTGAGCTGCAGCAAAGCGCTCACGATGGCCTGGAAATCGGCGCCGGAAGGCGAAGCCGCCCAGCGGCCCTTCCAGCTCGGGTCGGCGAGATCGAGCATCGACTTGGGCAGCTGGTCTGCCTTGAGCTTGGTGGTGTTATAAGCAAACACGGTGCTGCGCGCGGCCACGCCCACCCATTTGCCGCTGGTGGCCTGATAGTCTTGCGGGACTTGAGCCAGCGTATCGGCGTCGACCGGCGCGAACAGGCCGGCATTCTCGACCAGCACCATGGCCGGCGAATTTTCCGTCAGGAACACGTCGGCGGGCGAGGCAGCACCTTCGGCGACGATCTGGTTGGAGAAGTCGCTGTCACCGCCGTTGCGCAAGGTGACCTTTATCCCCGTTTCCTTGGTGAACCCTTCCGCCCATTCCTTCGCCAGGCTTTCATGCTGGGCGTTATAGACGACGATGCCGGCATCTTCGGCCGTCGCCGGACCAGCGGCGAGGCTGATTGCAAGCGCGGCTACGCTGGCAAGGGCAAGAAGGGGGGATTTCATAAGGGTACTCCTCGGGTTGTCCCGCACTGGGGTGCGTCCGAGTACCAATTCATGAATGCACTAGTCAAGATTGAAAGACGACGGGCATCATCACGGTTTCGCGTGTCGGACGCCGATGGCATCACCCGATATGCGGGGCTGGTGGCTGCTCCTGCGGGATGCAGCCATCGACCATCGGATGAATGGTCCACCGCTGGTCCAGCCCCTGCTGTGTTCGTTTGGTCTCGGGATCGAACGCTTCGTTCAGCATGGCGCACCAGGTCCTGCGCAGATTGTCGCAGCGCGTCCGGAACGCCGCGCTGCCAAGCCCGTCACGGATATCCTGCGCGGTCAGGTCGGTGGTCTCGCCCGGCGGTTTGGGCGGAACCGTGCCCGTGTCGGCAAAGTCCGGATCCCACTGCAGATAGTGTTTCGCGTCGACACTGGCGGCCGCATCGAATTTGACCACCGCCATCAGCGGATGAAACTCGTGCCAGCCCTTGTGGTAGCCGTCATAGACATGTTCGCCGAGGACGGCGACATGATCGCCCATCCTGATGGGGCCGAGCGCCTTGTCGCCGACATTGGCGTCCTCGACATTGCCGGGGTTCCAGTTGAACAATCCCTGCAGGACCGGCTTGACCCCGCCGAAATAGGATGCCGCTCCGCCGATGGCGCCGCCAATGGCCGCTCCGAGCAATCCTCCCAGGAACGAGCCGATGGCGCAGCCCAGCGCACCCAGGAAGAACGATCCTATGGCGCAGCCGACAGCCGCTCCGGCACTGGCGCCGGCGGCCGCCGCGGCCACCGTGACGACCAGGGCCGCCGTCAGCAGGATGACGATGGCCGGCGCCCATTGGCGCATCTTGATCCAGAAGTCGCCCTCGGCCTCGCAGTGCAGGCCCCAGCGGGCATGATCGTCGGGCGGTGCGTAGCCCAGATCCGTCTTCAGGTCGTCGCGCGGCAACAGCAGCTCATGACCCTGAAAGCCGTCATTGAGAATATCGTTGGCCGGATGGGCCGCGACGCTGGCGGCGAATTCCGCCGCGACGGTGCCGTCGGCATTGTAGCGATTGGCCGCCGCCAAGGCCGCCTCGTTGGTCTCGGCGTTGAGAATTTCCGTCGTCGGATGCGGCATCAGTATGACGTCGAAATACTGGTCGTTGTCGAAGGCGCCGAGATCGCTGCGGAACGGATTGTAGGAGACGATGCCGACGGCGCATTTCGGATTGTCCTTGTCGAGGCAGACCAGGCGGTGGTTGAGCCATTCCCCGGCGGCCTTGTCGATCGTCGCGGTGGCGGACGCCAGAAATGCGATTGCCGCGGCAAGTGCCGCACCGACCGGCCCCAGCAGCAGGCCGAAGGCGGCCGCCAGCCCGGTGATCACGATGATCTGCAGCGCCTGGCCGGCGAGGAAAGCCAGCCGATCGTCCTCGTTGTAGGGCTTGCCACCGACCGGATAGAGAAAGCAGCTCGTATAGTGCTTGTAAGCCATCGGAGCGCCTCAGCCTTTCGTGGCGGTGAGCGTCACGCCGCCGGTCATGGTGCGCGATCCACTCTCGCCGATCGTGAAGACGTGGACGTTGAACGTCTTTGAGCCGCGAAAGGCGGAGTCCTTCGGTTCGATTTCGACAGCGATCTCGGTCAGCTGGCGCGGCTGCAGCAAAAGCGTTCTTGGGACGATCCTGACCGACCAGTCGTCCGGCACGGGAAACCGGCCATACGCCTGTTCCTCGAGGGCCTCGGCCCAGCGCGCCTTGCTTTCGGCGAGCCGCGGCTGTGGGGTGTCCGTGCGCTCGTCTCGACCCTGGCCGCGTGGCGGGATACATGGCCGCAGCTTCGGCAGAGCGTAGCAGTCCGCCTCGATCTGGAAACGCCGGACGACCGAGGCCTCATTGCGCACGCTGAAGACGAACTTCGCCGGTGAGCGCATCTCGGCAATGTTGACGTTCTTCTGGCCAAGGTTGTTGCTGGGGTTGGCGTCATCGCCCCAGGAAAGCTGTGCTTGAAGGCAGTAGTGGCCGCCGGTGGCGGGCGTGGTCCAACTGAACTCGGCATAGGCAGGGCAATCGATCGTGCCCTTAGCTCCGAGATTTATGGCGACGTTGGCGATCGGACGGGAAATGGTCTGGGCGCCGAATGACAGGTAGGACAGTGCCACCCCGACGCCCACCGCTGGGGCGTCATAGGACCCGTTCCAGACGCGCACGCGAACGCGATATGCATGTGCTGGCTGAAGCGCGCCGCTGACCGGCAAGGTGCCGTCGAAAATGTCGATGTCGGGATTGTCCCAGGTGACCGCGAGCCCCTGCGCCATCAGATAGTACTGGGCATATAGAAGAGGATCGGCGCGCTTGTAGATGTCGGGCGGTAGCTGGATGCAGCAGTCGTTCTGCGCCGGGCTGGGCAGCCGCTGGCCCTTGGCCAGCCGGCACAGCAGCCTGCATATCGTGGCAAACAGCACCTTCAGCCCGGCGGCCAGACGCTTCCAGAATTCGGCGGCGAACAACAGCAAGGCCGCGGTTCTGATGTGGTTGACCAGAGATCCTGCCATGTCGTGTTTCCCACGCTGAGAGGACGCAACGGTAATGTTTTCCTGGCGGACCTGTCTCCGCCGGTTGTCCAGAGGCTATTTCTTCAGTGATCCCTGTCTTCTGTAGAAGTAGACGGCGGCGACAAGGACCATGGCCGCAATGACAAGGCTGCTCTCGAAAGTTCCCGAGCCATTGTCGGGAGAAAATCCAAAAATGCGTTCAATGAAATCCATTTCGGCCGCCCTCCGATTCCTTCGACGCTACAGAAGGGTTTACCTAACGTCAATCAAAGGTTGGTCCCGCGCCGCTCCTCACGCATGAGCTGGGGAACCAGAGAACCCAGTCAGGGAATTCAGCGGGCCATCCCGCAAACTTTCGTGATTTGCCCGTAGTTTGGCTTGGACATTATTTCGCCGGCCACGTAACAAATCAGTGCCGAGGCGCGAAGATCGGGGAGTGAACTCTTGTGAGCGGCAAGGACGAGGCCGAGCTTTCCCGGCTGATGCGGGCCGCGATCGCGGGGGATGAAAAGGCCTATGCCGACTTTCTGCACCGGATTGCCGCGCTGGTGCGCGGTTTCGTCAGGCGCAAGATCGTGCAGGGCGGGGTCGATCCCGAGGATGTCGTGCAGGAAACCTTGCTGGCCATTCATGTGAAACGGCACACCTGGCGCCAGGACGCGCCGGTGCTGCCCTGGGTCTATGCGATTGCCCGTTTCAAGCTGATCGACGCGTTCCGGCGGCGCGGACGGCGCATCGAGATCGATGTCGACGACATCGCCGAGACGTTCGCCGAGCCCGAAACGGAAACCGTCAGCGAGCGGGACATCAACCGGGCGCTCGACGGGCTGCCGCCGGCACAGCGTTCGGTGGTTTCAGCCGTATCCGTGGAGGGCCGCTCGATCGGCGAGACGGCGGCTAAGTTCGGCATCAGCGAGACGGCGGTGCGGGTGTCGCTGCACCGGGGACTTACCGCCATAGCCAGGCGATTCGGGCAGGGGCGGTTCGGGCGGAAATGACATGAAGACCGACGATCTCATCAAGGCGCTCGACGCCGATGCCCGCAGCAAGGCGATGCCATTGCGCTCGGCCTGGTGGCTGGCGGCTGGCGCGGCCGCCTTGGTCGCGGCCGCTGTCTTCATGATGACGATCGGGCCGCGCCCCGATTTCATGGTGGCCGCGCACACGGTGCGTTTCCTGTCCAAATTCGTTTTCACCATCGTGCTCGCCATCAGCGCCTTTGCCTTGATCCGTGCCCTGTCGACGCCGGGCGCGGCGACAGGCCGGGCAATGGCGGCGATGATCGCGGCGCCTCTGCTGGTCGCGGTGGCCGTGGTGCTGGAGCTCTTCATGGTGCCGCAGGCCCTGTGGAGCACGCGCATGATCGGCTCGAACATGATGATCTGCATGGGCTTCATCCCGCTGATCGGCATCGGCCCGCTGGCCATCTTCCTGTGGATGCTGCGCTATGGCGCGCCGACACGGCCGGTGCTTGCCGGCGCGGTCGCGGGGCTGCTTGCCGGCGCGCTGGCGGCGACTTTCTATGCGGCGCACTGCTTCGACGATTCGCCGCTTTTCGTTGCCACCTGGTACACGATCGCCATCGCGGCTCTCGCTTTGCTTGGTGCGCTCGGCGGGCGGTTTTTCGTGCGCTGGTAGCAGGATACCCACGCCTACACCCCGTGAATACCGATCCTTAATCATGCCGGCAATTGTTTGCCGGTTTTCCATGTCGCCTATGCCCTTGGCGCAACCTTTCCTTAAAATCGATCCTTCAGGGTTTTAACGGGAAAAAGCGATTGCCCACGGGGGTGGCACGAATCGTGACATTGCGAGGTATCATCAGGCCGGGACGGCACAAGCATGCAGCTCTCACGCTGCTTGTGGCCGGTCTGGCCGTAGTGGCCGCCTCGCTTGTACTGTCAAGGCTGGACCTTGGCGCGCAAGCCCTCAGACTTTGCCTCCAAATATCGGTCGCGGTGACGGTCTGCGCGCTTTTCGCGGCCTATCTGTTCATCGGTCGAATCTCGGAGGATCGACGGCAGATCACGGATAGCGAGCAGCGGTTCCGCCGGGCCATGGAGGACTCGGCGATCGGCATCGCTATCGTCGGTCTCGACGGGCGTATTCTCCAGACCAATCCGGCCTTTGCCGCCATGCTTGGCTACAGCCGCGACGAGATCGAGGCACTGACCTTCTTCCAGCTCACGCATCCCGACGATGTGCAGATCGGCAGCGAAACGATGGCCGGCCTGAAGGCGGGCACCGTCGATGCCTTCCACTTCGAGAAGCGTTATCTCAAGAAGGACGGCACACCCGTCTGGGCTCATCTTGCCGGCTCGGTTATTCGCGACGAGAAAAGCGGCCGGCCACTCTATCTCGTCTCGCAGATCGAGGACATCGACGCGCGCAAACAGGCCGAGGCGCGCATCACAGAGGCCGAAACGCGCTGGAACTTCGCGCTGGCCGGCGCCGGTCAAGGCGTCTGGGATTTCGACATGCGCAAGGGGGGCACCACCTATTCCTCCACCTGGGTCAAGATGCTGGGCTACGGGGATGGCGAGCTCGATGGCGACCCCGATCGCTGGCTGACGATGATCCATCCAGACGATCGCGCCACGGTCGCGGAGGCCGATCGCGCCCATCTCGCCGGCGAGACGGAATTTTTCGAAGCCGAGTTCCGCATGCGCCACAAGGACGGCCGCTGGATCTGGATCCTCGACCGCGGCAAGGCCATCGAGCGCGATGCGGACGGACACCTGGTCAGAGCGATCGGCAGCTTGATGGACATCACCCGGCGAAAGCAGGCCGAAGAACGGCTCATCGTCTCGGCGGCGATGCTGGCCGACGAGAAGGAGCGGCTGAGGGTGACGCTGCAATCGATCGGTGATGCCGTCATCTGCACCGATGCCGCGAACCGCGTCACTTTCATGAACCCGGTGGCCGAAAAGTTGACCGGCGTTTCCAGTGACGACGGGCTGGGCAAGACGCTGAGCCATGTCTACTGGGCAGTCGACGAGGAGACGGGCCACAGGATCGGGATGACGCGGCCGGTGACAGGCGAAGAGGCGCGCTCCGACCAGAACAGCCGCGCGGTCCTCATCCGCCGCGACGACACGCGCTGCAGCATCCGCCAGGTCGTGTCGCCGATCCTCAACGAACGCAACGAATTCTGCGGTCTGGTGATCGTCTTCCAGGACTTCACCGATGCGCGTGCCCTGCAGCGACAGCTTGCCCATGCCGCCGCGCACGACGCACTGACGGGCCTTGCCAACCGCTCGAGCTTCATCCGCGCCATGGAGGGGGTGGTCGATCAGGCGCGCAAGGACGGCACGACGACAGGGGGCCGCCATCAGTTCATGTTCATCGACCTCGACCATTTCAAGCTGGTCAACGACACGGGAGGTCACGCTGCCGGAGACGCCCTGCTGAAGCGGGTCGCTGACGCCGTGCGCGGCGTGCTTGGTCCTGAAGACATCGTCGCGCGCCTGGGTGGCGACGAATTCGCCGTGATCCTGAAATCGGCTTCCACCACCGGCGCGAGGATCGCGGCGCGTTCCATCATCGATGCGATAGCGGGCCTGAACTTCACCTGGGATGGCCGGCCGCACGGGATCGGTGCCAGCATCGGGTTGACGGCGATCTGCGCCAATTGCGGCGAAGTCGACGAGATCATCGCAAGGGCCGACGCCGCTTGCTATGCAGCCAAGGCCGCCGGCCGGGGATGCGTTTCGGTGGCGCCGGACGGCAAGGTCAGCGACGACGACAGGTCAGAACCGCCCAAGCCACTCGCCGCGGCCTCGTGAGCGGCAATCACGTCAGCGCGTCGGAACGGGATGCTCGCCGCGATAATCGTAGAAGCCGCGCCCGGTCTTGCGGCCGAGCCAGCCGGCCTCGACATATTTGACCAGCAGCGGGCAAGGCCGGTACTTCGAATCCGACAGGCCGTCATGCAGCACCTGCATGATGGACAGGCAGGTATCCAGGCCGATGAAATCGGCAAGCTGCAGCGGTCCCATCGGATGGTTGGCGCCGAGCCGCATGGCGGTGTCGATGGCATCGACCGAGCCGACGCCCTCATAGAGCGTGTAGATCGCTTCGTTGATCATCGGCAGAAGGATGCGGTTGACGATGAAGGCCGGGAAATCTTCCGAGACGGTGATCGTCTTGTCGAGCTGCTTCACATAGGTCTTGGCCGCCTCGAAGGTCTGGTCCTCGGTGGCGATGCCGCGCACCAGTTCGACCAGCTTCATCAGCGGTACCGGGTTCATGAAATGTATGCCGATGAACCGCTCTGGCCGGTCGGTCTGGGCAGCTAGCCGTGTGATCGAAATCGACGAGGTGTTGGTCGCCAGGATCGCTTCGGGATTGAGCTGCGGACAGAGCTGCGCATAGATCTTGCGCTTGACGGTTTCGTCCTCGGTCGCCGCTTCGATCACCAGATCGGCGCCGGCGAGATCGGCCATCGTCGGTGCCGACGCGATGCGTGCCATGGCCTGATTGCGCAGCTTCTCGTCGAGCTTGCCGGACCCCACCTGACGGGCCATGTTGCCGCTGATTGTGGCAATGCCCTTCTCGATGCGGTCGGGCGATATATCGTAGATCAGCACCTTATAGCCCGAAAGCGCGGAGACGTGGGCGATGCCGCCGCCCATCTGGCCCGCACCAATGATGCCGATCGTCTCGATCTTGCTCATTACCCGATCCCGTCCGGAGCGTTTTTCGCTGGATCGCGAACCGCCCCATCTCTTTGTTTTCCCGCAATTCCCGGCGCAAAAACCCCTGCGCACTGCTGCTGGAATTGCTCTCAGCCTTTGTGGCCTGCTTATTGTGCGGTGCAAACTAAAAGGGTGGGGCGACTTCGTCTACCCCACCCCTCACAATTTAATACGGTTGCGCGGAAGCGTCAAAGCGCCTTCTGCAACTCCGGCAGGATGACGAAGAGGTCGCCGACGAGGCCGTAGTCGGCGACCTGGAAGATCGGCGCTTCCTCGTCCTTGTTGATGGCGACGATGACCTTGGAATCCTTCATGCCGGCAAGGTGCTGGATGGCGCCGGAGATGCCGACCGCGATGTAGAGATCGGGGGCGACGACCTTGCCGGTCTGGCCGACCTGCCAGTCGTTCGGCGCGTAGCCGGCATCGACGGCGGCGCGGGAGGCGCCGACGGCGGCACCGAGCTTGTCGGCGACCGGCAGGATGACTTCCTGGAATTTCTCCGAGGAACCGAGCGCGCGGCCGCCCGAGATGATGATCTTGGCCGAGGTCAACTCCGGACGGTCGGTCTCCGACAGCTTGTTCTCGACGAAGGTGGACAGGCCGGGATTGGCTGCCGCATTGACCGTCTCGACCGAAGCCGAGCCACCGTCGGGCGCGGCCTGGAAGGAGGCGGTGCGCACGGTGATGACCTTCTTGGCGTCGCTCGACTGCACCGTCTGGATGGCGTTGCCGGCATAGATCGGCCGCTTGAAGGTATCGGGCGAGACCACTTCGATGATCTCGGAGACCTGCGCGACATCGAGCAGGGCCGCCACGCGCGGCGCGATGTTCTTGCCGGCCGACGTCGCCGGCGCGATGACTGTGTCGTAGGCGCCAGCCAGCGAGACGACCAGTGCCGCCGTCGGCTCGGCCAGGCGCTCGGCGAGTTCGTCGGCTTCGGCGAGCAGCACCTTGCTCACGCCCTTCAGTTTGGCGGCTGCGTCGGCGGCAGCCTTGGCGCCTTTGCCGGCCACCAGCACATGAACGTCCGAGCCGATCTGCAGGGCGGCCGAAAGCGCCTTGGCGGTCTGGTCGGAAAGGGTGGCGTTGTCGTGTTCAGCGATGAGGAGAATTGCCATGTTGTCTGTTCCTTCCGATCTCAGAGCACGCCGGCTTCGTTCTTGAGCTTGTCGACCAGTTCGGCGACGCTCTTGACCTTGACACCCGCCTTGCGGCCGCTCGGCTCCTCGGTCTTGATGACCTTGAGGCGTGGCTTGACGTCGGCGCCGTAATCGGCCGGGCTCTTCTCGTCGAGCGGCTTCTTCTTGGCCTTCATGATATTGGGCAGGGAGGCATAGCGCGGCTGGTTGAGGCGAAGGTCGGCGGTGACGATCACCGGCATCTTCAGCTCCACCGTCTGCAGGCCGCCGTCGACTTCGCGCGTCACCTTGGCATGATCGCCCTCGATCACGACCTTGGAGGCGAAGGTGCCCTGCGCCCAGCCGAGCAGGGCCGCCAGCATCTGGCCGGTCTGGTTGGAATCGTCGTCGATCGCCTGCTTGCCGAGAATGACAAGGCCTGGCTGTTCCGCCTCGACGACGCCCTTCAGCACCTTGGCAACACCGAGCGGCTCGGTCTGCTCGTCGGTCTTGACCAGGATGGCGCGGTCGGCGCCCATGGCGAGCGCGGTGCGCAAGGTTTCCTGCGCCTGCTGCGGACCGATCGACACGACGATGATCTCTTCGGCCTTGCCGGCTTCCTTGATCCGGATCGCCTCTTCCACCGCGATCTCGTCGAACGGGTTCATCGCCATCTTGACGTTGGCCAGTTCCACCGCCGAACCATCAGCCTTCACGCGCACCTTGACGTTCGCGTCCACAACCCGCTTCACGGGCACAAGGATCTTCATTTGCCTGTCACCTCTTCACGCTAGTTGGGCGCGCTATAGCAGCCTGCGCCCCTTCTGAGTTGTCGAAAGCCGACATTCCTGACTGAATTCCGGCCAGACGGAATTCTGGCCGGATGGAAATTCTGGTCTTTGCCCGCCCTGGCTGCTCCTTAAACGCCTTGGGCCGCGGCGGAGACGTTTCCGTAATTGTGGCAACCCGTGCCGTCAATACGCTGAAAGCCGCTCAAATCGGTTCAGTTTGAGCCAGAAGGGTTTCCACGTCCCCAGCGCGTCGTGGTGGCGGCCGTTTGGGGCGCCGCTGGTTCGCCGACCACCGGCGGCTGTTCAGGGGTCGGTACCACGGCATCCTCGTCGGCGGGTGCGAACAGCGGCACGCCGCGGCTGCGCAGGACCAGCACCAGAACCGCGCCGGCAATGATGCCGCCGATGTGGCAGGCCCAGGATATCTGATCCTCGCCGCCGGCCGCGAACATCACGATCTGGAACAGCACCCACAGGATGAGCGGGATAAAGGCTGGAATGCGCAAAGGGATGCGGGCGAAGGCAAGCACCCACACCTTCACCCTGGGATATAGGATCAGGTAGGCGACGACCACGCCGGCGATAGCACCCGACGCGCCGATCAACGGCGCCTGCGAATCCCAGGCGACCAGCCCCTGGAAGGCGGCTCCGGCGATGGCGCACAGCAGATAGAAGATCAGGTAGCGGATGTGGCCGAGCGCGTCCTCGACATTGTCGCCGAAAACCCAAAGGAACAGCATGTTGCCGCCGAGATGGAAAATATCGGCATGCAGGAAGGAATAGGTGAGATAGCTCAGGCTCTCGGGGATGATGACAAAGCGGGGGTCGAGTTCGGCCGTGTCGTGAACGACGGACGGGATGAAGCCGAGACCAAGCACGGCGGCATTGGTGAAGTTCTCGCCGCCGAGCGCCGTGGCGCAATAGATCACGGCGTTGGCGACAATCAGACCGATGGTCACATATTGCAGCCTGATGTGGCGCAGCCTGTTGGTGTCGTAAAGCGGGATGAACATCGGTCGCCGGCCCCTCCCGCCTCTGGTCCGTTCAGCGGTTCTTGCCGGGAACCCATAGCACGTCGGCATTTCCGTTGTCATTGACCGCCCGGGCGGCGACAAACAGGAAATCCGAGACGCGGTTGATGTATTTCAGCCCGTCGCGGTTGACGTGTTCGGCCGGGTCCTGAGCCAGGGCGACCATCAGCCGCTCGGCGCGCCGTGCCACCGTGCGGGCGAGATGAAGCGCCGCCGCTGCCGGCGTGCCGCCGTTCAGCACGAAGGATTTCAGCGGCTGGAGCTTCTTGTTGAGGACGTCGATGTCGTGCTCGACACGGTCGGTCTGCGTGGCAACGATGCGCAACGGCTCGTAGCCAAGCGGCTTGCCGTCATCAGGCACGGCGAGGTCGGCGCCGAGGTCGAAGAGATCGTTCTGGATGCGCGAGAGCATGGCGTCGATCGCCTGGTAGCTCTGTTCGGTATGCACGCGAGCCATGCCGATGCAGGCATTGGCTTCGTCGACCGTGCCGTAGGCGTCCACCCTGAGATCGGATTTCAGCCGCCGCTCACCAGTGCCAAGGCCCGTAGTGCCATCATCGCCGGTGCGGGTGTAGATCTTGTTGAGCTTGACCACATCGCCTCCCGAAAAGCCTCACTTGCGGGTGAAATACACGGCCAGCAGGATCAGCGCCAGCGCCACGGCCTGCAGCAGAACGCGGGCCTGCATCAGCTTGTTGGAGGTCACACCGGAGCCGCCGCGCATCATGTTGATGAGCCCCCTGATCAGCACGACCACCACGGCGGCCATGACCAGAATGGCAAGAATGTTGAAGGCAGTGGCCATTTTTGCGTTTCCAGTTCTTTGCTTGTTCAGGCGCGCTTGGCGAGCAGGCGGTGGAGCATCGAGGCCGGCAGGATGCGTTTAAGCATGGCGCCGATCCTGGCCGACATTGTTACCACATAGTGCGGGCGTGGGCGCCGCGACAGAAGTGCATGGCGAAGCACCTTGTGGACCACTTCAGGCCCGGGCTTCCGCGCCGATTGGCTGCCGCCGGCGCGCATGCGCTCCAGTTGCGCGGCATAGTCGGCGCGATGCGCGGAATTCTCATGGTCGATATTCCTGAGGAACCAGGGCAGGCCATTGCTGGCGATCTTCGATTTCACCGGCCCCGGCTCGATCAGCGAGACATGGATGCCGCTGCCGGCCAGTTCCTGGCGCTGGCACAGCATCAGGGCCTCCAAGGCATGCTTGGAGGCCGAATAGGCGCCGCGGAAGCGCACAGGCACGAGACCGAGGATCGACGAGCAATGGACGAGGCGGCCGTGGCCCTGGCGTCGCATCACCGGAACCAGGCGGCGGGTCAGGTCGTGCCAGCCGAAGAAATTGGCCTCGAACTGCTCCCTGAGCGCCGCAACGGGCAGATCCTCGACGGCGCCTGCCTGCGCGTAGGCGCCATTGTTGAACAGCGCGTCCAGCCTGCCGCCGGTGCGATCGAGCACCGCCGTCACCAGGGCATCTATGGAGTCCGGTTCGCTATAGTCGAGGTAAAAAGCCTCGACGCCGTCGGCTTCGAGGGCAGCGATGTCCTCCGGCCTGCGCGCCGTCGCGAACACCCGCCAGCCCTCAGCCTTCAATGCACGGGTGCAATAGGCGCCTATGCCGGAAGACGCGCCGGTGACGATGATGGTGCGCAACTCTGCCGCTGGAGAATTCGGGGTTTGACGAAGGGTTGCCATTTGCCGCATTCATTTCCCATATTCGCGGCGTCGAGACAATCGAGGGGAGCGCGCGTCCTTGCTGCGGAACATTGTCGCCCTGCGCCGCGTGCTCTACGACGCGCTCGGCCACTTCAACACCGATGACGGCTGGGCGATGGCCAGCCATCTGGCGATCACCTCGCTGATGGCGCTGTTTCCATTCCTGATCTTCGCCACGACGCTGGGCAGCTTCCTTGGCGCCCAGGCCTTTGCCGACACAGCGGTGCACCTGGTCTTCGACACCTGGCCGGACCAGATCGCCAAGCCGATCGCACACGAGGTGCTGAACGTGCTGACCGTCAGGCGCAGTGATCTGTTGACTTATGGCGTGCTGCTTGCCGCCTACTTTGCCTCCAACGGCATCGAGGCGCTGCGCACCTCGCTGAACCGCGCCTATCGGGTCACGGAAACGCGCGGCATCATCTATCGCCGGGTGCAAAGCATCTTCTTCGTGCTGATCGCTACCGCCGGGTTCCTGGCGATAAGCGTGCTGCTGGTGTTCGCGCCCCTGCTGGCGCGGCTGGCGGAAGCCCATTTCGAATGGATCAAACCCTATACGGGCACGATCACGCTGTGGCGGTACGTCATCGCCTCAACCGTCATCATCGGCGGACTGTTTGCCGTCCATTACTGGCTGCCGGCCGGCAAGCGCCGTTTCGTCTCGCTGATACCCGGCATCATCTTCACACTGGCCGCATGGCTTATCGGCTCGACCATGTTCGCCACCTATCTCGACCATTTCTCGTCCTATGTGACGACCTATGCCGGTCTCGCCTCGATCATGATCGCGGTGGTCTTCCTCTACATCGTCTCGGCGATCTTCATCCTCGGCGGCGAGCTCAACGCCGCGATCAGCCGTTATCTAGAGGCGCGTGCCCGGGTCGGCTGAAGTTTGCCTGTTCGGGCGGTTGCCAGGCCCACGCCGAAAGTGGTGATGGCCATGCCGACGATCTGCAGCGCATTGAGCTGCTCGTTGAACAAGGCCCAGGCGATGACGGCCGTCACCGCCGGCACCAGGTAGAACAACGAGGCCACTTTCGACATCTCGCCGTCACGGATCATCACCATCAGGAGAAAGATGGCGCCGAGCGACAGCACCAGCAGCAGCCAGCCCATGGCGAAGACCAATTCGCCATTGATGACGACGGTTTGGGTTTCGAAGGCAAGCGAAGCCAGGATCATCAGCGAAGCGCCGCCGACATATTGCCACATGGTGGCCGCCACGAGGTCGCCTCCGGACGCAAAACGCTTTTGCCAGATCGTGCCGGCGCTCATGCCGAGCACCGAGACCAGCGAGGCGGCCAGTGTCGCCGCCGTCACGCCGCCACCGAGCGCCCCGAGTTTCGGCCACAGCACGATGACGATGCCGACCAGCCCGATAGCGAGGCCAAGCCAGTGGCGCGGCAGGATGGCCTCGCCCAGAAACTTGCCGGCAAGCACCGCGGTGATCAGCGGCTGCAGGCCGACGATCAGGGCCGAAAAACCGGCCGGCATGCCTCGATGGATGGCCCAGAAGACGGCGCCGAGATAGATGCCATGCATCAGCACGCCGGCGCCGGTGGCATGCAGAGCCTCCTCGCGGGTGGCTCGTTTCGAGCCCAGCACCAGCATCAGCACGGCCAGCAGGATGGCGGCGAGCACGAAACGCGCGGCGAGGAAGGTGAACGGCTCCGCCCATGGCATGGCGTAACGCGCGCCGATGAAGCCGGTCGCCCACAGGACAACGAAGGTGGCGGGGATGAACCGCTTGATGCTGGACATTTTCCGGGATCGCCGCGCTGGTGAGAATTGACCGTGAGGATGCTCTAGTCCTGTTCAACCCCGCGCGCAAAACGAAACGATTGATCCATGCGTCAAGGAGGTTGAACGGGTGGCGTGTCCGGAGAGCGTTTCTCCTGTCAGAGCCCAATCATCCTTCTGACTTCCTCCGGCGAGGCGCCTGCGTCGCGCAAGGCGGCAAGGCCCGTATCCCTGAAGCTCTTCGACAGTTTTCGCCCATCCGGCCCGAGGATCAGCCGATGATGGAAATAGGCGGGTGGCTGCAATCCCAGAATCTCCTGCAGCAGGCGTTGCACCCCGGTCGCGGAAAACAGGTCCTGTCCGCGCACGACATGGCTGACGCCTTGCAGGGCATCGTCGATGACTACGGCGAGGTGGTAGCTGGTCGGGATGTCGCGGCGCGCCACGATAACGTCGCCCCAATCCTGGGGACGCGCCTCGACGGAGCGCGTCGTGGACAGCGTCCCGTCGCTGAATTCGGCCCATGCCAGGTCCCTGCCGGCACGCGCCATGGCGGCGCCGACGTCCAGCCGCCAGGCGAAGGGCGCATTCTCGGCAATCCGCCGGTTGCGTTCCTTCATCGAAAGCGCCTTGTCGGCCGGGGGATAGAGCGGCACACCGTCGGGATCGCGCGGCCAGTCGCGCCCGCGCTTTTCGCCGTCGGCGATGAAGGCACGTATCTCGCCGCGGCTCATGAAGGCGGGATAGACGAGTTCCTCGCGGATCAGGCGCCCGAGCACCGTTCCATATTCTGCAAAATGCTCGGACTGGCGGCGCACGGGCTTTTCCCAGTCGAGGCCCAGCCATTTCAGATCGGCGATCATGCCCGCCTCGAACTCCGGCGTGCAGCGCGTGGTGTCGATATCCTCGATGCGCAGCAGCAGGCGGCCGCCACTGGTATTTGCGAGCTTCTGGTTGAGCAGCGCCGAATAGGCGTGGCCCAGATGCAGTTCGCCGTTGGGGCTGGGCGCGAAGCGGAATGTCAGGAGCGTCATGTCTCGAGCGGCAATCGGGTTGTGCTGTGGTTTTGGCGGTTGCTACCTTGCTGCACATCTTCGGACAAGGATACCATGCAGCGCATCGCGACACTGGACGACGTTGAGCGGGGGCTGGACGCGCTTTGCCTCATCGACCCGCGCCTGGGGAAAGTGCGCGGCATGGCCGGCGAGGTGCCGCTCAGGCTTTCGGAGCCGGGCTTCAGGAGCCTGGCCTCGATCATCGTCTCGCAGCAGGTGTCGCGGGCGAGCGCCGATGCGATCTTCGGCCGGCTGACGAAACTCGTCGATCCGCTGACGCCGCGGGCGATCCTTGCCGCCGGCGAGGACATGTTTCGCGAGGCCGGCCTGTCGCGGCCCAAGCAGCGCGGCCTGATCGCGGTCGCCCAGGCCGTGGCCGATGGGCTCGATCTGCATCACCTCTGTTCGCTCGATGCCATGGAGGCGATCGCCAGGATGACGGCGGTGCCCGGTATCGGTACGTGGACGGCGGAAGTGTATCTGTTGTTTGCGGCCGGGCATCCCGACATTTTCCCGGCGCGCGACGTCGCCCTGCAGAGCGCTGTCGGCCATGCGCTCGGCATCGACCCTCGTCCAGCGGAGAAAACACTGATCGCGCTGGCCGAATCATGGAGCCCGTGGCGAGGTGTCGCATCGCGGCTTTTCTGGTCCTATTATCGCGAAACCAGGGGCCGGGACGCCGCGCCGCCGGCCTGAATCCGCAAGAAAGCCTAAAAATCATGTGTTTTTGGCGCTTCGTGCCAGCGACAATCCGCTTCACATCCCTGTCATGTCAGGCTTACAGTATCCACGCCGAACGGTTCTAGAACTAGGAGGTCAACAAGGTGACGGTTGCCGTATCTCCGGATGGGCTTCCAGCGCTGGTGCTGAATGCGGATTACCGTCCGCTCAGCTATTACCCCTTGTCGCTCTGGTCCTGGCAGGACGCCATCAAGGCGGTGTTCCTCGACAGGGTGAACATCGTGGCCGAATACGAGCACGCCGTATCCTCGCCGACCTTCTCGATGAAGCTGCCGAGCGTGGTTAGCCTGAAGGCCTATGTGAAGCCGTCCAGGCATCCGGCCTTCACCCGTTTCAACGTCTTCCTGCGCGACCGTTTCCAGTGCCAGTATTGCGGTACCCCCGAGGACCTGACCTTCGACCATGTCATCCCGCGTCACCGTGGCGGCGCCACGACATGGGAGAATGTCGTGGCCGCCTGTTCGCCCTGCAATCTGAGGAAGGGCGGCATGATGCCGGCTCACGCCAAGATGTGGCCGCTGCAGAAGCCGTTTCAGCCGACGGTGCATGATCTGCACAATAACGGCCGCCTGTTCCCGCCCAACCATCTGCATGAAAGCTGGATGGATTATCTCTACTGGGATGTCGAACTGGAGCCTTGAGTTCGTTCGAAGAATTCGGGAGGTTGGCCGTCTGGAGCAAATTGTCTGCGCTTCCGGGGCTCACGAAGTTGATGGCCGCTCCGCTCCGGTTCTCGAAAATCACTTTATCCGACCCAGCCTGCCGAATTCTTTGAACGATCTCGCGTCGGCTCTGTAGCTCAATCGCGGGCCAGCGCGCCACGGAAGGCGACGGCGGCGAGGATAAGGCTGGCAATGGCGTTCCAGCCGGCCAGCGACAGGCCGAGAATGCGCAAGGCGGCCTTGTCGCAGGAGGGCGGCACGAATTTGTCAAGCGCGTCGAGGACGCCCTTGCCGCCGGTGTCGACCGGGCCGGCGCCCGCGGTGCAATCGGCCGGGCCCTGCCACCAGGCCCATTCTACGCCGGAGTGATAGACGCCGAGATAGAGCCCGTACAGCATCAAGAGGCCGCCAATGGCCAACAGGCCGCGCGTCAGCCATGCCGGTGCGCGCAGCATCGACGCTATCGCCGCCAGCACCATCAACGGCACGCCGATGTAATACGGCGTGCGCTGTTCCAGGCAGAGGTGGCAGGGGATGTAGCCGCCAATATGCTGGAAGCCGAGCGCCGAGCCAACGGTCGCTGCCATCGCGACGGCGAGAAACAGGGCCGCGCGTGTCCGCTGGCGGCCGGTATCGGCATTCATGGTCGCTGTCATGGCGTCTTTCGTCCGTTGTGTTCGCCGTCCGCAAGGTCTGCTCGCCGCGCTGCCAAAACCGTTGCGCGGTTTAAGCATCAAACCTCAGAAGGCGTATTTGATCAGGATATAGAGCAAAATCAGGGCGACCGAGGCAGCGCCGACGATCAGGCCCAGACGCTTTTCGATGAATTCGCGGATCGGCTCGCCATAGCGGCGCAAAAGCCACGCCAACAGCAGGAAGCGGGCGCCGCGCGCGATGATGGCCGAGACGATGAAGACAACAAGGTTGATGTGGAGCGCGCCGGCCAGAATAGTGACCACCTTGATCGGCGGCAGGTGCGCAACGCCGGATGTGACGAGCAGCACCAGCATTAGCCCGGTGCCGGAAGACTGCCACTTCTCGAACGCGGCAAGGCCGCCGAAGTGCTCCAGGATCGGCCGTGCTATTGTGTCGTAGGCATAGTAGCCGATCAGCCAGCCGGCGATGCCGCCCAGCACGGACGCAACGGTGGCGGTCAGCGCATAGCGATAGGCGCGTTCGGGGCGCGCCAGCGCCATGGGCAGGAACAGAACGTCTGCCGGTATGAAGAACACCGAGCTCTCGACGAAAGCGATGAAGGCCAGCCACCATTCGGCGGATTTGCGCGCCGCCAGCGACAGGGTCCAGTCGTACAGTCCGCGAAGCATCGGCTCTCCTATGGAACGGCCCGTCTCTCTAGAAAGGTTTTTCGCGCTGCACAATGGCTGCGGTCTTACAAATTGGAAAGGTGCCGTCTGGTCGCGGCAGAGGCTGGTTTGGAAATTGGCCTGTTGACGAACAGGCCTCCGACCGTATAGTCCGCGCCCATCCAGGCCGCCCGGCCTGAGCCCCTATGGCGGAATTGGTAGACGCGCTCGACTCAAAATCGAGTTCCGCAAGGAGTGCTGGTTCGATCCCGGCTAGGGGCACCATCCTTCAAAATCAGAGCAAAGCTTAGCCATGTTGGGGCAGCTATCGCGGGAGGCGCTCAGGCCATGCTTGCCGTCGCCACTTAGCCACGGAACGAGAAGGCGGCATGGAAGAAGCTCGACATCCGAGAACCCGGCCTCGCAAAGCAGATCCTCTTCGGCGCCGGAAAGCAGCGGCAAACGGCCGGCCATTTCTGCCCAGGCCGCGGCCTTTCCCCGATCGACGCCGGCGCGGTCGGCGAAGGCGGACGAACGCGCCAACCAGCGCTTCGCCGTTCCGTTCGGCACGCTGTGATGGGCGACAACAAGGCGCGCGCCGGTTTCAGCCGCTCGCTTCTGTCGAGAAAGTGCAGCGTAAGCAGACATGTCGCGCCTGCTGCACTTTTCATCAGGCGCGTGTATAACACACGCATTGCTGAGTGAGAGCGCAGGTCGATCCTTGCAAAGTGCGACACTTGCTGTTGGTTATGGTCTAATCCTTCATCGTATCGACGAGCATTCGCATCAAGCGGACTAGATCGTCGAAGTCCTTGCGGTCCCAGTCGGCGAATTTCGCAACGGCTATTTGCTCCCGCGCCGCATCCAGCGCGTCCGTCGCCGCTTTTCCCTGCGGTGTGACAACGGCCTCGCGAACTCTCTTGTCAGCAGCGCTCAAGCGCCGCGTGACCAGTCCCAGCTCCTCCAGTCGTGACACCTGTCGACTGACGGTCGTGTAATCGCGACCGACGCGGCCAGCCAGATCGACAACGCCGATCGGGCCAAGTCTCTCGACAAGAACGAGCAGCGGGAAGAGGGCACGCTCGAGCGTGAGGCCCGCCTTGGTGAGCAATTCCACATCCCGCTCGGGTCGGTTCATGATGGTGACGATGTCAATCAGCGAGCGATGCAGCTCGGGCAACAACACTTTAATATGTGCGTTATGCACTTTCTTTATTGACACCGGCTTGGCTCCCTTTAATATGTGCATTATGCACATTGGAGCCGAAAATGGAAGAGCGAGCTGAAATTGACGTCCTGATCTGCGGCGCGGGAGCAGCCGGGCTGACGCTGGCAATCGACTTGGCGAGGCGAGGCGTGTTGTTCCGCATCGTTGAGCAGATGGAACGTCCCTTCGCCGGCTCGCGCGGCAAGGGCTTGCAGCCACGCACGCAGGAGGTGTTCGAGGATCTGGGCATAATCGACCGCATCATGGCAGCCGGCGGTGTCTATCCGCCGATGAGGGAGTATCGCAACGACGGCGGCTATGACGAAAAGACAGTTTTCGAAGCGCCCGAACCCTCGCCCGACGTCCCCTATTTCATCGCGCTCATGATCCCGCAGTTCCTTACAGAGGGCGTGATGCGAGAGCGCCTCGCGGAGCTGGGCCATCGTGTCGAGTTCGGCACCGCATTGATCGACTTCGAGCAGGACGATGATGGCGTCAGCGCCCGCCTCAAGTCGTCTGGCGGCGAGGAGCGGGTCCATACGCGCTATCTGGTTGGTGCTGACGGTGGCCGCAGCTCGATCCGCAGTGCGCTCGGCATCGACTTTCCCGGTAAGACGCTGGGTGTCCGTGCTATCGTGGCGGATGCCCATCTGAGCGGACTCGACCGCGCTGCCTGGCACCAGTTCAATGACGGCGACATGGAGCGGCTCGTCATGATCTGCCCGCTCGCGGGCACGGACCTGTTCCAGGTGCAGGCGCCGATCCCGCTGGACGGCGAGCCTGACCTTTCCGCGGATGGATTGACGCGGATGATCGCCGAACGGACTGGCCGTAGCGACATCGATGTTCAGTCGGTGGCCTGGGCATCCGCCTACGCGATGAACGCGCGTCTGGCTGACCGCTACCGGGTCGGACGGGTTTTGCTAGCCGGCGACGCCGCGCATATCCATCCGCCAACGGGCGGACAGGGCCTCAACACCAGCGTTCAGGACGCCTACAATCTCGGTTGGAAATTGGCCGCAGTCTTGGCCGGCGCCCGCGAAGCGCTGCTAGACACCTATGAGGAGGAGCGACGCACCGTTGCGGCGGATGTCCTGGGGCTTTCGACCCAGTTGCTCGACCGTCAGCGCGAACAAGGCGGCATGCGGCGCGGCCGCGACACACATCAGCTCGACATCGGCTATCCCCACTCGTCACTTTCTCACGACGGAGGTGGTCGGACGATTGGCCCGCGGGCCGGTGAGCGCATGCCGGACGCGACCCTAACTGGCGCCGCTGGACAGCCCCGCCGTCTGTTCGACGTGATGACCGGCACGCACTGGACCCTGCTTCTATCGAGCCCTGACTACTGGCCGATCGTGGCTGCGCGCGCGGGCCTGCGAGTGGTCACGGTGGGCGAAGGCGCGGAACTGCGCGACCCCTCCAATCAGCTCAGCTTGGCCGAGGGCGGCTGCCTGCTCATCCGGCCGGACGGCTATGTCGGCGCCACTTTCGATGCCGCGAGTTCCACCCTGGTCGGTGACTATCTGGCGAAGGTACTTCCTTCCGAGAACGCCTGCTCTCAGTCAAACGGGAGGGTCGACGTTGCACCAACATGACGGACTTGCGAGATCAGGACGGCCTGCGGAGGCCGTCCCCGGACACGACAGCCGCTGGAACGCATGTCGGCCGTTCGACTGTCCTAGGCCCGCCATGCCAGAGGACATTTCTGAATGGGGTTGCAAGGCCTACCAGTAGCGCGACCCACCGGGCAGGTTGTCGCCAATCTACGGTTTTGCATCACCCACCCCGCGCAGGTCTAGCGCCGTCTGAGCAAACTCTTCATCCGGTTGCGCAGCAGGCGCGCCATGTTGCGGGTTTCGCGGTAGAGATGCAGCTGCGAGGCGGCCTGGCGGGCGAGGCGGTCGGCGTCCCTTGTCAACCCGATCACCAATGTGCCGACCGGCTTGCGCTCGCTCCACAGCCGGCTCATCACCGGGTGGTCGGGCACGGCGCAGGAATCGGTCATCATGATGTTGGGATCGTCGAGATGCTGCCTGGTGACCTCGATCATCAGCAGCGTGCCCGGCGAATAGGCGGCCAGCGTCTCGTCATAGGCCGTCTTCCAGGTGTAGGCGACGCCAGCCTCGACGAAGACGATCAGGCAAGCGATGGTGCGGCCGTCGAGCGTCAGCGAATGGATGCGGCACATGTCCTGTTCGGCGAGCCGGTGCACCGCCTCGCGGGCGAAGGCGGCGCGGAAGCGGTCGATCGCCATGGCGGTGCGCTCGCGGCCTTTCCAGCCGGACGCCTCCAGCGTCAGGAAGTGCTCGATGGCGTGGCGGATTTCCTCGGGGCCGCGTGCCACGACATGTTCGAGCTTGCCGAGATCGCCGAGGCGCCGCTTCAGGCGGCGGAATTCGCGATAGTGGTGCGCGCGCAGCGAAGCCTTGAGATAATCGTCGCCGTCGAGTTCGCTCTCCAGCACCGGGCGTGAAGTCTGGCCCGTGGTGACCAGCGCCAGGCCACGCGTCTCGGCCACGGTGGCGACCAGGCTCGACACCGGACCGTCGAGCCTGATGTCGGGCAGGACCAGAACTTTCGGCAGCTTGAGATGCGGGCGCGACAGCATCGAGAAGAAGTCCTCGACCACGCCGACCGGATCGTCGCGGTCGATCAGCGGCGTGCCGAGCGGGCCGAATGGGCTCGACCAGGTGCGCATGACCGGCACGCCGAGCGGCACCACCGGCCGTTCCACCGAGATCGGCACCAGCAGCCGCAGCCGGTTGCGGTATTCATCGCCGTCGCGGATCACGGCAAGGCGCACCTCGCGATCTTCCAGCCGGGGCATGGCCGGCGCCAGGAAACGCGGGTTGAAGAAGACGTTCGGCTCGATCGTGCGGGCGCAAAGATAGTCCAGTTCCTCGACTAGGTCGAAGCCGGCCGACGCCGGGTAGATGGCGAGTTTGCGCTCGGGCCGGTTGTTGGCGAGGATCTCGATATGAGCGGGATCGGCGTCGCGCGCCAGCCCGGCAAGGCCGGACACCATGGCGCCGGCGGGACCGCCGCTGGTTTCCTCGAGCAGAGGGATGGCGGCCATCAGGCGGCTCCTTTGGCTGGCACGAAGATCGCCATGACGATGCCGAGCTTGCGCCAGACCGTGAAGGACAGTGCGCCGGCCTCGAAGATCATGGCAAAGGCGGTGGCCATGGCTGCGCCCCACAGGCCGAAAGGCGGGATCAGCACCACATTGAGCCCGATGTTGAAGGCCAGTGTCATGGCATAGACGGCGGCGCAGACATTCTGGTTGCCGCTCATGGTGAGCAGGCTTTCGCAGGGGCCAACGGCGGCGCGCGCCACGACGCCGAAGACGAGTAGGAACAGAAGCGGATAGCCCGATGTGAATTCGGGGCCGAACAGCACCAGCATCGGTTCGCCCAGCGCCAGCACCAGAAACGCCATCAGCAGCGAGGGCCAGAAGGTCCATGATACCGTCTCGCGGGCGAAGGCGGCAAGCTTTTGCGGCTCGCCATGGGTGAACTGCGCGTAGCGCTGGGCGACGCCGGCCTTGACCGCGAAATAGACGAAATGCACCAGCGCCAGCGTCTTGACCGTGGCGAAATAGACGGCGACGTCATTGGGATCCATATAGGCGCCGACCATCAGCACATCGGCGTTGGTGAGCAGGAAGAAGAAGCTCTCGACCAGGAAGATCGGCAGCGAGACGACGAACCATTGCGCGAAATGCACTTTCATCGGGCCGGCCGGAATTTGCCTTTCCATGCGCTGGGTGACCCCGATGAGCTGGGTCAGCGTGGTGGCGTAGGTAGCGGCGATCGAGGCGAAGATCGCCGTCCGCGCGTCGGCGGCGTAGCCCGCCCAAAGCATCAGCGCCATGAACAGCAGGATCAGCACCGGCCGGATCAGGTAGGTCGGCGACAGCGCGAACAACGCCCATGAATTGGCGCGCGCCAGCCCTTGCAGCAAATCCGACAGCGCGATCATCGGCAGGCAGATGACCCCGAGGATGAACGGTATCACGTAGTAGTTTTCGATCCAGGGCGCGGCCAGCCAGACGCCGAGGGCGCCGAGCCCGGCGATGACCGTCGAGGCGATCAGCACGAACAGGCGGCTTGCAACGACGATGCCGCGCAATTCATCCATCAGGCCGCGCTCGCGGTATTCGGGGATGAAGCGGATGACCGATGTGTGGAAGCCGAGGCAGGCGAGGTTGCCGAAGATGACCATCGTCACCCAGACCAGCACGAAGATGCCGTATTCGAAGGAACCCATCCAACGCGCCATCAGCACCTGGCTGATGAAGGCGATGACGGCACTGACGATGCGGATGGAGAAGGCGATGACCGACATGCGGCCGGCCTCGCCGCGTTCGTCGGCGGTGAACAGCACGGCGTCCAGACGGCCAAGCAAAGGCTCCACGCGCAGCGCCAAACGCTGCGGCAAGAACCGTCCGGCAGTCGTGGCCGCGGAAAAGCGCACCCCGATTTCTCTCCGTTTTCCGCCTCTTTTCAGGCTTTGGTGTAGCGAAGACACCTTAAGAAAGCGTGGGTGGGGAGGGCGTGCGTAGTAGCCGAGGGTCGAGCGACGACGAACGGGTGAGGGTGCCGCAAAGGCGGCACAGGCGCAGCGCCGTTTGTCAATCAGTCAGGTCTACCGGCGTCACGTCTCGCCGCGCCTTGCAACATGGTCGATCGCGCAACGGCTGATACCGATGTCCTTCAGCATGAAACAGGGCATGGCCTCCAAGCGACGCCGGCCATGCCGCAGGTGCCATCCGTGTGCAAGCCAAGCGATAACGGCCATCAGGCGCGAAGGCCGGGTGCGCGGCCTCGCCAGGACGACATCGATTTCGGGCATGATTTCTCCTCGCGATGCGCGCGAAAGGCCTGCCGGGACTGGACCGGCAGGCCGGGTGCCGTCAGTCGGCCTTTTTCATGGCGTCGCACGAGACGTTCGGGTTCATGTCGGCGAAGGCGCCGGTCGGGTTTTGCTTCCAGGCCCAGACATGAAGTTCGTAGAAAGGGCCGAGGCCATAGCGGTTGGGAGCGCTGTTGAAGTTGAACAACTGGCCTCCGAGCGAGGCCGGACCCTTCGCGGTGATGTATTCGACGGCCACCAGCTTCAGCGTGCCATCGGACATCGGCTCGTACATCACGGCCTCCGGCTTGGCGAGGTCGATCGCATCGTCCTTCAGATAGGCGCCATTGACGTAATGAATGCCCATGGCGCCGCCAGTGATGCCACTGGCGCAAGGAATCGGCGCATAGCCCTCGGCGGTGGCCGCCGCGACGTTCGCGAAGCGGCTGTTGGCCGCCCGCACCTCGTCGGCAAGCGGATTGTCCTTCCCCGCCGATGCGGCGGTGGAGGCGATCGACGTGATGAACAGCGCGGCAAGGCGCCAGAAATTGACGTTCATTTTGTTCTCCATTGATTGTTGATGATCCGGCAGGCGCCCAGGCCGGCCAGCAAGGCCAGGCCTGGCTGCAGACGCCCGCGGCATGGGATTGGCAGTACGGGACGGGTTCGATCCTCGTCCATCCCGTCTAACCGGACCGCGGTCTCATTGGTGCCACCACCAGTATTCCCAGTAGTCCCGCCGCATCTCGTGCTCCGGCAGACCGACGTCCCGTCTCAAATAATCGTCTTGCGGTGGCAGGCGCCCGCGCCGGCCTCGCAATGGCGATAGCAGCGCGGAGACAATCCGCGATGCGAGACCGCGCCGGTGGGGTGCAGGGTCGAACGCCATGCCGGCGGCCGTTTCGGGAGGGAACAACAGGGAAAACCGCCCACTATCATTGCCCAGGACAATTTCACGCTCATGGCTCCATCCTTGCTCCATTGGATCAGCGATAAAAGTAGGGGTCCAGGACCCTCACCTCCGTGATCTTGTCCACCGGCAGGGAATTCTTCTGCGCCGTGCTGCGGATGGCCTCCGGCGAGGGGGCGTCGTAGATGCAGAAACTCTTGCTCTTGTCGGGCGAGACGAAGGACTGCACCCAGGTGACCCCCTTCTCGGCATTGCGCATGATGATGCCGCCAAGCGCCGTTGCGCCGATGTCGTTCATCGGCAGGTTGAGTCCGTCGGGGAATGTCCGTTCGATCAGATAGCGAGGCATGGAATGGCTTCCTTTTACGATTGATTCACGCTCGAAATGAGCGCGGTCGGAGAAAAACCATGGCCTTCGAAAGCGCGCATCGGAGCCTTTCCCCATATTTCGCGGGACGATTCCCTATGTTTTCGACGTTCGATCTTGGAGCCACACTGCGGATACCGAAGCGTGGGTATCCTGGGGGATGGGGCAGACGACGATACTCATGGGCCAGTAACGATGCTTCTGGAGCGGCAGGCGCAACTTGATCAGTTGGAGGAACTGCTCGCGGCGGCGGCGCGCGGTCGCGGCCGCGTGGCGGCATTGCTGGGTGAGGCCGGCGCCGGCAAGACGGCACTCGTCGAGGCGTTCGTAAGCGGTGTTGGGCAGCACGTTTCCATATTCCGCAGCGCCTGCGAGGATCTGTCGATCCCCGATCCGCTGGGACCGCTCTACGATCTGGCCCGGGATGCGCAGTGGGCACTGCCCCGGGCGATCGATGACCGGCAAGGCCAGCGGCTGCCCCTGTTTTCAGACGCTCTCGAGGTTTTCGAGGCGAGGTCTCGGCCGGGCCTGCTGGTCATCGAGGATATGCACTGGGCCGACGACGCGACCCTGGATTTCGTCCGTTTCCTGGGCCGACGCATCGCCAACACGCATATGCTGGTGCTGTTCACGGCACGCACCGACCGCAGCGAAGGGCAGATGCGCGCGCGTCGGGTGCTCGGTGAAATTCCGGCCGCCAACGTCCAGCGTATCGAAGTGCCGCTGCTTAGCGAAGCGGCGGTGTTGTCGCTTGCCGAAGCCGCCAACCGCGACGGCAGCGCAATCTATCGCGCCACCGCGGGCAACGCCTTCTTCGTCACCGAGTTGCTGGCTGCCGAAAGCGAGATGATCCCGCCGGCCAGCGTCCGCGACGCTGTGCTGGCGCGTGCCGAGCGCCTGTCGCCGGGCGGGCGCTCGATGCTCGACGCGGTGTCGGTGTTTCCACGCCGCGCCGATGTCTGGGCGCTGCGCGGCCTCTGTGGTGTCGCCAGCGCGGGCCAACTGGCGGAATGTGTCTCGAATGGCCTGCTCGACGATCTCGGCGATGGCTATGCCTTCCGCCACGAGATCGCCCGTCGCGCCGTCGAGATGGCGCTGACCCCAAGCCATCGGCGCGAATTCAACCAGCGCGCGCTTTCCGCACTGCAGGAAAACGCCGAGGTGGCTACGGCAAGACTTGTCCACCATGCGGTGGAGGCCCAGAATTTGGAAGCGGTGCGCGAGCTTGCCCCGCTTGCGGCGCGCGAGGCTTCCCGCGTCGGCGCGCATCGCGATGCGGCCGGCTATTACGAGGTCGCCCTGCGGCACGCCGACGGCCTGCCCATGGGCGACCGGGCGAGGCTTTACGAAGGCTATGCCTTTGAATGCCATCTGATCGGCCGCATCGATATGGCCATCGAGGCGCAGGGCCAGGCGCGGCGGTTGCAGCAGGCGTTGGGCGACACGCTCAGGGAGGGCGACAGCCTCAGATGCCTGTCGCGCTTCGCCTATCTGGTGGGTGACCGAGAACAGGCGGACCTGTTCGGGGCACAGGCGGTGGAATTGCTGGAACAGGCGCCGGCCAGTCCGGAGCTTGCCATGGCCTATTCCAATCTCTCGCAGCTGGCGATGCTGGCCGAGAAGCTCGACGAGACGCTGCTGCTCGGCTGCAAGGCAGTCGGTTTGGCCGAACGGTTGAACAAGCCGGAGATAGTCTGTCATGCGCTCAACAATCTTGGCTCCGCCGAGCAGTGGCTTGACCTGGCCAAGGGCCGTCTGCACCTCGCCCGCAGCCTTGACATCGCGCTCGGGCAGAATTTCCAGGAGCACGCCGCACGCGGCTTCACCAATTGCGCCTGCGCCGAAATGAACCAGCTCGACCTTGTCCGGGCGCAATCCTTTCTCGACCGGGGCATTGCCTATTGCGTCGAGAATGACCTCGCGACCTGGCGCGACTATATGCGGGGCGTGCAGGCGCAATTGCTTTTGCGACGCGGCCTTTGGGACGATGCGGCCGCGATGGCTCACGACGTCATCGACGATAGTGCGACCACGGCCCTGGTGCGTTACCCATCCTTGGTCGCGCTGGCGAAATTGCGCATAAGACGAGGCGATCCGGCCGCGCCGTTGCTGGACGAAATGAAGCGGTTCCTAGACAAAGGAATGGAGCTGCAGCGGCTGGTCCCCTACACGGCGTCGATGGCCGAACTGGCATGGCTCGGGCAAGGCGACACCGAAGAGGCACTTCGCCTGATCGACCTGGCCGAAAGCCTGTCGCCGACGAGGGCAATGTTCGCCGAGTTGGCCGTCTGGCGGCTGCTCTTGTCACCTGAAAGCGATCCTGGCGACACGACCGGCATGGCGGAGCCCTATCGCCTGCTGCTCACCGGCGACTGGCGTGGTGCCGCGATGCTGTGGGCCCGGCTGGGCGCTCCGTTCGAACGGGCGCTCGCCCTGTTGTACGGCGACGAGCCGGCGCTGCGCCTGGCCCTGGACATATTCGAAGGGCTCGGTGCCCGGCCGGTGGCCCAGCACGTCCGCGCCGTCATGCGGCAGAATGGCGTCCATAACATCGCCAGGGGACCGCGGCAGAGCACACGCGCCAATCACGCTGGCCTGACGCTTCGCCAAATGGAGGTTCTGCACCTGATCGAGCGCGGTTTCTCCAATAAGAGAATCGCCGAGCACCTAACCATCTCACCGAAGACCGTCGATCATCATGTCTCAGCGGTGCTGGGCAAGCTGGACGCCGTTTCGCGCGGCGAGGCAACCGCCGCGGCGCGCGATTCCGGGCTGATCTGACAATATGGGAGCCGCCCCCGGATCAGAAGTCCGGGGAACACCGATCCTGCAGGTCTTTACGCGAAAGTCCCGTGGCAGTGCTTGTATTTCTTGCCGGAGCCGCAGGGGCAGGCTTCGTTGCGGCCGACTTTGCCCCAGGTTGCGGGGTTGTTAGGGTCGCGGTCCTCGGGAGCGACGATGGCGGTGCTTTCCTGGCGTACCAGAAGGGCCGTTTCGCCGCCTTCGAAATCATTCTCGCCGGTGGTGCCGTCAATATGCGTGCCGAACATGTCGGGCGCTTCAGGCGGCGGCGCTTCGGCGGCCTGGCGGACCAGTTCGACGCGCATCAGCTGCGCGGTGACGGCCTGGCGCAGATTGCCGAGCATCGCCTGGAACAGCTCGAACGCCTCGCTCTTGTATTCCTGCAGCGGATCGCGCTGGGCGTAGCCGCGGAAGCCGACGACCGAACGCAGATGGTCGAGATTGACGATGTGCTCGCGCCACAGATGGTCGAGCGTCTGCAGCACCACGGAGCGCTCGACATAGTTCATCACCTCGGGACCGAAACGGTCGGCGCGTTCTTTTGCCGCGGCGTCGGCGGCTTGAGAGATGCGCTCGCGAATGTCGTCCTCGGCGATGCCTTCTTCCTTGACCCAATCCTCGATCGGCAGGTCGAGATTGAGGAATTCGGCGACCTCGGCCTTCAGGCCGGCGACATCCCACTGTTCGGCATAGGCGTTTTCGGGAATGGCCTTGGCGACGATCTCGTCGATGACGCCCGCGCGCATCTCGCCGATGGTCTCCGAAAGGCCCTCGCCGTCCATCAGCTCGATGCGCTGCTCGAACACCACCTTGCGCTGGTCGTTGGAGACGTCGTCATATTTCAACAGGTTCTTGCGGATGTCGAAGTTGCGCGCCTCGACCTTCTTCTGCGCCTTTTCCAGCGCCTTGTTGATCCAGGGATGGATGATGGCCTCGTCTTCCTTGAGGCCGAGCTTCTGCAGCATGCCGTCCATGCGCTCGGAGCCGAAGATGCGCATCAGATCGTCCTGCAGCGACAGGAAGAATTTCGATCGGCCGGGGTCGCCCTGGCGGCCAGAGCGGCCTCTGAGCTGATTGTCGATACGGCGTGACTCGTGGCGCTCGGTGGCGAGCACGTAGAGGCCGCCGGCGGCCAGCGCCTTTTCCTTCAGGCGCTCGACGTCGGCATTGATTTCCTTTTCTCGCGCTTCGCGTTCGGGGCCTTCCGGCATGTCGCCCAGCTCCTCGGCAATGCGCATCTCGGCATTGCCGCCGAGCTTGATGTCGGTGCCGCGGCCGGCCATGTTGGTGGCTATGGTGATGGCGCCGGGCTTGCCCGCCTGGGCGACAATTGCCGCTTCCCGCTCGTGATGGCGGGCGTTGAGAACCTCGAAATCCGTGAAGCCTTCCTTGCGCAGGCGCTCGGCCAACTGCTCGGACTTTTCGATTGAGGTCGTGCCGACCAGTGTCGGCTGGCCCTTGGCGCTGGCTTCGCGGATCTCCCTGACGATCGCCTTGTACTTCTCCTCGACCGTCCGGTAGACCTCGTCGTCCTCGTCCTTGCGGATGACCGGCAGGTTGGTCGGGATCTCGGTGACTTCGAGACCGTAGATGTTGCCGAATTCCTCGGCTTCGGTCAGCGCCGTGCCGGTCATGCCGGAAAGCTTCTTGTAGAGGCGGAAGTAGTTCTGGAAGGTGACGGAAGCGAGCGTCTGGTTCTCCGGCTGGATCGCCACGTGCTCCTTGGCTTCCAGCGCCTGGTGCAGGCCTTCCGAATAGCGGCGGCCGGGCATCATGCGGCCGGTGAACTCGTCGATGATGACGATCTCGCCGTTGCGCACGATGTAGTCCTTGTCGCGCTGGAACAGCCGGTGCGCCTTCAGCGCATTGTTGACGTGGTGGACGATGGCGACGTTCTCGACGTCGTAGAGCGACTCGCCCTTGAGCAGGTCGGCATCGCGCAGCATGTTCTCCAGCTTCTCGGTGCCTTCCTCGGTGAAGATCGAGGTCTTCTGCTTCTCGTCGATCTCATAATCCTGCGGCTGCAGCTGGATGATGAAGGTGTCGATGGTGTTGTACATTTCCGAACGGTCCTCGAGCGGACCGGAAATGATCAGCGGCGTGCGCGCTTCGTCGACCAGAATGGAATCGACCTCGTCGACGATCGCGTAATTGTGACCGCGCTGCACCATCTGGGCGCGCTCGTACTTCATGTTGTCGCGCAGATAGTCGAAGCCGAGCTCGTTGTTGGTGGCGTAGGTGACATCGGAGGCGTAGGCGACGCGACGCTCCTCGTCCGACAGGCCATGGACGATGACGCCGACCGAGAGGCCGAGGAATTTGTAGACGCGGCCCATCCATTCGGAGTCGCGGGTGGCGAGGTAGTCGTTGACGGTAACGACATGGACGCCGTTGCCGGCGAGCGCGTTGAGATAGACCGGCAGCGTCGCGACCAGGGTCTTGCCCTCGCCGGTGCGCATCTCGGCGATGCCGCCATTGTGCAGCACCATGCCGCCGATCAGCTGGACGTCGAAGGGGCGCATGCCAAGCACGCGGCGCGCGGCCTCGCGGGCGGTTGCGAAGGCTGGGATCAGCAGATCGTCGAGGCTGGCGCCGTTGGCGATATCCTGGCGAAATTTTTCCGTGCGGCCGGCAAGCTCGGCATCGGAGAGCGCCCGCATCTCGTTTTCCATGGCGTTGATCGCCTCGACACGGGGGCGGGTAGATTTGACCCGACGGTCGTTGGAGGAACCGAAAACCTTACGGGCGAGACCGCCGAGACTGACCATCCAATGGTCCTTTCGATAGAATTCTCAATCTTGAGACAGGCGCCGGCCGGCCCCATCACATCCACGTGAACGCACCGCCTGAATACGGGCAAACACAAAAAGCGCCCGGAAAACGGTTCTGGACGCCAAGTCGATGGACAGATAAGAGGGGGCTCAACTGATGTCAACGCCGCGCTGGCCCTGCCGGTCGCGCCAAATTCCGCCACCATCTGGCTGATCTGGAAGCCACCCTCCCTACAATCCCTGACCGGAGTCATCCTTATGTCCTTGTTGTTCAGCCGTGCGTCGCTTGCCAGTCTTGGCCTGGCCCTCGGCCTGTCGGCTCTTTGCCTGTCGCCTGTCACGGCGCAGGAGACCGCTCCCGCTCCGGCCGCCCCGGCCGCGGCGCCGGTCGACCCGAATACGGTGATCGCCACCGTCAACGGCCAGCCCTTGACCGAAGCCGATCTGGTGCTTGCCGAAGGCGAGCTGTCGCAGCAGTTCGCGCAGTTGCCGCCCGAGCAGCGCCGCGCCGCGGCACTTTCGGCGGCCATCGAAATCCGCGTCATGGCAGCCAAGGCGGTCACCGACGGTCTCGACAAGGATCCTGACTTCCAGCGCCGCATGGCTTTCCTGCAGCAGCGCGCCCTGCATGGCGAGATGGTCGAAAAGGGTGTGGTCGACAAGGTCACCGACGCCGAGGTTCGCGCCCGCTACGACCAGGAAATCGCCAACACGCCGCCGGTCAACGAGGTGCATGCCCGTCACATCCTCGTGAAGACGAAGGAAGAGGCCGAGGCGATCATCAAGCAGCTCGACGGCGGCGGTGATTTCCAGAAGCTCGCCAACGAGCACACCAGCGATCCCTCGGGCAAGTCCAATGGCGGCGATCTCGGCTGGTTCGGACCTGGCCAGATGGTGCCGGAGTTCGACAAGGCGGCCTTCGCGCTCGAGGTCGGCAAATACACCAAGGAGCCGGTGCAGACGCAGTTCGGCTGGCATGTCATCAAGCTCGAGGACAAGCGCGCCAAGCAGCCGCCGGCCTTCGACGACGTCAAGGACCAGGCCAAGCAGGCGGTCATCCGCGACAAGTATTTCGCGCTGGTCAAGTCGCTTCGCGCTGGCGCCAAGGTTGAGATCCCCGACGCCAATCTGAAGAAGGCCGTCGACACGCTGGAAAGCGCCAAGTAGGACGCAATCGCGAAGGCGCGGCGAGTGATTGCTCGCCGCGCCTATTTTTTTGCCGTTTTTTAGCGCCTGGGCGTGACGATGCCTCGCGTGACATAGCCAACAGCGGTTCGTATCGTGGCTTCATTCACGTCGAGGCGGTTGGTCAAAAGATGCTTCCAGGCGAAGGACCCGATCAGATCGGCGACCACCTCTGAATCGATATCGTCGGCAATTTCACCCCTTGCCTTGGCGCGGTCCACGATCTGGCTGTTGTGAGTCCGGCGCCCCGTGGCATAGCCGGCGAGCGCCGCGCCGGCGGTCTCGTCCGACTGCGCCTCGGCAATCAGCGACCTGTACACGCTGCCCGAAGGCGTGTCGCGCCAATGCGCGAACAGGTTTTTCAGGAAGCCGACGAGGTCTTCTTCCAAGCTTCCGCTGTCTGGGATGTCGACGCGTTTCTGGCGCTGATAGACTTCGAGCAGCAATGCCGCCTTGCTTGGCCACCAGCGATAGATGGTCGGCTTGCCGGCGCGCGCGCGGCGCGCCACGGCCTCGATCGAGAAGCCGGCATAGCCGCCTTCGACCAGCACTGCCTCGGCCGCCTCCAGGATGGCGTCCGCGCTGTCGGGATTGCGCCGCGCACCGATCGATCTGCGCGCCGTATCCGCCTCCTCGGCCATGCTTTTCGTCCTCGTTTCAATTCGCTGGCAATGATAAGTGATCCCGCCTGCCAATGTGGAAGATCATAGCGCCACGGACCCCGGCGACGCCAACAGATTTGAAATGCAAGCTTGATCCTGAACGGGTTTGCCCTCCGCGGGAGCGACGAAAACGCGCTTGCACCGGCTCGCCGTATCGGGCAAACCGGCCTTCCCTTGCGATTTTCCCGCCCGAGGTCTGAATGTCCACGACGATTTCCCCGCTTGCGCCGAAGAAATACCCCAAAATGCCAGAAATCGAAGGGGTGCGCATCGCCACCGCCGAAGCAGGGATAAAGTACAAGGGCCGCACCGACCTGCTGGCCATGGTGTTCGATGCAGGCACCGCGGTCGCCGGCGTGTTCACCAGGTCGAAATGTCCCTCGGCGCCGGTTGATTTCTGCCGCCAGAACCTTGGCTCGGGCAAGGCGCGGGTGCTGGTCGTCAATTCCGGCAACGCCAACGCCTTCACCGGGCAGAAGGGCCGCGAATCCACCGCTCTGACGGGCGAAGCGGCGGCGAAGGCCGCGGGCTGCACGGCAGGCGAGGTTTTCCTGGCCTCGACCGGCGTCATTGGCGAACCGCTCGACACGGCCAAGTTCAGCCATCTGCTCGCCGGGCTGGTCAGCGACGGCAAGCCGGACCTGTGGACAGAGGCGGCAAAGGCCATCATGACCACGGATACCTATCCGAAAGTGGCGACGGCGACGGTCAAGCTCGGCGACGCCGATGTGACCATCAATGGCATTTCCAAAGGCGCCGGCATGATCGCGCCCGACATGGCGACGATGCTGTCCTTCATCGCCACCGACGCGCCGATCGCGGCTCCTGCCCTGCAGGACCTGTTGTCGCGCGGCACGGCCAAGACGTTCAATGCTGTCACCGTCGACAGCGATACCTCGACCAGCGACACGCTGCTGTTGTTTGCCACCGGCAAGGCGGCAAAGCGCGGCGCGCCCGAGATCACCGATCCCAGGGACGCCCGCCTTGGCCAGTTCCGCCGGGCGCTCGGCAAGGTGCTGAAGTCGCTGGCGTTGCAGGTGGTGCGCGACGGCGAGGGCGCCCGCAAGCAGGTCGAGGTCACCGTCACCGGGGCCAAGTCGGCCCGCTCGGCCAAACGCATCGCGCTGTCGATCGCCAATTCGCCGCTGGTCAAGACGGCGGTCGCCGGCGAGGACGCCAATTGGGGCCGCGTCGTCATGGCCGTCGGCAAGGCCGGCGAGCCCGCGGATCGCGACCGGCTGTCGATCTGGTTCGGCGACAACAGGCTGGCGCATGAGGGTGAGCGCGACCCCAGCTATTCGGAAGAAAAGACCTCGGCCTATATGAAGCGCGACGACATCCGGATCCGCGCCGATATCGGCATCGGCCGCGGCAAGGCGACGGTGTGGACCTGCGATCTCACCAAGGAATATGTCGCCATCAATGGCGACTACCGGAGCTGATCGCCTTGGTTTCGCGTCATCCCGCAAGCATGCTCGCGACCGTGCGGCGCTACGAGGCGGCCGGCTTTCGCGCCTGGCCCGCGGCCGCCATCCACTATGACGGCACCTGGGTGGTGCGCCTGACCGCCGGTCATCCGGCCAAGCGGCTCAACTCGGTCAATCCGCTCGATCCCGGCGACATCCAGCACATCGCCGACCGCATCGGCCGCGCGAGCCGCCGTTTCGACGCGTACGGCCGGCCGCTGACGTTCCGCATGTCGCCATTGTCGGGTCCCGATCTTGCCAGTCATCTCGACAAGGAGGGCTGGAGCCGGTTCGACGAATCGCTGGTCATGCGGCTGCCGCTGGCCGATGCGCAGCTCGACGCCGCCATGGACCAGATCCCGCTCAAGGACATCAGCCGCTTCATCGGCGCATTGCTCAAGGTCAGCGGATCGGACGTGTCGCTGCGGCCGGGCCTGTCGGAGATCATCGGCGCTATCCAGCCTGAAGCCGGGCTGTTCGCACTCGAGGATGGGACGGAGCCGCTGGCGACGCTGATCTGCGTGCATGACGGCGATCTCGCCGGCCTGTTCGAGGTCGCTACCGACAAGGCGGCGCGCAACAAGGGCCACGGCCGCAACCTGATCCTGTCGGCGCTGAAATGGGCGAGGCTGCGCGGCGCACGGGAAGCCTGGCTGCAGGTCGAGGCCGGCAACGCGCCGGCGCTGGCGCTCTACCGCGCGCTCGGCTTCGAGGAAGTCTATCGCTACCACTACCGCCGGCCGCCTGTTCATGGGTGAAATCGGACATGAATGATGTGACGATCGCCGGCAAGCGCCTGCTTCTGGTCGCCGCTTGCGCGCTGGTCGATGCCGATGGTCGCGTGCTGCTGGCGCAGCGGCCGCAAGGCAAGCAACTCGCCGGCCTGTGGGAGTTTCCCGGCGGCAAGGTCGAGCCGGGCGAGACGCCGGAACAATGCCTTATCCGTGAACTGCAGGAGGAGATCGGTATCGAGACCGAGATCCCATGCCTGGCGCCGCTGACCTTCGCCAGCCATTCCTATGACGACTTCCACTTGCTGATGCCGCTTTTTGTCTGCCGCCGCTTCCGCGGCATCGCCCAGCCAAGGGAAGGGCAGGCGCTGAAATGGGTGCGGCCCAAACAGATGCGCGACTATCCGATGCCGCCGGCCGATGCGCCACTGATCCCCTTCCTGATCGATCTCCTTTGAGGATTTGATTGGACCACCGTCCATATCAGCCAGCGTTAATGGAAGATTTATCTCATCATGAAAAATTGATGCATGGCCGTTTTTTCGTGCGGCCGCCGTCATTTCGCTGGGGAGCGATAGAATGAGCCTGGACAGGGATTGGGATTCGATCCGGCCCGAGCGCGGCTTTCGTGTCGCTGATGCGGGCATGGGCGTCCTGCGCCTCACGCTGCTGTTCGGATCGGCCGCCGTGGCGCTGGCGTTGATCGCGACCCCTTTCCTCGACAGCCAGGCGCGTTCGCAAACGGCCCGCGACGGTTTCCCCGGCCTGGACATGACGGCTACCGGTTCGATCAGCCATCGCAGCACCTATACGGTACGCCGCAGCGTGCTGCAGGCCGATCCGGGAGGCGTCTGCATTATCCGTTCCGATGGCAAAAGCAGTGGCGACTGCTGACAAGGCCAGGACATTTCCGACGGTCGGCGACTTCACCGCCTGTTAAGCCTTTGCCGTTAACCTTTCTTAACAGATCCGCTGTAAAAGTTTCGGCAACGGGGATCGAGGTCATGAAAACAGTGCTGGTGCGTTTTCTGGAGGACGAAAACGGCGCCACGGTCGTCGAATACGGTCTGATCATTGCCGTGCTATCGTTGACGATCATCGGCGGTATCGGCCAGGTCTTCAACTCGCTGACCTGGCTGTTCAGCGACAACTCCAGCAGGCTTGCCAACGCCTTTGCGCAATGAGGCTGGTGCCTGCGAACAGGTCAATGCCCATCAGGTCCCTCCAGTATAGTCTTCAGCGAAACCTTGGCTGAACCGGGTTTCAGCGGCTTTTGCTGCGATGCATCGGGCGCCCAGCCGGACATCCAGACCGTCGAGAAGCTTGCCCTGATACGACCGTCGGGGTCGGAAAAGCGTTCGGCGTAGATTTCCGCGGCGCGGGCAAACAGCTGGCGCGTGCCCGGCCGCCGGCTGCGATCGGCCAGGGCGCTGGTTTCGCCCATGGCACGCAGATCCGCCATCAGGGCAAACGGGTTGGCATAGCGCACCGTCACCGTCTCGACGTCGGCGACCGGCAGCGCGAAACCGGCGCGCTGCAGCAACGCACCGGCATCGCGTACGTCGGTGAAGGGGATGACGCGAGGGCTGACGCCGCCGTAGAGCTCTGTCTCGGCGGCAAGCAGGCTTTCGCGCAGTTCCGCAAGCGTGCCGGCGCCTGCGAAAGCGCCGAGAAAAAGTCCGTCCGGCCGCAGCGCGCGACGGATCTGGATCAACATGCCCGGGATGTCGTTCATCGCCTGCAGCGACAAAAGCGATACCACCAGATCAAGACTTTGCGGCTCGAACGGGACGGTCTCCGGCGGCGCAATCAGGCCGGCGGCACCGTTCAGGAAAGCCGCGGCCGTCTCGACACGGGCGAGATCCGCCACCTTGCCGCTCCGCGCAAGGACATCGGCCGCGGCCGATGTCTGGCAAAACAGCACCGCCGCCTTGGCGAACTTTCGCTCGACGGCGCCCAGCCGGTCGGCGAGATCCTCGGCGGCACGGCGCATGAGGAAGTCGGCGCCGTCAACCGGGCGGATGAGCGCGCGCCGCTTGTGCGCCAGCCACAGAGAGGTGTCCATTATAGGCTGCAAGGGATTGATCCTTGTATGTCGGCGCCCTGATATGGTTGGTATGGTGGTGCCGAGCAACCAATCACGTGGCCGATCCGATGCCCAAGATCAAGTCCGTCGAGATCGGTAAGCTAGCCGGGTCTGCTGCCCGGTCGGCTCTGGGCTGGCCGGCGCGCATCCTGTTTCCGCCGGTCTGCGCCGGCTGCCGCCGGCAGGTCTCGCAGCCCGGTGTGTTGTGCGGCGACTGCTGGCCGAAGCTGCGGCTGCTGGAGCGGCCCTGGTGTCCGGTGATGGGCACGCCGTTCACCCATCACATGGGCGATGGTTTTCTGTCGGCGGAGGCTATCGCGGATCCGCCTCCCTTCGAACGGGCACGGGCCGCGGTCGTCTACTCCGGCGTTGCCCGCCAGATGGTGCAAGGGCTGAAATACCAGGACCGCACGGATCTCGCACCCTGGATGGCGCGCTGGATGGTCCGTGTGGGCGCCGAGCTCATCGCCGACGCGGATGTGGTGGTGCCGGTGCCGCTGCATTGGCGCCGTTTCTTCAGGCGGCGGTTCAACCAGTCGGCGGAACTGGCGCGCGCGGTTTGCGAGCTCAGCGGGCTGTCTTTCGCGCCCTCCGCCATGCGGCGCGTGAAACTCACCCGCCAGCAGGTCGGACTGGAGCGGCAGGAGCGCGAGGAAAACGTACGCGCCGCCTTTCGCGTGCCGGCAGAGGCCGAGATCGAGATTGCCGGCCGCAGGGTGCTTCTGATCGACGATGTCTACACCACCGGCGCCACCGTGCGTGCCGCCACCAAGGCGCTGAAAAGGGGAGGTGCGGCCGCCGTCGACGTGCTGACCTTTGCCCGCGTGTTGCCGGGGGACTTCCGGGCGGACGAGTCCGTGACTATATAAGTCGGCAACGGAAGCGGAACTCGTCATGGTCGATGTCACGATCTATACGCGCATGATGTGCGGCTACTGCACGGCGGCCAAGCGGTTGCTGGAGCGCAAAGGCGTCGCCTATACCGAGCACGACGCTTCCTTCTCCCCGGAACTGCGCCAGGAGATGATGTCGCGGGCTCACGGGCGCACGACCTTTCCGCAGATTTTCATAGGTGACACACATGTCGGTGGCTGCGACGACCTCCATGATCTGGAGGCAGAAGGCCGACTGGACAAACTGCTCGCCAACGGCTCGTCGATTTGAGGGTATGACAATGGGTGTTTTCAAGACGGCGGGTGTTTTCAAGGCGGCGGCAGTGCAGATGCGTTCAGGCGAGAGCCCCGAGCGCAATGCGGCCGATATGGAGCGGCTGGTGCGCGAGGCCGCGGGCCAGGGCGCGACCTATATCCAGACGCCGGAGATGACCGGTGCACTGATCCGCGACAAGGAAGCGCGTGCCGCCTCCTTCACCTCGCAGGACAAGGACATCGTTGTCGCAACCGCGCGGAAGCTCGCCAGTGAGCTTGGCATCTTCCTGCACGTTGGCTCGACCGCCATACTGCGCGCCGACGGCAAGCTCGCCAACCGCGCGCTCCTGTTCGGGCCCGATGGCGCGACGCTCGCCACCTACGACAAGATCCACATGTTCGACGTCGACCTCGATAACGGCGAAAGCTGGCGCGAATCCGCCGCCTATGAGCCGGGGACCGAAGCCGTCGTTATTCCGATCAACGATGCGAAACTAGGCTTTGCCGTCTGCTACGACCTGCGTTTTCCGCAATTGTTCCGTGCCGAAGCGATGGCCGGCGCCGAGGTGCTGACCGTGCCCGCGGCCTTCACCCGCCAGACCGGCGAAGCGCATTGGCATGTGCTGCTCAGGGCACGCGCCATTGAGAACGGCGCCTATGTCGTCGCCGCCGCGCAAGGCGGCCTGCACGAGGACGGCCGCGAGACCTATGGGCATTCGCTGATCGTCGATCCGTGGGGTCGCATCATCGCCGAAGCCGCGCATGACGAGCCAGCGGTGATTGTCGCCGAGATCGACCCGGCGCAGTCGCTTGCCGCGCGCAAGAAGATCCCCAATCTCAGGAATGCGCGGGACTTCACCATCAATGCCGGCGAGGCGCCGCGTCTCAGGGGCGCCGCATCTTGATCCGCTTTTCCCTGATCTGCGAAAACGAGCATGAGTTCGAGGGTTGGTTTCGCAGCAATGACGATTTCGACACGCAGAAGAAGCGCGGTTTTGTCGATTGCCCCAGCTGCGGCTCGCACAAGGTCGAGAAGGCGCTGATGGCTCCGGCCGTTTCCACGGCCCGCAAGCAGGAAACCATAGCGCTTGCCATGGGCGAGGCGCAGAAGCAGGCGCTGGCGCAGCTGAAGGCGATGGCCGAGAAGGTGCGCGAAAACGCCGACTATGTCGGCGACAAGTTCGCCGAGGAAGCGCGCAAGATCCATTTCGGCGAAACCGATGCGCGCGGCATCTATGGCGAGGCGACGCTGGAAGAGGCCAAGGGCCTGGCCGAGGACGGTGTCGAGTTCATGCCGATCCCGGTGTTTCCGGGCGACCGGAACTGAGCGATCAGCTCACGCTGCCGATCAACTTTTCCAGCAGGTGCGAAAGCGTTTCCCGTTCGGTCTGTGTCAGGCCGGACAGGATCTGGTGCTCGTTCGCCACATGGGCCGCAACGGCCTCGTCGATCAAGGCGAGCCCCTTTTCGGTCAGCCGCACGACGATGCCGCGCCGATCGTTGGGGTGCGGTGCACGCAGGATCAATCCGGCCTTTTCCAACCGGTCGAGCCGGTTGGTCATGGCGCCGGAGGTCACCATGGTGGCCTCGTAGAGCGCTGTCGGGGTCAGCGCGTAAGGCGAGCCGGAGCGGCGCAGCGTCGCCAATACATCGAACTCTCCCGCCTGCAGTCCAAAACGGGCAAACAGCGGAGCGAGGCGATCACGTGCTATCAGCGAGGAGACCTCATTCAAGCGCCCGATCACGGCCATCGGCGACACATCCAGGTCCGGCCGTTCCCGCCGCCATTGCTCGATGGCTTTCCCAGCGCGG
Source organism: Mesorhizobium sp. B2-4-18 (assembly GCF_006441385.1). Lineage (NCBI taxonomy): Bacteria > Pseudomonadati > Pseudomonadota > Alphaproteobacteria > Hyphomicrobiales > Phyllobacteriaceae > Mesorhizobium > Mesorhizobium sp. B2-4-18. The sequence goes on along the minus strand of NZ_VFUW01000008.1, from coordinate 183,996 downwards.
TCCATCTATCTCACCATAATGTATCTTGACGTTAAGAATCTTTCCATTATCTTATCTCAATAGTCAACGCCGGCCAAGAGGCTGTGCACCCATAGGGTTCCATCATGAAATATCTCTGGGATTCGGCGCTCGGCCTGCTGGTTGTCACCGGCGGCCTGCTGGGCCTGACGCTGCCCTTCGGCAAGCTCGCCACGGCGGCCGGCGTGCCAGCCATGGTCTGGGCCTTTGTCATCTCGCTCGGCGCTGGCGGCGTGCTTTTGGGCGTGCTTTTGGGCGTGCTTTTGGGCGTGCTCCTGGCGCGTGGTCAGCGCATCCGGCTCACCCCGCACAAACTGCGCTATTTCTTCGTCACCGCGGCAGTGTCCTATGCCGTCCCCAATCTCCTGATGTTTTCGGCCATTCCGCATCTGGGCGCCGGCTACACCGGCATCATGTTCACGCTGTCGCCGGTGATCACATTGGTGTTTTCGATCCTGCTCGGCGTCCGGCGCCCCAACCTGCTGGGCGTATCAGGCATCGCCGTCGGCTTTGTCGGCGCCGTCATGGTGGCGGTGACGCGCGGCGAGGCCGGCCAGCCGGCCGATCTGTTCTGGGTGATGATGGGACTGCTGATCCCGGTCAGCCTTGCCGCCGGCAACATCTACCGCACCATCGACTGGCCGGAAGGAACCGGTCCCATCGAACTCGCGGTCGGCAGCCATCTGGCGTCCGCGGCGATGCTGCTCGTCGGCATCCTGACCTTGCTCGGAGGCAAGGCCTTCGTCCAGCTTGGCGCCGTGCCGCTCATCGTCTTGGCGCAGATGGCCTCGGCATCGGCGATGTTTGCTTTCTTCTTCCGGCTGCAGGCGGTTGGCGGTCCGGTCTATCTCAGCCAGATCGGCTATGTCGCGGCAGCGGTCGGGCTGTTTGCCGGCACGATCTTCCTTGGTGAACACTATCAACTGCTGACCTGGGTCGGCGCCGTCATCATCACCGCGGGCGTGTTCATCACCACCAAGGCGCAGAGCCAGAAAGCCTGACGGCTTCGAGGCGCACGTCGCACTGCCCTTAGGGTCACCGCCGGGCTCCGGCCTCGGCTGGCCGAGGATTGGCTGTCAGACCGATTCCTTTTCCGCCAGCACCATGTAGTTGACGTCCATGTCCTTCGACCGCGCCCAGCGGTCGGCAAGCGGATTGTAGGTGACGCCGGTGCGGTCGATGATGGTCAGGCCGGCGCCGCGCAGCGCCTTTTCCAGCTCTTCCGGGCGCACCAGCTTGCCGAATTGGTGGGTGCCGCGCGGCAGCCAGCGCAACACATATTCGGCGCCGATGATGGCGAGGCCGAGCGCCTTGAGCGTGCGGTTGATAGTGGCCACGAACATGATGCCACCGGGTTTGACCATCTCGCCGCATTTGGCGACGAACAGGTCGATATCGGCGACATGTTCGACCACTTCCATGTTGAGGACGACATCGAATTTTTCGCCGGCGTCGGCGAGATCTTCCGCCGTCGTGGCACGATAGTCGACGCTGACATTGCCCTCGGCGGCATGCAGTTTCGCCACTTCGATGTTTGTTTCGGACGCGTCCGCTCCGACCACCTCGGCACCGAGCCGCGCCATCGGCTCGCACAAAAGGCCACCACCGCAGCCGATGTCGAGGATGCGCAGGCCCTCGAACGGCCGCGCCGCCCGTGGGTCGCGGCCGAAGCGCGCCGCGATCTGGTCGCGGATATAGGAAAGCCGGACCGGATTAAATTTGTGCAGCGGACGAAACTTGCCGTTCGGGTTCCACCATTCGGCGGCAAGGGCGGAAAAGCGTTCCACCTCTCCGGCATCGATCGTCGATCGTCGGGGCTCAGGCATCGGTTGGTCTCCTCGGACGCTACAGCGCCGCGCGTCCTTCGGACGCGCAAAGGACGCTGTAGCACTTTGATTCTGCGCATGATCCCTTTCCGAAATCGAAGTCGATTTCGGGGTCATGCGCTAGGAAGTCGGGCGTGAGGCATCGAATGTCAAGGCAACATTTTCCTCTGCTGACAAAGTGGCTGGGCGATCAAAGGCCCAGCCTATTTCGTGTCCAGAACATCACGCAGCTTAGCCGCCAGCTGCTCGATGGTGAACGGCTTGGCCAGGAAGTGCACGTCATGATCGAGCATGCCGTTGTGGACCACGGCATTCCTGGTGAAGCCGGTGGTGAAGACCACTTTCAGCTCGGGCTGGCGCGCGAGCGCTTCCTCGGCGAGCTTGCGGCCGTTCATCACCGGCATGACGATGTCGGTGAAAAGCAGGGCGATGCCTGGTGTCGCGGCGAGCTTCTGAAGGGCCTCCGGTCCGCTTCCCGCATGGATGACGATGTAGCCGAGTTCGCGCATGACATCCGTCGTGGAGGCCCGCACGCGGGGGTCATCCTCGACGACGAGGATCGTCTCGGTGACCTTGGCGGCGCTCTTGTCGCGCCCGACGGGCGCTGCCGGCTCCTCGGCTCCGAAAAACCGGGGCAGGTAGATCTTGATCGTCGTGCCTTCGCCGGGCTCGGAGTAGATCTTGACGTGGCCGCCCGATTGTTTGACGAAGCCGAACACTTGGCTCAGCCCAAGTCCCGTGCCCTTGTTGACCGGCTTGGTCGTGAAGAAGGGTTCGAAGGCCCTGGCGATGGTCTCGGGCGACATGCCCGCGCCGGTGTCGGTTACCGCGATCATCACATATTGGCCAGGCGTGACTTCGGCGTGCGTCGATGCATAGCCGTCGTCGAGGTGGCTGTTGACAGTCTCGATGGTCAGCTTGCCCTCATTGTCCATGGCGTCGCGGGAATTGACGGCCAGATTGAGGATCGCGTTCTCGATCTGGCTGGGATCGGCGTGGGTTTTCCACAGGCCGCCCGCTAATACTGTCTCGATGCGGATGCCTTCACCCAAGGTCCGGCGCAGAAGATCGGACATGCCGGTCAACAGCCCGTTGATGTCGACAACCTGCGGCGCCAGAGGCTGCAGGCGGGAGAAGGCAAGCAGGCGGGATGTCAGGTTGGCGGCGCGGCTGGCCGCGTCGGTCGCGGCCTCGACGAGTTTTTCGATGTCATGCTCGCCCCGCTTCAGCTTGCGCTGGGCAAGGTTCATGGCGCTGAGGATCACCGCCAGCATGTTGTTGAAGTCGTGGGCGATGCCGCCTGTCAGCTGTCCGACAGCCTCCATCTTCTGCATCTGGCGTATCTGGGATTCGGCGTTTTCACGCGTCTGGATCTCGTTGCCTAGTTCGATGTTCTTGCGCATCAGCTCTTGCTGGGCGACGACCACCTCGTGGAAGCGGCGACGGGATTGACGTATGGTGTAGGCGGCAAGCAGGAAAATCGCCAGCAACGCGGCCAGTGAGCCGATCCGCAGCCAGGCCTCGACCCGGTCGGTACGCTCGTCGCGCGCGGCCACCGCGGCGGCGCCGATGCGTCGGATTGTGTCCATGCTGGCCCGCATCTCGTCCATGGCGGCCTTGCCCTGGCCACTGCGGACCAGTTGCAGGGCCTTTGCCGCATCGCCTCGCTCGTAAAGAGCTATGGTTTCGGCCAGGTCGGCCTGCTGTTGCGAAAGCGCGTCCTTGATGTGGCCGATCTGCTGGGCGATCTGATCGTCGGGAGCGGTCGCGCTGTCGACCCGCGCCAATTGTCCCGGAATTGCCTCGACGGCCTTCCGGTAAGGCTCCAGATAGGATTTTTCACCGGTCAGCAGGTAGCCGCGCTGACCACTCTGGGCCTCCTGCGCCAATGAAAGCAGCCCGGAAAGCTGCTCCTGGTACTCGATTGTCTCACGTGCGGCGGCACGACTGGCCCTTTGGCTCTCGACGAGCACCGCACGGGTGCCGACGATCAGTGCCAGCACCGCAAAGCCCGCGACAAGCGGGAGCGATTGCAATCGCATGGCGCGCCGAAGCCGAGCAATCATCTATTATGCCGAACCAAAAGCAATTTCCCGCGGGCAGCATTTGGTAAGCGGCGCCGGGCCGGAAGGCAATATGTCGTGCTGTTATGCAATCCGCCGTCAGCCTTGCGAAACCTTCCTCATTTGGCTATGGAGGCCGCGCATTCAGTGGCCGGCGGCAGCCGGACGCTTTTCTTCCATTTTCGGCCGCGGGCCGGCTCCAGTCAAAGGCATTTCGCTTCCATGGCGCGTATCGTGATGAAATTCGGCGGGACCTCCGTCGCCGACATCGCTCGCATCCGCAACGTGGCACGTCACGTCAAACGCGAGGTCGACGCCGGTCACGAGGTGGCTGTGGTGGTTTCGGCGATGGCCGGCAAGACCAACGAGCTGGTCGGCTGGACCCGCGAGGCCTCACCGATGCACGATGCCCGCGAATATGACGCGGTCGTCGCTTCCGGCGAACAGGTCACGGCTGGCCTTCTCGCCATCACCTTGCAGAACATGGGCGTGCATGCGCGCTCCTGGCAGGGCTGGCAGATTCCGATCAAGACCGACAACGCGCATGGCGCGGCGCGCATCCTCGACATCGACGGCGCCTTCCTGGTCAAGCGCTTCGGCGAAGGCCAGGTGGCTGTCATCGCCGGTTTCCAGGGCATCGGGCCGGACAACCGCATCGCGACACTCGGACGTGGCGGCTCCGATACCAGCGCCGTGGCGATCGCCGCCGCGGTCAAGGCCGACCGCTGCGACATCTACACCGACGTCGATGGGGTCTACACCACCGACCCGCGCATCGAGCCCAAAGCGCGGCGGCTGGCCAAGATATCGTTCGAGGAAATGCTTGAAATGGCCTCGCTCGGCGCCAAGGTTCTGCAGGTGCGTTCGGTCGAGCTTGCCATGGTGCACAGGGTGCGTACCTTCGTGCGGTCGTCCTTCGACGATCCCGATGCGCCCGGAATGGGGGATTTGCTCAATCCTCCGGGAACGCTCATTTGCGACGAGGAAGAGATCGTGGAACAGCAGGTCGTCACCGGAATTGCCTATGCCAAGGACGAGGCCCAGATTTCGCTGCGCCGCGTCGGCGACCGGCCGGGCGTCGCCGCCGGCATTTTCGGACCGCTGGCCGAGGCCAACATCAATGTCGACATGATCGTCCAGAACATTTCCGAGGACGGCAAGCTGACCGACATGACCTTCACCGTGCCGTCGGGCGATGTCGACAAGGCGCTGGCCGTGCTCGACCGGCTGAAAGCCGAGATCGGCTACGATGTCGTGCAGTCGGAAGCTGGCATGTCGAAGGTTTCGGTCATCGGCATCGGCATGCGGAGCCATGCCGGCGTCGCCGCCACCGCCTTCAAGGCGCTGGCCGACAAGGCGATCAACATCCGCGCCATCACCACCTCCGAGATCAAGATTTCGATACTGATCGACGGTCCCTATACGGAACTTGCGGTTCGCACTTTGCATTCCGTCTACGGTCTGGATAAGCAGTAGCAGGACTGAATCAGCTGTTGCGCACTTGCCGGGCGCGGCGGAAACTGCCCCGGCAAGAAGTCTATTGGAGAAGAAGCCGCGATGCGTGACACGGCCGTTGGCCCGCGCGTTTTGCTGAAACGGCTCCGCGAGCTCATGCAGGAGCCGCTGGAGCCGCAGGAGCGGCTCGACCGGATTGTGCGCGACATTGCCTCCAACATGGTCGCGGAAGTCTGCTCGCTCTACGTGCTGCGCGCCGATTCGGTGCTGGAGCTCTACGCCACCGAAGGTCTGAACCCGAACGCCGTCCACTTGGCGCAGCTGCGGCTAGGGCAAGGCCTGGTCGGCACCATTGCCGCGAGTGCCAGGCCGCTCAACCTGTCCAACGCGCAAGAACACCCGGCCTTCGCCTACCTGCCGGAGACCGGGGAGGAGATCTACAATTCCTTCCTCGGCGTGCCGGTGCTCAGGGCAGGGCGCACGCTGGGCGTCCTGGTCGTCCAGAACAAGACCATGCGCCACTACCGCGACGACGAGGTCGAGGCGCTGGAAACCACGGCCATGGTCATCGCAGAGATGATCGCCACCGGCGATCTGGCGCGGCTGACCCGGCCAGGCCTCGAACTCGACCTGCGCCGGCCTGTCAGCTTCACCGGCCTGTCCTTCAACGATGGCGTCGGGCTCGGTCACGTCGTGCTGCACGAGCCGCGTATCGTCGTCACCAATTTGTTCAACGAGGACAGCGAGGAGGAGGTCCGGCGGCTCGAAGCTTCGCTTGGTTCTCTGCGGCTTTCCATCGACGACATGCTGGAGCGCCGCGATGTCGCCTTCGAGGGCGAGCATCGCCAGGTGCTGGAAGCCTACCGCATGTTCGCCAACGACCGGGGCTGGGTACGGCGCCTGGAAGAGGCGATCCGTAACGGCCTGACGGCCGAGGCGGCGGTCGAAAAAGTTCAGAGCGACATGCGCGCCCGCATGCTGCACATGACCGATCCCTATCTGCGCGAGCGGATGAGCGATTTCGACGATCTCGCCAACCGGCTGTTGCGCCAGCTGATGGGACGTGGGCCCGAGGATGTCGCGGCCTCGCTGCCCAAGGACGCCATCATCGTCGCCCGCTCGATGGGCGCTGCCGAACTGCTCGACTATCCTCGCGACAAGCTGCGCGGGCTGGTGCTGGAGGATGGCGCGGCGACCAGCCATGTCGTCATCGTCGCGCGCGCCATGGGCATTCCCGTCGCCGGCCAGATGAAGGGCGCCGTTTCCATGGCGGAAAACGGCGATGCCATCATCGTCGACGGCGAGGAAGGCGCGATCCATCTGCGGCCGCAATCCGATCTTGAAGCCGCCTATGCCGAGAAGGTGCGGTTCCGGGCGCGCCGGCAGGAGGTCTACCGCGAACTGCGCAAGAAGCCGTCGACGACTCGGGACGGGGTCCAGGTCGACCTGCTGATGAATGCCGGGCTTGCCGTCGACCTGCCGCAGTTGGCGGAGGCGGGCGCCGCCGGCATTGGCCTGTTCCGCACGGAACTGCAGTTCATGGTCGCGTCGACCTTTCCGCGCGCCGAAGCCCAGGAAAAACTCTACCGCGACGTGCTCGAGGCAGCGCGCGGCAAGCCGGTCACCTTCCGCACCATCGACATTGGTGGCGACAAGGTGCTGCCCTATTTCAAGGGCGCGATCCAGGAAGAGAATCCGGCGCTCGGCTGGCGGGCGATCCGCCTGACGCTAGATCGGCCGGGCTTGCTGCGCACCCAGATCCGCGCCTTGCTCAAGGCCAGCGGCGGGCGCGAGCTCAAGCTGATGCTGCCGATGGTGACCGAGCTCGGCGAAATCGCCCAGGCGCGCGAAATCATCGACCGCGAGGTGCGGCATCTCTCACGCTTCGCCCATCACCTGCCGACCAGTCTCAAGCTGGGCGCCATGCTGGAAGTGCCGTCGCTGCTGTTCCAGCTCGACGAACTGATGAAGGCGGTCGACTTCGTCTCGGTCGGATCGAACGACCTGTTCCAGTTCGTCATGGCGGTCGATCGCGGCAACACGCAACTGGCCAACCGCTTCGATACGTTGTCGGCGCCATTCCTGCGCGTGCTCAAGCAGATCGCCGACGCCGGGGCCCGCAATCACACGCCGGTCACCCTGTGCGGTGAACTCGCCGGCAAGCCGATCTCGGCGATGGCGCTGATCGGCCTCGGTTTCCGCTCGATCTCGATGTCGCCGGCCTCGATCGGTCCGGTCAAGGCCATGCTGACGGAGCTGCCGCTGGAGGAGCTGAAGGCTTTCTTCGACGACAATCTGATGGCGCCGGCGCAAGGGCTGCCGATGCGGGCATTGCTGCAGGCCTTCGCCGACGACCGCTCGATCCCGTTGTAGCACCCTCATCATGGTCAATTTGCCCCGCGATCGTATGGATCAAGTCGTCAAGCGTTTCGAGATGCTCGAAGCGCAGATGTCGGCTGGACCGGCGCCGGATGCTTATGTGAGGATGGCATCGGAATATGCCGAGTTGCAGGAGATGGTGGCCAAGGTCAGGGAATTGCGCTCTGCCGAGCATGAGCAGGCCGACCTCGAAGCGATGCTCGCCGACAAGGGCACCGACGCTGAGATGCGAGCGCTTGCCGAAGCAGATTTGCCCGGCGTCGAGGAGCGCATCGAGACGCTGCAGAAAGACATCCAGATCCTGCTCCTGCCCAAGGATGCCGCCGACGACAAGAACGCCATTCTCGAAATCCGCGCCGGCACCGGTGGCGATGAGGCGGCACTCTTCGCCGGCGACCTGTTTCGCATGTATGAGCGCTATGCCGCCGAACGCGGCTGGCGGTTCGAAACGGTATCGGCCAGCGACGGCGATGCCGGCGGCTTCAAGGAAATCATCGCCACGATCTCCGGCAAAGGTGTGTTCGCCCATCTGAAATTCGAATCCGGGGTGCATCGCGTCCAGCGCGTGCCGGCAACCGAGGCCAGCGGGCGCATCCACACGTCAGCCGCCACCGTCGCCGTGCTGCCGGAAGCCGAAGAGGTCGACATCGATATCAGGGCCGAGGACATCCGCATCGACACGATGCGTGCCTCCGGCTCCGGCGGCCAGCACGTCAACACCACCGATTCCGCGGTCCGCATCACCCATCTGCCGACCGGCATCATGGTGGTGCAGGCGGAGAAGTCGCAGCACCAGAACCGGGCCAAGGCCATGCAGATCCTGCGCGCCCGGCTCTATGACATGGAGCGCAGCAAGGCGGATGAGGAGCGTTCCGAGTCGCGCAAGTCGCAGGTCGGTTCCGGCGACCGCTCCGAGCGCATCCGCACCTACAATTTTCCGCAGGGCCGGGTCACCGACCATCGCATCAACCTGACGCTCTACAAACTCGACCGGGTGATGATGGGTGAACTCGACGAAATCGTCGACGCACTGATCGCCGATCATCAGTCGAAGCTGCTGGCCGATATCGGCATCGATGGCTGACCATCCGCCCGCGGCGCTGGGGCCGCTGCTGCGGGAAGCGCGGACCCGGCTTGCCGCAGCCGGCATCGATGATCCCGCGCTCGATGCGCGGCTGATCGTCGAGCACTATTCCGGCACGACGCGCACCCAGGCGATCGCCGACCCCGCGTGCAAGATCGACGGGAACGCCATCGCCGCGATCGACGGCGCCCTGAGACGGCGAGCCCGTGGCGAGCCGGTGCATCGCATCCTCGGCTATCGCGAGTTCTACGGTTTGCGCTTGTCGCTGTCGCCGGAGACGCTGGAGCCGCGACCGGACACCGAAACGCTGGTCGAGGCGGTGCTGCCCTTCGTCAAAGCAATGGCCGCGCGGGAGGGCACATGCCGCATCCTCGATCTCGGCACCGGCACGGGCGCGATTGCCCTGGCGTTGCTGAGCGTCGTGCCGGCCGCGACCGCCACCGGTGTCGACATCTCCGCCGGCGCTCTGACCACGGCGGCCCGCAATGCCGGGCAATTCGGCCTCGGCGGCCGGTTCACGGCGGTTCAGTCGGACTGGTTTAAAAAAGTTTCCGGCCGGTACCATGTAATTGCCGCAAACCCTCCCTATATACCAACACAAGAGATTGGAAATCTGCAGGACGAAGTCCGCGATTTCGACCCGCGCCTTGCCCTTGATGGCGGTGTGGATGGGCTGAACCCCTACAGGATCATCGCCGCCGAGGCGGCAAGGTTTCTGGAAGCCGAAGGCAGGATTGCGGTCGAGATCGGCCACACGCAAAGCAACGAAGTCAACGATATATTTCGCGCAGCCGGTTACGCGGCTGGCGAGGTTTTTAGCGATCTCGGCGGAAACGACAGGGTTCTTGTTTTTCAACGAGCAACGTCTTGACGCAGTGCAAAAAAAGCGCTTGGCAATACCGGGGAATGCGGCTAGGGTCGCCTAACCGGATGAGACGAAGCAGGCAGTGCTCTTAGCGATTCGGTTTTTCCTTGGAAATAGCTGCCTTCTTGCGCAAACGACGCCCAAGCTTCGTGCGGGAATCGTCCGGCAAGTGATGTAACCGGAAACAGGATGACACGTGGCGCCAACGCAATCGATGCGGGCGAACGCCGGTGAAGAAACGAAACGGCTGGCTGCATGAGCGCCTCCGTTCGTGAAGAGTTTTTCAAAATTTCAAGATGAAGAGAGTCGAATGAGGCCACAACAGCAGAACAGGCGCATGCGCGGTCGCAACAACAATGGCGGCGGCGGTGGCAACAATAACAACAACAACAACAATAACAACAATCGTAAGGGGCCGAATCCGCTTACGCGCAATTACGAGAGCAACGGCCCGGACGTGAAAATCCGTGGATCGGCTCAGCAGATCGCCGAAAAATACGCCACGCTTGCCCGTGACTCGCACAGCTCCGGCGACCGGGTGATGGCGGAGAACTACCTCCAGCACGCTGAACACTACAATCGCATCATTGCCGCCGCGCAGGCGCAGATGCCGATCCAGAACGTCCAGCAGGCACGCGACGAGTTCGACGAGGACGGCGATGACGATCGCGACGAGTTCGACAATGCCGGCAGTGGGGCGGGCAATAGCAGCGGCAATGCAGGTTCCGATCCACAGCTTCCCGTAATCAACCATGGCGCAGGTCCGCAGCCGGTGATCGAGGGCATGCCTGCGGAGGTTGCGCTGAACCGGGAAAACGGTCGCGACAATCGCGACAACAGCGGGCGCGACAACAGCGGGCGCGACAATAACGGTCGCAACAATGGCGGCCGCGACAACGGTGGCGGGCGCCATCGCGATCGCCGCCCCAATGGCGGCTACGGCCAGCGCGACCACGCTTCACCCGAACAGGGCGGACAGCAACAGCGCAACGAGGCCCCGGGGCAGACGGAAGTCCAGGCAGAGGCCGCTCCGCCCCCCGAGACGGTCGCGGCGGCCGAGCCGGCTCCACGGTTCGAGAATTTTTCACCGGCAGGTCTGGCCGCCCAGGCCGAACTCAATGAGGCGGCCGCCGAAAGCGGTGCTGCCCGCCGTCCACGGCGTCCGCGCCGTCCGCGCACCAATGCCGATCAGGTCGAGAGCAGCAGCGAAAATGGGGACGCGGCCGAGACAGCGGCGGCTCCGGCCGACAGCGGCGGTGCCGAACCCGTGGTTTCCGACATCGACAACTGAGCGAACGGCATTCAAGGCCTTGAGCGGCGGAGAGAAATCTCCGCCGTTTTCGTTTGGGTTGACGTGGAATATTATGCACCTGCCATATTGCGACATCTTGAGGGGCAAGGGTCCATGCACCATATCTGGCCTGAACAGGATCCGGCTCGAATGGGCGGGTCCGTCACCGCAATCTGATCCGGTGCCGCAAAGCGGGCCGGTGATGGAAGGAGACAAATATGAACCTTGAGAAATACTCGGAGCGCGTGCGCGGCTTTATCCAGTCCGCGCAGACCATGGCGCTCTCGCGCAACCACCAGCAATTCACCCCCGAACACATTCTGAAAGTCCTCGTCGACGATGATGAAGGCTTGGCCGCGTCGTTGATCGAGCGCGCCGGCGGCAATGTCCGCGATGTCAAGCTCGGCGTCGAGACGGCGCTCGAGGCGATGCCCAAGGTGGAGGGCGGCAATGGCCAGCTCTATCTGGCACAGCCGCTGGCCAAGGTGTTCTCGACCGCCGAAGAACTGGCCAAGAAGGCCGGCGACAGCTTTGTCACCGTCGAGCGGCTGCTGCAGGCGCTTGCCATGGAGAAATCGGCCAAGACCGCCGAAATCCTGGCCAAGGCCGGCGTCACCGCGCAGGCGCTGAACCAGGTCATCAACGACGTCCGCAAGGGCCGTACCGCCGATTCGGCGAGTGCCGAACAGGGCTATGACGCGCTGAAGAAATACGCACGCGACCTCACCGCGGACGCACGCGCGGGCAAGCTCGACCCCGTGATTGGCCGCGACGACGAGATTCGACGCACCATCCAGGTACTGTCGCGCCGCACCAAGAACAACCCGGTGCTGATCGGCGAGCCGGGCGTCGGCAAGACGGCGATCGCCGAAGGGCTGGCGCTGCGCATCGTCAATGGCGACGTGCCGGAATCGCTGAAGGACAAGCAGTTGATGGCGCTCGACATGGGCGCGCTGATTGCCGGTGCCAAATATCGCGGCGAATTCGAGGAGCGGCTGAAGGCCGTGCTTTCGGAGGTCACTTCGGCCAGTGGCAACATCATCCTGTTCATCGATGAGATGCACACGCTGGTCGGCGCCGGCAAGGCCGATGGCGCCATGGATGCGTCGAATCTTCTGAAGCCCGCGCTGGCGCGCGGCGAACTGCACTGCGTCGGCGCCACCACGCTCGATGAATACAGGAAGCATGTCGAGAAGGATCCCGCCCTTGCCCGCCGTTTCCAGCCCGTCTTCGTCGACGAGCCGACAGTGGAGGACACGGTCTCTATCCTGCGCGGCCTGAAGGAGAAATACGAGCAGCACCACAAGGTGCGTATCTCCGATTCGGCACTGGTGGCGGCGGCGACATTGTCCAACCGCTACATCGCCGACCGCTTCCTGCCGGACAAGGCGATCGACCTCGTCGACGAAGCCGCCTCGCGGCTCAGGATGCAGGTCGATTCCAAGCCCGAAGCGCTGGACGAGATCGACCGCCGCATCATGCAGCTCAAGATTGAACGCGAAGCGTTGAAGGTCGAGACGGACGATGCCTCGAAGGACCGGCTCGCCCGCCTGGAAAAGGAACTTGTCGGCCTGGAAGAGGAATCGACAGAGATCACCGCGAAGTGGCAGGCCGAGAAGCAGAAGCTCGGGCTAGCGGCCGACTTGAAGAAGCAGCTCGACGAAGCGCGCAACGACCTTGCCATTGCCCAGCGCAAGGGTGAGTTCCAGCGCGCCGGCGAGCTTGCCTATGGCAAGATCCCGGAATTGGAAAAGAAGCTGAAGGAGGCCGAAGCCCAGGACGGCAAGGCCGGCATGGTCGAGGAAGTGGTCACGCCCGACCACGTCGCCCATATCGTGTCGCGCTGGACCGGCATTCCGGTCGACAAGATGCTGCAGGGCGAGCGTGACAAGCTGCTGCGCATGGAAGACGAGATCGGCAAGCGTGTCGTCGGCCAGGGCGAAGCGGTGCAGGCCGTTTCCAAGGCTGTGCGGCGTGCCCGTGCGGGCCTTCAGGATCCGAACCGGCCGATCGGCTCGTTCATGTTCCTCGGGCCTACCGGCGTCGGCAAGACGGAACTGACCAAGGCTTTGGCCAATTTCCTGTTCGACGATGAGACGGCGCTGGCGCGCATCGACATGTCCGAATACATGGAGAAGCACTCCGTCGCCCGGCTGATCGGCGCGCCTCCCGGCTATGTCGGCTATGAGGAAGGCGGTGCGCTGACCGAAGCGGTGCGGCGCCGGCCCTATCAGGTCGTGCTGTTCGACGAGATCGAAAAGGCGCATCCGGATGTCTTCAACGTGCTGTTGCAGGTGCTCGATGACGGCCGGCTCACCGACGGGCAGGGCCGCACCGTCGACTTCCGCAACACACTGATCATCATGACGTCTAATTTGGGCGCCGAATATCTCGTCAATCTCGGCGAGGATCAGGATGTCGATGCCGTACGAGACGAAGTGATGGGCGTGGTCAGGGCATCGTTCCGGCCGGAGTTCCTCAATCGCGTCGACGAGGTGATCCTGTTCCACCGGCTGCGCCGCAAGGACATGGACCGTATCGTCGAGATCCAGCTCAAGCGGCTCGAGAGCCTGCTGACGGATCGCAAGATCACGCTGTCGCTGGATCCCGAGGCGATCGAGTGGCTGGCGGCCAAGGGTTACGACCCCGCTTATGGTGCCCGGCCGCTGAAGCGGGTGATGCAGAAGGAACTGCAGGATCCGCTGGCGGAAAAGATCCTGCTCGGCGAGATCCTGGACGGCTCGACTGTCAAGGTCACGGCCGGTTCCGACCGGCTGAATTTCCGCTCCAAGCCGGCGATCGTCGCGGCCGAGGTCGCGGCCTGATTCAAACGCCGCGCGTCCACCGGACGCGCGGCGTTTTCATGCAATTGGCGGGGGATTGATGACGCTGGACGATTACAACGGCTTCTGCGCTTCGCTGCCTGCAACGAACCACGTGGTGCAATGGGGCGGCGCCCATGTCTGGAAGGTCGGGACCAAGGTGTTTGCGATCGGTGGCTGGGATCAGGGTCGGCAGCTCTTCGTCACCTTCAAATGCTCCGACATCGCCTATGACGTGCTCAAGGAGCAGCCCGGCCTGCGCCCCGCGCCCTATCTTGCCTCCCGCGGCATGAAGTGGATCCAGCGTCAGACAAGCCAGAGCATGGATGATGGTGCGCTGGAGGACTATCTGCGCGAGAGCCACCGCCTTGTTGCCCTTAAGCTGACGAAGCAGGCGCGCAAGGAATTGGGGCTTGGCGCAAGCTAGCCAATATTCCCCGAGGCGCCGGAAAACCGCCATCTTCATGCCCGGTTCATGTTGGAACCATATGGTGGGTAACTGGTTTGCTGGCGAAGGGTTCGCCGAACTGAACAATGCCGGCGGCGGCACATACGGACCGGAGAGTTTCGCACGATGCTGCGCAGTATCTTCACTCTTTCGGCATTTGCCGCGGGACTGGTGTTTTCCAATGCGTTCGCAGCGCCGACGCATGACGGTGCCGCCCAGCCTGTCCGTGCGTCCGGGAGCGGCGGCATTCTGCTCGCGCAGGACGGCAATCTCGACATTTATTACGATGCCAGGGGCAATCGCGTCATCGTCGATTCGGATACCGGCAAGGTGATCGCCATCCAGCCGCCGCAGACACGGCTCGACCGGCGGGCGCTGCGCCGCGAGAGCCGGATGCGTGAACTTGGCCGCGCACCCGCCGACGATGACCGCTACTATCTCGACGATCCCCAGGACATGGCCCGCTTCCGCCGCAGACAGTTGGAAGAAGAAGGCCGGGTCATTCCACCGCCCGCCGACGAATACGATCCTGACGGAAGTGGTTCAGTCGATGCTTATCCGCCGGCACCGCGGGAGGACGGCAGTTACGACAACAATTATCCCGACGCGCCGCAGCCGGGTACAATCAAGCGCCAACCGCTGAACGAGGCGTCGATAGACCCCGTCCGGCCGGCAGACCCGACGGACCAGGCAGCGCCCTCCGACCAGGCGGCATTGCCGCCAAAGGCCGGCGGCAAGACGTCGGTCGACCCGTCGCTTTCGTTGGGCGCACGCCAGGATGTCGCGGCGCTGCAGGTGCTGCTCGACCGGGGCGGGGCTTCGCCTGGCGTCATCGACGGGCGCTTCGGTTCGAATGTCGACAAGGCGCTGGCGGCCTACAATCAGATCAACGGCAGCAGCCTCAAATCGACCGATTCGGTCGGCATCCAGGCCGCATTGTCGCAGTCCGGTGGCGACGCGTTCGCCAACTACACCATCACCGCGGAGGATGCGGCCGGCCCCTATGTCGCGTCGATCCCGGAAGACTACAGCCAGAAGGCGCAACTCGACCGCATGGGCTTCACCTCCGTCACCGAGGCGCTGGCCGAGCGCTTCCACATGGACGAGAACTATCTCAAGGCGCTCAATCCGGACGCCAACTTCAATCGTCCCGGCACGATCATCAAGGTCGCGAATTTCGGCAAACTGGTTTCTACCCCCGTCACCCGCATCGTCGCCGACAAGGGCAGGAAGGAAGTTTTTGCCTATGATGCGTCCGGCAAGCTGGTCGCGGCCTACCCCGCCACCATCGGCTCATCGGACACGCCATCCCCGACCGGCATCCATGCCGTGTCGCGTGTTGCGCTCGATCCGAACTACACCTACAACCCCAACATCAACTTCAAGCAGGGCGAGAACAACAAGATCCTGACCATTCCGCCTGGGCCGAATGGCCCGGTCGGATCGGTGTGGATCGCCCTGGACAAGCCGACTTACGGCATCCACGGCACGCCGGAGCCCTCGAAGATAGGCAAGACCGAGAGCCATGGCTGCGTGCGCCTGACCAATTGGGACGCGCGTGAATTGGCCAAGCTGGTCTCGCCGGGCGTGCCGGTGGAGTTCGTCGAGTAGGTATGTCGATATTCAGGCGATGCCGGCCTGACCTGAATCTCAACATAAATCTCAACCAATGATCCTGCGCACCCACTTCACATTCGGCGTTGCCGCGTAGATCAACTGCACCACCAGAATGAAGCCGACGCTCGCCAACGGGGTGATCAGGCAAAGTGCGGCGCCGACGGCCCACAGGATCTGCGCCTTGACGATGCGCAGGTAGACCGTGCGTTTCGTTTCCGCATCGACGTCCTCCGCGACAAGGCCGCTTTTCTCCGCATACCGCCAACTGACGAACAGCGTGATGCCGAGCATCAAGAGGTTGAGCCAGTAAACCAGCACCGCGGTCCTGAATTCCAGAAAATCGGCCAGAAGGTCGGTCGAGAACGGCAAGAGCGCGATGAAGGCGAGAAAGCAGAGGTTCAGCGTGGCCAGCCGTCTGTCGGATTTGGCGATCAGACCATGCTGGGCCTGCTGGCCGAACCAGAAGATGGTCAGGGTCAGAAAGCTCAAGGCATAGGTGAGGAAGCGTGGCGCGAGTGCCGCGATGGCGGCGAGCAGATCATATTCGGAGTGAATCGCCTCATGCGCCGGCACCCTGATCTCGAGCACGATCAGGGTGAGCGCGATTGCGAACACGCCATCGGTGATGCCGACAATACGGCCGCGCCCCTCAACCGATGCTTCGAGCGGACGCTTCATCGATTTCTCCTGCCCGCGGGTCCTGGAAAACCTAAAGCGCGTCTCGTCGAAACGGATTCCTGCGACGCGCTTTAAATCTTGCCTGATGCATGTCGTTGTCGCAAAAGCCGAGGTCACATCTGCGCGACATGCATTAGCATGACTGCCGCGGTTTGCATCGGGGCAGATGCGATCCCTGGCAATATGGCTGGTTTCAAGGACAACAAGCCGCTGGCCGGTTGTTGCCGCCGCGCCGACGGCCTAATGAGGGTGACATGCATGCGCCCAATCAAGCCGCCGCCGTTCCGCTGATCGCTCCGGTCGCGAATGGCACGTTCTGCCCGCAATCGCAGCGGCGCTACGTGTTGATCGCGGCGATCCTGGCCTCGGCCCTCGGCTTCATCGACGGATCGATCCTGGCGATCGCCATGCCGGCGATCCGCGTCGACCTCGGCGCCAGCCTTGCCGAGGCGCAGTGGATTTCCAATGCCTATGCGCTGACACTCTCAGCGCTGATCCTTGCCGGCGGTGCCGCAGGCGATCGGTTCGGGCTGCGCCATGCTTTCGTGGCCGGCATTGCGCTGTTCGTCGTGACCTCGCTTGCCTGCGCGCTGGCGCCGAACGCTGTCGTGCTGATCGCATTTCGCGCGCTCCAGGGCATCGGCGCCGCGATCATGGTGCCGGGCAGTCTCGCCATTATCGCCAAGGCCTATCCGAAGAAGGAACGCGGCAGGGCGATCGGCATCTGGGCGGCGGCCTCGGCGCTGACCACCGCTCTCGGCCCCGTGCTCGGTGGCCTGGTGCTGTCGGCCTTCGGCGGCGGCATCTGGCGGGCGATCTTTGCCGTCAATCTGCCGCTCGGCCTGGTCTCGATCTATCTGCTGCTCGCCAAAATTCCGGCCGATGCGCCGACGGAGAAACGCAGCCTTGACCTTGCGGGCGGGGCGCTTGCGACTCTGGCCTTCGGCGCGCTTGCCTATGGGCTGACTTCAATGAGCGCCAGCGGCGAGAGCCACATGGCCGGTCCAAGCATTGCCGCCGGCGCCGTGCTGCTTGTGGTCTTCATCTTGTTTGAGCGGCGGCAGCGCGAGCCGATGATAGATCTCAGCCTGTTTCGCATCGGTGCTTTCGCCGGCGCCAACGTCGCGACGTTCTTTCTCTATTTCGCACTGTCAGCCAATCTTTTTTATCTGCCGATGCTGCTGATCGCAGGCTGGGGACTGAGCACCGCCGAGGTCGGCTTCATCTTCCTGCCGCTGTCGGCGGCGATCGCGCTTCTGTCGGGGCCCGTCGGCAAGCTGTCGGACCGGATCGGGCCCCGTTTTCCCATTGCCTGCGGCAGCCTGATCGTGGCGGTTGCCTTCGGCGGGCTGGCCTTGCTCGCCTATGCCGGCTTTCACCATTTCTGGACCGGCATCTTCCCCTTGATGGCGCTGATGGGGCTTGGCATGGCGTTGGTCGTATCGCCATTGTCCACCGCCATCATGACGGCGGTGGAAGACAAGGACACCGGCGCGGCTTCCGGCATCAACAACGCCGTCTCACGCATCGGCGGTTTGATCGCGGTGGCAGCGATGGGGTCGCTCGCTGCCTGGATTTACGCCAATGGCCTGGAGGTAAATGCCGCGCCCGGCGTGCCTGGCTTCGGCGAACCGCCACCGGCAGGACTTTCGCCGGCACTCGATGCGGCGAGGATCGCCGCCAGCGACGCAGCCTTTTCCGCCATCTCCTTGGTGACGGCGCTGCTATGCCTGCTTTCCGCTGTCATTGCCTGGACGACGATTTCGGGCGAAGCGCTGCCGTGGTCGCGGCGCGCCGAACCTCGGCAGGACGAAGGCTAAGTCTCAGCCTTCGATCTTGGCGCTGGCGACCTTCAGCGAATTGCCATCTTCCTGTTTCAGCAGATCGTCGATGCGCTCGCGCTCGCGCTTGAAGGCGACGAGATCGTCGCCCTTCAGCACCTTGCCGACCGGTAGACGGACGCGCATCGGATCGACTTTGGTGCCATTGACGATCAACTCGTAGTGCAGGTGCGGGCCTGTGGCCAGGCCGGTCTGGCCGAGATAGCCGATAGTCTGGCCCTGACGCACATGCATGCCCGGCTCCATACCTTTGGCAAAGGCACTCTGGTGATTGTACGAGGTCTCGTAGCCATTGGCATGGCGAATGATGATCTGCTTGCCATAGCCGCCGGCCCAGCCGACCTTCTCGATGACGCCATTGCCGGCGGCGATAATCGGCGTGCCGATCGGGGCTGCCCAGTCGACGCCTGTGTGCATGCGGACATAGCCGAGGATCGGATGCTTGCGGGCGCCGAAGCCGGAGCGGAACTTTCCGGCGGGCAGCGGATTGCGCAGCAAGAACTGCTGGGCGCTCGAGCCGTCTTCGTCGAAATAGTCCGTGCTGCCATCCTGCATCTGGAAGCGGTAGAAATTGCGCGTCGTGCCGCCGAAGGTCGCCGAGACATAGAG
>NZ_VFUW01000008.1:157500-160000 GCF_006441385.1 Mesorhizobium sp. B2-4-18 | reverse complement strand
ATTGGGGGGACCACCCTCCAAGCCTAAGTACTCGTGCATGACCGATAGCGAACTAGTACCGTGAGGGAAAGGTGAAAAGCACCCCGACAAGGGGAGTGAAAGAGTACCTGAAACCGGTTGCCTACAAACAGTGGAAGCCCAAGGTTCGTCCTGGGTGACCACGTACCTTTTGTATAATGGGTCAGCGACTTAGTGTGACGAGCAAGCTTAAACCGCTAGGTGTAGGCGCAGCGAAAGCGAGTCTGAACAGGGCGTTCAGTTCGTCGCATTAGACCCGAAACCGAGTGATCTAGCCATGAGCAGGTTGAAGGTAAGGTAACACTTACTGGAGGACCGAACCCATAACTGTTGCAATAGTTCGGGATGACTTGTGGCTAGGGGTGAAAGGCCAATCAAACTCGGAAATAGCTGGTTCTCCGCGAAATCTATTTAGGTAGAGCGTCGACCGAATACCCCAGGGGGTAGAGCACTGGATGGGCTAGGGGTCCTCACCGGATTACCAAACCTAACCAAACTCCGAATACCTGGGAGTACTAGTCGGCAGACACACGGCGGGTGCTAACGTCCGTCGTGAAAAGGGAAACAACCCTGACCTACAGCTAAGGTCCCCAAGTTATGGCTAAGTGGGAAAGGATGTGAGGATCCCAAAACAACCAGGATGTTGGCTTAGAAGCAGCCATCATTTAAAGAAAGCGTAACAGCTCACTGGTCTAAATAAGGGTCTTTGCGCCGAAAATGTAACGGGGCTAAAGCCATACACCGAAGCTTAGGGTTTGGTCCGCAAGGGCCAAGCGGTAGCGGAGCGTTCTGTAAGCTGACGAAGCCATACCCGTGAGGGGTGGTGGAGGTATCAGAAGTGCGAATGCTGACATGAGTAACGTAAGGGGAGTGAGAGACTCCCCCGCCGAAAGACCAAGGGTTCCTGCTTAAAGCTAATCTGAGCAGGGTTAGCCGGCCCCTAAGACGAGGCGGAAACGCGTAGTCGATGGGAACCACGTTAATATTCGTGGGCTTGGAGGTAGTGACGGATCATTGAGGTAGTCCAATCTTATCGGATTGAACGGGCTGCTGCGTGGTTCCAGGAAATAGCTCCTCCTTATAAACCGTACCCGAAACCGACACTGGTGGTCTGGTAGAGTATACCAAGGCGCTTGAGAGAACTATGCTGAAGGAACTCGGCAAATTGCACGCGTAACTTCGGAAGAAGCGTGACCCTTTTCCACGCAAGTGGAGGAGGGTGGCACAGACCAGGGGGTAGCGACTGTTTATCAAAAACACAGGGCTCTGCGAAGTCGCAAGACGACGTATAGGGTCTGACGCCTGCCCGGTGCTGGAAGGTTAAGAGGAGGGGTGCAAGCTCTGAATCGAAGCCCCAGTAAACGGCGGCCGTAACTATAACGGTCCTAAGGTAGCGAAATTCCTTGTCGGGTAAGTTCCGACCTGCACGAATGGCGTAACGACTTCCCCGCTGTCTCCAGCATAGACTCAGTGAAATTGAATTCCCCGTGAAGATGCGGGGTTCCTGCGGTTAGACGGAAAGACCCCGTGCACCTTTACTATAGCTTTACATTGGCATTCGTAGTGGCATGTGTAGGATAGGTGGTAGGCTTTGAAACCTGGGCGCCAGCTCAGGTGGAGCCACCCTTGAAATACCACCCTTATCACTATGGATGTCTAACCGCGGCCCGTTATCCGGGTCCGGGACAATGTATGGTGGGTAGTTTGACTGGGGCGGTCGCCTCCTAAAGAGTAACGGAGGCGCGCGATGGTGGGCTCAGAACGGTCGGAAATCGTTCGCTGAGTGCAATGGCATAAGCCTGCCTGACTGCGAGACTGACAAGTCGAGCAGAGACGAAAGTCGGTCATAGTGATCCGGTGGTCCCGCGTGGAAGGGCCATCGCTCAACGGATAAAAGGTACGCCGGGGATAACAGGCTGATGACCCCCAAGAGTCCATATCGACGGGGTTGTTTGGCACCTCGATGTCGACTCATCGCATCCTGGGGCTGGAGCAGGTCCCAAGGGTATGGCTGTTCGCCATTTAAAGCGGTACGTGAGTTGGGTTCAGAACGTCGTGAGACAGTTCGGTCCCTATCTGCCGTGGGTGTAGGAATATTGAAAGGATCTGTCCCTAGTACGAGAGGACCGGGATGGACGGATCTCTGGTGGACCTGTTGTGGCGCCAGCCGCATAGCAGGGTAGCTATATCCGGACGGGATAACCGCTGAAGGCATCTAAGCGGGAAACCCACCTTAAAACGAGTATTCCCTGAGAACCGTGGAAGACGACCACGTTGATAGGCCGGGTGTGGAAGAGCGGCAACGCTTGAAGCTTACCGGTACTAATAGTTCGATCGGCTTGATCGTTCTCATTCCTAATACCCATTTGATGAAGTCAAATGGTCTGACCAGCGCTCACGCATGAGCGGCCCTTACGGGCCTATGCTTAAGCGAGGGCGCCGGACGACCGGCGACGCGCAGTCGCGCTTGCGGGCTTTGCCC
>NZ_VFUW01000008.1:0-152500 GCF_006441385.1 Mesorhizobium sp. B2-4-18 | reverse complement strand
GGCCATAGTGGGTGACAGCCCCGTACGCGTAATGCAATCAATCGTCCTCGAGTAAGGCGGGACACGTGAAATCCTGTCTGAAATTGGGGGGACCACCCTCCAAGCCTAAGTACTCGTGCATGACCGATAGCGAACTAGTACCGTGAGGGAAAGGTGAAAAGCACCCCGACAAGGGGAGTGAAAGAGTACCTGAAACCGGTTGCCTACAAACAGTGGAAGCCCAAGGTTCGTCCTGGGTGACCACGTACCTTTTGTATAATGGGTCAGCGACTTAGTGTGACGAGCAAGCTTAAACCGCTAGGTGTAGGCGCAGCGAAAGCGAGTCTGAACAGGGCGTTCAGTTCGTCGCATTAGACCCGAAACCGAGTGATCTAGCCATGAGCAGGTTGAAGGTAAGGTAACACTTACTGGAGGACCGAACCCATAACTGTTGCAATAGTTCGGGATGACTTGTGGCTAGGGGTGAAAGGCCAATCAAACTCGGAAATAGCTGGTTCTCCGCGAAATCTATTTAGGTAGAGCGTCGACCGAATACCCCAGGGGGTAGAGCACTGGATGGGCTAGGGGTCCTCACCGGATTACCAAACCTAACCAAACTCCGAATACCTGGGAGTACTAGTCGGCAGACACACGGCGGGTGCTAACGTCCGTCGTGAAAAGGGAAACAACCCTGACCTACAGCTAAGGTCCCCAAGTTATGGCTAAGTGGGAAAGGATGTGAGGATCCCAAAACAACCAGGATGTTGGCTTAGAAGCAGCCATCATTTAAAGAAAGCGTAACAGCTCACTGGTCTAAATAAGGGTCTTTGCGCCGAAAATGTAACGGGGCTAAAGCCATACACCGAAGCTTAGGGTTTGGTCCGCAAGGGCCAAGCGGTAGCGGAGCGTTCTGTAAGCTGACGAAGCCATACCCGTGAGGGGTGGTGGAGGTATCAGAAGTGCGAATGCTGACATGAGTAACGTAAGGGGAGTGAGAGACTCCCCCGCCGAAAGACCAAGGGTTCCTGCTTAAAGCTAATCTGAGCAGGGTTAGCCGGCCCCTAAGACGAGGCGGAAACGCGTAGTCGATGGGAACCACGTTAATATTCGTGGGCTTGGAGGTAGTGACGGATCATTGAGGTAGTCCAATCTTATCGGATTGAACGGGCTGCTGCGTGGTTCCAGGAAATAGCTCCTCCTTATAAACCGTACCCGAAACCGACACTGGTGGTCTGGTAGAGTATACCAAGGCGCTTGAGAGAACTATGCTGAAGGAACTCGGCAAATTGCACGCGTAACTTCGGAAGAAGCGTGACCCTTTTCCACGCAAGTGGAGGAGGGTGGCACAGACCAGGGGGTAGCGACTGTTTATCAAAAACACAGGGCTCTGCGAAGTCGCAAGACGACGTATAGGGTCTGACGCCTGCCCGGTGCTGGAAGGTTAAGAGGAGGGGTGCAAGCTCTGAATCGAAGCCCCAGTAAACGGCGGCCGTAACTATAACGGTCCTAAGGTAGCGAAATTCCTTGTCGGGTAAGTTCCGACCTGCACGAATGGCGTAACGACTTCCCCGCTGTCTCCAGCATAGACTCAGTGAAATTGAATTCCCCGTGAAGATGCGGGGTTCCTGCGGTTAGACGGAAAGACCCCGTGCACCTTTACTATAGCTTTACATTGGCATTCGTAGTGGCATGTGTAGGATAGGTGGTAGGCTTTGAAACCTGGGCGCCAGCTCAGGTGGAGCCACCCTTGAAATACCACCCTTATCACTATGGATGTCTAACCGCGGCCCGTTATCCGGGTCCGGGACAATGTATGGTGGGTAGTTTGACTGGGGCGGTCGCCTCCTAAAGAGTAACGGAGGCGCGCGATGGTGGGCTCAGAACGGTCGGAAATCGTTCGCTGAGTGCAATGGCATAAGCCTGCCTGACTGCGAGACTGACAAGTCGAGCAGAGACGAAAGTCGGTCATAGTGATCCGGTGGTCCCGCGTGGAAGGGCCATCGCTCAACGGATAAAAGGTACGCCGGGGATAACAGGCTGATGACCCCCAAGAGTCCATATCGACGGGGTTGTTTGGCACCTCGATGTCGACTCATCGCATCCTGGGGCTGGAGCAGGTCCCAAGGGTATGGCTGTTCGCCATTTAAAGCGGTACGTGAGTTGGGTTCAGAACGTCGTGAGACAGTTCGGTCCCTATCTGCCGTGGGTGTAGGAATATTGAAAGGATCTGTCCCTAGTACGAGAGGACCGGGATGGACGGATCTCTGGTGGACCTGTTGTGGCGCCAGCCGCATAGCAGGGTAGCTATATCCGGACGGGATAACCGCTGAAGGCATCTAAGCGGGAAACCCACCTTAAAACGAGTATTCCCTGAGAACCGTGGAAGACGACCACGTTGATAGGCCGGGTGTGGAAGAGCGGCAACGCTTGAAGCTTACCGGTACTAATAGTTCGATCGGCTTGATCGTTCTCATTCCTAATACCCATTTGATGAAGTCAAATGGTCTGACCAGCGCTCACGCATGAGCGGCCCTTACGGGCCTATGCTTAAGCGAGGGCGCCGGACGACCGGCGACGCGCAGTCGCGCTTGCGGGCTTTGCCCGAAGCAACCTGCAAAGCATCGCCTTGGCGCGGAAAGACGGGCAACGGCACGGCCGGATGGCAAGCAGGTATCCCCTACTCACCATTCCCTACTGCCTAATCCCTAACCCAGCTTCTCGAATAACGTGCGTTTTGCCGACCTGGTGGTTATGGCGGAGCGGCTGCACCCGATCCCATTCCGAACTCGGCCGTGAAACGCTCCAGCGCTGATGGTACTTCGTCTCAAGACGCGGGAGAGTAGGTCGCTGCCAGGTCTGCAAAACGCACGTTCAAACTCTCATCCAATCGGATGACAGTGAAATCTTCTCTGCACATCGTTCGATGCATGTCGTTGCCCCAAACCGCTAACTCTTTTGGGCAACATGCATAAAGGCCCGCCAAGGGATCCCGGGCCGCTCTAAGCGGCCCTTTCATTTGGTGGAGACAGAATACCGCAATCGCCACAAGGCGATCATGGTGGTGACGCGGGGTGGAGCAGCCCGGTAGCTCGTCAGGCTCATAACCTGAAGGTCACAGGTTCAAATCCTGTCCCCGCAACCAAACAAAACGGCCCGCCTGGCTCTATGCCGGCGGGCCGTTCGCGTTCCGATCTCATATTGCTGCGGACGACTTGTTTCGGGTACCGACCTTCTGCCGCGGTTGCATTCACGCCACGACACTGCCGCGCGATCGCTTTCTCTCGGCGGCGGCGAGCAGGTCCACAAACGCGCGCACCTTGGCGGGCCTGAACCTTGCCGGCGGAAAGACGGCGTGGATGCCGCCGGTGGGCAAGGCCCAGTCGGCAAAGACCGGCACCAGCCGCCCCTCGGCGATGTCGTCGCTGACGCTGTAGTCGGGAAACACACCCAGCCCTATGCCGGCAAGCACGCAGGCATGGGCAGCCGGGCTCTTGTCGCATGTGATGACCGGGTTGAGTTCGGTCAGTACCTCGTCGCCATCCCTGGAAAACAGCCATTGGCCGACGCCGCGAAGCTGGGCGTTTCCGACCCAGGCCAGCGACCGCGCCTGCCGCGGGCTCACGCCCTGCGGCAGGCTTGCGGCGAACGCAGGACTTGCCACCACGATCTGCCGGATCGTGCCCAAGCGCCGCGCCTGGTTGGAGGAATCAGCAAGCCAGCCGACGCGGATGCCGAGGTCGATCTGCTCGTCGACCAGATTGCTTACCGCGTCGTCGAAGATCACCTCGACGCGCATATGCGGATAAGTTCTCAGATAGGCGGCGATGACCGGTGCAACCACCTTCGTGCCGTAGTCGAGCGGCGCCGTCAGTCTCAACATTCCAGCCGGTTCGACGGCCGCGCGCGAAATCTCGCCATAGGCGGCCTCCGCTTCCCGCAGGATTATCATCGCACGATCATAGAAGAGGCGTCCCTCTTCGGTCGGCGCGACACGCCGTGTCGTTCGTCGCATGAGTGTCGCGCCCAACTCCTCCTCGAGCTTGCCGATCTGATGGCTGACCACGGCTTTGGCGACGCCAAGCCGGTCGGCCGCCGATGTGAAGGAGCCGGTCTCCATCACGGTGGTGAAGTAGACCAGTCGATTGAGGTTCAGCAGGTCAGCCACGGCGATCGCTTTGTATGAACTGGTCAGACAATCTATATTATTGGATGGTGTTTATCGCAAGATCGTTGTCTGCCACATAGGAGCAACAGATTTTGGCAATCCAGACCGCTGCACGCCGCGCCAAGGGATATCAGGCAATCATGAGCAATTCGGATGTGATTTATCTTTTCGATCCGCTCTGCGGCTGGTGCTACGGCGCCGCCCCGATGCTGGACAAATTGGCTGCCAGCGGCGTGCGCGTCGAATTGCTGCCGGCTGGTCTGTTTTCGGGAGCGGGCGCGAGGCCGATGGATGAAGGTTTTGCCGCTCACGCCTGGGCGAACGACCAGCGTATCGAGCGTCTGACCGGACAAGCATTCACGCAGCCCTATCAGCACAATGTCCTCGGCATCCGTGGCACCTTGCTGGACTCGCATGCGGCGACCCTCGGCATCAGCGCCGCCGGCCTGGAAGACCCAAGCCGCCGGTGGACCGCGCTCAAGGCAATCCAACGTGCGCGCTATGTCGACGGTCGCGATATCGTGACTGTCGAAGGCGTGGCTGCCGTGCTCGGCGGCGCGGGCATGATGGATGCCGCCGCGATCCTGAAGAGCCCGACCGAAACCTTGCTGATGGCGCACCTCGACCTGGTCAATCGTGGCCGCGCGCTATTCCAGCGCTTGCATGCCAACGGCGTGCCTTCGCTGGCGGTCATCCGCAACGAAGCGCCTCGGCTCATCGGTTCGAACGCGCTGTTCGGCAGCTTTGACAATCTTGTCGCCCATATAGCGGCGGCGTAATCCCCAACCGACCTCCAACAAGGACTGGAAAAGAACATGGCAAACCTCGCTCTCATCGGTGCATCCGGCGCTGTCGGCTCGCGCATACTCAAGGAACTCTCCGATCGTGGCCACACGGTCACCGGTATCGCCCGCAGCCCTGAAAAAATTGCCGCGCTGCCCGGCGTGACCGCCAAGAAGGGCGATGTCTTCGACAAGGAAGGCCTTGCCGAGTTGATCCGCGACCATGACGCGGTGATCAGCGCGGTGCATTTCGTGGATAGCGACCCCGACACGCTGATCGCCGCGGTGCGTGCCTCGGGCGTGAAGCGCTATCTCGTCGTGGGCGGCGCGGGCAGTCTCGAAGTCGCGCCCGGCAAGCGTCTGGTCGATACCGCCGAATTTCCTGCGATCTACAAGGCCGAGGCACAGAAGGGCGCCGACTTCCTGGACAAGTTGAAGACAGTCAGCGACCTCGACTGGACGTTCCTGTCGCCGTCCGCGATGTTCGTCCCAGGTGAGCGCACCGGCAAGTTCCGCGTCGGCAAGGATACGCTTCTCGCCTCGGATAAGGGTAGCAGCATCTCCTTCGAGGACTATGCGATCGCGATGGTCGACGAGATCGAAAAGCCGACACATGTCAGGCAGCGCTTCACCGTCGGCTATTGATTGAAAGGACCGACGCGTCGCCGGCCAAACTCGCGCGCAGCCATGCGGCGATGGCCTCGAAGTCGATCGGCTGCGTCGTATCGACGTCGAACAGCGGCCCTCGCCGCAGCGGTTCGGCGCGCTTGGCCAGCTCGATCAATTCGGGGATATAGGCGGCGCCGGGATGACCCGGGAGGCGCTGACCTAGCCGGGCGCCGTAGCGTTCGGCCAGAACTTCGCCCGGCGCGTGGCACCAGATTTCGGCCGTGTGTTCCACGCCGGCGTTGCGCAGATGATCCTCGAGCACTTGCCGCGGCTGGAAGCCGAACCAGGCATCGACGATGAAGGTGCTGCCGGCCGGGGCGTCGCCGACGAGCGACCAGATTGCCTGGTAGCTGGCGCGGCCCAGCGTGCGGTTGAATTCGCGGTCGCCGCCGCCGAGCACTTCGAGGAACGGGTTCTTGACCGTATCGAGCGCGAGCAGCGGCCATCCCATGCGGTCGGCGATGCCGCGTGATACCGTGCTCTTTCCGCTGGCCGGGATGCCGTTGACGAGCACGGCGCGTCTGGCGCGGCCGGGCTGAACGGAAAGCGATGTCGATGTCGGTGCCGAAAGCGCCTGGAGACCGGCGCCGATCACTCCGGCGTCGTCGCCGAGCTGCGCCGGCGCCACCGGGCATTGGTACCACGGCGCCAGCGCCGGCGCGTGGCCAAGCGCTCTGTGTGCCGCCCGGCCAAGACCGCCGCCAAGCAGGACGAGGTCGGGGTCGAACACGGCAACGGTGGTATCGATGGCCGCGCGCAGTGGCCTCGCCCAGGCTTCCAATATGCCTCGCGCCTGGATGTCGCCGGCGGCATCGCGGGCAAAGAGTTGGTCGACCGAAACCTCGGGACCAAGGCCAGCCCGCGCTATGTGACGGCCGAGCGCCGTACCCGAACTGGTGGTTTCGACACAGCCGCGCCGCCCGCAAGCGCAGAGTTCGCCGTTGACATCGACGGTGATGTGCCCCAGTTGCCCCGCTGTTGCTCGGCCGCGCATGATCCGTCGGTTCTGGACGACGGCGCCGCCAATGCCGGTGCCGATGGTGAACATGGCGATGTTGTCGTGGCCTTGGCCGGCGCCAAGCGCCATCTCGGCTGCCAGCGCCATGTTGCAGTCATTGTCGACGATGACAGGCTTGCCGGTCATGCTTTCCAGCCGCTGCGCGAGCGCGACCGAAGCGAGGTTGACATAGCCTCCCGACAGGACCGCGCCGCGCCGCGCGTCGACGCGGCCGGGAACGCCGACGCCGATGGCCGCCACATCAGGCGTATCGAGAAGGCGCGCCATGTCGGCGATGCGGCCAAGCACCAGCTCCGCGTCGGCCGCGCTCTTTTCGGAAAGACGTTCGAGGATTTCACCGGCGCCCGAGATGCGGGCGGCACGCAAATTGGTGCCGCCTATATCGATCCCTATGGCCATCGACTTTTGTGGCATGACGTCCTGCACGTGCCGGCGCTCAAACGTGGATATCAGGCGGCAGCCTTCCGCCGATAGTGCCCGATCACCGCCTGGATCTCTCGCAGTCGCGGCACCGCGATGGTCTTAAGTCTTTCGCGCTGAATGTCACGATCGAGCGAGATGCAGTCCTTCCACAGCGATCGGCCGGCGATGACGCCGGAGGCGCCATTTTGCATGGCGACCTCGACCTGGCCAAGGAAAGTGGTGTGGTTGACGCCGGCCGAAAGTACGGCCCACGGCACTTCGCCGGCCATTTCAGTGATGTTGGCGCAGGCTTCCGGCGTTCCGGGGTAGGGAAGCTTCAGCACCTTCGCGCCGCATTCCAGCGAAATCCTCGTACCCTCCTCGACCAGCCAGGGCGTCTTGGCCGCATAGTCCTCGGGGCTTTCCCCTTCGAGCTGATAGGTCAGGAATTCGACGACGAGCAGCAGGTCCTCTTTGCCGAAGTCGGCGATGCATTGGCGCAGGAGGGCAATGTTGTGTTCGTTGGCTTCAGGCTTGTCGGCTCTGAGATACACCATGATCTTGCCGCCCGTGCCGCCGAGTTCGCGCACGCGCCTCGCGTCAATGCCGGGGACCAGCCGCGACAGCCGATAGCCCTCCGGCGAAACGTCGAAACCGGACGCGTCGAGGCCGATGAGCAGCGCGGTGTCACGGTTCAGTACGCCGTCGTCGACAACTCTCGGCACCGCGCAGAGCGGGTCGAGCAGCACGCAGGACGCCGCACTTGCGAGGTAGCGCGTGATGTCGGCCTTGGTGTCGCCGAGCATGTCGTTGGTGATTCTGGCCTGGTCCTCGGGGTCCGACGCCAACAAGGTGCGCATGCCGCCGCGCTGATCGCAAGCGATGGCCACCATGGCTCCGTCCTTGCCGCATATCTGCTGGTAGCCGCGCAGTTCCGCGGTGGTCATCCTGGTCATGGTTTTCTTCTGTCCGATGTTGGCGCGCCGAGGCGCTGGTCCCGTGGAAACAAATGGTCAGTTTGCCCGCCTGCCGGCAGGATGAGTTTGCCGCCTGATACATCGCCGGCTGCTGGGATAAGCAGCCCAACCGGCGTTTGGCCTGGTATGCCTCAAGTTGCGAGCTCACCGGATTTGCGCGATAACTCGCATCGGCGTATACGTGTGTAACACGTTTCTGAAAGGAATTGCAAGCTGTCTGTTCCCTCCGCCCAGGACGCGACCGCATCGCGCACCATGCTGCACACGGTTGCCAAGTTGCACTATGTGGAGGAGATGTCGCAGGTCGATATAGCGCGGCAGCTCGGTGTCTCCACCGCGACGATTTCGCGCCTGCTGCAGCGGGCGCGGGCCGAAGGGATCGTGCGCATCGAGGTGATCGACCTGGCGACGCCGGAGGATATTACCAGGCAACTTGTCGACGGATTGAAATTGCGGGACGCCGCCGTTGTCGAAACGCCGGCAGCGGGTGCGCTGACGGCGCTTTCCGCCCCGCTTGGCGCTTTGCTCAGGCAGGCGCAACTGGTGGCCGGCTCCGTGGTCGCCATCGGCTGGGGACGCGCCGTGCGCGAGGTCATTCGAGCCGGCCTGCCGCGCATGCCGGGCGTGCTGACTGTGGCCGCGACTGGCGGCATGCAGCAGCACGCGGCGCATTTCCAGGTCAATGAATTCGTGCGGCTCGCCGCCGAAGAGTTTGGCGGGACACCGCACTTTATCCATGCGCCCTATCTGCCGTCCAGCGAGCTGCGTGACGTCTTCCTTGGAGACGCCACCATCCGCGATGCCGTCGCGCTGTGGGACAGGACCGACGTTGCGATCGTCGGCATTGGCCTGCCGCACGCCATCAACCCACCCGAGGCGAGTGCCGCCACGCCGACCGAGCAGGCGCTGGTCCATGCGGCTGGCGACGTCCTTCGCCATTATTTCGATGCGGAAGGCGCCCTGATCGCCTGGGAAGGGGAGAGCCGGATGATCGCCATGTCGCCGGCGCAGCTTCGCGCCGTGCCCCTGGTGATCGGCGTCGCAGCCTCGCCGGAGAAGGCGACGGCCATCATCGGCGCCGTTCGTTCCGGGCTCATCAACACGCTGGTGACGGATACCAAGACGGCTCAGGCCATCCTCGCGGTTCTTGCAACGCGATAGCGGCAGATATGCGGACTGATGCGGCGCTGTCGGTGCGGAGAGAAGCCGCTGCGAAATCGATTGTGTCGCCGGGGAGTCGGGACGATAGTTCGCCCGGGGCTCGGAGGAGCAGTCAGAAGGCGTCTGGAAAGCCGGCGTTGCAGTCGCGGAAAAACCGAGTTGCAATTTATTTCTGCAAAGTGTTACAAATTGCCGATCCGTCGTGCAGGATGCCGGGCGCGATGGTTCCCTGACCTCGCGGAGGCGAGGAAAGTGAGCACGGGATTGTGCGGTCGGCTCGGCCGGCTGATATTTAGACTGGAGGGCGCTTGGGAGGAGCTGCCCGCGAAAGGCAAACAGGCGTTCCGGCCGTCGGCATCCTGCCTCTGAGCGGATAACGGCCATTCCAATGTCACCGAAAACGGCAGAACTGCCAACAATGAGGAGGATGTCATGAAGAAGATCGTTGCCGCGCTCGCGGCGCTTGCCGTCAGCGCAACGGTGCTGATGGCGCCCGCGCAGGCGCAGGACAAAAAATACACCATTGCGCTCATTCCGGGCCTCACGACCGATGGCTTTTACATCACCATGCGCAAGGGTGCCCAAGCGGCCGCCGACGCGCTCGGCGTGAACCTGGTCTTCCAGGGCGCTCCGGACTTCAACCCGGTCACCCAGGTGCCGGTGCTCGACGCGGTCATCGCCAAGAAGCCGGATGCGATCCTGATCGCGCCGACCGACAAGGTCCAGCTGGTCGAGCCGCTGCGCAAGGCCAACGACGCCGGCATTCCGGTCATAACAGTCGATACTTTCATCGGCAGCGGCGTCTACCAGACGGGTGCTGGCGATGCCGATTTCCCGCTGGCCTACATTGCTTCTGACAATGTTCTGGGCGGCGAGATCGCCGCGCGTGCGCTTGCCACCGCCGTCGGCGACAAGGGCAAGGTCTATGTGTCGAACGTCAAGCCCGGCATCTCGACCACCGACCAGCGCGAAGAAGGCTTCAAGAAGGAAATGGCCAAGCATACCGGCATCACCGTGCTGGAGACCCAATTCAATGACGACGACGCCAACAAGGCGGCCTCGCAGCTGCAGGCCGTCTTCGCGCGCAATCCCGATCTGGTCGGCGTGTTCGGCGCCAATCTGTTCTCCGCGCTGGGTGCGGCCAACGGCGTCAAGCAGGCCGGGCAGAGCGGCACCGTCAAGGTCGTTGCCTTCGATGCACCGACCAGCATCGTCGACAACATCAACACCGGCCTGGTGGACGTGGCGATCGCCCAGCATCCCGCCGAGATCGGCTACTTCGGCGTCGTCTCGGCCTATGCCCACCTGACCGGCCATTCAATCCCGGTCACGATCGGCACCGGCTTCACGATCATGGACAAGTCCAACATCGCCGACCCGAACATCTCGAAGTACCTCTACTCCGAGTAGGTCAAGACGAGCTTGGCTCCTCCCGGTCCGCCGGGGGGAGCTCGTGCCGGGTTCCCGAAGGCGGGGCCTGTTTGAACGCAGCCGCGCCGCGGAGTATTCATGACCTCGACATCACCAGCCCAGCCGGCCGAGAAGCATGTCGCCCCCCAGGCCGATCATGGCGATCCGGCCAGGACCCTGATCGGACGCATCGCCGAAGGGCGCGCCTGGTTGTTCCTCGCCGGTCTGATCATCTGTTTCGAGGTATGGTCGAGGTTCGCCTTCGGCGCGACGTTCGTGCTCAACCCGTTCAACCTGCAATCCATCGCAATCTTTGCCATAGCGCCGCTGCTGCTTGCGACCGGACAGACCTTCGTCATCATTTCGGGCGGCATCGATCTGTCGCTGGGGTTCATCATGGGGCTTGCCGCCGTCGTTGCCGCGCATGCCACCAATATGGCGGGCGCCGCCATTCCCTTGCCGCTGGCCATGCTGGCGGGCATCCTCGCCGCGGTGATCGTCGCCGGCTTGCCCGGCATCATCAATGGCCTGCTCATCTCGCGCCTCAGGGTGCCGCCGTTCATCGGCACGCTCGGCATGTTCGGCGTCGCGCGCGGCGTTGCCTTCCTGCTTGCCGGCGGCACGACGGTGCCGGTTCAGAATTCCTGGTTCGCGCTGCTCGGTAATGGCAAGTTCTACGGCGTGCCCTATCTGGTCATGATCGCTGCCGTGTTCGTCATCGTGATGCATTATCTGCTCAGCCAGACACGGTTCGGCCAGCACAATTATGCCATCGGCGCCAATGTGCAGGCGGCGCGGCGCGCCGGCATCGACATCAGGGGCCACATATTGCGGCTCTATGTGCTGTCGGCGATGTGCGCCGGCCTTGGCGGGGCGCTCTACGCGGCGCGCTTCACGGCCGGTGCGGCACAAGCCGGCGAGCCGCTGCTGCTCGACAGCGTCGCGGCGGTCGTCATCGGCGGCGCCAGCCTGTTCGGTGGCTCCGGCACCATCCTGGGCACGGTCGCCGGCGCGCTGGTGATCGCGGTCATCCAGTACGGGCTGGTCTTCGTCAATGTCGAGCCGTTCTGGCAGTTCATCGCCGTTGGCGTCGTCATCATCATTTCCGTGCTCATAGACCAGGCGCAGCGCCGGTTCAGTGGAGGCCGCCAGGATGAATAGCACCGACCAGAACACCCCCTTGCTCGAGGTCCGCAACCTGTCCAAGCATTTCGGCGCCGTGCGCGCGCTCAACGATTTCTCCATGGCCGTGCGGCCGGGCGAAGTGGTGGCGCTGGCCGGCGACAATGGTGCCGGCAAGACGACGCTGATCAAGGCGATCTCGGGCGTGTTCCAGCCGACAGGCGGCGAAATCCTGCTCAGGGGCCAGCCGGTGGCATTCGCGACGCCGCAAGAGGCGCGCGAAAAAGGCATCGAGACGATCTACCAGGATCTGGCTCTCGCCGACAATCTGTCGATCGGTGCCAACATTTTCCTTGGCCGCGAACCGATGCGCAAGGCGTTCGGCTTCCTGCCGGTGCTCGACCGCAAGGCCATGGCCGAGGCGGCCAGGGAGACGATGAAGCGGCTGGATTTCCACGTCAGCCGGATGAACGCCCCGGTCAGCAATTTCTCCGGCGGCCAACGCCAAGCCGTCGCCATCGGCCGCGCTGTCTACTGGGATGCGCAGATCCTCATCATGGACGAACCGACCGCGGCACTTGGCGTGCCGGAACAGCGCAAGGTGATCTCGCTCATCCACCAGCTCAAGGCGCAAGGACGCGGCGTGATCTTCATCTCGCACAATCTGCAGGATATCTTCGCGGTCTCGGACCGCATCGTCGTGCTGCGCCGCGGCGTCCAGGCCGGCGAGCGCAAAATTTCCGAGACCAACCATGACGAGGTCGTCAGGTTGATGGTTGGAGGGTAGGCCGTCCTGTCGGTGTGATCTTGTTCGAAGAGCGGATCATGGTCTGTTTCTGTTCAATCTAGGCGCAGCCGCCACCAGTGCCTTGCCGATGGCCGATCGCGGCGCGTCGATGACGGTTCGGGCATCGCCGCTCTCGGCAATCCGCCCGGCATCGAGAAGGATGACGCGGTGGGCGACCGCCCGGACGACGCCAAGATCATGCGAAATGAAGAGACAGGCGATCCGTTCCTCGCGCTGCAGGTCGAGCAGGAGATCGAGGATCTGGCCGCGCACCGAGACATCGAGCGCCGACACCGCTTCGTCAAGCACGATCAGCGACGGCTTGGTGGCGATGGCGCGGGCAATCGCCACACGCTGCCGCTGACCGCCGGAGATTTCATGGATTGCGCGGGGCGCGAGATCGGCCGCAAGGCCGACCCGCTCCAGCAAGGCGGCGATGCGGCGCGGGCGCTCCGAGCGCGGGGCGACGCCATGAATGCGCAAGGGGTCATCGAGGACGCGCGCCACCGTGGCGCGCGGGTTGAAGGCGGCCAGTGGATCCTGGAACACCATTTGCAGTCGCGCGCGACGGGCTCGAAGTGCCGAGCCGCCCAGAGCCAGGAAATCATCGCCTTCGAATTCAATGCGTCCGCCATCCGGCTCGATCAGGCGCAGCACCAACCGCGCGATGGTCGACTTGCCGCTGCCGGAAGGGCCTGCCAGCGCCAGCGTTTCGCCGGGCTCGATATGAAAGGAGACATCGCTCACCGCAGCAAGGGTCTTGCCGCCGCGACTGTAGCGTTTGGTGAGATTGGACACTGTCAGCAGGCTCATGCATTCAGCCTGCTTCGGTGCAGCAGCGGCTCGGCGTCGAGGTCGACATGGGCGTCGAGCAGCGCGCGGGTATAGGCTTGCGTCGGGGCTTCGACAATCTGCTCGGTCTTGCCAAACTCCACCAACTGGCCGTGGCGGAACACGGCGATGCGTTCGGCAAGCTCGGCGGCGAGCGCAATGTCATGGCTGATGAACAGCAGCGTCATGCCGTCCTCGGCCACAAGCCGTCGAATCAAAGCGACGATCTCGGCCTGCACGATGGTGTCGAGCGCACTGGTCGCCTCGTCGGCGATCAGCAGTTTCGGCCCGGCGGCAATCGCGGCGGCAATCGCCACGCGCTGCTTCTGGCCGCCGGAAAGCTGATGCGGGAAGGCGTGCAGGGCGGAGTCGGGGTCGGGCAAGCGGACGCGTTCGAGAAGGGTTTTGGCTTTGGCATATGCCTGGGCCCATGTGAGGCCGAGATGCGTGCGCGCGACTTCGGCGATTTGTTTGCCGACTGCCATTACCGGATCGAGGCTTGCGGACGGATCCTGGAAGACGAAGCCGATGTCGCGGCCGCCAAGGGAGGCTTGATTGTGACGGTTGAGAGATAGGCGATCCTTCCCACCCCCCTCTATCCTGCCGGAGGGGGGTGCCTTGGCCCCCAACGTTGGCGGTGATCGCATGAACCAGTCGATACTCCCCTCAATCCTGGCGCTCGCCGGCAACAATCCCGCGATCGCCAGCGCCAGCGTGCTCTTGCCCGAACCGCTTTCACCGATGATGGCCAGCCGTTCGCCTGGCTGGATATCGAGAATAATATTCTTCAGCGCGGCGACCTCGCTGCCATCACGGCGGTAGGTCACCGTCAGATCTCGGATCGACGCCAGTCCCGTCACGACAGGCCCCTGCGCACGGCCGTCGTCTCGACGATGCCTTCGCCGGCGAGATAGACGCCGAGCACCGTCAGCACCAGCGCAATGCCCGGGACGATCGAGAGGAACGGCGCGGTGCGCAAGACAGCGCGACCTTCCGCGATCATGCCACCCCAGGTGACCCGGTTGGGGTCGCCAAGACCAAGGAAAGACAGGGCTGCTTCGGTGAGGATCGCGGCGGCGACGATCACCGACGACATCGCCAAGATCGGCGGCAAGGCATTGGGCAGCACCTCGCGAAAGGCGATTTCCAGGGGATGCATGCCAATGACACGGGCACTGGCGACATAGTCGCGTTCGCGAATGGAGAGGACTTCCGCGCGGGCGACCCGCGCCGGCCCCGTCCAGGTGCCGAGCGCTATTGCGACGACGACGACGCCGAGCGAGGGCCCAACCACGCTGACAAAGGCCAGTGCCAGCAGGAAGCCCGGCACGGTCTGGAAAGCATCGGTGACGCGCATCAGCACCTCGTCGATCAGGCCGCCGGCGAAGCCGGCCAGCGTGCCGATCACCGCGCCGAAAGCGAGTGCCGCGGCCGCCGCGGCCAGACCGACGGCCAGCGAGGTACGGGCGCCATGAAACAGCTCGGCCAACACGTCCCGGCCGAGCCGGTCGGTGCCGAGCGGCAGCGACCAGTCCTGGAAAGGCGGCAGCAACGCCGCGCCAGCAATGGCTTGCGGGTCGCCGGGAAACAGCAGCGAGGCCGACAGCGCCATCGCGAAAAGCGCCGCCAGGATGATGGCACCGGCGGCCGCCTCGGGCGTGCGCAGAAAGCGGCGCAGACGGCTCATGCACCGGCCCCGCTGGCGCCGACGCGCGGGTCAAGGAACGCGTAGGCGATGTCGACGACAAGATTGATGACGATGACCAGGACGGCGCTGGTAAGAATGATGCCGAGCAGCAGCGGCGTGTCGCGCGCGGCGACCGCTTCCTGCGCCAGCCGACCAAGGCCGGGCACGGCAAAGACGCTCTCGATGACCACGCTGCCGCCCAGCATCTGCGCCGACTGCAGGCCGAGCATGGTGACCAGCGGCAGCAGCGCATTTCGGGCGACATGAGCAAGCACGATGCGGCGGCGCGACAACCCCCGGGCGCGGGCGGCCAGCACAAAATCCTGGCGCCAGGCCTCGGCCATGCCGGCGCGCATCATGCGCAGATAAAGCGCCAGATAGATGAAACCGAGTGCGCAAACCGGCAGCACCAGATGGATGGCGATGTCGGCGCCGCGGTCGAGACCGGTCTTGTCCGAGGCCAGCGTCTCGACGCCGCCGATCGGCAGCCAGCGCAGGTCGACGGCAAAGATCACGATCAGCACCAGGCCGAGCCAGAAGCCGGGCACCGCGTAGAGAGCCAGCGAGGCGACGGAGAGAAAACGGTCGCGGAAGCTGCCTGGCCTGGCGCCGGCATAGATGCCGAGCACCGAGCCGAGGCCAAAGGAGAGCGCGGTGGCGCTGACCATCAGGATGAGCGTGGTCGGCAGGCGCTCGAGGATGACACCGCGGATCGGCCGGGAAAAAGTGACGGACTGGCCAAGGTCGAGATGCAGCAGTGCCCAGAGGTAGTTGGCGAGCCGCGTCAGCTCCGACTGGTCGAGGCCCCAGCGGTGGCGCAACAGCTCGATCATGCCGGCGTCGCCGCCGGTCGAGACGATGTACGCGTCGACCGCATCGCCGGGCGCTGCTTCTAGCAAAAGGAAAGTGCCGATGGCGACGATCAAAAGCACGAAGATGCTGCCGACGAGGCGACGGCGCAGGAGGACGAGGGCGCGATTCATGCGGATCTCGAATGCGCGATAAGGGACATAACGAAATGTCGAGCCCAGGCGCGCCCCTCTGTCCTGCCGGACATCTCCCCCTCAAGGAGGGGGATTGGCTGCTGCCGACGGCTTTCCTCGCGAATTCTCATCCGCGTGAGTGTGTCACGATTCCAAATATGTGTCCGCCCAGTTCGAGACCGCCCAGCGCGGGTTGTTGGCGATGTTGCCGACCTTGTCACTGGCGACGCTGATAAAACTCCATTCGGCGACGTTGATCAGCGGCAGGTCGGCCGCGACCTGTTTCTGGAACTCCTTGTAGAGGTCGGTGCGCGCCGTGGTGTCGAGCGTTTCGGAGGCCTTGGTGATCAGGGCGTCGAGCGCGTCATTCTTGTAGCCGCCCTGATTGGAAAACGGCACGCCATCGGGAATGCCGCTCTGCACCAGGATGGTGGTCGAGATCGCCGGGTCGCCGCGGAAAACCGGCGGACCGACCGCAAGGTCGAAGGCGTGGTCGGTATAGACCGCCTTGATGTGGGCGGCCGAGTCGTTGTTGACCAGCTGCGCGTCGATGCCTATTGCCGCGAGCGCCTGGCGCAGGTAGTCGCCGAACTGTTTCGTCTCATTGAAATAGGGGGCAGGCAAGAGCCTGAGCGAGAAGCGGTTGCCGTCGGCGCCTTTCTTATAACCAGCTTCGTCGAGCAGCGCGTTGGCCTTGGCGACGTCGAAGGCATAGATCGGCACGTCGGCGGTGTAGAATTGCGGATCGTTCTTCGGCACCGGGCCGGTGGCCGTGGCGGCGTAGCCGAGGAACACTGTCTTGACGACGAAGTCCTTGTCGATGGCGTGCGCGATGGCCTGGCGCACCTTGAGGTCGGCCAATTCCTTGCGGCGATGGTTGATCTCGACCACGAGCTGGTAGGTCAGACCCTCATAGCCCTTGGTGATGACCTTCAGGCCGGGAACCTTGGAGATGCGGTCGAGATCGGCCAGCGGCACGGCCGAGAAAGCCGCGAGCTGGATTTCCTCGGCCTCCAGCGCGGCGGCGGCCGAGGTACGGTCGGGCAGGACCTGATAGATGATCTCGTCAAGATAGGGCTCGTCCTTGCCCCAGTAGTCGGCGTTCTTCGTCAGCCGGTAGTACTGGCCGGCCTTATACTCGCCGAACTTGAACGGACCCGTACCGATCGGTGCGTTGTTGGCGGGGTTGTCCTCGATCTTGCCGACTTCGTAGATGTGCTTCGGAACCACGCTCGACAGCGCCGGCAAGGCGTTGCGGATTAGCTGGAACGGCGTCGGCTTGGCGAATTTGAACACGGCGGTCAGATCGTCTGGCGTGTCGACCGTGCTGAGATCCTTGAACACGGTGCGGCCGAGATTCTGCAGCGGCTTCCATATCTGCAGCGCCGAGAAGGCGACGTCGGCCGAGGTGAACGGCTTGCCGTCATGCCATTTGACTCCTTCGCGCAGCTTGAAGGTCGCCGAGAGACCGTCGGCGGCACCTTCCCAGCTCACCGCCAGCCGAGGCGCGAGCCCGTCCTTGCCGTCGAAGGAGGCTTCGGCCAGCGTCTCGACGATCTTGCTGGAGATGAAGAAAACGCCGTTGGAGGCGACGATCGCCGGGTTGAGATTGCGCGGCTCGGAATCGGCGGCAAGCACGAGCCGTCCGCCCTTCTTTGGCGTCTGCGTCCAGCCCAGGGCCGGCATGGCGGTGGACGCCAGCAGCATTGCCGACCCGGTAAGCACGGTGCGTCTGGAAATGGTGAAACCTGACATGATCGAACTCCGTCCTCTCCTCCACCCGACCGGGCGCGGCCTCGAACGCCGGCGCGCGCATCGGCAGCCTTGCGGCGGGGATTATGGGCCTTGCCGAGGGTTTCGCCAGAGACGGAATTGGCGCATCCCTGCTTGGCTTTGAAATTTCCGTCCGCTGGACCAGTTTAGCACAAGTCCAGTCAATTCGGTTGGCTGGTAGGACCAGATTTCCGGATATGTGGACAAATGACGCTTTGGTGACCGCCCTGGCGCTGTGTTCGTAAACATTCTGGCTGGACCAGAGCGAGAAAAATGGTGCAGATTTGACCGCGAGCCGGCGGATCGGGTGCGAAACAGCGCCGATCCCGGGCAATTCTGGGAGAGAGTGATGAACATTGCGCCGGGCAAGAGTGCCGTCAGCGATATCCCGTTCGAGCAGGCCAGGGTCGACCGGCTGATGGAGGAGGCCGGCATCGACGTGCTGCTCGCGACCTCCAAGCACAACACGCAGTATCTGCTGGGCGGCTACAAGTTCATCTTCTTCGCCGCCATGGATGCGATCGGCCACAGCCGCTATTTGCCGATCGTGGTCTACGAGAAGGGCGGGCCGGATCATGCAGCCTATATCGGCAACCGCATGGAAGGCGGCGAGCACCAGAACCACCCGTTCTGGACGCCGACGCTGCATGCTGCCTGCTGGGGTACCCTCGACGCCGCCAATCTTGCCGTCGAGCATGTCAGGAAGATCGGCAAGGGCGATGCCCGCATCGGTATCGAGCCCGGTTTCCTGCCGTCGGACGCCTATGCGCTGATCCGCAAGGCATTGCCCGACGCGAAGCTGATCGATGCGACTGACATGCTGGAACGCATGCGTGCCATCAAGACCGACGCGGAGTTGGAGAAGCTGCGCACGGCCTCCGAGCTGATCACCGATTCCATGCTGGCGACCATCGCCTGGGCGCGCGAGGGCACGACCAAGGCCGAGATGATCGAGCAGATCAGGCGCGAAGAGACCAATCGCGGTGCGCATTTCGAATATTGCCTGCTCACGCTGGGCTCCAGCCACAATCGCGCCACCTCCCCGCAA
This sequence comes from Mesorhizobium sp. B2-4-18, assembly GCF_006441385.1. Classification (NCBI taxonomy): domain Bacteria; kingdom Pseudomonadati; phylum Pseudomonadota; class Alphaproteobacteria; order Hyphomicrobiales; family Phyllobacteriaceae; genus Mesorhizobium; species Mesorhizobium sp. B2-4-18. The sequence continues at coordinate 133,706 of NZ_VFUW01000008.1, read as the reverse complement.
GCGTGGAAGAAGGGCGAGGTGCTGTCGATCGATTCCGGCGGCAATTATCACGGTTATATTGGCGATCTCTGCAGGATGGGCATTCTGGGCGAACCCGATGCCGAGCTCGAGGATCTGCTGGCCGAGGTCGAGACGGTGCAGCAGGCGGCCTTCTCGAAGGTGAAGGCGGGCACGCTTGGCGGCGACATGATTTCTCATGCGGAGAGTGTGCTGAAGACATCCAAGGTCGCGCCCTATACGGATTTCTTCGCCCACGGCATGGGCCTGATCACGCACGAGGCGCCGTTCCTGATGACCAACCACCCAGTGACTTATGAAGGCACCTATGCGGCCAAGCCGCTGGAGAAAAACATGGTGCTGTCGGTGGAGACCACCATGCTTCACCCGACGCGCGGCTTCATCAAGCTGGAGGATACGCTGGCGGTGACCGAGAGCGGGTACGTGATGTTTGGCGATCGGGGCCGGGGATGGAATAGGGGTGGGACGGCCTAATTTTGGAGGCAGGCGCTGCCCCTCATCCGCCCTTCGGGGCGGCGCTGCCTCTAGTAGAATAGATTGATCAACTGCCCGCCGGGATTAGCCTGAAATCCGGCAGTTCGCGCAGGCCCAGTTCCGGCCCGGCCGGCGAATAGACGACGAACAGCTGCATGGGCCCGTCGCCGGTGTTGAGCGTCGAATGGAAGCGGCTTTCCGGCACGTAAATGGTGCAGCCGGGGCCGACCTTCTCCACCACTGGATTGCCCTTCTCATCCTCGACCATCTGCTCGCCATGGCCCGAGATGACGAAGATAATCTCTTCCGCGCCCGGATGGTTGTGGCGGGTATGGCCCTTGCCTGAGGGCAGGTCGACGACGCCGCCGGAAAAGCGGGTCGCGCCGTTCACTTCAGGTGCCACCGTCAAAGACAGTTTTCCCCAGTCGAAGCCGAAGGCGCTGACGTCCTTCGGGTAGACAAACACCTTGCTCCTGTCGGTCATCTCTCTCATCCCTTCTTGTTCTTTGCGGCGGCGCCGAGCGTCACCGCCTTGAAATCCGCCGTCTGCCCGGCGATCGCGGCTTCCGCCGGCAGCCGTTCCATCGAGCTCGCGCCATAAAAGCCGTGCAGGCCCTTGGCGTGGGAGAGGATGTAGCGGGCGTCGTCGGGCATCGAGATCGGGCCGCCATGGCAAAGCAGGATGACATCGTTGCGCACCGAGCGCGCCGCCTCGGCAATGGCGTCGATGGCAATGACGCAGTCGTCGAGCGACTTGGCCGAGGTGGCGCCGATCGAGCCGCCGGTGGTCACGCCCATATGGGCGACGACGACATCGGCGCCCGCCTTGGTCATGGCGCGTGCTTCTTCGGGGTTGAAGACATAGGGCGTGGTCAGGAGGTCGAGCTTGTGTGCCTCGGCGATCATGTCCACCTCTAGGCCGAAGCCCATGCCGGTCTCTTCGAAACTCTGCCGCATCTGGCCGTCGAACAGGCCGATGGTGGGAAAGTTCTGAACGCCGGAAAAGCCCATCGTCTTCAGTTCCGCCAGCAGCAGCGGCATGATGACGAAGGGATCGGTGCCGTTGACGCCGGCCAGCACCGGCGTCTTCTTAACCACCGGCAGCACCTCATAGGCCATCTCCTTGACGATCTCGTTGGCGTTGCCATAGGCGAGCAGGCCGGCGGCCGAGCCGCGACCAGCCATGCGGTAGCGGCCGGAATTGTAGATGATGATGAGGTCGATGCCGCCGGCCTCCTCGGCCTTGGCCGACAGGCCGGTGCCGGCGCCGCCACCGACGATCGGCACGCCTTTGTCGATCATCCCCCGGAACTTTTTCAGTATGTCCTTGCGCGGTATGGCTGGCATGTCTGGGTCTCACTGTCTGGCGATGTCGAGAAAGGCCGCGACCGCCGCCTTGGCAAAGTCCGGATCGTTGATGTGCAGCGGCAGGCGGGTGACGCGGCGCGTCGCACCCGGCCTGATGGTGCGCTCGACGGCTTCGAACAGAGCTGCGTCGGCTTCCGGATCGAAGAAGGCGCCGCCTTCGATGTCGAGCGCGGAAACGCCTTTTTCCGGGATCAGGAAGTGCACCGGGCCTTCGCAGCGGGCGAGCCTTGTGCCGATCCATTCGCCGATCGCGCGGCATTCCCGCGCGGTCGTGCGCATCAGCGTGACGTTCGGATTGTGCTCATAGAACAGCCGGCCGCGATGATGCTCCGGAATGGTCGATGGCGCCCAGAAATTGACCATGTCGAGCGCGCCGACCGAGCCGACATAGGGCAGCTTGGTGCGGGCGATGGCACCGAAACGATCCTGCGTCGCCGGCAGCACGCCGCCAAACAGCAGGTCGCAGACCTCCGTCGTGGTGATGTCGATGACACCCGACAGCAGGCCGCTGTCGGCCAGCTTCTCCATGCTGCGGCCGCCGGTGCCGGTGGCGTGGAAGACCATACAATCATATGTCGAGCGGAGGTGTTCGGCGATTGCCGTCACGCAAGGCGTGGTGACGCCGAACATGGTGAGGCCGATCGAGGCCTTGCCGTCCGCCGCAGGCGCCGGATTGACCGCCATGCCCGCTATCGCCTGGGCGGCGTTGTGCAGCACGACACGAGACAGCCGGTTGAGGCCGGCCATGTCGGTCACCGATGGCATCATGATGATGTCGGACACGTCCACATAGGGGGCGGTGTCGCCCGAGGCCAGCGTCGAGACCATGAGCTTGGGCAGACCGAGCGGCAGCGCGCGCATACCCGCTGCGATGATCGAAGTGCCCCCGCCGCCGCCAATGCCGATGATGCCCGATATGTCGTCGCGGGACTGGACAAAGCGCGTGAAGGCCCCAGCCATTGCCGCAACCGATCTGCCGCGGTCGTCGATGCCGAGCACCGCACCGCGGCCATCGGGATGATGGGCGGCGACCTCTTCAGCCGAGACGTCGACCGGCACGGTCGCGCCTCGCGTGCCGACATCGACACGGCAGACGACGGCACCCGTCGCGGCGATCGCATCGGCCAGGAAGGCGAGTTCCTCGCCCTTGGTGTCGGCGGTGCCCACCACATGGATGCGCTTCATCCGCGCCTCCCTCTGCTGGTTGGTTCGAAGGTGGTGATGCTCATCAGATGAAAGCTTTGTGCGCCGTAGAGCGTCAACGTGGCCACTCCAGGAAAAGGGCTGCCATTGCAAATTTTTGAGACGCGCGTATCGTATTGGCATGGATGTCTCACGTCAACAACCCGCTACGGACGACAACGCCGGGGAGAGAGCCGAGCGCGGACCGCGGGCGCGGACGAAGCGGCTGATGCTGGAGACGGCCACGCGGCTGATGCAGGCGGGTGCGACGCCTTCGGTCAGCGAGGTGGCGGAGGCAGCCGAGGTCTCCCGGGCCACGGCCTACCGTTACTTCCCCAGCCAGGCAGCCCTGGTGCAGGCCGTCGTCGACGAGGGGCTGGGGCCAATCTTGACCTGGAAGTCCACCGCCGCCGATGCCGAGCGCCGCGTCACCGAACTGTTCGATACGGCCATGCCGCGCATCGAGGCCTTCGAGGCGACATTCAAGGCTGCTTTGAAGCTGTCGCTCGATCAATGGGCGCGGCGCCAGGCGGGCACGCTGGGCGGAGAGCCGGCCTTCACGCGCGGCCATCGCGTCGAATTGCTGAAGGAGGCGCTCACGCCGCTCAAGGATCGCTTGCCGCCGCGCGACTTCAAGCGGCTGGCGCAGGCGCTGTCGCTGATCTTCGGCGTGGAGGTGCTGATCGTGCTCAAGGATATATGGGGGCTGGACAGCCGCCGGATGATGTCGGTGGCGCAATGGGCGGCGAGTGCGCTGGTGCGCGCGGCAATCTCGGAGTCGGCTTATGGTGGGGATGGGTCTGCTTCAGGAGCGGCGAAATAGCGCCAATCTGGTTCGACCAGATTTACCTGCATGCCGCTGATCCTAGCCCAAAATGCGCTCGTGGGGCAAGGTCAATGTATATCATACAGTAGGAAAATCATGGGAAAACAGGCAGATAAAGCTTCAATTCGACAGTAACGGCCCAGCCTCGCTTTCAAGAAAGGACTTGACGTCGCCGCAGGATTGGTAATACCAGATCAAGGAAGATAAGCGGATCGAAGGTGAGGGCTGCGATCCATTTCCGGACAGAGCGAGGAGGCTCCGAATTCGGAAAAGCGCGACCACGGGAGGAACTACCAGGGCCGGCTCCGTCGCCGGCTCGTACGACAAGGTAGAATGCGCACAAGGGAGGAAATCATTATGCGCAAGTTAGTGACCAGCATGCTTGCTGGTATCGGCTTAACGCTTGCCTGCGGAACGTCCGTCTACGCGCAGGAAAAGTCGCTCACCATCTTCTGGGCGGAATGGGATCCGGCCAATTACCTGCAGGAACTCGGCAACGAGTACGAGAAGGAAACCGGCGTCAAGATCACGGTGGAGACCACGCCCTGGTCCGACTTCCAGACCAAGGCCTTTACCGAGTTCAACGCCCATGGCGACGCCTATGACCTGGTCGTCGGCGACTCGCAGTGGCTCGGCGCCGGCTCCACCGGCGGCCACTACGTCGACCTGACCGACTTCTTCAAGAAGCATGATCTCGGCAACGTCATGGCACCGGCGACGGTGAAATATTATGCCGAGTATCCCGGCAACAGCGGTAAATACTGGGCGATCCCGCTTGAGGGCGACGCCGTCGGCTGGTCCTATCGCAAGGATTGGTTCGAGGATCCCAAGGAAAAGGAAGCCTTCAAGGCCAAATACGGCTACGACCTCGACGTGCCGAAGGATTTCAAGGCGCTGCGCGACATCGCCGAGTTCTTCCACCGGCCGGATCAGAAGAGATACGGCATCGCCATCTACACCGACAATTCCTACGACGCGATGGCGATGGGCTTCGAGAACGCGCTGTTCTCCTATGGCGGTGAGCTGGGCGACTACACGACCTACAAGGTCGACGGTCACATCAACTCCGACAAGGCAGTGGCCGCGCTCGATGCCTACAAGGAGCTCTACAAGTTCACGCCTCCGGGCTGGGCCAAATCGTTCTTCGTCGAGGACAACCAGGCAATCACGGAAAACCTGGCCGCGATGAGCATGAACTTCTTCGCGTTCTTCCCCTCGCTGATCAACGAGGCGTCGAACCCGAATGCCAAGAACACCGGCTTCTTCGCCAACCCTCCCGGCCCAAATGGCGACCAGTTCGCCGCGCTCGGCGGGCAAGGCATCTCCGTCATCTCGTACTCGAAGAAGCAGGACGAGGCGATGAAGTTCCTCGAATGGTTCATCAAGGACGAGACTCAGAAGAAGTGGGCGGCCCTTGGCGGCTATACCTGCAGCCAGGCGGTGCTCAAGTCGCCTGAGTTCCAGAACGCCACGCCCTACAACAAGGCCTTCTACGAGACCATGTTCAAGGTGAAGGACTTCTGGGCGGTGCCGGAATACGCAGAACTGCTGCAGCAGCTCAACCAGCGCGTCTACCCCTACATGATCGGCGGCAGCGGCACCGCCAAGGAAACGCTGGACGCATTGGCGGGAGACTGGAACGCGACCTTCAAGAAATACGGCCGCGTCCAATAATCCTTCATGTCCCGCGGAGGGGGCGATGTCGCCTCCTCCGTTTCTTTTTCTTGAACCGGGAGCAGGGTCTTGGCGACCACGATGATCACCACCCTCGACAGATCCTCGCGCGCCGCGGCACGCGGCCTAAGCGATATCTCCATCCGCAATCTCTTCATCATCCCGACGGTTCTGTTCCTGATCGTCTTTAACATTTTTCCGCTGATCTATTCGCTCGGCTATTCGTTCACCGACTTCCGCGCATCGACCAATGCGCCGGCGAATTTCGTCGGGCTGCAGAATTATCGCGACCTGCTCAACGACCCCTATGTGTGGTCGAACTTCGCCATCACGGCGAAATACGTGATTGTCTCGGTCGTCGGACAGCTGCTTGTCGGCTTCGGCGTGGCGATGCTGCTCAACCGGGACATTCCGCTCAAGGGTCTTATCACCACGCTGCTGCTGCTGCCGATGATGCTGTCGATGGCGGTGGTCGGGCTGTTCTGGAAACTGCTTTACGATCCGTCATGGGGGGTTATCAACTATGCGCTCGGGCTCGGCAATTTCGAGTGGCTGGCCGACCCCAAGATGGCGCTCTACGCCGTTGCGTTGACCGACATCTGGATGTGGTCGCCCTTCGTCATGCTGCTGTCGCTGGCCGGGCTGTCGGCGGTGCCGAAGCATCTCTATGAGGCCGCCGCGATCGACCGCGCCGGGCCGTTCTACACGTTCTTCCGCATCACCCTGCCGCTGGTCGCGCCGATCCTGATGATCGCCGTCATCTTCCGCACCATGGAAGCCTTCAAGACCTTCGATCTCGCCTACATCCTGACCAGCCAGCCGACGGCGGAGCTGATCTCGATCCGGCTCTACAAGATGGCGTTCCAGGAATGGCAGACCGGGCGCTCCTGCGCGATGGCCTATATCGTGCTGATCATGGTGCTGGCGATCACCAACATCTACGTCAAATATCTCAACAAGGTGAAGGAGCGCTGAGATGGCCGCCGTCCGCACTTCTTCCGAAATCACCTTCAACCGCGTCGCCATAGTCGCCGTGCTGCTGGTGACGATCATCTTCCTGGCGCCGATCTACTGGATCGCCTCGACGGCGTTCAAGCCGCGCAATCTTGCCACCACCATTCCGCCGACCGTCGTCTTCCAGCCAGAGATATCGCCGTTCGTGAAGCTGTTTACCAAGCGCTCTCAATTGCGCAGTCCGCCGTCGCCGGAAGAGTACGCGGCGGCCCCATGGTGGGAGCGCGTCGTCTTCGACGGTGGCGAAAAGATCGTGCGCGACGGCAAGGGCCAGGTGCAGTGGTCGGGCTATCCGAGCCGCTTCCTGAACTCGCTGATCATCGCCATCACCTCGACGGTGCTGGCCGTCGGCATGGGCACGTTCACCGCCTATGGCTTCTCGCGCTTCAGGGTAAAGGGGGAGGCGGACCTGCTCTTCTTCATCCTGTCGACACGCATGCTGCCACCGGTGGTGGTCGCGATCCCGATGTTCCTGATGTACCGCGCGGTCGGCCTCAACGATACCCACGTCGGGCTGATCATTCTCTACACCGCCTTCAACCTGTCCTTTTCGGTGTGGCTGATGAAGGGTTTCATGGATGAAATCCCGAAGGAATATGAGGAGGCGGCACTGGTGGACGGCTATACACGCATGGAAGCCTTCTTCAAGATCGTGCTGCCGGAGGCCGCCACCGGTATCGCCGCCACCGCCGTCTTCTGCTTCATCACGGCGTGGAACGAATACGCCTTCGCGCTGATCATGACCAACCGCCGCGCCCAGACGGCGCCGCCGTTCATCCCGAGCCAGGTCGGCTCGGGCCTGCCGGACTGGACGGTGATAGCCGCCGGCACCTTCCTGTTCCTGCTGCCGGTCGCCATCTTCACCTTCCTGCTCCGCAACCATCTGCTGCGCGGCATGTCCTTCGGAGCGATCCGCAAATGAGCTTTCGCGCCATCAATCAGAAATATCTGGAACCGGGTTCGCAGATACTCATGGTGCTCGGCATCGTGGCCCTCTGCCAGCCCTGGAACATGACCCTGCACACCTACGGCCTGACCATCATCCTGATCGGGCTGATCGGCTTCAACATCACCTCGAAGATCGCACCCGAGGAACAGGCCGGCACCGGTCATGCCGGGGACGCGCGAAATCCGGGAGCACAGCATTGACCCAGATCGAGCTTCGCGGCGTCCAGAAATTCTTCGGTACCGTCCAGGTCATCAAGGACCTCAACCTCAAGATCGCGGACAATGAGTTCATCGTGCTGCTCGGCCAGTCCGGTTGCGGCAAGACGACGACGTTGCGCGCCATCGCCGGACTGGAAACCGTCGACGAGGGCGACATCCTCATCGACGGCAAGCCGGTCCAGCATCTGAAGGCCGCCGACCGCGACATCGCCATGGTGTTCCAGTCATTCTCGCTCTACCCGCATATGAGCGTCTACGAGAACATCGCCTTTCCGTTGCGCGCCACGCGCAAGAGCAAAAGCGAGATCGACCAGGAAGTGCGCTCGGTCGCCAAGACGCTGCAGATAACGGATCTGCTGGCCAAGAAGCCGTCGGCGCTTTCGGGCGGCGACATGCAGCGCGTTGCGATCGGCCGGGCGCTGGTGCGGCGGCCGAAGGCGATGCTGATGGATGAGCCGATCGGCGCGCTCGACGCCAAATTGCGCGAGGAGATGCGAGCCGAGATCAAGCGGCTGCATATCAAGCAGGGCTCGACCACTATCTATGTCACGCACGACCAGATCGAGGCGATGAGCCTCGCGGATCGTATCGTCATCATGCATGAGGGCGTGCTGCAGCAAGTGGGAACGCCCGACGAGGTCTATTCGCGGCCGGCCAATCTGTTCGTGGCCCAATTCGTCGGCAGCCCGGTGATGAATGTCGCCGACGCGGCGGTTGCCGAAACAACGTCATCGGCCTCGGTCACCGTTGGTGGCGCGGCTTCCGGCTTCGAGTTTCCGCAGGCGCTGCTGTCGAAACTCAACGGCCACGCCAGCGGCCAACTCGCACTTGGCATCCGGCCGGAAGGCGTCCTCATTCGTCGTGACGCGGCCGATGGCTTCATGGCCGTCGAGACGCAGATCGTCGAACCGCTCGGCTCCTTCGACATCGTCGACCTCAAGGTTGGCTCGAAAATGCTGCGGGCCCGCACCAAGAGCGGCTTCGTTGCCGGACCGGGCGAGAAGGTGTTTGCCCGAATCGATCCGACCCAGGCGCATTTCTTCGACAAGGCAAGCGGCAAGTCGCTTGAGGTGAGGCTCTGATGGCCCATATCCAGCTCAAGAACATCTCCAAGACTTTCGGCAACCACACGGCCTTGACCGGGCTCGACCTCGACATCGCCGATGGCGAATTCTTTGTCCTGCTCGGCGAGACGGGCGCCGGCAAGACGACGACGCTGCGGCTGATCGCCGGCCTGGAGAAGCCGAGCGAGGGGCAGGTCTTCATCGATGGCGTCGACGTCGCCGACTGGGGCGCGGCCGAGCGCGACGTGGCGCTGGTGCTGCAGCAATATTCGCTCTACCCGCGCTACACGGTGCGCGAAAACCTCGAATTTCCGCTGAAGCCGAAGATCCGCCGGCTGCCGGATGCCGAGATCAAGGACCGCGTCGACCGCGCCGCCCGCACGCTGCGGATCGAGCACCTGCTCGACCGCAAGACCGACCGCCTGTCCGGCGGCGAGATGCAGCGCGTCTCCATCGGCCGTGCCATCGTGCGCAAGCCGCGCGTGTTCCTGATGGACGAGCCGCTGTCGGCGCTCGACGCCAAATTGCGCGAGGCGCTCCGCACCGAGTTGAAGAACCTGCAGATACAGCTTGGCGCCACCTTCCTGTTCGTGACCCACGACCAGATCGAGGCGATGTCGATGGGCGACAAGGTCGGCGTGCTCAACCATGGCCGCATCATCCAGACCGGCACGCCGCACGAGATCTACAACAATCCGCGCGACACCTATGTGGCGAGCTTCGTCGGCTCGCCGCCGATGAACCTCATCGACGGCAGGCTGGTGAACGGCCGCGCGGTGATGGCGCCATTGAATTTCGAGCTGCCCTTCGCGGGGGCGGGCAAAATTTTTACGGGGGGTGGGGCGAGTGCGGCGACCGACGGTCGCCCGCTCGTCTTCGGCATCCGTCCGGAGGATGTCTATCTGGAAAGCGGCGCACCGGTCGAGGCGCGTGTCCACGACGTCGAGAACCATGGCGTGGAAAAGATCCTGACGCTGCGGGTCGGCGATACAACGCTTCGCGCCACGGTGCCGGCCAGGACCGATGTCGCGATCGAGCAACCGGTGCGCTTTGCCTGGAATCCCGACAAGGTGGTGCTGTTCGACAAGGGCAGTGGTGTCAGCCTGCGGCACGCATCATAGGGCGCGGCTATTTCGGCAGGTAGGTCTCGTAAGGCGTGTCGTTGATCAGCAGGATCACGCATTCCGTCTCCGAGAGGCAGGCGTCGTCATGCATCTCATTGGTCTTCTGGGTCCAGTAGGAGCCAGGTGGCAGTTCGATTTTGGTCGCCTCACCGCCAGTTGCCGGGGACTTTCAGCAAGGTTCCGGCAGCGCCTTTGGCCCTTTCGCCCCACAGTGGTCCCAAGCGTGCCGGTAGAGCTGCAGAGCTGGCTGGTGCGGGCAGCGCCCGACCAGGCTGCAAGCGCCGGTGGCCTGATGGTGGCGACCTTCCAGGGAGCGATTGCGATGGGCGCCGTCTTCGGCGGGCTGCTGGTCGACCATGCCGGTGTCGGCAGCGCGTTTGCCTATTGCGGCGCCGCGACGCTGCTGGCGGCCATCGTGGTGTTCCTGCGCGGCCCACAGGCCGAATAGTCTCTCGCAACGGCCACCGATAGGGGATGATGGGAAGCTTAGACGGCCCGCCCGTCGAACTCGAAGATCGACAAGGTGGACGGGTCGGGACCGATGACGCAATTGATGTTGATGTAGGCGCTGCGTTCGCCGCCTTCGCTGGTGTCCTCGGCAAAAGGATGGATGCCGCAGGTTCGGCAGAAGCGGTGCGCTATCTTCGTTTCGCCGAATGTGTAGCGGCCGAGGTCATCGCCCCAGGCGACGAGCGTAAGCTTGTCGTGTGGCACGGCCCATAGCAGCGCACCCTTGCGGGCGCAGATCGAGCAATTGCAGCGCACGACGCCCTCAAGTTCGCCCTCCACCTCGAACGCAACCTTGCCGCAATGGCAGCTGCCTTTGTACAGCATCAGTATCTTCCTGTCGCTGGCAGGTGCAAAGGCACGCTGGCCGGGTTATCCCTTCTGCAGTCCCAACGGCTGCTTGCCTTAAAGACGTTCCATCCTGGCGGAGTCCGACACCAACATGCAACCAATCCGCGACCGCCTCGAAATCATCCTGTCACGTCTTGCCAACCGTGCGGCGGACGAGAAGGTCTTTACGAAGCTCTATGCCGAAGCGGCGCGGGTCGCGGCTGACGCCAGCGATGCCCGCAAAAGAGTGGGCGTGACACTCGGCCCGCTCGACGGCACCATTGTCTCGATAAAGGACCTGTTCGATGTCGCCGGCGAGCCGACCACGGCCGGGTCGCTGATGCGCAAGACCGCCGCGCCGGCACAGCGCGACGCCGCCATCGTCAGCCGGCTTCGGCAAGCCGGTGCGGTCGTCATCGGCAAGACCAACATGACCGAGTTCGCCTTCACCGCGATCGGTGACAACATGCATTACGGCACGCCAGGCAACGCCGTTGATGCCAGCCGCATTCCAGGCGGGTCGTCCTCGGGCGCCGGCGTGTCCGTGGGCGAGGGGACGAGCGACATCTCGATCGGCTCCGACACCGGCGGCTCGATCCGCATTCCGGCGGCGCTCAACGGCGTCGTCGGTTTCAAGCCGACTGCACGGCGCGTCCCGCTCTTTGGCACCTTTCCGCTTTCGGGCACTTTGGACTCGGTCGGACCGCTTGCCCGAACCGTCTCGATATGCGCCGCCGCCGACGCGGTGATGGCCGGCGAAGCGCCGAAGGAGTTGGTGGCCATTCCACTCGCCGGGCTTCGCATCGGCATTCCGCGCGGCGTTCTTTTCGGCGACACGGAAGGCGAGGTTGGATCCGCCTTCGAGTATTGTCTTGGCAAGATCGAACAGGCTGGCGCACACATTACGGATCTGTCGATCGACGACATGATCGCGGATCTGCGCGCGGCCACCAGGCGCGGATCGATCGCGGCGATGGAGGGCGCGGAAGTGCATGCCGACTGGCTGGCGACAGGCGCATCCGTGCCGGTCGACCCGCATGTCAGCGGGCCATTGTCGCGGGCGGCGCTGCTGCCGACGCCGGTCTATATCAGGGCGCTCCGCCGCCGTACCGCGCTGGCCGCCGCCATGGATGAGCGGCTGGCATCGGTTGACGTGCTGGCGCTGCCAGCCACGCCGGTGATGGCGCCGGCCATCGCTTCCATGGCCGAGGATGCCGAGTTGCGTGACCGCATCGAAGGCCTGCTGCTGCGCAACACCCAGGTCGCCAACCAGTTCGACCTTTGCGCGATCTCGTTGCCGATGCCGGGGCCATCGCTGCCAATAGGGCTGATGCTCGTGGCGCGCAACGGCCATGATCGGCATCTGCTGCGGATCGCCGTGTCGGTGGAGAGGCTGCTGGGGGTTGATCGGCAGTGAGTCACGGATGACGGATCAGTGCGATGAACAGTGCTTGCGTTCGCCGTCCTTGGCGGTGCGCACGATGCGGGTCGCGACCAGCCAGGGCAGGCTGTATTCCTTGCCGGTGAAGGTCTGGATGCGATGCTCGATCGAGCCCCTGACGACGATCTTTCCGCTATAAAGCACGTCGGACTGGGCCGTTGTCGCCTTGTCGGCCTGCGGCAATCCGCTGGTGTCGACCGACACGCCCTTGATGATGGCGCCGGTGGCAAGGTCGAGCGCGCTGTTCGACGGGCAGGGCGCCTTGAAGCAGCGTAGTCCGTTGTCGCAATAGACATAGCTGCTCTCGGCCGCTGCGAATGCCGGCAAGGTGCAGATGGACGAAGTTGCGACAATCAGAACTGCAAGGCGAAGACCGGACATGGCTCGCAACGTCGCGGAGAATTGGGGCGAAACGGCGATGCTATATCTGCGCCGGAAACCGACGCCGGTAGTGATCGACCACTTCTGGATTGCGCAGATTGACCGGCAGTTTGCCCGCCAGCACCAGCAAGGCTTCGCCGGCCGCGCCGACGCCCATGCGCATCATCGATTCCTCGGTAATCCCCGCCATATGCGGGGTGATGATGACATTGTCGAAGCCGAAATAGGGATGGCTTGGCGGCAGCGGCTGCGTCGAGAAAACGTCGAGCGCGGCGCCGCCGATGCGGCGCTCCCGCAAGGCGTCAACCAGCGCGTCGTCATCGACGACCGGCCCGCGCGACACGTTGATCAGCAGTGCGTTGGGTTTCATGCGGGCGATGCGTTCGCGGCTGATCAGGCCGCGCGTCTCCGGCGTCAGCGGGCAGCAGAGCACGATGATGTCGCTCTGCTCGACCAGCGCGTCGATCGACAGGAAGCCGACTGTTTCCGGCGCTGGCTGCATGCTGCGTGTCGTTGCCACCACTTTGAGGTCGAAGCCGTGTGCGGCGATGTGGCCGACCGCCTGCCCGACGGCGCCGAGACCAACGATGCCGATGGTCTTGCCGGCGAGTTCGATGTTGGCATTGGCGTGCTCGCGTCCGGCCAGCCAGCCCTTGGCGCGCAGGTCGCGGTCGACTCGGCGGAACTGCCGCAGCAGTGCAAGCGCGGTGAACATGACATGTTCGGCCACCGAGCGGGCATTGACCGCCGGCACGTTGGCCACGAGCACGCCGGCCGCCGCGGCCGCTTCCATCGGGATCATGTCGAGACCGGCGCCATGGCGGATCGCGGCCCTCAGCTTCCATGCGCCCTCGAACAGCGCCGGCGGCAGCGGCGCCCGCACGATGACGATGTCGGCATCCTTGGCCTCCCCCGCCAATGTGCCGGGGTCGAGCGCCGAAGCGATGACCAGCTGGCCGGCGCCGGCCAGCTTGGCCGTGGCGCGCGGGTGCAGCGGATGCGTCGACAGGATCTTTGGCACGGTCTGGGTCACGGTCAGGCCTTTTCGAGTGCCGCGCCCGCGGGCGAAGCCGCCATGCCGCCCTCGATCAGGCCCTTCCAGTAGCTTTCCGCGCCTTGCAGATGGGCGCTCATGAGCGCCTGAGCGAGATTGCCGTCGCGGCGCAGCAGCGCCTCGTAGATCTGCACGTGCTCGGCATGCGAGCGCACACTGCGTTCAGGATCGTTGAAATAGATCGGCAGGCGCTGCTCGCCCATCAGATAGTAGACGCTGCAGATGTTGTGGAAGACGCTGTTCTTGGTGGCGCGCACGATCTCGAGGTGAAACTCGCGGTCTTCCTTGGCCAGACCTTCGCCAGCGGCGATGCGGTCTTCCGAGGCTTTGAGGATTTCGCGCAGGCGCTCGAAATTCTCCTCGGTGGCGCGCGAGCAGGCAAGCTCGGCGGCCTTGATCTCATGGATCTTGCGCAACTCGACCGTTTCATAGATCTGCAAGGGATCGAGCGGCAGGCCGGCACGTGCGAACAGCGCCAGCGCCTCGACGCTGGCCTGCTTGGTGTCGATGTAGATACCCGACTTGGCGCGGCGCTCGACAATGCGCATGGCTTCGAGGATGGCGAGCGCTTCGCGGATCTGGCCGCGGCTGACGCCGAAATGCTCCGCCAATTCGCGTTCCGACGGCGTGCGGCCGCTCTCCTTGTCCGAGTGGGAGAACAGATAGGCGGCGAGTTCGGCGAGAAGGTTCTTTTCTTTCATCGTCAATTGCGTTGCGCGTGCGCCTCCAGGAATCGCTTTGAAACGGTGAATCCCAATCCGGGCTTTTCCGGGATCGCTATCATACCGTCCTTGGCTTCGACAGTCTCTTCGACCAGATCGTGGATCATCGGGTTGGCGCCGAGCGAATACTCGACTGTGAAACTCGAAGGCGACGCGGCGCAGACATGCAGCCCGGCGAAGAAGCAGGGCGCGCCGGCCCACAGATGCGGCGCAAAGCGCAAATTGAAGGCGCTGGCGATGGTCCCGATCTTCATCGCCTCGCTGATGCCGCCGCAGAAGGCCGGGTCCGGCTGGAAAATGTCGGCGGCCCTGAGAACGGCGAGATCGCGGAAGGCATAGCGTGTCGCCTCGCTTTCGCCGGTGGCGATCGGAACGGCGCCGGAGGCGCGCACTTCGGCCATGCCTGGCTTGTCGTCGGCGATGACAGGCTCCTCGAACCAGGCGAGATCGAGGTCGTTGACGAGATGGATAAAGCGTTTGGCTTCCGCCACCGTGTAGGTGCCATGGGCGTCGACCATCAGCTCGACGTCGGGGCCGAGTGCCTGGCGCGCGGCGCGCACGCGGGCGGCGGAAACGTGCGCCGCGCCGTCCATGGCGCCGACCCGCATCTTCAGCGCCTTGAAGCCGCCTTTGGCGATATAGGATTTCAGCTGTTCCCCGATGGCATCGGCGGAGGCCCAGCCGCCCGAGGCATAGGCCTGCATGCGATCGACCTTGCGGCCGCCGAGAAGCCGCCAGACCGGCTGGCCCAGCGACTTGCCCAGTATGTCCCAGAGCGCGATGTCGACCGCGCTGATGGCGGCGACGCTCATGCCACGCCGCGCCAGTTGTGGCATGGCGTGGCCGGCGCGGGCGGCGCTCTCATGGCGCACGCCGTTGTAGAGCATCTCCCAGATGACGCCGATGTCGGCCGGATCGCGGCCGATCAACTGCGGCCCGACCTCGTGATTCAGCATGTGAACGAGTGCGCCGTAGCTGCCGGCACTGCCGGCTGCGTTCTTGCCTTCGCCCCAGCCGACCAGCCCGTCATCGGTTTCGACGCGCAGGATGGCGGCGTCGAAGGTCGTCACCTGGCCGAAGTCGCTGCGATGCTGCTTCGCGGCTTCGATCGGCACGCGGACCCACCAGGCCTGGACTGTCTTGATGCGCATGTTTTTCCCCAGCCCTGCCGCCGGTCGGGGCGGAAGGGCAAATTTCCCAGCGGCAGTCGACTATTTGATCAGCGGCAGCAGTGTTTCGGCGGTGATGCGCATCTGGTCGGTGTAGAATTTCTCGGTCAGCACGCTGGAGCCATGGTCCTGGATGAACTTCAGCTGCTCGGGCGAGATATCGACCGGATGGCGCTCGACCATGTCGGGATAGGGTGCTGCCGGCGTGCGGTCGACCGGGGCGACGAACTCGTTGGTCAGTGCGCCGTCGTAGCCGACTTCCTTCAAGGTGGCGACGATCCTTGGCCAGTCGATCTGGCCGAGGCCGGCGGCAAAGCGGTTGTTGTCGGCGACATGGAAGTCGAACAGGCGCTTTCCGACCTGGCGGATAGCGTCATGGACGTTAAATTCCTCCATGTGGATGTGGTAGGCGTCGAGGCAGACGCCGCATTCGGGGCTGACCGCGTCAGCCAGCGCCAGCGCCTGGGCGCCGCGGTTGAACAGATAGGTTTCGAAGCGGTTGAGCGGTTCGACGGCGATCTTGACCCCGACCTTCTTGGCGTGGGTGAAACATTCGCGGGTCGCGTCGACCACCCACTTCCATTCCTCTTCCTCGGTACCGTCCGGGACCACCTTGCCGACGGTCGCCGGAACCAGCGTGATGATCTCGCCGTCGAGTTCGCCGACCATCGTCAGCACGTCCTTGACGTATTGCACGGAGCGCTCGCGCTGGCCCTGGTCCCTGGCGGCGAGGTTGCGTTCACCCAGCATCAAGGTCACCGCGCCCCAGCAGCGAATGCCATGCTCCTTCAGCAGCGCCCGCGTCTCCTTGGTCTTGTACTGCGCGGGCTCGCCGGAAATCTCGATCGACTCATAGCCGAATTTCTTGATGCGCTTCAGCGTCGTCTCAAGCGGTTCCGCGCGCATCCAGTTGTGCGTCGAAAGATGCATGGTCTGTCCTTCCCAGATTCGTCCGTATGGTTTGCCTGCGACATGCATCGCCGGAAGACGACGCAAGGGTTCTTCCCCAAGGCATCCCCAGCCTTTTACTGCAAACTGGTTAGACCAATTGGGTCTGAAATGAGGTCTACAGCAAATTCCTTGAGACGGCAACAACTGTGGCGACGCAACTTTCAGGCTGGATTAGTTTGTTGATTACATTGCGATATGTGCCATTATTTTGGGCTCTCGGAGTGCCTTTTCGGCGCATTCCAAGGCTTGACCAGATTGCCTTATTTGGTCATACCAGAATGGCGGTGTCGGCGAGCGTCCGACGCGATAAGACCAAAGTGACTGGCCCTGCTTTCATCAGGCGCTATGCTTGGTCGTGACAAACGAGGAGGATGCCGATGCCGACGACAATGAAGGGCCCTGGACTGTTTCTGGCGCAGTTCGCGGGCGATGCCGCACCGTTCAATTCGCTGACGTCGATCACCAAATGGGCCGCCGGTCTCGGCTACAAGGGCGTGCAGATCCCGACCTGGGACGCGCGCCTGTTCGACCTCAAGAAGGCGGCGTCTTCCAAGGCGTATTGCGATGAGGTGAAGGGCATCTGCACTGACGCCGGGGTCGAGATCACCGAACTGTCGACGCATCTGCAGGGGCAATTGGTGGCGGTGCATCCGGCCTATGACGCGCAGATGGATGGGTTCGCGCCGCCGTCGGTGCACAACAACCCAAAGGCGAGACAGGAATGGGCTGTCGAACAGATGAAGTTCGGTGCCAAGGCATCACGCAATCTCGGGCTGAATGTCTCGGTGTCGTTCACCGGCTCGCTGGCTTTCCCTTACCTCTATCCCTTTCCGCAGCGGCCCGCCGGACTGATCGAGGAAGCCTTCGGCGAACTCGGCAAACGCTGGAAGCCGATCCTCGACGCCTATGAAGACAATGGTGTCGATGTCGGCTACGAAATCCATCCTTCGGAGGACGTGTTCGACGGGGCGACCTTCGAGATGTTCCTCGACGCGGTCGGCGGCCACAAGCGCTGCAACATCAATTACGACCCTTCGCATTTCCTGCTGCAGCAACTCGATTATCTCGAATTCATCGACATCTATCACGAGCGGATCAAGGCTTTCCACGTCAAGGATGCCGAGTTCAATCCGACCGGACGGCAGGGCGTGTACTCCGGTTACCAGAGCTGGACGAACCGCGCCGGCCGCTTCCGTTCGCTCGGCGATGGGCAAGTGGATTTCGGCGGCATCTTCTCCAAGCTGACGCAGTACAACTACGATTCCTGGGCGGTGCTGGAGTGGGAATGCTGCCTGAAGCATCCGGAGGATGGTGCGGCCGAAGGGGCGCCCTTCATCCAGCACCACATCATCCGGGTGACAGAGAAGGCATTCGACGATTTCGCCGCCGGCACCACGGACAAGAAGCTGCTGCGCGCCATGATGGGAATTTGACACGGCTTTCCCTCTCCCTCGGGGGAGGGGTATCTCACACGAGGGAGAAAAACATGGTTGGTGCATCGAAATCGGAAACGGGAGGTGGCCCGATCCGTTACGGTATGGTCGGCGGCGGGCAGGGCGCATTCATCGGCGCGGTGCACCGGATCGCGGCGCGCATGGACAATGATTTCGTGCTGGTCGCCGGCGCCCTGTCGGCCGACCCGGCGCGCGCGAAAGCCTCGGCCGCCGAACTCGGGCTCGATCCCTCGCGCAGCTATGCGTCCTACGCCGAAATGGCCAAGGCCGAGGCGAAGCGCTCGGATGGCATCGAGGCGGTGGCCATCGTCACTCCCAACAACGTGCATGTGCCGGCGGCCAAGGCCTTCCTGGAAGCAGGCATCCACGTGATCTGCGACAAGCCGCTGGCAACGACCCTGGCCGAGGCGAAAAGGCTTGCGGCGATCGTCGAAAAGACCGGCAAGGTGTTCGTGCTCACCCACAACTACACCGCCTATCCGATGGTACGGCAGGCGCGCGAAATGGTCGCCAAGGGTGTGCTCGGCGACATCCGCATCGTGCAGTCGGAATATCCGCAGGACTGGCTGACCGAGGACCTCGCCGCCACCGGCCAGAAGCAGGCTGCTTGGCGTTCAGACCCCAAGCAGGCGGGCGCCGGCGGCGCGCTCGGCGATATCGGCACGCATGCCTACAATCTCGCCCGCTTCGTCTCCGGGCTCGAACTCGACTCCCTGTCGGCCGATCTCGACGCCTTCGTGCCGGGCAGGCTGCTCGACGACAATGTCAACGTCATGCTGCGTTTCAAACCGACGGGGAAAACGCATCCGGCCAAGGGCATGATCTGGGCGAGCCAGGTGGCGCCCGGGCATGAGAACGGCCTGAAGCTGCGCATCTACGGTTCGAAGGGCGGGCTGGAATGGGTGCAGGCCGATCCCAACTATCTCTGGTACACGCCCTTCGGCCAGCCGAAACAGTTGATCACCCGCAACGGCGCCGGTGCGCTGCCGGTGGCGGGCCGTGTCAGCCGCGTTCCGTCAGGCCATCCCGAGGGTTACCTCGAAGGCTTCGCCAACATCTACCAGGAGGCCGCACGGGCCATCCGCGCGGCACGCAAGAAGGGTGGCAAGCCAGCAAAGGATGTCGTCTTCCCGACCATCCAGGACGGCGTCGAGGGCATGGCCTTCATCGAGGCCTGCGTGAAGTCGTCGAAGAAGAACGGGGCCTGGACCAAGCTGTAAGAGGCGCCGAGTAACGAGGGCCCCTCACCCGGATAGCCAACCGAATTGCCTAGGGCAATTCGGGGCAATCCGGCCTCTCCCCGAGGGGGAGAGGCGGCGTTGGCGCCTATCTCTTCTCCCTCTCGGGGAGAAGGTGGCCGCGAAGCGGCCGGATGAGGGGGAGTGGCGAAAACCGGCGGTGTAATCAGCCGGCCGCCAACAAGGGGAGGGCGTCGATGAAGATCGGCATGTGCATGTTCTTGTGGACGACGGCGGTATCGAAGAAGCACGAGCCGCTGCTTCGAGACATCAAGGCAACCGGCTTCGACGGTGTCGAAATCCCGATCTTCGCCGGCACGCCGGACGACTACAGGAAACTGGGCGAATGGCTTGATCGTATCGGGCTGGAGCGGACCGCTGTGTCAGCCATGGGCGATCCGGCGATGAACCTGATTTCGGCCGATGCGGCAACACGCAAGGCCGGTGTCGACTACATGAAATGGGCAATCGATTGCGCCGATGCGCTTGGCGCCCGCACGCTGAGCGGACCGCTGCATTCGACGCTCGGCGGATTTTCCGGGTCCGGACCGACCGCCGCCGAAAAGAAGCGCTCGATCGCCTCGCAGCGTGCCATCGGCGACCATGCCGGAAAGCGCAACGTCACCGTCGGGCTCGAGGCGCTGAACCGCTTCGAATGCTACCTCCTCAACACCATGGCCGACCTGTCGGAGCATATCGATGCCATCGACCGGCCGCACATCAAGGCGATGTACGATACGTTCCACGCCAATATCGAGGAAGCCGACCCGATCGGCGCCTATACGAAGCACCGCGGCAATGTCGTGCATATCCATATATCGGAGAACGATCGCGGCGTGCCGGGGCGTGGCAACATTCCGTGGAAGGAAACTTTTTCCGCCATTCGCAAGAGCGGCTATGACGACTGGCTGACGATCGAGGCTTTCGGTCGCTCGCTGAAGGATCTGGCGGCGGCGACCAAGGTGTGGCGGGATTTTTCCGAGACGCCGGAAGCGGTTTATCGCGACGGGTACAGGCATATCAGGGACGAGTGGAGGAAAGCGGCTTAGGCGCCCTACGCCTGGTCCATTTTCTATTTGTGTCGCGTCGCTTGCCAGGTGGTTCCCCCACTCCGTCTCGGCTTCGCCGAGCCACCTCTCCCCCTTCCGGAGGGAGAGGAAGGGGCTTGGTGGCGCCGGGACAGGAAGAGAGCCTCGGCCTTCGGGGACAAGCGCGGATCGGACAGTCTGGTGCCTTTCCTCTACCCCGTCGATCGGGGGAGAGGTGTCGAGCGAAGCTCGACGAAGTGGGGGTCGACCCCTCGGCGCCGGGCGAGACGATGCTTGCGCTTCTGCGTCACAACACTAACCCTGCCTGGCCTGGATCCTGTTGTAGTCGTGGATGGTCCGGCTCAGCCGGCGGCGCAGGAAGTTGGATATGTTGTCGAAAACGAAGACGACGAGCAGAATTAGCAGCACCATGTAGAACACGTTAGCCCAGTTGGAATTGGTGCGCATCGCTTCCCACAGTTTCAGGCCGATGCCGCCGGCGCCGACGGCGCCGATGATGGTGGCGCCGCGGGTGTTGGATTCCCACTGGTAGAGTGTCTGGCTGATGAAGACCGGGATCACTTCGGGCATCACGCCGTAGCGCTGCACCAGGATGCCGTTGGCGCCGGTCGAGAGCACGCCTTCGCGCGGCTTGTCGTCGATGTTCTCCAGGCCTTCCGAATAGACTTTGCCGAGGGTGCCGATCTCGGTGAAGAAAATCGCTGCACTTCCCGCCAGCGGGCCGGGGCCGAAGGCGCGGGTGAAGAACAGCGCCCAGATCAGCATGTCGACCGAGCGCATGAAGTCGAAGAAGCGCTTGAGCACCTGGCTGAGCACGCCGCTCGGCGTGATGTTGCGCGCCGCGAAGAAGGCAAGGGGGAAGGCGACGATGCCGCCGAGCAGCGTGCCGAGGAAGGCCATGACGATGGTCTGCAGGAGCTTCGTCCAGACGTCGCCATGCTGCCACTGGGCGTTGTTCCAGATGTTGTCGCCGGCCAGTGCGAGATTCGAGGTGCCGGGCTTCAGTTCCGGTCCCGATACAATCAACGAGATCACTTCCCCCGCGGATTTGCCGAAGAAGGGCGAGCGCGTGTCGAAGACGAAGTTCGCCCAGCCGAGGAAGCGCTTGCGCACCTTGACGCGGTCGACAGTGACGCGCACCTCGCCAGCGAAGCCCATTTTGGCCACCACCTCGTCGTCATGGGCGGTGATCCAGTCCGGTACCGTACCCGAGACCACCGGCTTGCCGCTGGTCAGCGCCACTGGCACCGTCTGTCCATGCGCGGCAATCGTCGCATGGGTTTTGTCGAAGGTGACGGATTTTGCTGGACCGTCGATCAGCACAGTGAAGGTGCCGTCTGGATTCCTGACCACCCAGTCGGGATTCGGGTTATCGCCCAGGGCGGAAAAGCGCGGGTATTTGGGCGTGATCTCCGGCTGGTCGAGACGAAATTCCGGCTGCAGATCGTAGCTGATCCATTGCGTCAGGAAGAGCGGCAGGCGCTCCCAGTGCGATTCCCGCAGCACCTGCGGCAGGTTGAAGAACCACAAGGCATAGATCAGATACAGGAGAGTCCCGACGAACAGGAGCAGCGGACCAAAGCGCTTGTATGCCGGGCGCCGGAACACCTGCGGGTGGCGCGCCTCGATCGACAGAATCTCCTCGGCGGTCATGGTCGCCATGATTTACGCCCCCATCATAAAGGCTTGTTCGCCGACCAGCTTGCGACGAAGCCAGGCGGAAAACTGGTCGATGATGAAGATGGTTGTGAACAGCAGCAGCACCAGCGCCAGCGTCTTGGCGCCGAAGCCGCGCGAGATGGAGAGCTTCAGTTCCTCGCCGATGCCACCCCCGCCGACAGCGCCGATGATGGTCGATGCCCGCACGTTGATCTCGACCCGCAGCAGCGTATAGGAGACGAAATTGGGCAACACCTGAGGCAGGTCGGCGAAGCGCACCCGTTCGAACCAGTTGGCGCCGACCGCCGTCAGGCCTTCCTCGGCACGCATGTCGATGTTCTCGTTGATCTCGTAGAACAGCTTGCCGAGTGCGCCGATCGAATGCAGGCCGATGGCGATTATAGCGGCGATCGGACCGGTCGAGACGATTGCAGCGAACAGGCCGGCGATGACGATCTCTGGAAAGGCACGCAGCAATTCCATGAAGCGCTTGACCACTAGCCTCAGTGCCGGATGAGGCGTCAGGTTGCGCGCCGCGATGAAGGAAAAGGGCACCGCGAAGACAAAGCCGATGAAGGTCGAGACCAGCGCCACGTTCACGGTGGTCAGCATCAGCTCGAAATATTCGGGGATGTAGAAACCGCCCCAGACGTAGACGCGGCCGAGCGGGAAGTTGAATTCCTGGGTGCCGGTATCATGCGGCGAGGCAATGTCGAACAGCGCCCGCCAGACGTCGTTCCAGTCCCTGGGGACCAGCCAGCTCAGGAAATCCAGAATATGCGGCAGCCGGTCGAAGAAGTGCCCGGCATTGGCTTCGTCGGCGAACCACATGCTGGAAAGCATCGCGGCAAGCAGCAGGCCGACGCCCAGCACGGTATACAATCGGCGCAGCGACGTCTGGCGTCGCCAGGCATCGGCCATCTCGTGGGTGGCACCGGAGGGGGCTGTCACGGAAAGGGTCATGATCGGAGATGCAAAAAGGGCGGTACTTGATGAGGTACCGCCCTTTTGCGACTTCGCCGTTAGCCGCCGATGGCTGCCTTACGGGCTTCGACGATGACGCTGTAGAAGTCCGGCTTCACCGGAACGTAGCCGGTAAAATCGCCGCCTTCGACGCCTTCGAAGCAAGCCTTGTCCTTCTTGGGCAGGTCGGTGAAGAAGGCGGCCAGCTTGGCGGTCATGTCGTCGCCGATCGCGGTGCGAACGACCAGCGGGCCATTCGGGATCAGGCCCGAGCGCCAGACTTCGACGAAGTCGTTGGGGTCGACGGCGCCCTTGGCGACTTCCTTGTGGAAGGTGCCGGAGGTGTAGCCGTTCTTGAAGTCGCCGATGCCCGAGGAATCATCGACCGCGACGTCCACCTTGCCGTCACGCACGGCCAGAACGTTGTTTTCGTGGCCGCCATTGAACTGGGTCGAAGCGAAGTAGGTTTCGTTCGAGGCGCCGGTGGTCTTCGGAATCTGGGTCAGCGGGATCAGGTAGCCGGAGGTCGAATCCGGATCGGCATAGCCGAGCTTCTTGCCCTTGGCTGACTTGATGTCCGTGATCCCCGACGTCTTCAGCGCCAGGCCGATCGAATAATAGCCGGTGGAGCCGTCCGTCTGCTTGGTGGTGAGGATCGGGGTAACCGCCTTCGGATCCTTGAGATAGACGCTGGCGTAGCCGGAAGCGCCGAGTTCGGCGAAGTCGAGCGTGCCGCCGAGCAGGCCCTGGATGACGCCGTCATAGTCGGCGGCCGGGAACAGCGAAACCTTCTCGAAGCCGAATTCGGCCTTCAGGTGATCGGCCAGGCACTGGTAGTTGCGCAGCCGGTCGGTTTCGTTTTCACCGCCGAGAATGCCGACGCGAAATTCCTTCATATCGGCGGCGTGGGCCATGCTGGTGGCCATGGCGAGCACCGAAACGGCACCGAAAACCATCTTCCTGAACATTGACATCTCTCCTGTAAGTTCCGGCCCCGCGCCGGCAGCGTTCTTGATCTTGACAAGTGCCCTTGACGCGGACGGACGATCCAGGCTGCTCGTTATTGGCCCTTACTGGGCTCAGTATCCCGGGAATGCGGGTTCGAGCGGTCCGGCGGATGCGGCGATCTTCTGCTTGAAGGCAACACTGGTGGAGGTGATGACCTCCGATATCTCGCCGCCATTGCTGTCGGCTCCATAGACAAGACGCACGGCTTGGCGGTCGAGCTCTTCGGGCGGCCCGTCGAAGACGACCTTGCCGGCGGCCATGCCAATGATGCGGTTGCAATAGGTGCGGGCGGTATCGAGCGTATGCAGATTGGTGACAACGGTGATGCCTTCGCGCAGATTGATGTCCTGCAGCGAATCCATCACCACCTTGGCGTTGAGCGGGTCGAGCGAGGCGATCGGCTCGTCGGCGAGGATCACCCTGGGCTGCTGCATCATGGCGCGGGCGATGGCGACGCGCTGCTGCTGACCGCCCGACAGGGTGCCGGCGGGCTGAAGTGCGGTGCGGGCGATGTCGAGCCGCTCGAGTGCGGCGACCGCCTCCGCGCACTCGGCGCGCGAAAACATGCCCAGAAGATTGGACAGGGTCGAACGGTGGTTCAGTTTGCCGAGTAGCACGTTGGTCAGCACGTCGAGGCGCGGCACCAGGTTGAACTGCTGGAAGATCATGGCGCAGTCGCGCTGCCAGCGCCGCAGCGGCGACCCGCGCAGCCTGGAAACCTCGGCGCCGTCAAAAAAAATCGACCCCTGGCTGGGGTCGACAAGACGGTTGATCATGCGAAGAAGAGTGGATTTGCCTGCACCCGAACGACCGATGACGCCGACCATCTGCCCCTGCGGGATCGAGATGTTCACGTCGCTGACGGCGGTGTTCTTGCCAAATCGTCGGCTGACGCCGCGGATTTCGAGTGTGGCAGAGCTTGCTGACATGGGCTGGTTCCAGTCCGGTCCATATTGATCGTCAGGCACTCGCCTAACGCAACCACATGAACCTGCCGTGTCACCAGCATGTCAGTTTTGTTACGCTCCACAGATACGACGGCCGGCTCCTGCTGGCGATCAGCCGAGCACCAGCAATTCGTCGAAATGCTTCATGTCGCGGAAGGCGCAGAAGGCGGGTGCCTTGATCTCGATCACCGGCGCCTGGCTCGCGAAAAGCGCCAGGCAATCATCGAAAAGCGCCTGCCACGCGGCGGCCCGATCATCCGCAAGAAGCCGGATCTGATAGGCGAAAGTAATGTGAAAGACATAAGCGTCATGGTCGGGGTGCCGGTAGCCGAACGGTACAGTCAGTGCATCGCGCCATTCACGCATGACGCGCGCATCCTCTTCGGTCGCACCGGCAACGGTGAGGCCGGTCGGCAGGACCTCGGCCACCTTGATGTTGAAAGGGCCGAAGCCCTGGAACCCCTTCAGGCGCTCCAGATAGAGGCGGGTCATGGCGTCGATGCTGGTGTCGAGCGGCACGTCCCGCGGCCAGAAGGGCAGGCGACGGCGATATTCGATTATGCCCTGGAAAAGGGTCATGTGCAGGCTGGAAACCGGCGTGAAGGCGAGGCGGTCGGCATCAGGCATTGCCAGCATCTTCTCGCGGACGGCCAACACCACCGCTTCCGAAGGCGAGCCGCTGACCAGATGGCTGACGACGGTGTTGCCCGGCTCGAGGAGGAAGTTGCCTGACGAGTCGTAGCGCGTGCCGAGATGCGTCGGCAACGCCGGATTGGAGCCGGCAAAGAATCCGGCGAGCGAGGGTCTGACGGTGTCCAGCATGGCGATCTCCTTGAAGGAGGTCCTGTCCGAGTCCTGTGTCAAGGATATGAACAAGCCGGCGATATGACGATGATGTGAGGGCTATGCCTCTTTGCCCGATGCACGTTCTTCGTGTTTCTCCAAAAACGCTTCGGCCGTCAGCTCCCGAAAATCATCGAGCGCGGCGCGCAGCCTCGCGTGATCCCAATCCCACCAGGCAAGCGCCTGGTAGCGCTCGGCGGTGCGGCGGTCGAAGCGCTCGCGGATCGGTTTTGCCGGTACGCCGGCGACGATCGTGTAGGGCGCGACGTCCTTCGAGACGACCGCGCCGGCGCCAACGGCGGCGCCGTCGCCGACGGTGACGCCGGGCAGGACGGTCGAGCCGTGGCCGAGCCAGGTGTCGTGGCCGATGATGACGCGCTTGGCGCGGCGCTCGGCGAAGAATTCGCTCTCATGCTCGGCGTCGTCCCAATAGTCGGAGGCGCGGTAGGTGAAGTGGTGCAGCGTCGGCCGCCAGGTCGGGTGGTTGGTGGCATTGAGGCGCACGCTGGCGGCGATGTTGGCAAACTTGCCGATCGTCGCGCACCAGATCGCGCAGTCCTGCATCATGTAGGAATAGTCGCCGAGCTCGCTTTCCGAAACCCGGCTGCGGTCGGCGATCTCGGTCCAGCGGCCGAGTGTCGAGTTGTGGACCTCCGCCGTCGGGTGAACCAGCGGCGTCTCCGATAGCTTCCTGGTCATGCTGCGATTTTTCCCGGAGCGAAGGCGGTGACGTCGATGATGCGGTCGGCCACCGCCTCGCGCACATCGTGATCGTGGAAGATGCCGAGCAGGGCGACGCCCGCCGCCTTCTTGGCGGCGATGAGTTCGATCACCACGTCGCGGTTCGTCGCATCGAGCGATGCGGTCGGCTCGTCGAGCAAAAGGATCGGATGCTCGGTGATGAAACCGCGCGCGATGTTGACGCGCTGCTGCTCGCCGCCAGAGAAGGTCGCCGGCGGCAGCGGCCAGAGCTTTTCCGGCAGGTTGAGCTGGGCAAGCAACGCGCGTGCCTTGGCTCGGGCTGCCTCGCGCTCCTCACCGCGTTCAACCAGTGGCTCAGCGACGACGTCGAGAGCCGAGACGCGCGGCACGGTGCGCAGGAACTGGCTGACATAGCCGATCGTTTGCCGGCGTACGGCAAGCACGGTGCGCGGGCTGGCATGGGCGAGGTCGATCAGTCCGTCCTCGTGCCTGACGATGATCTGGCCTTCGTCGACGGCGTAGTTGCCGTAGAGCATCTTCAGGATCGAACTCTTGCCGGCGCCGGACGGACCACCGAGCACGGTGCATTCGCCCGCCTTGATCGAGAACGAGACACCCGCGACGACAGGGAGTTTGATGCCGTCGCGCAGATGCATGGTGAAGCTTTTGGCAACGTCGGAAACAACGAGTGGGGTCGGCATCAGAAGGTTCTCCGATTGTCGTCGGTCGGCGGGAGGATACGGCTCTTTCTCCCCGCCACTATACGGGGAGAAATGTCCGGCAGGACAATGAGGGGCAGCGCCGAGGTCCGGCTGAGCAGTTGCTTTGCGCAGGGCGAAGGTGCCGGGACGACAGATGCGTCCGCAACGCACGTTCCCGCCACGTCAGCGCGGCCCCTCATCGCCCTGCCGGGCACTTCTCCCCGTATAGTGACGGGGAGAAGGGGCTGTGTCGGGCGGTTTCGCCAATCGCCAACGTTGAAAAATTCGCTTGGCAGCGGGTGGTGGCCTGGCGCCATCATCACACCTGCAAAATCGAGGAAACGAGCAATTGCGTGTAGGGCGCGCGCGGGTCGTCGAGGACGCGGTCGGTGAGGCCGCTTTCGACGACGCGGCCATCCTTCATCACCATCATGCGCTGCGACAGAAGCCGCGCCACCGCGAGGTCGTGGGTGACGACGATCGCGGCAAGGCCGAGATCGGTGACAAGGCCGCGCAACAGGTCGAGCAGGCGGGCCTGCACCGAGACGTCGAGGCCACCTGTAGGCTCATCCATGAACACCAGCCTTGGCCCGGTGACGAGATTGCGGGCGATCTGCAGCCGCTGACGCATGCCGCCGGAAAAAGCGCGCGGTTCGTCGTCGATGCGGTCTTCCTCGATCTCGACGCGCGACAGCCAGTCGACCGCGGTAGCGCGGATCTTGCCGTAGTGGCGGTCGCCGACCGCCATCAGCCGTTCGCCGACATTGGCGCCGGCCGAGACCGTCATGCGCAGGCCGTCGGCCGGGTTCTGATGAACAAAGCCCCAGTCGGTGCGCATCAGGAAGCGGCGCTCGGCCTCGCTCATGCGGTAGAGCTCGCGGAGCTGGCCGTCGCGCATGCGGTAGCTGGCGGTGCCGGAGGAAGGCAGCAGCCGGGTCGACAGGCAGTTGAGCAAAGTCGTCTTGCCGGAGCCGGACTCGCCGACGACAGCCAGAACCTCGCCCGGCCACAGGTCGAAGGAGACATTGTCGCAGCCGACCCGGGAGCCGTAGAACTTGGAGAGCGCCGAGACGCGCAGCAGCGGTTCGTCGGTCATTGCGCCGGCTCCATGTTTCCTGCGGCAAGGTCGGTTTCGGGGGCAAGGTGGCCGCGATGGCCGTCGGCGCGCCGCTTCTCGCAATAATCGGTGTCGGAGCAGACGAACATGTGGCCGCCATGGTCGTCTAGGATGACCTCGTCGAGATAGACATTCCCGGCCGCGCATAGCGCGCAGGGCTGATCGAAAGTCTGCACCTCGAACGGATGATCCTCGAAGTCGAGGCTCACCACTTGGGTGAAGGGCGGCACGGCGTAGATGCGCTTTTCGCGGCCGGCGCCGAACAGCTGCAGGGCCGGCGAGCGGTGCATCTTGGGATTGTCGAATTTCGGTGTCGGCGACGGGTCCATCACATAACGGCCCTCGACCTTGACCGGATAGGCATAGGTGGTGGCGATGCGGCCGTGCTTGGCGATATCCTCATAGAGCTTCACATGCATGAGGCCGTATTCCTCCAGCGCATGCATTTTCCGCGTTTCGGTCTCGCGCGGCTCGAGGAAGCGCAGCGGTTCGGGGATCGGCACCTGGTAAACCAGCACCTGGCCCGCCGTGAGCGGATGTTCGGGGATGCGGTGGCGGGTCTGGATGATGGTGGCGGTGGCGGTATCGGTCGTCACCGCGACGTTAGCGACTTTCTTGAAGAAAGCGCGGATCGACACGGCATTGGTGGTGTCGTCGGCGCCCTGGTCGATGACCTTCAGCACATCGTCGGGGCCGATGATCGACGCGGTGACCTGCACGCCGCCAGTGCCCCAGCCATAGGGCATCGGCATTTCGCGCGAGGCGAACGGCACCTGATAGCCGGGAATGGCGATGCCCTTGAGGATCGCGCGGCGGATCATCCTTTTGGTCTGCTCGTCGAGATAAGCGAAGTTGTAGGTGGCGATGTCTGTCGGTTGCGCAGTCATTCCGCTGCCTCCTTTTTTTCTTCCGCCTTCGCTGGATTTTCGCGGGCCTCATATTCGGCGCGCATGCGGCGCACGAGGTCGAGTTCGGCCTGGAAGTCGACATAGTGCGGCAGCTTCAGATGCTCGACGAAGCCGGTCGCCTGGACATTGTCGGAATGCGAGATGACGAATTCCTCGTCCTGGGCGGCCGCGACGATGTCCTCGCCGAGCTCCGAGGCGCGCAGGGCCCGGTCGCAGAGCGCCATGGCCATCGCCTTGCGTTCGCTCTGGCCGAAGACGAGGCCGTAGCCGCGGGTGAATTGCGGCGGCGCCTTGGCCGAGCCCTTGAACTGGTTAACCATCTGGCATTCGGTGACGCGCACCATGCCGAGCGGCACGGCGAAAGGCAGTTCGGGAACGTCGAGCTCCAGCTCGACCTCGCCGATGCGGATTTCGCCGACAAAGGGATGGTTGCGGGCATAGCCGCGCTGGGTGGAATAGCCGAGCGCCAGCAGAAAACCTTCGTCGCCGCGCGACAGTGCCTGCAGGCGGATGTCGCGCGCCATCGGGAATTCCAGCGGCTCGCGGGTGATGTCGCCGGGAACATGATCCCCAGGCATGTCGCCATCGGGCTCGATCAGGCCTTCGCGGGCAAGGATAGCCGAGACACGCGGCATCGCCTGGGCTTCCGTCTCGCGCCGCAAGGGCTCGGCGACATCGACACCGGCGGCGAGCTCGGGGTCGAGCAGGCGGTGGGTGTAGTCGAAGGTCGGGCCGAGCAACTGGCCACCGGGCAGATCCTTGTAGGTCGCCGACACACGCCGCTCGACCAGCATGGTGCTGGTGTCGATCGGTCTGGAATAGCCGAAGCGCGGCAGCGTGGTGCGGTAGGCGCGCAACAGGAAGATCGCCTCGATCATGTCGCCGCGCGCCTGAACGACGGCTAGCGCGGCCAGTTCCCTGTCATAGAGCGAGCCTTCGCTCATCACCCGGTCGACGCCGAGCGCCAGCTGTTCCACGATCTGGTCGAGGCGAAGTGCGGGCACCGAGCGGTCGCCGCGCCGGCGGTCGGCAAGCAGGCTGTGGGCGTTGGCAATGGCGGCTTCGCCACCTTTTACCGCGACATACATCTTACGCCTCCATCGTCTTGATACGCGTCGTGCGCGGCAGGCAGGCTATGCGGTCCGATGTGGCGAGGATGATGTCGACGCCGCGCGGAAAGCGCCTGATATTCTGCTTCCACTGCTCGACGAAATGGCGCGGCAACTGTGCCGGCGCGATCGTGGCGCTGGTTTCGATGCCTGGGCCTTCCAGCAGTAACGGAGTGCCTGAAGCGAGGTCGCCGACCTGCAGGATCAGCGTCGTCGATCGGTCGGGATAATCCTGCGTGCCCTGCGAAAAACCGTCGAGCGCCATCATCTCGGCCGGCGTGGCAACAAACGCGAAATGCGCGTCGGCCGGCGTGTTGGCCAGCGGCGCGCCTGTGTGGAAACCAAGCCAGGACCCGATCGCGGCGGAGGCATGCAGGGGAGGGTCGAGCCAGAGCGGCGTGTCGTTGTCGCATAGCGCCAGTGCTACGGCGCCCGACGTCGCCGAGAGCGGAGCCGGTGGGCGGGCCAGGGGTGGCAAGGGGTGGACACTGCCCGGCCGCGCCATGGCATCCATGACGGCCCGAAACACGGTCTGAGCGTTGAAGACCGGATCGGCGAAACCGCCCTCGATCGATTGCGCAGCGATATCCATCAATCTTCTCCGCGAACCATGGTGAAGAAATCCACCTTCGTTGCCGCCGTCTCGGCGCGGCGTTTTTCCTGGGCAGCGGCAAGCGCCGACCGCAAAGGCGCGATCAGCCTGGTCTCGACCTCGGTGCGGCGGGCAGGGTCCTGCCAGAGCGCGTCGGCTATTGCTCCCAGCTTCGCCTTCTGCTTGTCGCGGCCAAGCGCGTAACAATGGCCGACCTGCCCGGATGGCAGCCGGACAGTGGCACGCGTGACGGTCGCCTCGCCGACATTGAAGGGCGCGCCGCCGCCGCCGATGCGGCCACGAAGCGTGACAAGGCCCGTCTCGGGACCGCGCAGAAGTTCGGCTTGCGAAGGCAGGCCGGACTCGTTCCAGAGCCGGACGATGTCGTCGCCGCTCGATTGCGCCAGCGTCGCCATGGCGGCCTTGCGCTCGGCCTGGTCGCGGGCTTCCTGTCCTCGCATCGCCAACTTCCTCTCAGCTAAATTTGTCTATTGATATAGACAACTATACAAATTATACATATTACCTAACGCGAGTCCATGACGGGTGCGTGACAGGCCGGGGGGCAAAACATGATCGGGCATGACGTGGCCGACAGCATCGAGCGACGCAGCGGCGTCTCACTGTGGCGCCAGATCGCCGACAGGATCCTGCAATCGATCGCCGCCGGCGATTTCGCCGAAAATACCGCGCTGCCGCCCGAAGTCGCGCTGGCCGAGCGCTACGGCGTTAACCGTCACACCGTACGCAGCGCCATATCGGCCCTCGTGCAGGAGGGCGTGCTGCGGGCCGAACAGGGGCGCGGCACCTTCGTCCTGTCACGCAAGCGGCTGTCGTATCCGATTGGCGCGCGGACACGCTTTTCGACTGGCCTGCAGGGGCAGACGTCGGAACGGCACATCGTGCTGCTCGCTTCGTCGGTCGAGCCCGCCAGCCAGCGCGTGGCGGAAGGCCTTGGCCTTGCCCGGGGTGCCGAGGTGATCCGGTTGGAGACACGCGGCGAGGCTGACGGACGGCCAGTGTCGCGCGCCGCTGGATGGTTCGATGCCCGGCGCTTTGCCGGCATCGACAAGGCGATGGCGCAAACCGGTTCTATCACCGCCTCGCTCGCACGTTTCGGTATCGACGATTATCTCAGGCAATCGACCGTGCTGTCGGCGCGCCATGCCGACGCCGCCGATCTCGCCGATCTCGACCTGCAGCCGGGCGCCATCGTGCTGGTCACGGTGGCGGTCAACGTCACGCCCGACGGCCAGCCGATCCAGTTTTCGGAGTCGCGTTTCCCGGCCGAGCGGGTGGAGCTGAAGCTGTCGGCGCTGTAAGGCTATCCGATCTCGATGACAGCCTTGATCAGGCCCGACTTTTCATGCGCCCAGCGGGCGAGATCCCCTGGCGTATCGGCCAGCGTGGTGCGGTGGGTGACAAGCTTGGCCAACGGCACGGCACCATTGCGGATCGAGGCCGCGACATGGTCGAAGTCAGCGCGCAACGCATTGCGGCTGCCGATCAATGTCATTTCTCGCTTGTGGAACTCGGGATCGGAAAAAACAATATCGTCCTTGACGACGCTGACCAGCACCAGCGCTCCGCCATGCGCGACGTGGGCAAAGGCCGATTGAACCGATCGCGTGTTGCCGGTGGCGTCGAAGACCACGTCGAAGCCTTCGCCATCGGTCGCATCACGCACCAGATCGGACACGGGTCCTTGCGAGCCGTCGAGAATCGAAAAGCCGAGTTCACTCGCCGCGAAGACCAGTCTTTCGGTGCTCATATCGAGAAGTGTCACATCCAACCCGGCAATGCGGGCGAAGATGGCGGTGCCGAGCCCGATCGGGCCGGCGCCGATGACCAGGGTGCGGGCGCCAGGCTCGGCCCGGGCGCGCCGGACGGCATGCGCCCCGATGGCCAGGAATTCGACGGCGGCGGCGTCGGCGAGCGACAGGCCGTTGGTGGGATAGAGATTCTTAGCCGGCACCAGGACCTGTTCGCACATCGCGCCGTCGCGGTGCACGCCGAGCACTTCGATCCTGACACAGCAATTGGGCTTGCCGTGCCGGCAGGCGATGCATTTGCCGCAGGAAAGGTAGGGGTTGATGATCACCGGTTCGCCAAGGGCGAGGTCGACGCCTTCGCCCCGCTCGATCACGGTGCCGGAGACCTCATGGCCCATGATGCGGGGATAGACGAGGAACGGGTGCTTGCCCTCGAAGATATGGTAGTCGGTGCCACAGATGCCAACATGGCTGACCGCCACCAGAGCCCAGCCGGGAGGTGGGGCGCCGGGAGCCGGGTGGTCTTCGACAGCAAGGTCGCCGGGCGAGCGGCAGACGACGGCTTTCATGCTTTGATCCAGTCTGTTCAAGAAATCGCCGGCCCGCGCCAAGCCGGCGATCGATTGGAATGCGTCATTTGCCGCGGCGGCGCAGTCCGTCGAAGTAGACGATGATGATGATCAGCGCGCCGGTGATGATGCGCTGCCAGAACGAGTTGACGTTGAGCAGGTTGGCGCCGTTGTTGATGGTGGCCAGGATGAAGGCGCCAAGCAGCGGCCCGTGCACCGAGCCGACCGCGCCGAACAGCGAGGTGCCGCCGATGACCGAAGAGGCGATCGCCTGCAGTTCCCAGCCCTCGGCCTGGGTCGGGTTGCCGATGCCGATGCGGGCGGCGAGCAGCACGCCGACGAAGGCCGCGCACAGGCCGGACAGCGTATAAGCCATGTAGATGGTGCGCTGGACATTGACGCCGGACAGGCGCGAGGCCTCGGCGTTGGAGCCGACCGAAAAGAGGTAGCGGCCCCAACGGCTGTGATGCAGGAAGACATAGGCGGGCACACCCACCAGGATCACCATCCAGAACAAATTGGGGATGCCGATAAAGGAATTGCGCGAGAAGGCGGTAAAGCTGTCGCTGTTGATGTTGATCGAGTTGCCGTTGGTCATCAAAAGGCCGATGCCGCGCAGCGAGGTCAGCGTCGCCAGCGTGATGATGAACGGCGGCAAGCCCATCTTGACGATGCCGAAGCCATGGAAAAGGCCGATGGCGACACCGACGAGCAAGGTGATCAGGATGGCGACCGCGATCGGAACGCCGGCATTGATCAGCATGGCGACGACGACGGTGGCGAAGCCGACCACCGCGCCGACCGACAGATCGATGCCGCCGGTGATGATGACGAAGGTCTGGCCGACCGCCATGATGGCGATCATCGAGCCCTGCCGCAGAAGATTGGCGATGTTGTTACCCGAGGCGAAGCTTGGCGTCGCCAGGGACAGGACGATCCAGAGCAGCACCAGCAGCGCCAGCAGCGTCAGCCCGAACAGGACGTTGTAGTTGCGCTTCGGTTTTTCGGCGGGGATCGCCTCGATGCTCATGTCTGTCCTCCCAGTTTTTCTTGTTTCTCGGCGAGCGCCTGCGTGAGAATGTCCTCGTGACTGGCGGTGTGGAACCCGTGCGTGGCCACCAGCTTGCCGCGCCGGAACACGTGCAGCGTGTCGGCCAGTTCGTAGATCTCCGGCAAATAGGACGAGATCAGGATGATGCCGGCGCCCTTCGACAACAGCTCGCCGAAGAGGCGATAGATCTCCGCCTTGGTGCCGACATCGACGCCGACCGTCGGCTCGTCGAAGATGAACAGCTTGGCGCCGTGCGCCAGCCATTTGCCGATGACGATCTTCTGCTGGTTGCCACCCGAAAGGCTCGACGCCAGCGCCCCGCGCGTCGGCGTCTTGATCCTCAGGCCGGCGATCTGACGGTCGGCCTCGGCCTTCTCTTTCGCGTTCGAGATCAACAGATTGCTGGAGATGCGCTTGTAGATCGGCAAATTGAGGTTGAGGCCGACCGGCAGATTGAGGCAAAGGCCCTGGTCGCGGCGGCTTTCCGGCGCCAGTGCCATGCCGAGCTTGATGGCGTCGTGCTCGGAGTTGATCTGGACGTCCTTGCCTTCCCACAGGATCTGGCCGGCCGACTTCTTATGACGTCCATAGAGCGAGGTGACGAACTCGCTGCGGCCGGCGCCGATCAGTCCGTAGAGGCCGACGATCTCACCGGCACGCACCATCATCGAGATGTTCTCGAAGCCTTTGCCCGACAGGTTCCTTGTTTCGACGATCGGAGCGCCCGGCGTGAAATGCTCCTTGTGATAGACCTGTTCGATAGAGCGGTTGATCATCATCTTGACCAGCTCGGCATCATTGGTCTCGGCGATATTGCGTGTGCCGACCAGCGTGCCGTCGCGCAGCACGGAAACCCGGTCGGCGAGTTCGAAGACCTCCTCCATGCGATGGCTGATGTAGATGATCGTCACGCCTTCACCCTTCAGGCGCCGGATCAGCGTGAAAAGCTGGTCGGCCTCCTTGCGGGTGAGGTAGGCCGTGGGTTCGTCGAAGATCAGGAATTTGGTGCCGCGCACCGTGGCGCGGGCAGCGGCGATCAGCTGTTGCTGGCCGATGGTGAGATCACCCAGCACGACATGCGCCGGCAGGTCGAAGCCGAGATCGTCGATGATCGTCTGCGCTTCCCTGACCATGGCGCGCTGCTGCAGGATGCCGAAACGGGAATTTTCCTCGCCAAGGAACATGTTGGCGGCGACCGTCAGGTGACGGCACAGCACGACTTCCTGGTGCACGGCATTGATGCCGAGCGCCATCGCTTCATGCGGCGTCGCCAGGGCTGCCGGCTGGCCTTCCCAGAGGACCTCGCCAGAGGTGCGCGGCATGACGCCGGTCAGGAGTTTGATGAGGGTCGATTTGCCGGCGCCGTTCTCGCCGACGATGGCGTGGATTTCGCCTGACTTGAAGGCGAGATTGACCGGCTTCAGCGCATGGGTGCCGGGGTAGCGTTTTTCCAGCCCGCGCAGTTCGAGGATGGTCCTGCCGGGTTCCAGCACGGGGGCCGGATGCAGTTCCTGCGCGGTCGGCGTCATGACAATCCTCCCAGATTGGCCTCGCGGTTGGCATTCGGCGAGGCTGCGGTCGTCTTTCAGGCGAAGGCCAAACGGGCTGATCGCCAAGCCGCTTTGGCGGCGGATGCTTCCGGGGCCTCTGGCCCCGGAAGCGGTTTTGAACGCCGGCTGCTTAGAGCTTGGGATTGAGCAGCGCGTCGATCTTGGGGTCCTTCATATTGGCCTTGGTCACCAGATTGGCGCCGGTGTCGACATTGGCCTCGACCTTTTCGCCCTTCGAGGCGGCGAGCGCGGTCTTGATGCCGTCATAGCCCATCCGGTAGGGATCCTGGACGACGAGGGCGGAAATGACGCCGTCGTTGAGGAACTTGATCAGCTTCTCGTCGCTGTCGAAGCCGACCAGCGCCAGCTTGCCGCCAAGGTTGTTCTCGGCGACGGCCTGGCCGACGCCCTGCGCCATGATCAGGTTGGAGGCGAAGATGCCCTTGAGGTTCGGATTGGCGGTGATCAGGTCGGTGGCGATATTGAGTCCGGTGGTGGCCTGGCCGTCGGCGTATTTGTCGGCGACCAGCTTCAGGCCGGGATATTTTGCCTTGAGCTGCTCGGTGAAGCCCTGCTTGCGCTGTTCGAGCGAGCCGGCGCCGGGAGCGTTGGTGATCAGGGCGACGTCGCCCTCGATCTTGCCGCCATTGGCGGCGCCGATGGCGGCGGCAAGGCCGTCCGCGGCGACGCGTCCGCCCTGCACGTTGTCGGTGGTCAGGAACGAGGTGAAGGCCTTGGAGTCGGCGCCGGAGTCGATGCCGATGACCTTGACCTTGGCGGCCGCTTCATCGATCGGCTTGCCCAGCGCCTTGAACTCGGTGGGCGCGATCACGATCGCGGCCGGGTTGCTGGCGACGGCGTTCTCGAGGATCGAGACCTGGCCGTTGACGTCAGTCTCGGCCTGGGCGCCGAGTTCCGGCACGTTGATGCCGAGATCCTTGCCGGCCTTGCGGGCGCCGGCCAGAACGATCTGCCAGTAGAAGGACGTGGTGTCCTTGACAATGATCGGGATGGTCACATCCGCCGCCGAAACCGGTGCGGTATGCATGACGCCGGTGAGCATCGATGCTGCCGCCAGGGCCATGACGGCGCGGCGGTTGAGAATGCTGGTCACGAATTTCATAGGATCCTCCCTAAGTCGCCCGGTGAACGTTAACGGAAGCTCCGTCCGGATAGGCGTAGCCCAAACAGAACTTTATCAATAAAAAACAGTTGCACCGTTTTGATAGTGCATCGATCCAGCCGATGCAAGCGGTGTTTCAGCCAGTTCTTCCAGACAATGACTCCCCTAGCGGCGGCTTCTCCCTTGTCGCGGTCAGGCGCTCCCGTTTCCGTTCTGTAAAGCCATGGAATATTAATTCCATAGCTCAGTCAATATGGAATGTTCATTCTTCTTTGGATCGCGACATCGCGAAGGCGGGTCGCGCGCCCGTGCACATCGCGACGATGCGCTTCAATGCAGTTCCTGCACCACCGTGTAGGGACGATACCTGGCATAGTCCGTCTCCGGCACGTCGATATCGAGCAGTTCGAGGTTGCGCGTCAGGTTTGCCAATTTTGCGGTACCGGTCAGCACAGTGGCGACCGCGGGTTCGTGCAAAGGAAACTGGAACGCGGCGGCGGGCAGCGGGTAGCCACCTTCAGCGGCGATCTTCTCCATGGCATCGACACGGTCGAGAACATCGCGGCTGGCGGGCTGGTAGTCGAAATGCGCCCCTTGCACCGGCCCGGTCGCCAATATGCCTGAGTTGAAAACCCCGCCAATGACAAGCGAGGTCCGTTGCGCCCGGCACAGCGGCAGCAATTCGGCTTCCGCGCTGCGGTCGAGCAAGGAATAGCGGCTGGCGAGCAGGATGCAGTCGAGCGGCGCGCGGCGCATCACGTCGAGGCAGATCTGGACTTCATTGACGCCGAGCCCGTAGGCGGAAATCGTGCCGGCCCGCTTCAGCTCCTCGAGCGCCTTGAGGCCGCCGTCCATCAACTGGCGAAAGTGCAATTTGGTTTTCTCGACACCGTGCGTGTAAACGCCGATATCGTGGACAAACAGGATGTCTATCCTGTTTAGCCCAAGGCGCGCATAGCTGAACTCGACCGAGCGCATGATGCCGTCATAGGAATAGTCGTAGTCCAGCGCGAAGGGCAGCGGATCGACATAGGAGTGGTCTGGCACCTGATCTTCGGGCACCGGGTGAAGCAGGCGGCCGACCTTGGTCGACAACACATAGGAATCACGTGGCTTGTAGCGCAGGAAATCGCCGAAGCGCCGTTCCGACAGGCCGAAACCGTAGAAGGGCGCGGTGTCGAAATAGCGCAGGCCCGCCTCCCAGGCACCCTGCAGCGTTTCCATTGCCGCTTCGCGCGAACACGCCCGGTAGAGGCCGCCGATCGCGGCGCCTCCGAAACTGACTTCGGTGACCTCCAACGCGGTCTGGCCGATGCGGCGTTTTTCCATGCGCAACCTCCCTATCCCGGCCACTTGTCCGGCCGGGCAGTCTATCAGACATCAATCGAAATCAGAGCGTCGCGCCGAGATGCCAGGGCACGAATTCGTTGTCCCCGTAGCCAAAATCCTCGCTCTTGGTCTTGCGGCCCGAAGCCGTCTCGACGATCAGTTCGAAGATCTCCCGGCCCATGCCGGCAATGGTCTTTTCGCCGGAGGCAATGACGCCGCAATTGACGTCCATGTCCTCTTCCATCTGGTGATACATGGTCGAGTTGGTGGCGACCTTGATCGAGGGTGTCGGCCGGCAGCCGAAGCAGGAGCCGCGGCCGGTGGTGAAGACGATGACATTGGCGCCGCCCGCGACCTGACCGGTGGCAGAGACCGGGTCGTAGCCGGGCGTATCCATGAACACCAGCCCATTGCCGGTGACTTTCTCGGCGTAGCCGAAGACGCCGTTGAGCGGCGTCTGGCCGCCCTTGGCGACCGCGCCCAGCGACTTTTCCAGGATGGTGGTTAGGCCGCCGCGCTTGTTGCCAGGCGACGGATTGTTGTCGATCGAGGCGCCATGCTTGGCGACGTGATCCTCCCACCATTTCACGTAGCCATCGAGCTTCTTGGCGACCTCGGGGCTTGCGGCGCGATAGGCGAGCAGGTGCTCGGCGCCATAGATTTCCGTCGTTTCGGAGAGGATGCCGATGCCGCCGACGCCAGCGAGGATGTCGACGGCCGCACCCAGCGCCGGATTGGCCGTGATACCCGACATGCCATCGGAGCCGCCGCATTGCAGGCCGACGACGATCTCGCTGACGGGGATCGGCTCGCGCTTCAACTGACCGACTTCCTCGGCGATCTCGGCCAGCACGCCCATCGCCTTTTCGACCGATTTGCGCGACCCGCCGGCATCCTGGATGTTGAAGTGGCGCTTGCCGGCGGCGGCACCCTTCTGGCCGTAAAGCGTGAGCTGGTTGACCTCGCAGCCGAGCCCGACCATCAGTACGCCGCCGAAATTCGGGTGGCGGGCATAGCCCGCAAGCGTGCGGTGCAGCACCATCATGCCGTCGCCGGTGCCGCTCATACCGCAACCCTGGCCATGGACGATGGGCACGAAGCCATCGATCCCGGGATATTTCGGCAAAAGGGTCCGGTTGGCGGTGTCGGCGATCGAATGGCAGACGGTGGCCGAGCAATTGACGCTGGCGATGATGCCGATGAAGTTGCGCGTGCCGGCGCGGCCGTCGGCGCGGCGATAGCCCATGAATGTCCGGGCGCGGTCCGCTTCCGTCGCATGCTCGGCCTCGCTTGGCGGCACCACGGGGAGGCGGCCGGCCTCGAAGACCAGATTGTGCGAATGGACATGCTCGCCCGGCGCGATGTCCTGCGTGGCGCGACCGATCGCCTGAGCGTATTTGACCACGGCTTCACCCGCGGCAATCGGCTTGATCGCCACCTTGTGGCCGGGCTCGATGACGGTGGCAGCGAGCGCGCCACCCGGCAGCGCGGTGCCGATCTCGATGCGCCCATTGGCAACGGCGACATTGTCGGCGGGGGACAGAAGAATGGTATTCGAGACGTTCACGGGCGGTTTCCTGGGTGATCCTGGGATGCGCGGATTGACACGCGCCTGTTAAGAGTTAATGTCTTTTATCGTGAAAAAACAGTTTTGCGTCAATTGTTTTTTCACGGCGGTTCCGCCCTGGGTAAGTGGTGGCGCTGCAGACGATGGAACGTCATATTGCGCTTCAAGCCGGCCGCCGCAAGCGCTGGCGTGCAACGGGTCAGGGGATGTCGAAGAGCAACAACGTCTACAAGGACGCCTATAACCGTTGTCTGAGGCTGCTCGATGAGACGCGCAGCCTGCCCTCGGAACCGGAACTTGGCGCCTTGCTGGGAGTCAGCCGCACGACCGTGCGCAGCATCCTGGCGCGCATGGAAGAAACCGGGTTGATCGCCTGGAACAAGCGCGCCAAGACGGTGCTGCGCGATCCACGTGCGGATGATTTCTTTCCCGAGGAAGAGACCGACACGCTGGCCGAGATCATCGAACGGTCGTTCATGCGCAGGCTGCTGGCCGGCGGCGCCGAGGCCGGCATGCAGATCAACGAGCTCGAACTAGCGCGCGAGATCGGCGTCGGCACCACCAGCGTACGCGAGTTCCTGATCCGCTTCTCCCGCTTCGGCCTGATCGAAAAACGCCGCAACAGCCATTGGGTGCTGAAAGGCTTCACGCGGGCCTTCGCGCTGGAACTGACCGAGATCCGCGAAATGTTCGAATTGCGCTCGGCCGCCGCCTTCACGGCGCTGCCGCAGGACAGTCCGGTATGGGGCGATCTCGATCGGCTGGAAGGGGAACACCGCGTTCTGGCACGCGAGATCGCGACGCGTTTCAATGAGTTCTCGGAGCTGGACGAGCGCTTGCACCGGCTCATTCATCGCGCCTCACGCAACCGCTTCATCGTCGATTTCTACGACGTCATCGCCATGATCTTCCACTACCACTACCAGTGGAACAAGGCACAGGAACGCGAGCGCAACGAAGTCGCGATCGGCGAGCATCTTGCCTATATCGAGGCGCTCAAGTCGCGCGATCTCGGCAAGGTCGATGCCGCCTGCCGCAAGCACCTGAAGTCGGCCCGCCAGACATTGCTGACCTCCATCCCGGAAAGCCGGCCATCCCAAAAGAACTGATCCTGCCGTGTTGCCGCAGCATGGAATTGACGATTTTCGACCTCTGGCTGCCGTGGTAGGGATAGTCATCGATTTGAAGAGGCAAATGGTGAACCGCCGGGAGAGACGCTGGAGCATGCCGGTCGCGCTTGTCGCGGCCTGTCTGCTGTTGCTCCAGTCGACACTTGGTGCGTTCGCCTTCAGCATCGGGCCTGATACCGCGCAGCTCGATGCCTTCGGCAACGTCATCTGTACCCACGATGGCGCCACACAGCTTCCCGGCGGCGACCAGCACCCGTCCCATCCGCCGGCCTGCTGCACACTCGGCTGCAGCATGTTTTCGCCGGCCTATGCGCCGCCGGCCGATGCCGGGCTTGCACTTGCGTCCCTTTCCTTCGCCGTCGCCTTCGTCTTCCCGGCGACCACGCATCTCGACTTCGCCCGCGAACGTTCCCCATCGAACCCGCGCGCGCCGCCACTGGCGGCTTGAGCCTGCTTGCTTGCGGAACCTTTCGCGAGCGTACTCATCCAAGATCAAGCATTCGCGACCGGCGACGGCGCGATCATCACGTCGTGGAGCAACCATGTCCCATTCTTTCCGTATATCGGCGGGCACTGTGTTCGGCCGCACCCTGTCCCGCTTCAAAGCCGATTTCGGCATTGCCGCGTTGGCCCTCGCGCTTGTCTTCCTGGGCGCCCAGGCCGTCCTGGCGCATGAATTCAAGGTCGGCGATCTCGAAATCGAACATCCCTGGTCGCGCGCCACGCCGGCCGGCGCCAAGGTGGCCGGCGGCTATTTCACCATCGTCAACAAGGGCAGTACACCAGACCGGCTGCTGTCGATTTCCTCCGACGTCTCGGAAAAGGCCGAGCTGCATCAAATGGGCGTCAAGGACGGCGTCATGACCATGCGGCCGGTGGATGGTGGCCTGGAAGTCCCGGCAGGCGGCAAGGTGGCGCTGGCGCCGGGAGGCTACCACCTGATGTTCATCGGCCTGAAGCGGCAACCCAAGCAGGGTGAAAAATTCGCCGCCACACTGACCTTCGAGAAGGCCGGCACGGTCAATATCGAGTTCGCCGTCGAAGGCATGGGCGAAATGGGCGGCATGGACGACCACGCCAATTGATCGCGCCGATCACCAATTTTGAAATCAGAGGGACCATCATGAACAAATATCTTTTGGCGGCCGGCGCGTTTCTCGTGCTGGGGACAAAT
This sequence comes from Mesorhizobium sp. B2-4-18, assembly GCF_006441385.1. NCBI lineage: Bacteria > Pseudomonadati > Pseudomonadota > Alphaproteobacteria > Hyphomicrobiales > Phyllobacteriaceae > Mesorhizobium > Mesorhizobium sp. B2-4-18. Next base: position 91,685 of record NZ_VFUW01000008.1, on the reverse strand, counting down.
GCCGCCTTCGCGCACATCACGCTGGAGACCCAGGAGGCGGCAGTCGGCTCGACCTACAAGGCTGTGCTGCGCGTGCCGCATGGCTGCGACGGCAAGGCGACGACGGCCGTGCGCGTGCAGATCCCGGAAGGGGTGATCGCGGTGAAGCCGATGCCGAAGCCAGGCTGGACGCTGCAGGCCAAGAAGGGCAAATATGAAAAATCCTACCAGCTCTATGGTCAGGCGGTTGCCGATGGGGTCAAGGAAATCGACTGGAGCGGCGGCAATTTGCCGGATGAATTCTACGACGAGTTCGTCTTCCGCGCGACGCTGACGGCCGACCTGCCCGTCGGCCAGAAGCTGTACTTCCCGGTGGTGGAGGAATGCGGCGATGCCGCGGCCCGCTGGATCGAGATTCCGGCGGCCGGACAGGATGAGGACGCGCTGGAGAACCCGGCGCCCGGCATCAAGCTCACGCCGAAGAAATAGCTTTTCTCCCTGGCGCTCTGCCTGTCGGAGCGCCGCATCCCATGGCACGGCATGATCGCAATACCTTCCTGGATGGTCGATACGAACAGCAAGCTCGTCGGCTGGATTGCCGGCGGGCTGCTCGCCGCGGCCATGGCGCTCATCGTCATGGCCTCGACAAGCCAGGCCCTTGCCCATGCGGCGCTGATCAAGACCGATCCGGCCGACGGTGCGGTGCTGGCGCAGGCCCCGGCGCGGTTCTCGCTGACCTTCAGCGAGCCGGTCTCGCCGCTGGTGCTGACGTTGGTGATGCCCGACGGCACCCCGGTTCCGCTGACCGACTTCCGTCTCAGCGACCAGACGGTCGAGATCGACAATCCGCGGGCGCTCAAATCCGGCACGCATGTGCTGAGCTGGCGTGTCATTTCCGCCGACGGCCATCCGGTCGGCGGCTCGCTGCTGTTTTCCATCGGCGCGCCAAGCGAGCCGCCGGCCGTCTCCGAGGCGATTGACTGGCCACTGCGGTCGGCGATCTGGATCGGCAAAGTTTTTCTCTACATAGGCCTTTTCCTCGGCATTGGCGGCGCGTTCGCCTTTGCCTGGCTGGCCGGGGCTGGCCGTGCCGGCCAGCGCTTTGTCGCGGCCGCGATCTTGTGCGGGCTGGTGGCGGCACCCTTGTCGCTGGGCTTTCAGGGTCTCGATGCGCTGGGGGCGCCGCTCTCCCATCTGGCGCAGCCGGTGATCTGGCGCACCGGGCTCGGCACCAGCTTCGGCTGGACGGTGCTGATCGCCCTGGTCGCCTTGGGACTTGGCCTGCTGTCGCTGGCCGGACCGCGCGCGGCCGCCAGGCCGCTTGCCCTTGCCGGACTGGCTGGCGTCGGCGTCGCACTCGCCGCCAGCGGCCATGCCAGTGCGGCCGAGCCGCAATGGCTGACACGGCCGCTGGTCTTCGTGCATGGCGTCGGCATCGCTTTCTGGGCCGGCGCTTTGGTGCCGCTCGGTCTCGCGCTGAAGCGTCAAGCGGCGGGCGCCGTCGAATTCCTGCACCACTTCTCATGGGCAATCCTGCCTGTGGTGGCCTTGCTTGCCGCGGCAGGCATAGTGCTGGCCGTGATCCAGGTGCAGATACCCTCGGCGCTGGTCGACACAGCCTATGGCCGGCTGCTGCTGGTCAAGCTCGCGCTGCTGGTCTTCCTGTTCACCCTTGCCGCCGTCAATCGCTGGAAGCTCACCGCTTCGGCCGAGGCGGGAGCGACCGAGGTGCAACGCAGGCTCACCCGCTCGGTCGGCGTCGAAGTGCTGATCGTGCTGGCGATCTTCGGGGTCGCCGCGAGCTGGCGCTTCACGCCGCCGCCACGAGCACTGGCGATCGCGGCGGCGCAGCCGGTTTCGGTCCACATCCACGCGCTGCAGGCGATGGCCGATCTCAGCATCACGCCAGGCCATGCGGGGCCGGTGGTAGCCTCGATGATCATCATGACCGGCGATTTCGGACCGCTCGACGCCAAGGAGGTGACGCTGGTGCTGTCGAAGCCCGATTCCGGCATCGAACCGCTGAAGCGCGCGGCGACCAGGCCCGGCGACGGCAGCTGGCGTGTCGACAACCTCATCATCCCGGTACCCGGCCGCTGGATGGTGCGCATAGACATCCTGGTTTCGGACTTCGAGATGGTGAAGATCGAGGCGCCGGTCGACATCAGACCGTAACGTCCAGCTACACAATTGGGCGAGGCGGTTGACGCGGGCCTGAAGGGCCGTCAATCATTCAAGCAACAATGAGCGCAAGCTCCAAAACGCCAGATCCGAAAGCAGGGAAGAAACGATGGAAAAAGCCGAAATTGGCCTGATCGGCCTTGGCACTATGGGCTCCAACCTGGCGCTGAACATCGCCGAGCACGGGCACCGCATCGCCGTCTTCAACCGCACAAGGGCACGCACCGACGCTTTCGTCGAGAATTCCGGTGCGCTCAGGGACATGGTCGTCCCCTGCTACAGCCTGGAGGAACTTGCCGCCGCGATCCGGCCGCCGCGCCCGATCATCATCATGGTGCTGGCCGGCGAGCCGGTCGATGAGCAGATCGAAGCGTTGCGTGGCGTGCTGTCCGACAACGATATCGTCATCGATGCCGGCAATGCCAATTTCCGCGATACGATGCGGCGCTTCTCCGAGCTCTCTGGCTCGGGTTTGACCTTCATCGGCATGGGTGTCTCCGGCGGCGAGGAGGGCGCGCGCCACGGACCCTCGATCATGGCCGGCGGCATGGAAGACTCCTGGAAGCGCGTCGAGAAGGTGCTGACCGCGATCTCCGCCAAGTTCAAGGAGGAACCTTGCGCCGCATGGCTCGGCACCGACGGCGCCGGGCATTTCGTCAAGACCATCCATAATGGCATCGAATATGCCGACATGCAGATGATCGCCGAAATCTACGGCATCCTGCGTGACGGCCTGGGCATGGGGCCGAAGGAGATCGCCACGGTATTTTCCAACTGGAACAAGGGCCGGCTCAATTCCTACCTGATCGAGATCACCGCCAAGGTGCTCGCCGCCGACGATCCGAAGACCGGCAAGCCGGTGGTAGACATCATCCTCGACCGCGCCGGCCAGAAGGGCACTGGCAAATGGTCCGTCATCGAGGCGCAGCAGCTCGGCATTCCGGCAACCGCGATCGAAGCGGCGGTGGCGGCGCGCGTGCTGTCGTCGATCAAGGACGAGCGGCAGGCGGCGGAAAAGGCCTATGGCAATATCGGCGTGACCAGGATTTCCGGCGACAAGGACGCGCTGCTGAAAGACCTCGAACTGGCGCTGTTCGCCGGCAAGATCGCCGCCTACGCGCAGGGCTTCGCGGTGATGAGCGGCGCTTCGAAGGAGTTCAACTGGAACCTGCCGATGCCGACCATCGCCAAGATCTGGCGCGCCGGCTGCATCATCCGCTCGCAGATGCTCGACACGATGGCCGAGGCTTTCAGTGGTGGCGCTTCCACCAACCTGTTGATGGCGCCTGCCTTCATCAGCCTGATGCAGGAGGCGCATCCGTCGCTGCGGCGCGTCGTGGCGAGGGCTTCCGAAGCCGGCGCGCCGGTGCCTGCACTGTCTTCGGCTCTTGCCTATTTCGACAGCTACCGCCAGGGCCGCGGCACCTCGAACCTGATCCAGGCGCAGCGCGACTTCTTCGGGGCGCATGGTTTCGAGCGCATCGGCGAGCAGGGCGCGTTCCACGGACCGTGGGGCAGCGGCGCGGCTGGCTAGATCACGCTATGAAGACATCCGGCTTAGCTTGGCTGCCGTGCCGGAATACTCACCGCTCCACATGTGGCTTCTCGATTCCGGGGATGCCGCCGACCTGTTGGGCAAGAAAATCGACCAGCAGCCGGACCCGGGCGATGCTCGCCCGTTCGGGGACGATCAGCATGCTGAGCGGAACCGAAGGCAGCGCATAGTCCGGCAGAATCGCTTCAAGCCGGCCGGACGCCAGGAGATCGCCGACAAGCCATTGGTGGGCGGGCGCAATGCCGCGCCCGGCGAGCAGGGCTTCGCGTGCGGCAAGCCCGTGGTCGACCCGGAGGCGCCCTGCAAACGGCACTGTATGGCGGTTGCCGTCTGGTCCTTGCAGCACAAGGGTGTCGCTGCCGGCAACGTTTGACATCCGGATACCTTCGTGATCGGCCAGGTCCCCGGGACCTTCAGGCCTGCCGCGTTCAGCGAGATAGTCGGGCGCCCCCACGAGCAGTCGCCGGGATTGGCCGAGCGCTCGCAATTTCATGGAACTGTCGGTGAGCGGGCCGAGACGAAGCGCGATGTCGACGCCTTCCATGACGAGGTCGATGCGTTCGTCGGTGAGGCTGAGATCGACGCCGATGTCGCGATAGCGGTCCTGAAACGCGAAGATAAGCCGGCTGACATGCAGCACCCCAATGGCGGCGGTGCAGGAGAGCCGGATCGTGCCCGCGGGCGCCGCGCGCGTGCCGCGAACCTCGTCGCCCGCCTGTTCGACAAGGCGCAGGATCTGCACGCTGTCTGCATAATAGCGGCTGCCCTCATCGGTCATCGTGACACGCCGGGTGGTCCTGCTGAGCAGGGCGACGCCGACGGCCTCCTCCAGTTCCCTCAAATGGCGCGTGACTGTCGACTGGCCGATCCTGAGTTCACGCGCGACCGCCGACAGACTGCCTCGTTCAGCAACGCGCACGAAGGTGCGCATGCGCTCGAGCGTGACAGCTGATTTATCCATTAATCGGCAGAATATTATGCATTCTCGACATGTAGCGGATGATGCGGCTGTTGGCTATCTCAGGGTCAATGTTTCCAACAGAGGATCGACGAATCATGAAAGTCCTACTTGTCTTTGCCCATCCCGAGCCACGGTCGCTCAACGGCACGCTGCGTGACGTCGCCGTCAAGGAACTCACAGCTCAAGGCCACGAGGTTCGGGTGTCCGACCTCTATGCGGACGGTTGGAAATCGGAGGTCGACCGTGCTGACTTCCCCGAGCTTTCGCCAGGCGCGCGGCTGGTGCCGGTGGCTGCCTCCAAACAAGCATACGAATCCAATGCGCTGACCGGAGACGTCAAGACCGAGATCGAGAAGCTGCTTTGGGCCGATGCGCTGATCCTGCAGTTTCCGCTGTGGTGGTTCACCATGCCGGCGATTTTGAAAGGCTGGGTCGATCGGGTCTTCGCCTACGGCTTTGCCTATGGCGTCGGCGAACATAGCGACAAGCGATGGGGTGACCGGTACGGCGAGGGCACACTCGCGGGCAAGCGAGCGATGCTGATTGTGACAGCCGGCGGTTGGGAGGATCATTATTCCCCGCGCGGCGTCAACGGACCGATCGACGACCTGCTGTTCCCGATCAATCACGGAATTCTCTATTATCCGGGGTACGACGTGCTTCCGCCGTTCGTGATCTACAGCGCGGACCGTCTCGATGCAGCTGGCTTCGAGCTTGTCGCCGAGCGCCTGCGCGAACGGATGCGGACACTGGCGACCACTGCGCCCATTCCCTACCGGCGGCAGAATGGTGGCGATTATCTGATCCCGAGCATGCGGCTTCGTGCCGAACTAGCCGATCCGGGAGCAACCGGCTTCGGACTTCATGTGAACCGCGGGGCTACCGACCAGAACGGTTCCTGGTTTGACGGGATGCATGTGGACTTGCCCGATCAGATCCGGGCAGACGCTCAGTCAGAGCGCCGATAGGCCACGACGCCCTTCGGTTCGCTCAGGCTCTGCAGCGAGCCGGGCGCGGCGCCGCCGATCCAGCCGAGCACCGAGCGGGCGAGTTCGGACCCGGCCAGGCGGAAGTCTTCGTTGACGACCAGCAATTCATGCCTGAACAGATGCAGCAGTTCCGACGACTGCTTCGACACCACGTCTACGTCGCGGCCGAGCTTGAGGCCGGCGTCCTCGATGCCGGCGACGATGGCGAGGGTCGCGGCGGCGGCGCTGCTGACGATGCCGTCCGGCCTGATGTCGCGCCGCATCAGCTGCGCGGTCCTCGTCCTGATCTGTTCGATCGAATGGTCGATCGAAACGGTGTTGAACGGCACCTCGCTGGCGCCGACTTCGCTCAGCGCATCGGCAAAGCCGTCGACCGTGTGGCGGTAGTAGCTCAAACCCACCGGCGGCGTCACCAAAGCGAGCCGGCGGCGGCCTAGGCCGGCGAGATGGCGCACCGCCTCGGCCGCGAAGGCGTAGTTGTCGAAATCATGATAGGGATGCACGAGCCCCATATCGGTGCGGCCGTGGGTCGCGAAGGGAATGCCGCGCTCCAGCATGTAGCGGGCGCGGGGGTCGTTCGGCTGCGTGCGTGAAATGATGACGCCGTCGGCGGAGCCGGTCTCCACGAGATAGCGCACCGGATCCAGCGGATCCTGCGAGCGCGAATAGGGCGTGACGATCAGGTGGTAGGGCGTGTCGGCGATGACTTCCGTGACGCCATAGATGATGTCGGAGACAAAGCTCATGAGTTCGTGCTCAGTGTTGAGCACGAGGCTGATGACATTGGTCTTGCCGGTCCTGAGGCGCACGCCGGCGCGATTCGGCCGATAGCCGATCTGCTTGGCCACGAGCTGGACTCGGCGCCTGGTCTCGGCGCCGATCTCGGGCGCGTCCTTCAAGGCCCGCGAGACGGTGGTGACGCCGAGCCCGGTCATGAAGGCAAGCGTCTTCAGCGTCGGCCGCTCCTGTGCCGTCGCCTCGTCATCCTTGGCCGTGCGCTGTCTGTTCATCCGTCCCGCCCATCAGGCGCATAGCAGCCGCCGGGCAGCCCGGCAATGTTGCGGCCGCTCCCCATGGCGCGTCACCTGCAGTGGAAGTAGTATACTGAAACGTTACAGCTTGTCACGATCGGTGTAAACGGGCGCGGGCGGACGCAAAAAGACGCCGTCAACCGCAGGCCGAAAAAACGTTGGGATTCAGAGGGAAGCGTGCTCTTGGCAAGTTTCTTGCTGCTCTTACATAGAGAGCGGTGCAGTTTTGCATATTGCGTCGCACAATGCCGCGGCAGCGAGATGATTTTGTTCGCAGCTCGAAAAATGTCAAAGTGACATTCTGTCGGAAGGGGTTGCGTATGGTCTTCAATTGCCGTATCGAAAATCTGTAACGTTTCAGATTTCTGGGAGGAAGCCGAAATGCGATACAAATTCCTGACCGCTGCCTTTGCCGCGACGGTTGCTCTCAACTTTGCCGGGCCGGCGGCCGCGACCGATCTGGAAGTCACCCATTGGTGGACCTCCGGCGGCGAGGCGGCGGCGGTCGCCGAACTCGCCAAGGCATTCGACGCCACCGGCAATCACTGGGTCGACGGCGCCATCGCCGGATCCGGCGGCACGGCGCGGCCGATCATGATCAGCCGCATCACCGGCGGCGATCCGATGGGGGCCACGCAGTTCAATCACGGCAGGCAAGCGGAAGAGCTGGTTCAGGCTGGCCTGATGCGCGATCTCACCGATGTCGCCACCAAGGGCAAGTGGACGGAAGTGGTACGGCCCAAGAGCCTGCTCGACTCTTGCACCATCGACGGCAAGATCTATTGCGTGCCGGTCAACATCCATTCCTGGCAGTGGCTGTGGCTGTCGAACGCGGCGTTCGAGAAGGCCGGCGTGCCGGTGCCGAAGAACTGGAACGAGTATGTGGCCGCCGCTCCGGCGCTGGAGAAGGCAGGCATCGTGCCGCTCGCGGTCGGTGGGCAGGCCTGGCAGGCATCGGGCGCCTTCGACGTGCTGCTTGCGGCGGTCGGCGGAACCGACACCTTCCTCAAGGTCTACAAGGACAAGGACGCCAAGTTCGCAGCCGGTCCTGAAGTCGCCAAGGTGTTCAAAGCGGCCGACGATGCGCGCAAGATGGCCAAGAACACGAATGTGCAGGACTGGAACCAGGCCACCAACATGGTCATCACCGGCAAGGCCGGCGGCCAGATCATGGGTGACTGGGCACAGGGCGAGTTCCAGGTCGCCGGCAAGACCGCCGGCAAGGATTACACCTGCCTTCCCGGCCTCGGCCTGAACGAGGTCATCGCTACAGGGGGCGACGCCTTCTATTTTCCGCTGCTCAAGGACGCTGACAAGGCCAAGGCGCAGGAGGTGCTGGCCGAGACGCTGCTCGATCCCAAGACCCAGGTCGCCTTCAACCTCAAGAAGGGCTCGCTGCCGGTGCGCGGCGACGTCGATCTCAACGCGGCCAACGATTGCATGAAGAAAGGCCTCGCTATCCTGGCCAAGGGCGCGGTCATCCCATGGACGGACCAGCTGCTCTCGCAGGACAGCCAGAAGCAGAAGGAGGACCTGTTCTCGGAGTTCTTCGCCAAGCCCGACATGAGCCTCGAAGAGGCGCAGAAGCGCTTCGCCGACATCATCGCTTCGGCTGATTGACGACCGACGAGCCGCCCGCTCCCGACCTTGCCAGACAGGGCCGGGAGCCAAGGCGTGCTGACTTTCCGCCCTTATCCGATCCAGCACGGCTGTACCGATGAGCAAGAGCGAACGCCCGAGCCAACTCTTCCGCAATCTCAATGCGAAGGTCGCTTCGATCCCGATGATCCTCACCGCAATGGTGGTCTTTGTCGGCGGCACCGCGTGGACGGTGCTCTATTCCTTCACCAATTCGAAGCTGCTGCCGCGGCTGAATTTCGTCGGGCTCGACCAGTATTACCGGCTGTGGGCGACGCCGCGCTGGCTGATTTCGATCGAGAACCTCTTGATCTACGGTGTGATCTCACTGGTGTTCTCGCTGGTGATCGGTTTTCTGCTGGCGGCCCTGCTCGACCAGAAGATCCGTTTCGAGGACACGTTCCGCACCATCTTCCTCTACCCCTTCGCGCTCTCCTTCATCGTCACCGGCCTTGTCTGGCAATGGCTGCTCAATCCGGATTTCGGCGTCCAGGGCGTGGTACGAAGCCTTGGCTGGACCAGCTTCGATTTCAATCCGCTCTACAATTCCAGCATCGTCATCTACGGCATATCGATCGCGGCGCTTTGGCAAGGCACGGGGCTGATCATGTGCCTGATGCTGGCGGGCCTGCGCGGCATCGACGAGGACATCTGGAAGGCCGCACGGGTGGACGGGATTCCCATGTGGAAGACTTATCTGTTCATCATCATCCCGATGATGCGGCCGGTGTTCATCACCACGCTGGTGATCATCGCGTCCGGCATCGTCAAGGTCTATGACCTCGTCGTCGCGCAGACCAGCGGCGGGCCGGGCATCGCCTCCGAAGTGCCGGCCAAATACGTCTACGACTACATGTTCTTCGCCCAGAATCTCGGCCAGGGCTTTGCCGCCTCGACCATGATGCTGCTGTCGGTGATGATCGTCATCGTGCCGTGGGCCTATCTTGAATTCGGAGGCCGCAAGCGTGTCTGATCATGCCGTCTCCGTGTCCGCCACGTCGTTAAACCTCCGGGCTGACGCCTCCGGCCCGAGCGGACCAAAGCCGCGGCACATGTTCTCGCGCCGTAACATTTTCCTGTACGGCACGCTCATCGTGGTGGCGCTCTACTATCTTCTGCCGCTCTATGTGATGGTCGTCACCTCGCTGAAGGGCATGCCGGAGATCCGCCTCGGCAACATTTTCTCGCCGCCGCTCGAGATCACCTTCGAGCCCTGGGTCAAGGCGTGGTCGCAGGCCTGCACCGGCCTCAATTGCGACGGGCTCTCGCGCGGGTTCTGGAATTCGGTGCGCATCACCGTTCCCTCGGTGATCCTGTCGATCGCAATCGCCTCGGTGAACGGCTACGCGCTGGCCAACTGGCGCTTCAAGGGCGCCGACACCTTCTTCGTCATCCTGATCGTCGGCGCCTTCATTCCCTATCAGGTGATGATCTATCCCATCGTCATCATCCTGCGCGAGATCGGCCTCTATGGCAGCCTTACCGGCCTGGTGATCGTGCATTCCATTTTCGGCATGCCGATCCTGACGCTTCTGTTCCGCAATTATTTCACCTCCATGCCGGAGGAACTGTTCCGGGCGGCGCGCGTCGATGGCGCCGGCTTCTGGGGCATCTACCTGCGCATCATGCTGCCGATGTCACTGCCGATCTTCGTCGTCGCCATCATCCTGCAGGTGACCGGCATCTGGAACGACTTCCTGTTCGGCGTCGTCTACACCCGTCCCGACACATATCCGATGACGGTGCAGCTCAACAACATCGTCAATTCGGTGCAAGGCGTGAAGGAATACAACGTCAACATGGCCGCCACCATCCTGACCGGGTTGGTGCCGCTGATCGTCTATTTCATTTCCGGCAAATTGTTCGTGCGCGGCATCGCCGCCGGCGCGGTGAAAGGGTGATGGCGATGGCGGCGAACGGCACCAGCGTTTCGATCCAGGACCTGTCGCTGAACTTCGGCGCGGTCTCGGTGCTGCAGACGCTCAATCTCGATGTCGCCGAAGGCGAGTTCATCGTGCTGCTCGGGCCTTCCGGCTGCGGCAAGTCGACCTTGCTCAACTGCATCGCCGGTCTGCTCGACATTTCGGAAGGCCGCATCTTCATCAAGGGCAAGAACGTCACCTGGGAAGAGCCCAAGGACCGCGGCATCGGCATGGTCTTCCAGTCCTATGCGCTCTATCCGCAAATGACGGTGGAGAAGAACCTGTCCTTCGGGCTGCGTGTCGCCGGCATCGCCAAGGACGAGATCGCCAGGCGCATCGCGCGCGCCGCCGAGATCCTGCAGATCGAGCCGTTGCTGCAGCGCAAGCCGGCGGCCCTTTCCGGCGGCCAGCGCCAGCGCGTGGCGATCGGACGGGCGCTGGTGCGCGATGTCGACGTCTTCCTGTTCGACGAACCGCTGTCCAATCTCGATGCCAAGCTGCGTTCGGAGCTGCGTGTCGAGATCAAGCTTCTGCACCGCAAGCTGCAGAACACGATGATCTATGTCACCCACGACCAGATCGAGGCAATGACGCTGGCCGACCGCATCGCGGTGATGAAGGGCGGCGTCATCCAGCAGCTCGACGCGCCGCAGACCATCTACAACCGCCCGGTCAACCGGTTTGTCGCCGGCTTCCTCGGTTCGCCTGCGATGAATTTCGTCGAGGGGCAGCTGGAGACCGGCACGACGGCGGTGTTCAAGACCGGGGATTTGACCATACCGCTCGAGCGCTATGGCTTCGACGGCACCGGCAACAAAAGCGGGCCTTGCGTGTTCGGGGTTCGCCCCGAGCACGTTGCCTTTGGCGAGGCCGCGAATTCCATGCCCTTCGCCACCGATGCCGCCGTCGAGATCGTCGAGCCGATGGGCTCCGATACGCTGGTGTGGACGAAGCTCGGCGGCCGCATTTTTTCCTTCCGTGTCGAGGCGGAAAAAACGCTGCGCAATGGCGACCCGATCAGGATCGGCTTTGATCCTGCCCGCGCCTCGCTGTTCGAAACCCCATCCGGCAACCGCATGTAGCTCCCAAGAAAACCATCCTCCCAAGGACAATCCCAAGCAGAACGGACAGAGATGATGAACTGGTCATTCCAACTTTACAGCGCCCGCAATTTCTTGCCCTGGACCGATGTGCTCGAAATGCTCGGCGAGCTCGGCTACGCCGAGGTCGAAGGGTTCGGCGGCGTCTATGACGATCCCAAGGCCTTCCGCGCCGAGCTCGACAAGAACGGCCTTGCCATGCCGACCGGGCATTTTTCCATCGATGCGCTGGAGAATGATTTCGACGGTGTGCGCCGGATCGCCGAAACGCTCGGCGTCAAGCTTTTGATCTGTCCCTATCTGATGGCCGAGGACAGGCCATCCGACGCCGCCGGCTGGCGCGCCTTCGGCGAGCGCCTGGCCAAGGTCGGCGAGGTCGCGTCGAAGGCCGGCTATGGCTTCGCCTGGCACAACCATGATTTCGAGTTCAAGACACTCGCCGACGGCTCGGTGCCGCAGGACCATATCCTGTCGTCCGCGCCCAATATAGGCTGGGAAATGGACGTCGCCTGGGTAGTGCGCGGCGGCTCCGACCCGCTGCCCTGGATCGAAAAGCAGGGCCAGCGCATCGTCGCCGTCCATGTCAAGGACATGGCGAAGGCGGGCGAGGGGCTGGATGAGGATGGCTGGTCGGATGTCGGCCACGGCACGATCGATTGGGCCGGCCTGATCAAGGTGCTGCGGGCCAAGAGCGCGGCGAAATACTTTGTCATGGAACAGGACAATCCCAACGACATCGAGCGCTTCGCCCGCCGCTCGATCGCAACCGTCAAGAGCTACTAGGAACAACCACCATGGCAAAGAAGCTGGGTACTGGGAAATTGGGTGTTGGCGTCATCGGCTGCGGCAACATCTCGAAGGCGTATTTTTCGCTGGCGCCGTTGTTTCGCGGCATCGAGATGCGCGCCTGCGCCGACATCAACATGGACGCGGCCAGGGCGCGGGCGAAGGAATTCAAGCTGCGCGCCGAGACCGTCGAGGATCTGCTCAAGGCCGACGATATTGACATCATCGTCAACCTGACCATTCCGGCCGTGCATTACGAGGTCTCGAAGCAGGTGCTCGATGCCGGCAAGCATGTCTATTCCGAAAAGCCGTTCGTGCTGTCGCTGAAGGAGGGTCAGGACCTCAAGGCGCGGGCGCAGAAGAGGGGGCTGCGCATCGGCTCGGCGCCGGACACGTTCCTCGGCGGCGCGCACCAGCTGGTGCGCGAACTGATCGACGAGGGGAGGCTTGGCAAGATCACCAGCGGCACCTGCCACGTCATGGGCCACGGTATGGAGCATTGGCACCCCAATCCCGACTTCTTCTTCCAGCCCGGGGCGGGACCAGTGCTCGACATCGGACCGTACTACATCACCAATCTGATCCAGCTGATCGGGCCGGTGAAGCAGGTAGCGGCCTTCGCGACGACCCCCGCCAAGGAACGGACCATCAGCTCAAAGCCGCGCGCAGGCGAAAAAATCCCGGTCAACACGCCGACCACGATCCATGGCCTGCTGGAATTCGAGAACGGCGCCGTGGTGACGCTGAACACCAGCTGGGATGTGTGGGCTCACGGCCACGCGCCGATGGAACTCTATGGCGAGGGCGGGACGGTGTTCGTGCCGGATCCGAACTTCTTCGGCGGCGACGTGCGCTTCACCGAAGAAGGCAAGCCGGTCAAGAAGCTGCCGAAATGGAAGCATCCGCTTGGCGTTCCCAATGAGATGCATGGCCAAGGCATGATGGCCAATTACCGCACGGCGGGCCTGGCCGACATGGCGCTGGCGATCGCCGAAGGGCGGCCGCACCGCTGCTCGATGGAACTCGCGCTGCATGCCGTCGATGTCATGACCGGCCTCCTGCGCTCCGGCGAAACCGGCAAGTTCGTCGCCATGCAGACCACTTGCGAGCGTCCGGCCGCGCTTGGCGTCAAGCAGGCCAAGGAGCTGCTGGCCAAGAAGACGTAGTCGCATGGATTATCGATAATTTTGCCTTACCCCTCTCCCCGTTCCTCCGGGGAGGGGGTAAAGGATGGGGTCCGGGCATGCTCATCGCCTCTGCGATGACGGTGCCTGTCCGTTCAAATTCGAGGATTTCCCCATGCCCTATATCGCCGCTGAAAACCGCTACGAGAAAATGATCTACAACCGCTGCGGTCGGTCCGGCCTCAAGCTGCCGGCGATCTCGCTCGGGCTGTGGCACAATTTCGGCGACGACACGCCGCATCGGACCAAGCAGGCGATCGTGCGAAAGGCCTTCGATCTTGGCATCACCCATTTCGACCTCGCCAACAATTATGGGCCGCCGCCCGGCTCGGCCGAGACGGCTTTCGGCGAGATACTGCGTACTGATTTTGCCGCCTATCGCGACGAACTGATCATCTCGACCAAGGCCGGCTACGAAATGTGGGCCGGCCCCTACGGCGAATGGGGCGGGCGCAAATACATGCTGGCGAGCCTCGACCAGAGCCTGAAGCGAATGGGCCTCGACTATGTCGACATCTTCTACTCGCACCGCTTCGATCCCGATACGCCGCTCGAAGAAACCATGGGTGCGCTCGACCAGGCGGTGCGTTCGGGCAAGGCGCTCTACGCCGGCATCTCGTCCTACAATTCGCAGCGCACCCGCGAGGCCGCCGACATATTGAGGCAACTCGGTACGCCCTGCGTCATCCATCAGCCGAGCTATTCGATGCTGAACCGCTGGGTCGAGGAGGACGGACTGCTCGACACGCTCGAGGGGCTCGGCGTCGGCTCCATCGTGTTCTCGCCGCTGGCGCAAGGCATGCTGACCGACAAATATCTCGGCGGCATTCCCGATGGCAGCCGGGCCTCCCAAGGCAAGTCGCTCAAGACAGCTTTCATCAACGATCGCACCATTGCCAACATCAAGGCGCTCAACGCGATCGCCGGCAAGCGCGGCCAGACGCTGGCCCAGATGGCCTTGGCCTGGGTACTGCGCAGGGGCCGGGTTACTTCGGCGCTGATCGGCGCCAGCCGGCCCGAGCAGGTCGAGGATTGCGTCGGGGCGCTGAAGGTGCTCGACTTCAGCGACGCCGAACTGGCCGAAATCGATACATACGCGCGCGAGTCCGATATCAACCTGTGGGCTGCTTCCGCCGAACGCAAAGGCCCGCCGGGAAATAGCTGAAGCCGGCTAATAAAGGCTGGCGGAATTGCTCGCGCCGGCCTTCGCGGATGAAGTCCAGTCAGGGCGTGGCCGGCCTCCCTGAGGCGGCGTTGATCGCCGCGTGGGTCGGCAGGCCAATGGTGCCTGGCACACCCTTGGCTACTACCCTCGTCGAGATTTCTGCCAATGTGCCCGCGCGTCATCGATTGGCCCGGGACAACAACAGAAGAGTAGCAAAGAGGGCGGTTCGTCGCTATCTGAATGGGATCGGGCCGTTTGCACGCGCGGACAGCCCGCCAACGGTGCAGGACAAGTGGAACAGGACCATGGCGGCAAGGGATGTGCTGACGAAAAACCAGTTGTGCGTGCTCGAGAAACTCGAGATCGCCAGCGGGCCGCTCAGCGCCTACACCTTGCTCGATCAGCTTCGCGAGCGCGGTTTTCGCGCCCCGTTGCAGGTCTATCGCGCGCTCGACACGCTGGTGAAATCAGGCTTCGTGCACCGGCTGGAAAGCATCAACTCCTTCGTCGCCTGCGCCGAGCCGCACGACCACAGCCACTCGATGACCGCCTTCGCCATCTGCGATACTTGCGGGCAGGTGACCGAAATGTCCGATCACGACGTCGACCACCGGCTGAACGAATGGGTCAACTCGACCGGCTTCGCCGCCAAGAAGGCGGTGATCGAATTTCGCGGGACCTGCGCGAAATGTTTGGCGCAAGCGGCCTGAGGGCCTTCGCCAGCGCGTCAGTGTGCCTCGTCCCAGTTGCTGGCGGCCCGCGCGTCGACATGCAGCGGCACCGACATCGAGACCGCCGGCATCGCCGCGTTTTCCATGACATGGCGCACGACGGGGATCGTCGCCTCGACTTCGGCCTCGACCGTTTCGAAGATCAGTTCGTCATGCACCTGCAGGAGCATGCGGGCCGACAGCTTGGCCTTGTCCAAGGCTTCCTCCATGCGGATCATGGCGCGGCGGATGATGTCGGCGGCGGTGCCTTGCAGGCGGGCGTTGATCGAGGCGCGCTCGTTGAACGCGCGCAGCGACGGGTTCGAGGACCTGATGTCGGGATAGTGGATGCGGCGGCCGAAGATCGTTTCGACGAAGCCGTGCTCGCGGGCATAGGCCTTGGTCTCCTCGATATAATCGCGGATGCCGGGAAAGCGCTCGAAGTATTTCTTGATGTAGGCGCTCGCCTCCTCGCGCGGGATCGACAGCTGGTTGGCGAGACCGAAGGCCGAGATGCCATAGATGATGCCGAAATTGATCGCCTTGGCACGGCGGCGCACTTCCGACGGCATACCCTCCACGGGCACGTTGAACATTTCAGACGCTGTGATGGCGTGGATGTCGGCGCCATCCGCAAAGGCCTGCCGCAATTGCGGGATTTCAGCGACATGGGCGAGCACGCGCAGTTCGATCTGGCTGTAGTCGGCTGACACCAGCCGGAGGCTCTTGTCGGTGATGAAGGCGGTCCGGATCTTGCGGCCTTCAGCCGTGCGCACCGGAATGTTCTGCAGGTTCGGGTCGGAAGACGACAGACGGCCCGTCGTCGTCGCGGCGAGCGCGTAGGAGGTGTGGACGCGTTTCGTGTCGGGATTGACGAAGCCGGGCAGGGCGTCGGTGTAGGTCGATTTCAGCTTGGTCAGCTGGCGCCAATCGACGATCTTACGCGGCAGTTCGTGCCCTTCCGCGGCAAGGTCTTCGAGCAGCTGCGCCGAGGTCGACCACTGGCCGGTCTTGGTCTTGGAGCCGCCGGGCAGGCCCATGCGGCCGAACAATATGTCGCCGAGCTGCTTGGGTGAGCCGATGTTGATGCGCTCGCCGATGAGCAGGTAGATTTCCTCCTCGAGCCGGGCCGCACCTTGCGCCAGTTCCCCCGACAGCCGCGACAGGATCTGCCGGTCGACCGAAATGCCGCGCTGTTCCATGCGCGCCAGCACCGGCACCAGTGGCCGCTCCAGGCGTTCATAGACCGAGACCAGGCCCTTGGCGGCAAGCCGGGGCTTCAGCACCCGCCACAGCCGCAACGTCACGTCGGCATCCTCGGCGGCGTGAGCGGTCGCCCTGTCGATATCGACCTGGTCAAAACCGACAGAGTTCTTGCCGGAACCGGTCACGTCCTTGAGTTGAAGGGGTTTATGGCCAAGCCATTTGTCGGCAAGGGCATCCATGCCGTGGCCATGCGGCGTGCCGGCGTCGAGCACGTAGGAGATCAGCATGGTGTCGTCGAACGGCGCGACATCGATGCCGTAGCGGCTCAGGATGACCAGATCATATTTCAGGTTCTGCGCGATCTTCAGCACCGACCTGTCCTCGAACAGGGGTTTGAGGACCGCCAGAGCCTCGCGAAGCGGAACCTGGTTTTCGAGCGTGCCGCCGCCAAGCAGGTCGCCATTGCCGCTCTTATGGGCGAAGGGAATATAGCCGGCGCGGCCAGGCGCTGTGGCCATGGCCAAGCCGATCAGTTCGGCCTGCATCGGATCGGTCGAGGTGGCCCTGACGTCGAAGGCAGCGATACCGGCCTCCCGCGCCTCCGCGACCCAGGCTTTCAGCGTCGCGATATCGCGGATGCACTGATAGGCCGCGGTATCGATCTTGGCGGTCGCCGCTCTCTCCAGCCGCAATGCGGCCAGGAGGGAAGGGGTGTCACCTTGTTTTGGCGTCTCCGTCGTCTCGATTTCAGCAGCCTGGCCAGGCTCGGAGCCCGTCCCGTTCCGGGCAACGGGCGGTGTTCCGGCGCCGACATCGGGGCCATGGGCGTTATCGGCGCGTTCGACGGGCACCGCGACGGCCTGGACGTCGCCGGCCTCGGTGCCGGTCGCTTCCGCCACACGGCGCGTCAGCGAGGTGAATTCCATGGTCTTGAGGAAGCCGATCAGCTTTGGTCCGTCGGGGGCATGCAGGACGAAATCGTCCAATCCTTCTGCCACCGGCACATCGTTCTTCAGCGTCACCAGCTGGCGCGAGATGCGCGCCTTGTCGGCGTTGGCGATGATCGATTCCCGCCTTTTTTCCTGCTTGATCTCGCCGGCGCGGGCGAGCAATCCGTCGAGGTCGCCGAACTGCTCGAGCAGTTGCGCCGCGGTCTTTGGCCCGATGCCGGGCACGCCAGGCACATTGTCGACTGAGTCGCCCGTCAGCGCCTGCAGGTCGATCATCTTTTCCGGCGGCACGCCCCATTTCTCGACGACTTCGGGGATGCCGATCTGCCGGTCCTTCATCGGGTCGTACATGCCGACCGTTTCGCCAACCAGCTGCATCAGATCCTTGTCGGAGGAGATGATGGTGGTGTCGCCGCCGGCCTCGCAGGCCAGCCGGCAATAGGTGGCGATGAGATCGTCGGCCTCGAAGCCTTCCATCTCGACGCAAGGCAGGTTGAACGCCCTGGTTGCCTGGCGGATCAGGCCGAACTGCGGGATCAGATCCTCGGGCGGCGCCGAACGGTTGGCCTTGTATTCGGGATAAAGGTCGTTGCGGAAGGTTTTCGAGGAATAGTCGAAGATGACGGCGAAATGCGTCGGCACAATGCCCACATCGGTGTTGCGGGCATCCTGCATCAGCTTCCACAGCATGTTGCAGAAGCCGGAAACGGCACCGACCGGCAGGCCGTCCGACTTGCGGGTCAGCGGCGGCAGCGCGTGATAGGCGCGGAAGATGTAGCCGGAGCCATCGATGAGAAAGAGATGATCGCCTTTTTTCATGCGGGCAGGGATAGCGCGGCGCGATGGCTTGGTCCATGCCAAAGACAGCGCCAGATACAACACCCTGACAGATCGCGACCCTGACGGATCGGAGGCATACAGGCCCGCTCACGGGCACGTTACAAAAGTGTAACGTTGACGCCCTTGAATCGCCACGTTCACAGACCCAAATAGACGTCATCGGCAGTTTTCGCCGAAGTCCGGAGCAAGGCCCGTCCCCCGCCTATACCGGACAATTGCGGCAGCCTATCCCCCCTCTCCGGGCTGCCGCATCGTTTCGAGTAAAAGGCCGCCGTGGTTCCCCCTCCACCACGGCGGCATTTTTTTTTGCCCGCGGCGGCCATCCGAGTCGTGGTCCAATCGTCCCGGGCTTTTCGTTTCGCCGCTCTGCCTTTACGGTTCCGGCACTGAACCGAAAGGCTATTGCAAATGTCCGCAGTCTCCCCCGTCCTCGACCGTCTCGACAAGAATCTCGACCAGAGCCTGGAACGGCTCTTCGGCCTGCTCGGGATCAAATCGATCTCCACAGATCCAGCCTACGCCGCCGACTGCCGCAAGGCGGCGGAATGGCTGGTGGCGGAACTCAAACTGATCGGCTTCGACGCCAGCGTGCGCGACACGCCGGGCCACCCGATGGTGGTTGCGCATCATGATGGGCCGGCTGGCGCGCCGCATGTGCTGTTCTACGGCCATTACGACGTGCAGCCGGTCGACCCGATCGAATTGTGGGAAAACGATCCCTTCGCCCCCGCGATCAAGGAGGTCGGACCTGGTCACAAGATCATCACCGGGCGCGGCTCGGCCGACGACAAGGGCCAGCTGATGACCTTCGTCGAGGCATGCCGTGCTTGGAAACAGGTGCACGGCAGCCTGCCGTGCCGGGTCACCATCCTGTTCGAAGGCGAGGAGGAATCCGGCTCGCCCTCGCTGAAGCCGTTCCTCGAGGCCAATGCCGAGGAGCTCAAGGCCGACTTCGCGCTGGTCTGCGATACCAGCATGTGGGACCGCGACACGCCGTCGATCTGCGTCGGGCTACGCGGTCTGGTTGGCGAGGAGATCACGGTGAAGGCCGCCGACCGCGACCTGCATTCGGGCCTGTATGGCGGGGCTGCCGCCAACCCGATCCGCATCCTGGCCAAGGTGCTGGCCGACATCCACGACAAGGACGGCCATATCACCATCCCGGGCTTCTATGACGGCGTCGAGGAAACGCCCTCGCAGGTGCTGAAATCATGGGAGACGCTGGGCGAGACGGCCGAGACCTTCCTCGGGCCTGTCGGCTTGTCGATCCCATCGGGCGAAAAAGGCCGCTCGGTGCTGGAACTGACCTGGGCGCGACCCACCGCCGAATTCAACGGCATCATCGGTGGCTATACCGGCAAGGGTTTCAAGACGGTCATCGCGGCGGAGGCCTCGGCAAAGGTCTCGTTCCGCCTTGTCCACAAGCAGGATCCGGCCAAGATCCGCGCGGCCTTCCAGAAATTCGTCAAGGAACGCATCCCGGCCGATTGTACGGTCGAATTCCATGCTCATGGCGGCTCACCGGCAATCCAGCTCTCTTACGACTCGCCCTTCCTGGCCAAGGCCAAGACGGCGCTTTCCGACGAATGGCCAAAGCCCGCGGTGACGACCGGCAGCGGCGGCTCCATTCCGGTGGTGGGCGACTTTCAGACCTATCTCGGCATGGAATCGCTGCTGGTCGGGTTCGGCCTCGATGACGACCGCATCCACTCGCCCAACGAGAAATACGAGCTCAGCTCCTTCCACAAGGGCCAGCGCTCCTGGGCGCGCATTCTGGATGCGCTGACACGCTGAGCGCGGAAAACACGTTTTCTTGTTGATTTTTCACTGGATCGCGGCGAGGACGGGTAACGCCGCGACCCGGAGAAAACGATGAGCGATATCCGCTTCCATAAAAACGATCTGCCCGACCTTTCGCATTACGATGTCGCGGCGGTGGCGATCGATACGGAGACGCTTGGCCTCAACCCGCACCGAGACCGGCTCTGCGTGGTGCAGATCTCGCCCGGCGACGGCAGCGCCGATGTCATCCAGATCGCGCCGGGCCAGAAGGAGGCACCGAACCTGGTCAAGCTGCTGGCAAACGACAGGGTGACCAAGCTGTTCCACTACGGTCGCTTCGACCTCGCCGTGCTCTACCATGCGTTCGGCGTGATGGCCGAGCCGGTGTTCTGCACCAAGATCGCCTCGCGGCTGACGCGCACCTACACCGACCGGCACGGGCTGAAGGACATCTGTTTCGAGCTTCTCGGCGTCGGTCTGTCCAAGGCGCAGCAATCGTCGGATTGGGCGGCCGAAACGCTGTCGCCCGAACAGCTCGAATACGCCGCCTCCGATGTGCTCTATCTGCATCGTTTGCGCGATGCGCTGGCGGGACGGCTGGCGCGCGAGGGCCGCACGAAGGAGGCGGATGCCTGTTTCCGTTTCCTGCCGACGCGGGCCAAGCTTGACCTGATGGGCTGGGGCGAAGAGGATATCTTCGCTCACAGTTGAGAAAAGGGATGAGATGGCGGACAGAAAGCCGATATCGACCGCGCCGACCGACGGCTCCAAGGTCACCGTCACCTGGAAGGACAGCGACGGCGTCCTCAATGAATCCATAGCGCAATACCGCGACGGCGGCTGGTGGGTCTACACCGACAGCCATACGCAGAAGAAGGTCGAGCCGACCAGCTGGCGGCCCGCTGCCAGCGACGACGACGACCAGTGAGCGCCGCTGGCGAGGCCGAATGCTTTCGACTAGCCTGAAGCCGTTGATATCGGGGCCGATTCGGAGCCTTCCGCTCCGCACCCGCCCTCTTGCACGGAGGAACCCGCCATGGGTGTCGAAAGCCTTCTCGTCTTCATCCTCATCGGTGCCATCGCCGGCTGGCTCGCCGGTCTCATCGTTTCGGGTTTCGGCTTCGGCCTGATCGGCAACATCATCGTCGGCATTATCGGCGCGTTCATCGCCGGCTGGCTGTTTCCGCGCATCGGCTTCTCGATCGGCGGTGGCATCATCGCCTCCATAATCCACGCCACGATCGGCGCCATCATCCTTTTGGTTCTGGTCAGGGTGCTGAAACGAGCCTGATGCTCGGCATGACAGAAGGCGCGCCATGAAGCAGAACACGCTCTATCTCACCATTGGCGCGCTCATCATCGTGATCATCGCGCTGGGCGTCTACGTCTACCGCGAGCAGGCCAGGCCGAAAGGCGTCGAACTCAAGATCGACGACAAGGGCATTTCAATCCAGCAGAACTGAACCCGCCGGGATCCAGGAGCGTGACATGGGGGCTTCCGACGCGTGGCAGAGCGGAGAGCGGCCCAGGATTACCGTGGCGGAATGGGAGAGGCTGAACCGGCCGCCACGACGCGAGGCGTTGCTGCGCTATTACTGGCGGACTTTTCGCTTCCTGAGGACATCCGCGCCGGTCAGCGAATTGCAGGGACGACAGCAATCGTTCCGTGACGCGGTCGTCGCCAGCGTTGCCTTCAACCGGCCTGATGTGATCGCATGGCAGATCCACCTCGTGCGCAGACACCTGGCCGAGCACGAGAGCTATATCGTCTTCGACAACAGCAAGAAGGAGGAGGCGAGGGAAGCCATCCGCGACCTCTGCCTGCGCCAGCACGTCCCCTATGTAGCGTTGCCGAGAAACAGGCTGACGGTCAGCAGATCGCACGGCCAGGCGCTCAACTGGATCGTGCGCAATTTCATGACCGGCTTGGCCCCGAAGGTCTTCGGCTTCATCGACCATGACATCTTTCCGACGGAATCTTTTTCAATCCGCGACCGGCTGAAGGGCAAGAGCGTTTACGGCAGTGTCCGGCGCGACACTCCGACGCCGGGCGGCTGGTTCTTGTGGCCGGCCTTCTGTTTTTTCGACGGAAGCCTGTTGCGGCAGCGGCTGGATTTCGCGCCGAGCTACAAATTCCGTATGGACTCAGGTGGCGGCAACTGGCCGCTGCTCTACCGCACGATCGACCAGGCGCTGGTCAGATTTACCGAGAACAAGTTGCTGCGCTGCGGCGAGGGCGATGACGAGCACGAGGATTTCTTCATGTCGGTCGACGGCTGGCTGCATGTAACCAGTGCCTCGAACTGGCGAAGGCAGCCGGTTGACAGGCGCGAACAACTTGTCGCCTTGTTGCGGCAAGCTGCGGGTCCTGACCAGTTGGATGTGAAGTTCGAGCCGATCTAGAAGGATCGGAGTCCGTTGACCGCTCTAACAATGTCGTTGCGGTCACCTGCGAGGAGCAGGCGCTGGCGGCGTCGATTGTCGGAACGGCAAGCTCGGGGATCGAGCCAGGCTTGGCGCGCTTTTAAGCGCAGGCCGGGCGCCGGCCGTTTCCCGGTGGCGAACCGACGGTGTCGGAGAGAAGAGGATTAACAAATCCCTAACGGAATTCAGAGGTTTGGCCGAAGGCCTGCTTAACCCGCCCTTAAATCGCCGCATCTACTCTTCAACCCGAGCGCCATTGGCACCGGGGACATCAAGCGCAGCGCATGGCGAACCGCAGAGACAGTCGCATCGAGCCCAGCTTCGAGGGACCGCCGCGAGCGAGATCCCAGACGGGTCTTTCGGTGAGCGAGGAGGACCGCGTCGTGCCGAGCAACCGCAAAGCCTCCGCCAAACGCAAATCATCGAAGGCGAAATCGCCGCGGGGGAGGCGCGGCGGAGGCGGGCGCGGGCTGTTCGGCGTGCTCGGCCGGCTGTTCTACTGGTGCTTCGTGCTCGCCATCTGGGGCGGCATCGCGGTGGCCGGCGTCGTCATCTACTATGGCGCCAAGATGCCGGCGGCCACGACCTGGTCGATTCCCGATCGTGCGCCCAACATCAAGATCGTCTCGGCCGATGGGCAATTGCTGGCCAATCGCGGCATGAGCGGCGGCGAGGCGGTCGGCCTGCACGAAATGTCCCCTTATATTCCCGAGGCGGTGATCGCCATCGAGGACCGCCGTTTCTATTCGCATTTCGGTGTCGATCCGATCGGCCTGTCGCGCGCCATGGTCACCAACCTCATCGGCGGGCATTTCTCGCAAGGCGGTTCGACGCTGACGCAGCAATTGGCCAAGAACCTGTTCCTGACGCCGGACCGTACACTGGAGCGTAAAGTGCAGGAGGTGCTGCTGGCCCTGTGGCTCGAGCACAAGCACAGCAAGGACCAGATCCTCGAAATGTACCTCAACCGGGTCTATTTCGGCTCCGGCGCCTATGGCGTCGAGGCGGCCTCGCGCCGTTATTTCGGCAAGAGCGCACGCGACGTCACGCTGTCCGAAGCCGCCCTGCTTGCCGGCCTCTTGAAGGCGCCCTCGCGGCTGTCGCCGGCGCGCGATCCCAAGGCCGCCGAGGAGCGTTCGCAGCTGGTGCTCGGCGCCATGCGCGAGGAGGGCAAGATCAGCGAGAAAGAGCTGAAAACGGCGCTCAGCGCACCGGCGACGCGCTCGCCATCCTACTGGACCGGTTCGGAAAACTATGTCGCCGACACCATCATGGAAGAATTGCCCGACCTGATCGGCGACGTGCGCGGCGATATCGTCATCGATTCTACCGTGGACCTGAACCTGCAGAAGCTCGCCGAAAAGTCGATACGCCGGCTGATCGACGACAGCGGCAAGAAGCTCAACGTCACCCAGGGCGCGCTGGTATCGATCGACGATTCCGGCGCGGTACGCGCCATGGTCGGCGGCTACGACTATTCGACCAGCCAGTTCGACCGTGCCTCGGAGGCGCGCCGGCAGCCGGGCTCGGCGTTCAAGCCGTTTGTCTATATGGCGGCACTTGAGGCCGGCCGCACGCCTGACAGCATCCGCAACGATGCGCCGATCAAGATCGGCAACTGGACGCCGGACAATTACGGCGGCAAGTACTTTGGCAAGGTCACCTTGGCGACAGCGCTGGCAAAATCGCTGAACTCGGTTGCCGCGCAGCTGACCATGGAAGTCGGCCCGAACGCGGTGGTGGAAGCCGCGCACCGCATGGGCATCCAGTCCGACCTGCAGGCCAACACCTCGATCGCGCTCGGCACCTCGGAAGTTACGCCATTGGAGCTGACTTCGGCCTATGTGCCCTTCGCCAATGGCGGCTACAAGCCGGACATCCATTTCATCCGCCGCGTGACGACGTCAGACGGCAAGGTGCTCTACGACAGCGCCGGCGGCAGCGCACCGCGCGTGATCAAGCCCGAGATCGTCGGCATGATGAATTCGATGATGACCGGCACGGTCGAGGTCGGCACCGCCAGGAAGGCGGCTTTCGCCTGGCCGTCGGCCGGCAAGACCGGCACCAGCCAGAATTCGCGCGACGCCTGGTTCGTCGGCTACACCGCCAATCTGACCACCGGCGTATGGTTCGGCAATGATGACGGCACGGCGATGAAGAAGGTCACCGGCGGCGCGCTGCCGGCGCAGGCCTGGCACGAGTTCATGGTCGCCGCGCATGAGGGCTTGCCGGCGCGGCCGCTGCCCGGCACCTGGAAATCGACGCCGGCCGACACCATCGTCCCCGACGAGATTCCCTCTGCCAGCAACAACCAGCCGGCACCGGTTCCGTCGGCGTCCGTCGGCCAGCAGCCGCCGGCCGCGCAGGCGACAGCACCGGCAACGCCGGTCCGTGCGGCGCGGCCTGCCCAGACCGTCGATGCCGATGGCTTCGATATGCCGGCGGATGACGGCACCACCGCTTCGGTCGGACATCCGGTGCCGCCAGGCAGCGTCGGCGGTCGGCTCAAGAAACGGCAGACGTCGATCCTGGATATCCTTGGCGGCGGCTGAGCAGCCGGCTGGCGGCGTCAATCCGCCTCTCGCCACCTCAGCGGCATTCGGCTACATGTCCAGCCCGGAGACCGCGACATGACCGAGACCGACACCAGAAAAACCATCGTGCTGACCGGCGCCAGCCGCGGTATCGGCCATGCCACTGTCAAACGCTTTTCGCGCGAGGGCTGGCGCGTCATCACCTGCTCACGCCAGGCCTTTGCCGAGGATTGCCCGTGGCCGGCCGGTCCCGAGGATCACATCAAGGTCGACCTCGCCGATCAGGAAGATGTCGGTATTGCGGTCTCGGAAATCCGCCATCGGCTGGAATCCCATGGTGGCCAGTTGCACGCGCTGGTCAACAATGCAGGCATTTCGCCCAAGCTCAAGGACGGCAACAGCCGCATGAACTCGATCGACACGCCGATGCATGTCTGGCGCGACGTGTTCCAGGTCAATTTCTTCGCGCCGATCATGCTGGCGCGCGGCCTGTTCAAGGAATTGGCGGCGGCCAGGGGCTCGATCGTCAATGTGACGTCGATCGCCGGCACCCGCGTGCATCCCTTCGCCGGCACCGCCTATGCGACGTCGAAGGCCGCGCTCGGCTCGCTGACGCGCGAGATGGCGCATGATTTCGGCCCGCACGGCATCCGTGTCAACGCCATCGCGCCAGGCGAGATCGACACCGCGATCCTGTCGCCGGGCACGGAAAAAATCGTCGAGACCATCCCACTGCGGCGCCTGGGCACCACGGCCGAGGTGGCCGACATCATCTTCTTCCTGTGCTCGAGCCAAGCGTCCTACGTGACCGGCTCGGAAATCCACATCAATGGCGGCCAGCACGTGTGAACTGATCGAGCCAAGGCCCGCTCATCTGGCCAGGGTGACAAGCCTTCGCAGTTCATTCGTGGCTTGATCAACGCGCCTGTGGGCAGCGCCGGCTCAGGCAGCGGACGGTTCAGCGACCCGCGGCTTGTGGCCAAGCACCTCTTCGACAATGCCGCGCGCGATCTCGCGTTCGCCCATGATCACCGTATCGGCGCCGAGCCCCTTGAGATGCTCGACCTCGGCGTCGGAGTGGGCGCGGGCGACGACGTTGATGTTGGGATTGGCGGCGCGTGCCCGCAGCACGATCTGGCCGGCCTCGAACGCGTTGGGAATGGCAAGGATCAGCCGCGTGGCGCCTTCGGGATTTGCGGCGGCGAAGACTTCGGCGTTGGCGGCGTTGCCGGCGACGGTTTCGATGCCGCCTGCTTTCAGCTTCGCCAGCGTCTTGTCGGCATCCTCGATGACCAGGAAAGGCCGTGCTGCTTCTTTCAACGCGGCGCCGACGAGGCCGCCGACGCGGCCGTAGCCGATCAGGATGGCATGACCGGTGAGCGCCGTCCTTGGTGGCGGGCCGTCTTCCTTTTTGGATGCCACGGCGACCGAGGCGACATGGCCCGGTTCCGTCGCCGGACCAACCGGCTTGGCGTCCGCCGGCGGCGCCGTCCTGGCAGCGCGGGCCTCGAGCCACGGCTTCATCCAATCGATGACCAGGAACATCAGCGGGTTGAGCACGATCGACAGGATGGCGCCGGCCAGGATGAGGTCCCGTCCCTGTTCGGGCAGAAGCTTCAGCCCGACGCCGAGTTCGGCCAGAATGAAGGAGAATTCGCCGATCTGGGCAAGGCTGGCCGAAATCATCAAGGCCGTGGCCAGCGGATAGCCGAAGGCGACGACGATGACGAACGCCGCCAGCGACTTGCCGATGACGATGATGGCCAGCGTCGCCAGGATCGGCAGGCCGTTGCTGAACAGGCTGAACGGGTCGAACAGCATGCCGACGGAGACGAAGAACAGCACCGAGAAAGCATCTCGCAGCGGCAGCGATTCTTCCGCGGCACGGTGGCTGAGCTCGGATTCGCTCATGATCATGCCGGCGAAGAAGGCGCCCAGCGCCAGCGAGACGCCGAACAGTTTTGCCGCGCCGAAGGCGACGCCGAGCGCTATTGCCAGCACCGAGAGGCGGAACAGTTCGCGCGACCCGGTATGGGCGACATAGTGCAGGATCCAGGGAATGACCCTGCGGCCGACCACCAGCATGACGACGACGAAGGCGGCGACCTTCGCCAGCGTGACGCCGACGACACCCCAGATGCCGTAACTGGCCGGCAGCGCCAGCAGGCCGCTCGAATGGGCATCGGCCTGTTCCTGGCCGCCGAGTACGCCGGCAAGGGCCGGCAACAGCACCAGCGCCAGCACCATGGCCAGATCCTCGACGATAAGCCAGCCAACGGCGATGCGGCCGCGCTCGGTCTCGATCAAGCGGCGTTCCTGAAGCGCGCGCAGCAGCACCACGGTCGAGGCGACCGATAGCGCCAGGCCAAACACCACGCCCGCCCCCATCGACCAGCCGAGCATCCAGGACAGCCCGGCGCCGAGCGCCGTGGCAAAGCCGATCTGGACAATGGCGCCCGGCACGGCAATGGCGCGGACCGACAGAAGGTCCTTCAACGAAAAATGCAGGCCGACGCCGAACATCAGGAGGATGACGCCGATTTCGGCCAATTCGTTGGCAAGGCCGGCGTCGGCGACAAAACCGGGTGTGTTCGGCCCAACCAGCACGCCGGCTACGAGATAGCCGACCAGTGGCGGAATGCGGAACCGATTGGCGAGGGCGCCGAAGACGAAAGCCAGCCCCAGACCGGCGACGATGGTGGCGATAAGGGGCGTGTCATGCGGCATTGTCTATGGAGCGCCTTTCAAGCCAGCGATGTCGGATATGCGCCGCCCTAAGCCGCCGCCTGTTTGCAATATGGTGGACGGGGTGTCGGCGATGCAACCCGCAAAGCCGCGAATCAACGTCGAGACGGCAAAAATCTGACCGGCAGCTGAGTGACTGCCGGTCAGATGCCTGGGATCAGTGGCGACCGTGCTGCGACCCGATAGGCGCCTTCGCCGCGCGTGGTCAGGCTGCCTGCAGCAACGCCTCGATCTCGAAAATGGCGTGGTTGGTCATGGTCTTCGGGATTTCGGCCGTCACCTTGTCGCCAACCTCCTTATGCAGCTTCTTGCGCATCGCGCCGAGCACCATGGGCGGGGCGACAAGCACAAGGCTGTCGAATGCACCCTCATGTGCAAGCTTGTAGAGGCGGGCGGCAATCTCCTCGGCGAAGCGTTCCTTGCCGATGCGATGCCAGTCGGTCTCCTCGACCGCGCTGCGATGCACGGATGGGCCGTCATTGTATCGACCGGGGCTGTCGCTTCCCTGTTCGCGTGTGGGCGGGTTCTCCTGTTCCATCACCTGCACGACTTCAAGGTTGGGAAACTTGGTGTCGCCGGCGTTCTTGAGCAGGAGCGCCTTTTCGCCGTCGGCCACCAAAACCCAAATGCCATGCTTCAGTTTGATCGTGTTCATAGGGACGCTCCTTGTTGAGTGGTGGCTATACCGGGAACGCATTTTGACCCGTCAACGTTCCACCCGAACGGAGGACCGAGTGGCCGTGCAGACAGGCGCTGAAGACGAAATCACCACCGGACGACTTTAATCTACTGAATTGGTAGAAATTAGAAAAAACTGTTTTGTGGGATCGGTCGCCGGCAGCTAAAAGTGCCTGAAATCAAGGCGCGTTTCAGCAGCCCGGGCGCTCCCGGTGCATGGGCATGGAATATTTTTCTCCTGCCCTTCGCGGTTGCGGAAAAGCGATTGCCTGCCATCACCGGATGCGCGAGTGCTTTGCTTCTGCTTTTTTACGCTTGGGCGTAAAACTGCGACCCTGTTCCCGGATCTGCTTTGTCATGTCGCAAGCCACCACCAAGCTCAACGCCTTCCCCGTCTTCATGCGGGTCGAGGGCGAAGCCGTGGCCATTGTCGGCGGCGGCGAGGAGGCTTTGGTCAAGGCGCGGCTGATCGCCCAGTCGAGCGCGGTCCTGCACATCATCGCTGGGGATGCCGAACCGGATCTGTTGGCCTTCATCGCCGAGACGGGCGCGAACCATATGCCCGGCGCGTATGATGCTTCGCAGCTTGAAGGCGCCGTGATGGTGTTTGCCGCCAGCGGCGACGAGGCGCTCGACCGTCGCGTCGCCGCCGACGCGCGCCGGCTGGGCATTCCCGTCAATGCCGTCGACCGGCCGGACCTCTGTGATTTCTTCACTCCGGCGCTGGTCAACCGCGCACCGGTCGCCGTGGCGATCGGTACCGAAGGCGCGGGGCCCGTGCTTGCCCAGATGCTGCGCAGCCGCATCGACCGCATGCTGTCGCCCTCGCTCGGGCCACTGGCAGCGCTTGCGGCGTCGTTCCGCAATGCCGCCGAGAGATTGCCCAGGGGCAATGTACGCCGCCGTTTCTGGAGCGACTTCTTCGGCGGAGCGCCAGCACGCGCCGTCGAGGCCGGCGAATTTTCACAGGCGCGCGAAGCCGCCACCGATCTGCTGTTGTCCGACGCGCCCATTCGCGGCCACATCGCCCTGGTGGGCGCCGGTCCCGGCGCCGAGGACCTGCTGACCCTGCGGGCGCATCGTCTGCTGATGGAGGCCGATGTCATCGTCCATGACGCGCTGGTGCCGGAGGCGATCGTCGCCATGGGCCGCCGCGATGCCGAGCGCCTGCCGGTGGGAAAGCGCAAGGGCTGCCATACCAAGAGCCAGGCCGAAATCAATGCGTTGCTGGTGGATCTCGGTCGTCAGGGCAAGCGCGTCGTGCGGCTGAAATCGGGCGATCCGCTGGTGTTCGGCCGCGCCGGCGAGGAGATGGCCGCGCTTCGTGACGCCGGCATCGCCTATGAGGTGGTTCCAGGCGTCACAGCGGCCTTTGCCGCTGCCGCCGATTTCGAACTGCCGTTGACGCTGCGCGGCGTTTCCTCCTCGATGGTGTTCACCACCGGCCACGATCTCAAGGGCAATTCACTGCCGGATTGGGCCAAGCTCGCGATTTCCGGCGCTACCGTTGCCGTCTACATGGGCCGCTCGGTCGCGGCCGAAGTTGCCGGCCGGCTGATCGAGGCGGGCTTGTCGCCGGACACGGCGGTCGCCGTGGTCGAGAATGCCAGCCTGGCCAATCGCCGACGCTTCCACGGCACACTTGCCGACCTGCCGTCGCTGGAAGCGCGCGCCGATCTGTCGGGCCCGGTCATGACCATCATCGGCGACGCCGTCGCCGGCGCCAATTTCGAGCGGTCCGAGCCGCTCGCGGCACACAGGCACGAGAGCGTGCCCGTAGCAGCCGCCGAGGGAGTTCAGCCATGAAGATACTGACCGCCAATCGCCTCGCCGACGGCATTGCCGTCTGGTACGCCGATGGCGGCTGGGCCGAGACGGTGGACCATGCCGACCTTGCCCACGACAAGGCGGCCGAGGATCGGCTGGAGGCGATCGGCGCCAAGGCCCATGCCGGCAATGAAGTGGTCGACGTCAATCTGATCGACGCGGACATCGTCGACGGCGTTGTCGAGCCGGTGCGGCTGCGCGAGAAGATCCGCGCCGCTGGCCCGACCATCCGCAACGACCTCGGCAAGCAGGCCGAGCGGGCGGCATAGCCAGGACACCAGGTGAACGGGCGGACGCGCCCTGAAAGACGAAGCATGTACCGTTACGATGAGTTCGACCACGATTTTGTCCAGGCCCGCGTCGCCGAGTTCAGCGACCAGGTCGAGCGCCGGCTGTCCGGCGAGATCACCGAGGACCAGTTCCGGCCGCTCCGGCTGATGAACGGTGTCTATCTGCAGCTGCACGCCTACATGCTGCGCATCGCGGTGCCCTACGGCACGCTGAACGGCAAGCAGTTGCGCATGCTCGGCCACATCGCCCGCAAATACGATAAGGGCTACGGCCATTTCACCACGCGCCAGAACATCCAGTTCAACTGGCCGGCGCTGTCGGACATTCCGGCGATCCTGGCGGACTTGGCCAGCGTGGAGATGCACGCCATCCAGACCAGCGGCAACTGCATTCGCAATGTCACCGCCGATCATTTTGCCGGGGCTGCCGCCGACGAGGTCGCCGATCCGCGTCCCTATGCGGAAATCCTGCGGCAGTGGTCTTCGGTGCATCCGGAATTCTCGTTCCTGCCGCGCAAGTTCAAGATCGCGGTGACGGGAGCCGAGCGCGATCGCGCCGCCATCCAGACGCACGACATCGGCCTGCACCTGAAGAAGAACGCCGCCGGCGAACTCGGCTTCGCCGTCTATGTCGGTGGTGGCCAGGGCCGCACGCCGATGGTGGCGAGGAAGATCCGCGACTTCTTGCCCGAAGCCGACCTTCTCTCCTACTGCACGGCGATCCTGCGCGTTTACAATCTCTATGGCCGCCGCGACAACAAGTACAAGGCGCGCATCAAGATCCTGGTCCACGAGACCGGCGCCGAGGAAATCACCCGCCAGGTCGAGGCCGAGTGGCAGGAATTGAAGGACGCGGAGCTGAAGCTGCCCGAGGCGGACATCCGCGCGATCGAGGCCTATTTCGCACCGCCCGCGCTGACCGAGCGGCCGGACGGCGACGCTGCCGTCAAGGTGGCGCGGCTGGATTCCAAGGGCTTCTCGGACTGGCTCGACCAGAACGTGGTGACGCACCGCCACCCCGACTACGCGGCGGTGACGATCTCGCTCAAGGGTATCGGCGAGGTGCCGGGCGATGCGACCGACAGCCAGATGGAAGCGGTCGCCGACATTGCCGAGAAATATGCCTTCGACGAGCTTCGCGTCAGCCACGAGCAGAACCTCATCCTGCCGCATGTGGCGCGTGCCGACCTCAAGGCGGTCTATGACGCGCTGGTCGACATCGGGCTGGCGACGGCTAATTCCAACCTGATCTCGGACATCATCTCGTGCCCGGGCCTCGATTATTGCGCGCTGGCGACGGCACGCTCGATCCCGATCGCACAGGAAATCTCGCGCCGCTTCGCCTCGCTGGAGCGGCAGCGCGAGATCGGCGAATTGAAGCTGAAGATCTCCGGCTGCATCAATGCCTGCGGCCACCACCATGTCGGCCATATCGGCATCCTCGGTGTCGAGAAGAAGGGCTCCGAACTCTACCAGGTGACATTGGGCGGTTCGGCCGACGAGAACACTTCGGTCGGCGAGATCATCGGCCGTGGCTTCTCTTCGGAAGAAATCACCGACGCCATCGAGCAGATTGTCGACACCTATCTCGGCCTTCGGCTCAATCCGCAGGAAAAATTCATCGACGCCTACCGCCGTGTCGGTCCCGCGCCGTTCAAGGAGGCGCTCTATGCTGGCGAAGCCAAGGCCGCTTGACCATATTGCCGATGTCGATGACGGCATCGCCGCCAAAGCGGCCGGGTTTGACGCGCTCTACGGTCATCTCAGCCCGATCGAGCTCATCGAACGATCGGCCAACGATCTGTTTCACGACGAGATCGCCGCCGTGTCTTCGTTCGGCGCGGATTCGGCGGTGCTGCTGCATATGATCGCCAAGATCGACCGCACGCTGCCGGTCATCTTCCTCGATACCGGCAAGCATTTCGAGGAGACGCTCGGCTATCGCGACGCGCTGGTCGCCGATTTCGGATTGACCAACATCCGGGTGATCAAGCCGGACGAAGCGGCGCTCGAACGGATCGACCCGACCGGCAATCTGCACCAGAACAACACCGATGCCTGCTGCGACGTGCGCAAGGTCGAGCCGCTGGCACGTGGCGTCGCACCCTTTCGCGCCTGGTTCACCGGCCGCAAACGCTTCCAGGCCTCGACACGGGCCGCACTTCCGGTGTTCGAGGCGGTCGGCCCTCGCATCCGCATCAATCCGCTGGCGCACTGGACGACGTCGGACCAGGCCGACTACATGCGCGCGCATGCGCTGCGCGAAAACCCGCTGGTCGCCTATGGTTATCTGTCGATTGGCTGCTTTCCCTGCACGCAGCCGGTGCAGCCGGGTGAGGATGCGCGCAGCGGCCGCTGGGCCGGCCACGCCAAGACCGAGTGCGGCATTCACCTGTCGGGACTGGAAGTGTCGCTGACCGACGCATCACTATAAGGTATGTTGCCATTCAGGTGAGGCCGGGCTGCAAACGGCGGCTTCCTGCGCTTCCGGTGCTCACGGACTGCAAGTACGTTCCGCTCCGGTTCTCGCAAGCCGCCGTTTTCGACATAGCCTGACCTGAATTTCAACACACGCTCGAGCTCTTCGAATTTTAGGAATTTTAATGACTGGACCGACGACACCGGAGACCCGGCTCTGGACCCCGGAGGGTTTTCGCGAGGACGAGTGGAGCCATGCCGAAAGCGCCGACGCGCTTTCCGGCAATGGCCGATTCATCCTGCCGCTGCAGGCGTTCCTCGATCTTGACCCGGAGGTGCGCCGCTCGGCGAAGGAGCGGCTCGGCGTCGTGCTGCAGCCCGGCGACCAGCTCGAGAAGATCGCCGACCTGCTCGACCAGCTGTCGCTGGTGGCGCTGACCTTCCCGGCTTTCGGCGACGGCCGCTCCTTCTCCAAGGGCGAACTGCTGCGCAGCCGTTATCATTTCACGGGCGCGCTGCGTGCCACCGGGCAGGTCTTGGTCGACCCGTTGCCGCACATGCTGCGGCTTGGCTTCGATGAATTCGAGATCTCGAATCCAGTGCTCTTGAAGCGCCTGGAAGAAGGCCGCACCGGCGGGTTGGGGCTTTATTACCAGCCGGCCGCCATAACGGAGACCAAGGGACCGAAATATTCCTGGCGGCGCCTTCGCAACAGCTGACGCTTTTTCCAGCAAGGTCGAAGGCCTCTACTCCAAAAAACTGGTCGTACCAATTGTGCGATTTGCGCTTTTCCTCCCGGCATCTTGCCCTTAGGATACCGCTGTTATTTCGCGACCCGAAATAAATAGCCACAAAGGGAGAAACCGGGAATGGCTGGCAAGAAGATATTGATGCTCGTTGGCGAGTTCAGCGAGGAATACGAGATTTTCGTCTTTGAACAGGCCATGCATGCCGTCGGCCATACCGTGCATGTCGTTTGCCCGGACAAGAAGGCGGGCGATGTGCTGAAGACATCGCTGCACGATTTCGAGGGCCACCAGACCTACACCGAGAAGCCCGGACACGATTACATCCTCAACAAGACGTTTTCCGAGGTGGATCCGGCCCAGTACGATGCCGTCTACGCGGCGGGCGGGCGCGGTCCCGAATACATCCGTATCGACAAGCGCGTGCAGGCGCTGGTGCGGCACTTCCATGAGACAGGCAAGCCGATCTTCACCATCTGCCATGGCGTGCAGATCCTAGTCGCGGTCGACGGCGTGGTGCGGGGCAGGGAGGTGGCGGCGCTTCACTATTGCGAGCCGGAAGTCACGCTGGCCGGCGGCATCTATATCGACGTCGCGCCGAACGGGGCCCATGTCGACGGCAATCTCGTTTCGGCCAAGGGCTGGCCGGGCCTGTCCAATTTCATCCGCGAATGCCTGAAGGTGCTGGGCACGGAGATCCACCATGGCCAGATCCTGATGCGCGACGAGCGGCAAGCGGCCTGAGAAAGGTTTGGGAAATACCGCCGCGCTGGCGCGGCGGTATGCTCTACGCCGCCATCCGCGCTTCGCGGAACGACACCAGTTTGTGGCTGCTTTCGTCCCACAAGGCCAGTTTGACGCAGCGCAGGCTCTCGAGGAGCGTGACGCGGCCGATGCCGCGCAGCTCGGGATAATCCCGCAGCACTTCCTGCAGCCGGTAGCCGGGCACCTTGGCGGAGAGGTGGTGGACGTGGTGAACGCCGATATTGCCGGTGAACCAGTTCAGCACCGGCGGGAGGTCGTAATAGGACGAGCCGTGCAGGGCGGCGCGCTGGAACTCCCATTCCTCATCCTTCGCCCATTCGGTCTCCTCGAACTGGTGCTGGACATAGAACAGCCAGATGCCGGCCGAACCGGCGAGAATGACGATCGGCAGATGGACGATCAGGAACGCGCCGGGGCCGATGACCCAGATGAGGATGGCCGCGGCAAGCGCGATGCCAAGATTGGTGGTCATTGACGACACCCAGGGCGTCAGGCCGCCACGCATCATGCCGATAGGCAGCCTTTGCGAGAAGATGAACAGCCAGATCGGCCCCAGGCCGAACATCACCAGGGGATGGCGGTAGAGGCGGTAAGCCAGGCGACCCCGCCAGGACATCCGCCGGTATTCGGCGACGGTCAGCGTCCTGATGTCGCCCATGCCGCGTTCGTCGAGATTGCCGGCGCTGGCATGATGGGTGGCATGGGCACGCCGCCAGCAGTCGTAGGGCGTCAGCGTCAGGATGCCCAGCGCGCGGCCGATCCAGTCATCGGCAATGCGATTGGCAAAGAAGGAGCCATGGCCGCAATCGTGCTGGATCATGAAAATCCGCACTAGGAAGCCGGCCGCGGGCAGGATCAGCACCAGTCCCCACCAATGACCATAGGCATAGGCAGCGGAAGACAGAGCCCACAGCGTGGCGAAAGGAATGAGGGTGATGGCGAGTTCGAGTGTGCTACGCCGCCTGTCAGGCTTCTTGTAGCGCGCCAGGATCTTGAGCCAGGCGCGCTTGCTGTTGGCAGCTGCCTCGGGAGAAATCATGTTCATCAGGAAGCATAGGCAGGGTGCGCCGCCACCGCAAGCCAGGGATCACGCAAAGTTACTGTGCGTAATTGTCGCGTAAGGCCCAGGCAATCCTACTGCCGTCGCCAGCCGGCGTCGCCATCCTCGACCCGGTCGAGATGCTCGAGCAATTGCTCAAACCGGTCCGGAATGTCGGGTTCGATGCGGAAGGCTGGCAAGGTGCGCAGAAAGCGCGTCACTGCCTCGGCGCCGAACTGGCGCCGAACCTCCGCAGCGAGCCCTTCTCCTTTTTCAAGCTTGTTGCGGGTCATCATTTCAAAAATCCTGCGTCGGCTCCGAAACTCCCCCAGCAGCGGAATGGTTCCCGCATCACCGCCTCGTGGCAAGCAAAGCCGGCAAGTACGGTAAAATTTGAATTAAAATCGAAGCGTCCCCATCGTGCTTTCCTGGTCGGGTCGCAGGCCCCTGCGGTCTCTTTCCCCTTGATTTTTGGCCTGCGAACCTCGATATCGGGCACAAAATCCATACCATTCGAGATGACGGGAAACGGCGATGAGCGACCAGGCAAAAGACGAACGCACGCCCAATGAAGCCGAGGCGGCCGAGGCCAATGCCGAGCGCACGGAAGGCAGCACCGATGGTGACTACGAAGCGCTTGTACGGCTGCTGAAGGAAAATGAAGAACTGAAGGACCGCGCGCTGCGGGTCGCGGCCGAGATGGAAAACCTGCGCCGCCGCACCGCGCGCGACGTGCATGACGCGCGCACTTACGCGGTGGCGAATTTCGCCCGCGACATGCTGTCGGTGTCGGACAATCTGCGCCGCGCCCTGGATGCCATTCCGGCCGAGGCCAAGGCATCGGGGGATGCCGGCTTCAAGGCGCTAATCGAAGGCGTCGACCTGACCGAGCGCGCCATGCTGTCGGCGCTGGAGCGGCATGGGGTCAAGAAACTCGCTCCCGAGGGCGAGAAGTTCGATCCCAATTTCCACCAGGCAATGTTTGAAGTGCCCAATCCCGATGTTCCGGCCAACACCGTGGTCCAGGTCGTGCAGCCGGGCTATTCGATCGGCGAGCGGGTGCTGCGCCCGGCCATGGTCGGCGTCGCCAAGGGTGGTCCGAAAATCGCCGCCGACGCGCCGGTCGAGCCAGGGCCGGTCAATGAGCAGGCCGAGAAGGATGCGTGATTAATGGGTAGCGATAGAGAGTTGTGAGTAGCAAGGACTGGGCCGGGTAGGCGCCTGCTTCGCCAATTGCCTTTCACTACTGACTACTTCACTACTCACTCCATGAATCCGATCGCCCTCCTCGACTATGCCGGCGTTGCGGTCTTCGCGGCGACGGGGGCGTTGGCGGCGTCGCGCAAACAGCTCGACATTATCGGCTTCCTGTTCCTGGCCAGCGTCACCGGCATCGGCGGCGGCACGCTTCGCGACGTCATCCTCAATCTGCCGGTTTTCTGGGTCGCCAACTCCAGCTACGTGCTGATCTGCGCGGCGGCCGCTGTGCTGGTTTTCTTTGCCGCGCACCGTATCGAATCCCGCTGGAAATGGCTGCTCTGGCTCGACGCCATCGGGCTGGCCGCTTTTTCGGTGATGGGTGCGGCCAAGGGACTGGCCATTACCGGTTCGCCGGTCGTCTCCGTCATCACCGGCGTGCTCACCGCCACGTCCGGCGGTATCCTGCGCGATCTGCTGGCCGGCGAACCCTCGGTGCTGCTGAGGCCGGAAATCTATGTTACGGCCGCTCTCACGGGCGCTGCCATCTTCACGGCTGGCGACGTCACAGGATTGCCGCCGATCGTTTCAGAGCTGGCCGGCTTCGCCGCGGCGTTCGCGGTTCGCGGCGGCGCGCTCCGTTTCGGCTGGACCTTTCCAGCCTACAAGAGCCGGCCCGGCCGGCGGCCGGAAGACATTCCGTGAGGAGAGGGAGTAGGGGAGTGGTCAGTAGTCGCCGAAGCGCGAATCGTGTCGTCTTGACTACTGACTACTGCCTAATCGCTCACGCGGCGAAGCGCTGCGCTTCCCCGCCATAATAGTTGACGTAGCGGGCACCTATCTCCTTGACCGGCATCACGACGAAAATGTCGACCGTGGAGAATTCGCGGTCGATGACGCAACCATCGCCGATGCGAGCGCCGACCCGCAGATAGCCCTTGACCAGAGGCGGCATCGCCGCGATCGCCGCCTTGGTGTTGACCGCCTCGATTGGCATC
Source organism: Mesorhizobium sp. B2-4-18 (assembly GCF_006441385.1). Classification (NCBI taxonomy): domain Bacteria; kingdom Pseudomonadati; phylum Pseudomonadota; class Alphaproteobacteria; order Hyphomicrobiales; family Phyllobacteriaceae; genus Mesorhizobium; species Mesorhizobium sp. B2-4-18. The sequence continues at coordinate 54,045 of NZ_VFUW01000008.1, read as the reverse complement.
AGGTCCATGGAGCAATAGCGCCCCGACACAGCGCGCACGTCCCAGGCCGAGTTGGTGCGGCAGTGATGGGCAAGATAGGTGAGCGCCTCCGCATGCGCGGCCGGCACGGTGCCATGGAACGAGGCGCAGCCGGTCATCACCCCGATCTCGTAGTGATTGATGTAGGCCCAGATGCCTTGCCATAGCGCTTCGATGGTGCGCTTCGAACGGTATTCCGGCAAGACGCAGGAACGGCCGAGTTCAAGGAAACGCTGGCTGGGATGGCGGGCGATGAGCTTGGTCAGCTCGAATTCGCCTTCGGAATAGAAGCCTCCGGCGGTTGCCGCGATTTCTTGCCGCAGCAAGCGATAGGTGCCGACGATACGGCGGTGCTCAGGGCCGGAAAGCGTGGTGTCGAGGACGAGCAGATGGTCGCAGAGCGGGTCGAAGCGGTCGGCGTCGCGGCGGTCCTGCGCCTGGAACAGATCCTTCCTGGCGCCAAGCTCGTCATAGAATACACGGTAACGCACTTCCTGCGCGGCCGCGATCTCGGCCTCGTTGCGGGCGAGCCGCACTTCGAGATTGCCGATACGGCCGAGCGCCGCGCCCTTTATGACGGAATCGACATTACGTCCGGCGAGCAAGGCGCTGCTGGCGTTCGGCCGAGTGTCACATTCCGGCATAACTGTATGCACGAGTGATTCTCCTTCGAGCCATCCCTCTTGGCACGGGGATACGGTGTAGGTGCAACAGGATTGTGACAGTACCGTGATACGGCGTCGCGGGCAATACTTCGTCGGCTGGCGAAAACGGTCAACCGGCTACGTTGCGTCACAAGACCCCAGGCGCGTCGCGTTCGCGGGCGCCGAAAATGGGCTGGTTTTTGGCGGCCTTGACCAGCCACGCACCCCGGAAAAAGCTGGCTCAAGCGGCGACCTGGCCCTCGACGGCACTGACCAGCGCATCGGGGTCGAGCGGCTTGGTGACGAAGCCGCTGGCGCCGTGGGCGAGCACCGCATGGCGGGTCTTTTCCTGGCTGTCGGCCGACAGCACCATGATCGGCACCGGCGGCACGGAGGCCTCCTCTTCATGGCGGCGGATCGCGGCAATGGCGTCCAGTCCGTCCATGACGGGCATATGAAGATCCATCAGCACCACGTCGAAGCGGTGCTTGTGGCCGGCACCGGTGACCGCCTCGACGGCGGCCTTGCCGTTGCCGACCACCTTGACGCGATGCCCGGCCTTCAACAGCGTCGCGCGGGCCAGCATGGCATTGATGTCGTTGTCCTCGGCGATCAGCACGGACAGGCCCTGCTGGCGTTCGCCTGAGGCACGAAGCGCCGGTGCGCGGCGTTTTTCCGGCTGCGGCTGGGCCAGGACCGGTGCGTGGCTGCTCAAAAGGACACGCAAAAGTGTTCCTCCGCGCACTGGCCGGGCAAGGAAAGTCGCGTAGCCGCTGGCACGAAACTCGCCCAGCATGCCGCGGTCGGTGGGTGCGATCAGCGTGACGGCTTCGCAATCGGAAAACCCATGCTGGCGAAGCCGCTTGAGCAGCCTTCCGTCACTCTCTTCCATGGCCGCGTCGACCAGAAGCACGTCGCAGCCGTCGGCAAAGGATGCGGCCTGAGCCACGGTGGTGGCGATTCCGGCCGCTCCGCCATTGGAGCGGATGGTGCGGGCGATGGCGTCGGCCTCGACGGTGTTCTTGGATACGATCACGGCGCGTCGCCCGGCAAGCGCGTTCAACCGGCCCTGCGGCGGCTCGGTGGCTGATGTGGCGGGAATCTCGAAGACGAATTCCGATCCCTGGCCAAGCCGGCTGGAAACCGAAATCGTGCCGCCCATGGCGGCCACCAGGCGCTTGGAGATGGCAAGTCCCAGTCCAGCACCGCCATGCGTGCGCGTCGAGGTGCCGTCGGCCTGCTCGAACTCCTCGAAGATGCGCTCCATGTCCTCGTCGCGCAGGCCGGGACCCGTATCGGCGATGGTGAAGCAGATGCGGTCGCTGGTCTCGGTTCGGGCGCGCGCTACGCTGACCAGCACGCCGCCACTGTCGGTGAACTTGATGGCGTTGCCGATAAGGTTGAGCAGCACCTGCCTGACCCGGCCCGGATCGGCGGTGATCAATTGCGGCACATCCGGTTCGACATGGCAGCCAAGGCCAATGCTCTTGGCAAAGGCGCGCGCGGCCATCAATTCGATGATGTTGTCGGCGATCTCGCGCACCGACATGGGCTGCGGTTCGGGATCGAAGCGTCCGGCCTCGATCTTGGAATAGTCGAGCAGGTCCTCGATCAGGGCAAGCAAGGCGCTGGCCGAGGTCGAGATGGCGCCGACATAGGTCTGCTGCTCCGGCGAAAGGCTGGTGTCGGCGAGCAGCCTGGCCATGCCCATGATGCCGTTCATCGGCGTGCGGATCTCATGGCTGACGGTGGCGAGGAAGCGCGACTTGGCCTGGCTCGCGAACTCGGCCCGCTCGCGCGCGGTGATCATGGACGATTCAGCGCGCTTGCGTGCTGTGATGTCGCGGGCGATGGCGCGATGCGAAACGGCACCGCTGTCCTTTTCGCGCACCGACAGCTCGATCCAGGAGAACCAGCGCGGGCCCGTCGGCGTGCGGATGGCAACGTCGGTGGAACTCAGGCATTCATGATCCGAGAAAGCCGCATCGGGAACGATACCGACCTCGATGCCGAGTTCGGCCAACGTCTTGCCGGCAAGATCGCGCGGATCGGTTTCGACGAGGTCGGCGAACACCTTGTTGGCGTAGACGATGTAGCCGTCGCGGTCGCGATGGATGACGAGATCGCCGAGCGCGTCGATGAGACCGCGAAAGCGCTCCTCGCTTTCCTGCATCTCCCACATGCGGTCGGCCAGCGTCTCGATCTCGGCGCGGTTGCGGGCGGTGGTTTCGTCGAGCAGGACCGCGGTGCGGCGTACGCTGCGTCTGGCGCGCAGATGCATGGCCAAGCCAGCAAGGCCGGTTGCCAGCAAGGCAAGGCTGATGAAGACTGGCGCCCCGGTCAGGGATGAGAGGCCGGCCAGCAGCATGACGGCAACGAAGGTCAGGATCGGCAGGCCTTCGCGCTTGGCCGGTTGCTGATCAGGGACCAGCGGCGGCGCGGCGATAAACCGCCGCGCCGATACCGGCGGTTGCGCCGATGCCGCATCGATGTCGTCGCCGGCGTCGGCCTGTTGGCTGTCGGATTCCGCGATCATGCGAGATCCTTTGCCAGACAGAGATTATGGAAAATTGCGGGGGATCGTTCGAATTTTAGCGGATCGGGCGTTTTTGGCCCGGCGGCGACGTATTTGCCACCAATGTGGCAATTCCGCCCCGCGCCTGCCACCCCTGAGCCGGGTCACATGTCGACGACGACGCGGCCGCGGATCTTGCCGTTGACGATGTCGTGTGCCGCACCGATGATGCCGTCGAAGCCGATGGTCGTGGACAGGCTGGCGAGCTTGTCCACATCGAGATCGGAGCCGATGCGCCGCCAGGCCTCGAGGCGCACGGCTTTCGGCGCCATCACCGAATCGATGCCGAGCAGGGAGACGCCGCGCAGGATGAAGGGGGCGACACTCGACGGAAGATCCATGCCGCCGGCCAGGCCGCAGGCCGCGACCGCGCCGCCATAGGAGGTCATCGACAGCACATTGGCCAGCGTGTGGCTGCCGACCGAATCGATGCCGCCGGCCCAGCGCTCCTTGGCCAACGGCTTGGCGGGCTGGTTGAGCTCGTCGCGCGATATCACCTCGGCGGCGCCGAGGTTGATCAGATAGGGGCTTTCGGCATTGCGGCCGGTCGACGCGATGACATGGTAGCCGAGGCTGGACAGGATCGAGACCGCGACCGAACCGACGCCGCCCGCAGCACCCGTCACCACGACAGGTCCGCGCTCAGGCAGGATGCCGTGCCGCTCCAGCGCCATGACGCAGAGCATGGCCGTGTAGCCGGCGGTGCCGACCGCCATGGCATCATGCGCGCTCATGCCCTCCGGCAGGGGCACCAGCCAGTCGCCCTTGACGCGGGCGCGCCCGGCATAGGCGCCGAAATGGGTTTCGCCAACGCCCCAGCCGTTCAGGATGACCTTGTCGCCCTTGCGCCAGTCGGGATTGGAAGAGGAGATGACGGTGCCGGCAAGGTCGATGCCCGGCACCAGTGGCCATCGACGGATCACCGGCGCCTTGCCCGATATCGCCAGTCCATCCTTGTAGTTCACCGTCGTCGCCTCGACCGCGATGGTGACGTCGCCCTCCATCAGATCGGCGTCGGTGAGATCGGTCACGGCGACCGACTGTTTTTTCTCGGCATCGCGCGAAACGAGGATGGCTTTGAAGGTTTCGGTCATCTTTTTCTCCCCGAACTTGCTCGGCGTGACTGTGCGGCGATGGCCGCGCGGGGTCAATCCTCGGAAGGCTTGGCGTTCGGAGGCGTGGGTTCACGCCGCCAGCCGATGAGTTCGTCGAAGACGACCAGGGCCGCGCCCACCGAAATGAAGGCGTCGGCAAGGTTGAAGACGGCGAAGGACCAGACCGGCGTGTGGAACAGGATGTAATCGATGACGTGGCCGTAGACGGCGCGGTCGATCAGATTGCCCAGCGCGCCGCCGATGATCAGGGCAAAGCCGGTGCGGGCGATGACATGGCCCGATGGCGTGCGCGTGGCGAGGTAAAGCACGAAAGCGACGACCAGCACCGCGATGACAACCAGGCCGATGTCGCCGAAGGAGGAGAACATCGAGAAGGCGATTCCGGTGTTGTAGGTGCGAAACAGCGCCAGGAAGGGCAGGAGGTCGAGCTTTTCCTGGAAGGGCAGTCCGGCTTCGACCCGCGTCTTTACCCACTGGTCGAGCGCGATGGCCACGATGACGAGCAGCGCGTAGGGAGACCATGATTTCACGATTGGGCAACCCTCATTGCTGGTCCGAAATTGGTTCGAGCTTCAGCGCGCCGCGCCGGATCTCGAACAGCATGATGCCGGTGGCGACCGCGAGATTGAGCGAATCGGCACGGCCCGCCTGCGGAATCCTGAGCAGCCTGTCGCAGCTTGCCGCCAGGCTTTCGGGCAGGCCCTGCTGCTCATTGCCCATCATCAGCAGCACCGGCCCGCGGGAAAAATCGACCGAGCGGTAGTCGACCGCCCCTTTCAGATGGGTGCCGGCAACCAGCCCTGAAAAGCCGCCGCGCCAGGCAAGGAATGCCTCCGTCGTTGCCTTGGCCACCGGTATGGCGAAGATCGACCCCATGGTGGCGCGCACCGTTTCCACCGAAAACGGATCGGTGGTGTCGCCGACCAGGATGACGCCCTTGGCGCCGACGGCATCGACGGTGCGGATGACGGTGCCGAGATTGCCGGGATCGCGCACCCGGTCGAGCGCCACCCAGACATCGCCATTGTCGGCACGGATGTCCTTCAGGGCCAGGAATTTCTGCGAGAAGACGCCGACCACCATTTGCGGATTGTCGCGGCGGGTGATGGCGACAAGCACCTTTTCCGATACTTCGAGCACGGTGCCCCCGGCGGCGACCGTGCGTGCCGCGACCTTTTCCACGGCCGCGTTGCCGCGTCCTGCCTTGGCGAAAACCAACGTCCTTATCTGCCAGCCCAAGTCGAGCGCATCGATGACCAGCTTCAGCCCCTCGGCCATGAAGGCGTTCTGCTGGTCGCGGAATTTCTTCAAGGCAAGTGCCTTGATGTCCTTGACCAGCGGATTGGCAAGGCTGGTGACTTCCTTCACCTGACCGGGCGCGCCGGCATGCCGTTCGTTCATGTCAGGCCACCCAGCGCGAAAACAGTGACGTCGAAAGCGCCCGGCCGGCGGACTTTTCACGGATGATCAGCTCACCCGATTCAACCTTGCCGCCCATGCCGGCGAATGTGTCGCGCATCAGAGCGTGGATGGCGAAGAAGGAGGCACGGATCGAATAGGCGGTCAGCACCACGGCAAGCGGTTTTGGGGTCAGGATCGAGCGACAGAGATCCGTCAAATCAGGCAGGTCCTCGAACAATTGCCAGACCTCGCCCTTGGGGCCGCGGCCATAGGCCGGCGGATCGAACAGGACGATGTCGTAGCGGCTGCCACGCCGCTCCTCGCGCTCGGCGAACTTGACCGCGTCGTCGACGATCCAGCGGATCGGCTTGCCGCCAAGTCCTGATATCTCCTGGTTTTCGCGGGCCCAGCCGATCGCCTTCTTCGAGGCGTCGACATGGGTGACCTCGGCGCCGGCGCGCGCCGCCACCAGCGAGGCAAGGCCGGTATAGCCGAACAGGTTGAGTACCTTGACTGGCCGCCTGGCGGCCGCGATCAGCCCGGCCATATGGTCCCAGTGCGACGCCTGCTCGGGAAAGACGCCGACATGGCGAAACGAGGTGAAGCGGCCGAGATAGTCGACGCCGTCATGCTTCATCGGCCAGGTTTCGCCGAGCGGCGTCCTGGGAAAACGCCAGCGACCGATGCCTTCCTCGTCGGTGTCACCGGTGAAGATCGCGTCGGCACGCTCCCAGTCCTTTGCCGGCAGAGCTTTCTGCCAGATCGCCTGGCCCTCGGGCCGCACGATGCGGTAGGGGCCATATTGTTCAAGCTTTTGTCCCGCGCCGCTGTCGAGCAGCGCGTAATCCGCGTTGGGTGCCACTTCGAGGATTACCGGAAGTTGCTCAGCGGGCAGGACGCCGTCGCGACGGGCAAGGTTGCGGGGCGTGGATTTCGGTGCGGGCTGGTCCGGCTTCAGGTCTTGCCGCGGCCTGACCTCCGGCCTGTTCACGCCGCGGCCTTCCGGTGGACGCGATTGCGCGGCCTCGCCTTTACCCGGCTGGTGCGGGCGGCCGTCGCGGCGTTTGTCGCGAAAAGACTTCAAGAGACAGCTTCTCCGGCGGTTCGGCCCGCTTCTGCCACAGCTATGCCCATCGGCGCAACAAACCCGAGCGACATTGCGATAGCAACGATTGGAGCAGTTGCGGCGATTGGGGCGATTGCGGATGGCTTAGCCGCCACGCCCGATCGAAAGCAGTGCGACAACCAGCGAAACGAAGCCGGCAGCCTTGGCCGCCGCGACGGCCATGTGGCCGGTTTCCCAGCGCAGCCGTATGGCTTCGAAATTGTCTGGAATTGGCCCTGGCACCCAGGTGGCGAGAATTTTATTGGCCGGTTTGACGAGAACGAACCAAAGCACGAGGGATAGCGCATAGAGCAAGGTGGCGGCGAGTGCGAACCAGAACGCCGGCCGATCCTGGCGCAGCAGCCACGCCAGCAGTCCCGGGCAGATGATTGCCGCGACATCCAGCGGCGCGCCAATGATTGCGAAGAGCAGGAACTGGCCGTTGAAAACGGTGGCCTCGCGCCAAAGCGCCGGGGACCATCGGGTGAGCCGGGGCGCCGATTCCAGAACGTGGGCGAAAGACGGCCCGAGGCTGAGTGCGGCGACCATGGTGGCCAAGACAGACCAGAACAGCAGGAAGCCATATAGTCGCATGACGCAACAACGGTTCCGGGCCGAAGCCGTTCCGAACGGCCGCACTTGCCATTGCCGCGGCCCCAGCCCTATCGTTTGGCACTCCGGCACTGCGGGCCGATTAGCGGGCAAGCGTTGGCCGACGGACAACTGGCCAATTAGGAACAGAAATGAGCGCGTATTGGATCGCCGTGGCGTCGGCCGAACATGTCCGGCGCGGCCGCAAGGGCGGCTTCATGCAGGTCAACCATGGCAAGGCGGCACCGCTGCGCCGCGTCAGGCCCGGTGATGGCATTGTCTATTATTCGCCGACCACGGTTTTGGGGGAGAAAGACGGTCTGCAGGCGTTCACGGCAATTGGCACTGTGCGGGAAGGAGAGCCCTATCAAGGCGACATGGGCGGCGGCTTCACGCCGTTCCGTCGCGATGTCGACTGGGCACAGGCACAGGAAACGCCGATCAAGCCATTGCTTGAGGGGCTGGAGTTCACCTCAGGCAAATCGAACTGGGGTTACCCGTTGCGCTTTGGCTTGTTCCCCATCAGCGTGGCAGATTTCGCTTTGATCGCGGAGACGATGGGCGCCAAACTCGCTTCGACTAGCCCCTGAGCGCCTTGTAGACGGCAATGCCGGCGGCCAAATCCTCCAGCGCGGCACCGACCGACTTGAACAGCGTAATCTCGTCCGGGCTGCCGCGACCTTCCTTTTGGCCGCGCGCCAGTTCGTGCAGGTCGGCGACGATGGCTTGTGGTTTCAGCACGCCTGAGGCCAGTGGCTGGACGATGTCGCCGGCTTCCTTGGTGGCGCCGGCGCGGGTGTCGACATAGACGCGGGCGCGCATGACCGCGTCGTCATCGCTTTCGCGCATCGCAGGCGTAAAGCCGCCGACCAGGTCGACATGGGTTCCCGGCCGCAGCAACGTGCCCTTGATCAGCGGCGTGGTGGTGATTGTCGCCGAGGAGACGATGTCGGCCTGGCCAAGCTCGGCATCGAGATCGGTCGCGGCGCTGGCCGCGAAGCCCTCGGCGCGCAGATCGGCCGCGACTTTCTCGGCGTTGGCCGGGGTGCGGTTCCAGATGCGGATGGTCTTGATTGGCCGCACGGCGCTGTGCGCCTTGGCCAGGAAGGGCGACAGCGCGCCGGCGCCGACCACGAGCAGACGCGAGGCATCGTCGCGGGCGAGATAGGACGCCGCGAGGGCCGAGGCGCACGCCGTGCGCCACTGCGTCAGCCGCTGGCCGTCGATCAGGGCTTCCGGCTCGCCGGTGCCGCCATCGAGCAGGAGATAGAGCCCCATCACGGCGGGCTTGCCGACGGCGTTGTTGTCGGGCGAGACGGTGACGATCTTGACGCCGATATGGCCGCCGGCGGAACGGCCCGCGGCGTGAAAATCGGTCCATGCGGGCATCAGCAGCAAGGTCGACGCCGCGCCGTCAGGCCTTTCGACCGTGTGATGATGCCTGACCGGCTGCACCGCGCCCTCGCGAAATGCCGTGCGCAATGTCTCGACCAGTCCAGGAAAGGTCAGCGCACGATCGACCTCAGCGGCCGAAATGGTCAGCATGAAAAGCTCCGTGAAAAGAAACGCGCCGACCTGCGGCTCAATTGGTCGGCTTCGGCAATGCCGATCCTTGGGCCGATCCTTGGGCCGATCCTTGGGCTGACGCCTGCGGCACCGAGGGCGTGCGGCTGACTGCCTGGCGCAGGTTTTCGGCCTCGACACCGCGCTGGCGCGCCAGTTTGCGGTAGTGGCCCTGCTTCACCCATGTCGCCAGGCTGCCGACGACCATGCCGATGGCGAGCGCCAGGAACAGGAAGATGAACAGCGGCAAGGTGAGCGTCAGCTTCGGATTTCCGGGATTGAACGGGTCCAGCGTGAAGGCGACGAGTTCGCGGTTGGCGACGGCCAAAGCGATCAGGATGATCGCCAGGGGCACGAAGACCACGATGAGCATGAAGCGATTGAGCATGATGTTTTCCGTCGCAAGCGGGCGGCGATAGGGCTTCCGGCGCTGACGCGCCTACTTGCCGCCGTTCAGCCTTTCACGCAACTCCTTGCCGGTCTTGAAGAACGGCACCCATTTCTCCTCGACCTCGACGGATTCGCCGGTGCGCGGGTTGCGGCCGGTGCGGGCAGGTCGGTTCTTCACCGAAAAAGCGCCGAAACCGCGCAATTCGACCCGGTTGCCCTCGGCAAGCGCGTCGGTGATTTCATCGAAGATCGCGCCGACGATGTTTTCGACGTCGCGCAGGAAAAGATGCGGATTGCGCGTGGCAATAATCTGCACAAGCTCGGACTTGATCATCAGACGGGTCCCCGTGAAAGCAGTTCGGCCAAAATTATCAGGATGATTTTATTTGCTTTTTTAGCTGTCCCAACGCGTCTCAAGGGTGCCAGACGGAAACGAGACCGTCAAGAAACAAGCGGTCGGCGCCAAGTTCATGGATCACGTCGCCGCCGGAGTCCGGCAGGCCGAGCGCGCCGGCGATCATGCGTGCCATCGCCTTCGAGAACAGGAAACCGCCGCGCCGTTCCGTGTCCTTCCACTCGACCACCTTGAGCTTGGCATCGACACCCTTGGTCGCCAGCCAGTCGATCGCCACGGACTCGCCGCCGACGGCGTCGATCAGCCCGTTGGCAACACCCTGGCGGCCAGTGAAGATCGAACCGTCGGCCAGCGCCAGCGCCTGTTCGTGGGTCATCTTGCGACGTTCGGCGACGATGCCGACGAACCAGTCGTAGCTGTCCAGAATGAGCTTGCGGACCATGGCGCGCTCGTCGTCATTGGTCGGCTTGAAGGGCGAGGGTGAGGCTTTCAGCGGCGAGGACTTGACCTCCTCCAGCTTGACGCCGAGCTTGTCCATCAGGCCGCTGACGTCGGGATACTGGATCAGCACGCCGATCGAGCCGACGATCGAGGTCTTGCGGGCGACAATATGGTCGGCGGCACTGGCGATCATGTAACCCGCCGACGCGGCGAGCGTGCCGACCTCGGCCACGACAGGCTTGTCGGCGGCCAGCTTGCGCACCTCCTCGTAGATCGATTCCCCGCCGACGGTGGTGCCGCCAGGAGAATCGACCACAAGGATCACGCCTTTTACTTTCGGCGACTGGCGGATAGCCTCCAGCCGCTTGATCAGTTCGTCGTCCTCGGTGATGGTGCCTTCGATCCTGACCTTGGCGATGTGGTCGACGGCGGAGCCGCCGAAATCGTCGCCATAGAACCAGGCCGACACCGCAATCACCCCGAGCGCCACGATGCCGAAGGCCGCGACACGCCAGAAAGTCAGCTTGCGCCGCAAGCGGCGGCGGTCGATCAGGTCGTCGGCTCTCAATGCCATCGTCAGCCTCACAGTCATCGGGAAGAGACGCTTTTAGACCATGATGTCTTGATCGGGAAGCAGTTCCGTCCCGCACATGGCGCGGCAATCCGCGCGCGGCGGTCCGTGTTGTCTGTTTTGTGACTGGCCTGTGCGGGCGACGCAAGGTAAGTGGGAAGAACTTCGGTGGTGAAAAAAGACGCAAGGGCGTCTATTTCTGCTATGAAGCACTGGCTGTTGCGCTGACCCGGGTTTCGTTTGTGCACGGCAGCTGTCACATTTTTGCGGTTTTCGTCGGCTTGTGCTTGCGCGAGGGCGCTGGCGTCCCACCTATAGGCGGTGCTCCCGGGGCAGGGTTTTAGAAGAAAGCAGTCATGTTAGCGCGACCGAATGAACCGACCAGCCCGGAGACGGAGTTGGCTCCCCCGGCGGATGACTGGACGCGGGGCGAAGCTTTCGACCGCGCCCAGCGTCATTCACGCCGCGTGCGCGTGCTCAAATTCGCCGTGCCCTTGGCCGCGGCATTGATCGCCGTCGCCTTCCCAGTCTATTCCTACCTCGCCGCGCCCGTTTCCGTCGCGGTGCAGGCCGAAGGCACCGCCTTCTCGAACGGTAAGCTGGTGATGGCCAATCCCAAACTCAATGGTTTCACCAAGCAGAAGCAGCCCTATTCGATGACGGCGCTGCGCGCCATCCAGGATGTGAGCACGCAAGGCATCATCGAACTCGAAGGCATCGACGCCAAGGTGCCGATCGCCCCCGACAATGTCGCGGCGATTAAAGCCTCGCGCGGTACCTACGATCGCGACGGCAATACGATGAAGCTGAACAGCGACGTCACCATCAGCACGACCGACGGCATGCAGGCCAAGTTCAAATCCGTCTTCCTCGACATGGGCAAAGGCACTATGAAGACGGATGATCCCGTCGATGTCAGCCGTGGCGGGTCGCAGATCAGGGCGGATTCGATGTCGGTCCAGGACAATGGCAAGATCCTGGTGTTCGAGAACAAGGTTCGTGTCAACATCGATCCCGCCGTTCTGAAGGCGGCTGAGGCAAAGGGCGAAGAAGCGAATGTGGCTCAATAATTCGACACGGCTTGCGGCCGCAACTTCGGCGCTGTTCCTGCTCAGCCTGGCGCCGTCGCTGGCGCAGTCGGGAGCGGCCAGCCAGGTGTCGGGTCTCAAACTGGCCGGCGACAAGCCGATCCAGATCGAAAGCGACAAGCTGGAAGTCCACCAGGCCGACAGCGTCGCGATCTTCACCGGCAATGTCACCGTCGTCCAGGGGCCGACGCTGATGAAGGCCGGCAAGATGATGGTCTACTACGTCAAGGACCCCAATGCGGGCGCCAAGGGCGCCGAAGCCGCCGGGGCGGCAGCCATGACCGGCTCGGCCAACATCGATCACCTGGAGATCTCCGACAAGGTCTACATCAAGTCGGATCAGCAGGTCGCGACCGGCGATCAGGGCAGTTTCGACATGAAGAGCCAGGTGCTGGTGCTTTCGGGCAAAAAGGTCGTCCTTTCGCAAAACGACAATGTGCTGGTCGGCTGCAAGCTCACCGTGCAGATGAAAACCGGGCTGGCCCAGGTCGATCCATGTGCTGGGCAGCGTGTGCAGATGTCGATCACACCGCCGCCGAAATCGGGAGCGACGAACCCCTGATGGTCAGCCTGTCGTCGCTGACGGCACGTCTTCCGGGACGGGCCGCAGGCAAGCTTTCGGCGCCGGCCACGGTCGACAAGGCGAAGTTCAAGGGAACCTTGATCGCCAAGGGTCTGACCAAGAGCTACAAGGGCCGCAAGGTCGTCAGCGGCGTCACGCTGGGCGTGCGCGCAGGCGAGGCCGTCGGGCTGCTCGGCCCCAACGGCGCCGGCAAGACGACCTGTTTCTACATGGTCACCGGCCTGGTGCCGGTGGATGAAGGCACGATCGAGATCGACGGCTTCGACGTCACCTCGATGCCGATGTATCGTCGCGCGCGCCTCGGCATCGGCTATCTGCCTCAGGAGGCCTCGATCTTTCGCGGCCTCAATGTCGAGCAGAACATCCGCGCCGTGCTCGAAGTGGTCGAAAAGGATCGCAAGATCCGCGAGCGCAACCTCGACGAACTGCTTGAGGAATTTCACATCAGCCATCTGCGCAAGGCGCCATCCATGTCGCTCTCGGGCGGCGAAAGGCGGCGCCTGGAAATCGCGCGCGCGCTGGCGACGCGCCCGGCCTACATGCTGCTCGACGAGCCCTTCGCCGGCATCGATCCGATCGCCGTCGCCGATATTCAGCAATTGGTGCGTCACCTGACGGCGCGCGGCATCGGGGTCCTCATCACCGACCACAATGTGCGTGAGACGCTCGGCCTGATCGACCGCGCCTACATCATCCACGCCGGCCAGGTGCTCACTCATGGCCGCGCCGACGAAGTGGTGGCAAATCCCGACGTGCGGCGGCTTTATCTCGGCGAGGGTTTTACGCTCTGAGCGTGAAATTTGTTTCCTGATACGATTTTTTGCGCGCCGGCGACCTGTTTTCCGCGATTTTGCTCCGGGATAACGCTCCGGTAAGCGGGTTTTGCTAGGCTTTGCCTTGACAAGCAAAAGCCGGGCCAGTTTCTATGGCCGGCCGTGAAATTGATTTCCGGAAGTTGGGGACGCGTAGAGGAGGCGTTTGAAACCGAACCATGGCATTGGCGGCCAAACTACAGCTCCGACAGTCGCAGTCGCTGGTGATGACGCCGCAGCTGATGCAGTCGATTCGGCTGCTGCAGTTCACCCATACCGAGTTAGAGCACTTCATCGACGAGGAGATCGAGCGCAACCCGCTTCTGGAGCGCGCCGAGCCGCAGGATGATGCCGCGAGCGACCAGGCGCAGAAGGTCGACGTAGAGCCGCAAGCGGCCGCCGATGGCGACTGGTTCGAGAACGAGGCGGGATGGAGTGCCGAAGCCATCTCGGAAAAGCTCGATACGTCCCTGGAAAACCTGTTTCCCGACGATCCCGGCACCAGCGAGCGGTTGGGCCCCGACCTGACGGCGCAATGGAAATCGGCTTCGGGCAGTGGAAGCTCCTCGTCCGAGGGGCTCGACGCCGGCGACATGGCTGCGAGCGGGATCACGCTGCGCGACCATGTCGGCGAGCAAGTCGCGCTCGCCTTCATCGATCCCGTCGCGCGGCTGATCGCCGGAGAACTTGCCGATGGGCTGGACGAGACCGGCTATGTCAGGGCCGATCTGGCGGAGATCGCCACGCGGCTTGGCACTGACGAGGTGGCGGTGGGCAAGGTGCTGGCCGTGTGCCAGACCTTCGAGCCGGCCGGCCTGTTTGCCCGCGACCTCGCGGAATGCCTTTCGCTGCAGCTTGCCGTGCGTGACCGTCTCGATCCGGCCATGAAGGCCCTGGTCGCCAATCTCGAACTGCTGGCGCGCCGCGATTTCCAGACGCTGAAGCGGCTCTGCGGCGTCGACGAGGAGGATTTGCTGGACATGCTGGCCGAAATCCGGGCGCTCGACCCGCGGCCGGGCATGGCGTTTTCTGGCGGCGCCAGCGATGCGATCGTCGCCGATGTCGAGGTGCGGGCGGCCAATGACGGCAGCTGGACCGTCGAACTCAATGCCGAAACGCTGCCGCGCGTGCTCGTCGACCACATCTATTTCGCCCAGGTGTCGCCGCACGCGAAGAACCAGGCGGAAAAGGATTTCCTGGCCGAGTGCCTGCAGAACGCCAACTGGCTGACACGGAGCCTCGACCAGCGGGCCAAGACGATCCTCAAAGTGGCCTCGGAAATCGTGCGCCAGCAGGACGCCTTCCTGGTCCATGGCGTGCGCCAGCTGAAGCCACTCAACCTGCGCACGGTGGCAGACGCCATCGGCATGCACGAATCGACGGTCAGCCGGGTGACCGCCAACAAATACATGCTCACCCCGCGCGGCGTGTTCGAGCTGCGCTATTTCTTCACGGCCTCGATCGCGGCATCGGGTGGTGGCGATGCGCATTCCTCGGAAGCGGTGCGTGATCGCATCAAGCAAATGATCGACGAGGAGAAGCTCGTCGATGTGCTGTCGGACGATGCTATTGTCGACATGCTCAGGGAAAGCGGCGTCGATATCGCCCGGCGCACGGTCGCCAAGTACCGGGAAGGCATGAATATTCCCTCCTCGGTACAGCGCCGGCGCGAGAAACGGGCGCTCGCCAGCGCCGGCCGCTAGGCGTTCACGATTTCCACAGCTTTCAAGTTTCATTGACAAGCCACGGTGAAGTGGCTAGAAGCCCGCCCGCATGAGACGGGCTCGATGCCCGCTAGCGGATGGTCCGTCACGACAATGACCCGGGACGGTCAAGAAGGCGGCTTGTGATCAACCGGAAAGTTCGGATTTAAATCGGCGCGAGTGACGCCGCAAAGCTTGTGCGCACGGATCACGAGTATAAACTCGGGCCAGTTTGAAGCCTGAGCAAGGAAGGTCAGTTTTCAGATGAATCTGCGCATTTCGGGAAAGCACATGGATATCGGCGATGCGTTCCGTACACGCATCAACGATCGTGTCGGTGAAGCGATCGGCAAATATTTCGATCGCGGCTTCGCGGGGCATGTCACCGTCATCAAATCGGGCTCGCGCTATTCCGCGGATTGCATGATCCGGCTGGATTCCGGCGCCTCGCTGCAGGCCACCGGCGATGCCCAGGACCCGACACTCGCCTTCGAGGCCGCGGCCGATCGGCTGGAGACCCGGCTTCGGCGA
This sequence comes from Mesorhizobium sp. B2-4-18, assembly GCF_006441385.1. Classification (NCBI taxonomy): domain Bacteria; kingdom Pseudomonadati; phylum Pseudomonadota; class Alphaproteobacteria; order Hyphomicrobiales; family Phyllobacteriaceae; genus Mesorhizobium; species Mesorhizobium sp. B2-4-18. Next base: position 38,559 of record NZ_VFUW01000008.1, on the reverse strand, counting down.
TACAAGCGCCGTCTGAAATCGCACAATTCAGGCAATGGCAATGGCGAGTTGACCGACATCGCTTACACGGTGATGGCACCGCTTGCCGATGACGATGAGGAAATCCCGGAGGATTTCGCACCGGCCATCGTCGCCGAATCGACCATGACGCTGAAGACCATGTCGGTGGCCTCGGCGGTCATCGAACTCGATACCAAGGACAGTCCCGTGCTTGTTTTCCGCAATGCCGGAACCGACCATCTCAACATCGTCTATCGCCGGCCCGACGGAAACATCGGCTGGATCGATCCGTCCACGACCAAAGTCGCACAGGGATAAAAGCCAGCCGCACGAGGGGTGGGGACTGGCGCGGCAGGCGAACAAGGATTTTCAAGCATGGATCTGAGCGATCTTATCAGCGTTCCGGCGATTTTGCCGGCGTTGAAGGCGAACTCCAAGAAGCAGCTACTGCAATTGCTGTCCGAGCGGGCAGCGACGATTTCGGGCATTCCGGAACGGGAGGTGTTCGACACCATCCTGCAGCGCGAGCGCCTGGGCTCGACCGGCGTCGGCAACGGCATCGCCATCCCGCACGGCAAGCTCGCGGGCGTGAAGCGCATCGCCGGCGTTTTCGCCCGGCTGGAGACGCCGGTCGATTTCGAATCGCTGGATGACCAGCCGGTCGATCTGGTGTTCCTGCTGCTGGCGCCCGAAGGGGCGGGTGCCGATCATCTCAAGGCACTGTCGCGCATTGCGCGCGTGCTGCGCGACGCCGACACCGTGGCCAAGGTCAGGGGCACGCGCGACGCCGCGGCGATCCATGCGCTTTTGTCGGATACGCAGGCCTCGCACGCGGCCTGAAGCCATCTTTTTAAATATTGCTCCAAGGGCCGCCATGAGCGGCCCTTTTCAGTTCAGCCAACCAATTGTCTTTAATGAATGGCGACGGTGGTCAGGTCGTTTTCCATGGCGCCGGCCAGCGCGCGGTCACGCGCGTCGGAAAGCAGGATCGGCTGGCCATTGGCCCCAAACAGGGCCCACAGCTCCATGCCGGGCGCGATTTCACCGATGTTGGGGAAGCGGCCGAGCAGTTCGTCGCTCGAGACCTTGCGCAGATAGGCGACAGAGCCTTCGCCGAGATGGGCGAATTCGCCGCTGGTCATGGTGATGGTTTCGTCAGTTCTGGTCATTTCAAGCCTCCTTGGCGCGAGGACGCCGCTCAAGGCCATCCCGCATGAGAGCCATCGGTGAAGATCAGTCTTTCACCGATATGTTTATTTTCCGTACCAGCCGTTCCGACTCCGGCCGATCAAGGTCGATCGACAAAAGGCCGTTCTTCAGCTCCGCCGCGATCACACGCATGCCGTCGGCCAGCACGAAGCAGCGCTGGAACTGGCGTGCGGCAATGCCGCGATGAAGGAATTCGCGCTCGGTATCGTCGGTCTGGCGACCGCGCACGACCAACTGGTTTTCCTCCGTTGTCACATCGAGATCGCTTTCGGCGAACCCGGCGACGGCGAGTGTAATGCGCAGCCTTTCGGCCTTGCCGTCGGCACCGCTCAGGCGCTCGATGTTGTAGGGAGGGTAGCTGTCACCGGACTTCGCCAGACGCTCCAGGGTCTTTTCCATGGCGTCGAAACCCAGGAGAAGCGGGCTGGAGAAAGGCGTCATTCGGCTCATGTTACACTGTCCTCTCAAGAGCGACATAAACTGGAAAAACCCAAATGGCATTTTTCCCGATGGTCTTGATATGGTCCGCCCCGCGACCAAGTTCAAGCCACCAAAAGACCCGCCCAAGGAGACCATGTCGCGGACCCACGGAAATAGCCCAGGATCATCGTGGACTCACAGGAATAATCGACATGGCGCTTGAATCGACGCGCGGATGCAAGGAGAAGCGCGCAGGCCGGAACCGTCCCCCGTCAAGCGGTTCAGCAGCTTTGCAGCCGGTTGGCGTCTTTCGGGCGCAGGACCGGCCCGGTGAGCTGATGGCCAGCCAAACAAGGAATTGAAATGCCCCAACCACGCAAGATCATCATCGACACCGATCCCGGCCAGGACGACGCCATCGCCATTCTGCTGGCGCTTGGCAGTCCTGAACTGGAGATCGCCGGCATATCGGCCGTCGCCGGCAACGTGCCGCTGAAGCTCACCGAAAAGAACGCCCGCAAGATCTGCGAACTGGCCGGCCGGCCCGAAATCAAGGTCTACGCCGGCGCCATCCGTCCGTTGGCGCGCGAACTGGTCACGGCCGAGGAGGTCCATGGCAAGACCGGCTTGAACGGACCGGATTTGCCCGAACCGACAATGAAGCTGCAGGACCAGTATGCCGTCGATTTCATCGTCGAGACGCTGATGAAGGAAGAGAGCGGCACCATCACGCTCTGCCCGCTCGGACCGCTCACCAATGTTGCGCTGGCGCTGATCCGAGAGCCCCGGATTGCGCCGCGCATCAAGGAAATCGTGCTGATGGGCGGTGGCTTCTTCGAGGGCGGCAACGTCACGCCCACGGCCGAATTCAACATCTATGTCGATCCGCATGCCGCCGACGTCGTCTTCCGGTCCGGCATCCCGATCGTGATGATGCCGCTCGATGTCACCCACAAGGCGCTGACCACGTCCAAGCGCATCGAGGCGTTCCGCAAGCTCGGCACCAAGGTCGGCATCGCCGCCGCCGAGATGTTGGAATTCTTCGAGCGCTATGACGAAGGCAAATACGGCACGGATGGAGGGCCGCTGCACGACCCCTGCGTCATCGCCTATCTCCTGAAGCCCGACCTGTTCAAAGGCCGCCATTGCAACGTCACCGTGGAAACCGCCTCCGAACTGACCATGGGCATGACCGTGGTCGACTGGTGGGGGGTCACCTCCAGGGAAAAGAACGCCATGGTGATGCGCGACATCGACCACGATGGTTTCTTCGCGCTGCTGGTGGAGAGGCTGGGGCGGCTTTAGGCAGCCCTCCTTCAACAACCGACACGAAGCAGGAGCATGCGATCCCTGAGACGAGGTTGACCTGGGTTATTCCGCAAACCGATAGAAGACAAAGCCGTTGTCACGGGTGATACGCTCAAGTCTGACATGGGAGCCGATCAGGCGCGGTTTATCGGCGTCAACGAAAACGAGGGCATTGTTCTCCAGGAACAATCCATATTGGGACATACTGGTCCGGTGCCAGTAAACGCCTTCGATCGTAGCGTCGATTGGATCAACAGACCGGATTGGGATTGCGTCACCCACCCACCTGTTTTGGGCCAGCATGACCATTGTCGCAAACAAACCGCCGAAGAGGATCACGCCAGGCGCGTTCCTTTTCCAATCAGAATAAGTCCAAGACATAGACATGAACCCCCGGCGTCAAATCATGTGGGCCAGAAGTCTGACTTTCAATCAGCACCGTTCGACGCAGGTCGATATAATCTCAGCTGTGCGGTACCGTAGCTAGGTGCCGTCCAGACCACGGCTAGTGCGCTTACTTCGCCTTCGAAAACGCCAGCCACAGGCCGCCGCCGACCATGAAGCTGCCGCTGATCCGCGACAGGAGCTTGATGCGGCTGGCCGACAGCATGCGCCCGGCGCGGCCGGCGGCGAGCGCATAGGTCGAGTCCGACATGGCGGCGAAGATCATGGCGGTCAGGCCCATGATGACGATCTGCAGTGGGTAGTTGCCGGCGGGAGAGATGAACTGCGGAAAGAAGGCGCCGAAGAAGATCAGCGTCTTTGGATTGCTCAGCGCCACGGCCAAGCCCTGCAGGAAGAAGCCGCCGCGTGGTTTGCGGGCGGTTCCGTCGGCGTTCAGCGTGCCCTTCGAGCGGAACATCTGCACGCCCATCCAGATCAGGTAGGCCGCGCCGATCAGCCTGACCCACTCGAACCAGTGGCCCATGCCCGAAATCAGCGTGTTGAGGCCGATGCCGACGATGACGATCATGACTGCTAGGCCGGCTTGCGTGCCGGCGACATTGGCGAGACCGGCGCGAGTGCCGTGGCGGATGCTGTTGGCGATGATCAGCGTCACCGTCGGCCCAGGCACCAGGATGATGACGATGCAGGCAAGAACATAGGCGGCGTAGAGTTCCAGCGACATGATTTTCCTCGCAATGCCGCCATCGCGGCCTAGCATGCAACAATCAATGCATGACGGCGAGGACGACGCAAGCCGGCGCGCCGGTCTGGCTCAGGCTCCGGCGGGCCAGGGCAGCGTCGTCTCATAGGCAGCCGCGGCCTTCAGCACGGCGAGGTCGCCGCGTGGCCTGCCGACCAGCTGCATGCCCATCGGCCGGCCCCTGTCGTCGAAGCCGACGGGAACATTGACCGCCGGGCAACCGCCCAGGGTGGCGAAGGCCGAAACCTGCATCCAGCGATGATAGCTGTCCATTGCCCGCCCCCCGACCTCGCGCGGCCAATGGGTGCCGACATCGAACGGAAAGACCTGCGCGGTCGGCAGCGCGATGAGGTCGAAGCGGTCGAAGATCGACAGCAGCGTGCGGTACCAGGAGGTTCGGACGACCGAGGCCGCGCGTATCTGCGGCGCCGTCAGCCGCATCGCGTTTTCCACTTCCCATACGGCTTCCGGCTTCAGCAGGCCACGCCTGGCGGGGTCGTCATAGTGTACTTTCAGGGCGCAGCCGCTGCTGGCCTGGCGCAGCGTCACGAAGGCCTGCCAGAGTGCCTCGAAATCGAAATCCGGTCGCAAGGGCTCGGTCAGGAAAGATACATCCGTGAACCGTGCGAGTGCTGCCTCGCATAAGTCGAGGATGCCGGGCTCGATCGGCAGATGGCCGCCGAGATCGCCGAGCCAGGCGATACGGCCACCGGTCGCCGCCGTCGCCAGGCCTTCGAGGAAGGAGCCTTGCTTCTCGTAGGAGAGGGGCGCCTGCGGATGGTAGCCAGCCTGCACGTCGAGCAAGAGCGCCATGTCGGCGACATTGCGGCCCATCGGCCCCTCGACGCCCATCTGCGCGTGGAAGACCTCGAAGTCGGGACCGCTGGGCACGAGCCCCTGTGACGGCCGGAAACCGTAGACATTGTTCCAGGCCGCCGGGTTGCGCAGCGAGCCGCCGAAGTCGCTGCCATCGGCGACGGGCACCATGTCCAGCGCCAGCGCCACCGCCGCTCCGCCGCTTGAGCCGCCGGCGGTCAGCGCCGGATCGAAAGCGTTCAGCGTCGGCCCGAAAACATTGTTGTAGGTGTTGGAGCCGAGCCCGAATTCGGGAACGTTGGTCTTGCCGATGATGATGGCGCCGGCGTCGCGGATGCGTTCGACGAAGAAATCGTCTTCCCGCGGCACGAAATCGGCGAAGATCGGCGAGCCGAACGAGGTCCTGAGGCCGGTGGTCGAGGCAAGGTCCTTGATGGCGATGGGTAGGCCAAAGAGCGCGCCGGTGCCATCGGTCCGGCTGATATCGGCGGCATCGGCCTCGCGCAGTATGTCGGCACGGTCGCGCAACGAGACGATGGCGTTGACCAGCGGGTTGACCGCATCGATGCGATCGAGGAACGCCGTCACCACCTCGCGCACGGAGAGCTTCTTTCGGCGGATCGCGTCTGCAAGTTCGACAGCCGACAGGCGGCAGATGTCGCTGGCCGCCGGTACGGCATGCTTCGTGCGGGGACGCATCATTTCAACCGGCCTCTTGCAGCGCCTGGTCGACATCCTTGGCCAGTGGGATCGCCGGTTGGGCGCCGGGCTTAAGGCAAGCCAGCGAGCCGGCGGCGCCGGCACGCGCCAATGCCTGTTCGAGCGTGAGGCCCGACGACAGGCCGGCGGCGAAATAGCCGCAGAAAGTGTCGCCGGCCCCGACCGTGTCGACCGGCGTGATCTGCAAAGCAGGGAGGGTCAGGAATTCGCCTGGCGTTGCCGCCATCACGCCGTCGCCGCCGAGCGTGACGACGATGATGCGTCCAGTCTTGCTGGCATAGTCGCGCATGCGCGCTGCACGATCGCGGCCTTTCAGGGCAAGGGCTTCGCCATAGAGGTCGAATTCGGTTTCGTTCGCGACCGCATAGTCGGCCTTGCCGAGGAAGGCGGCTGCCCCGCCATGGAAAGGGGCCGTGTTGAGGACAGTGATCGCGCCGGCCACCCTTGCCTGGTCGAGGGCCGCATCGACCGTCGCGAGCGGAATCTCGTGCTGCAGCAGCACGACGTCGCCCTTTGTCAGAAAAGCCTTGGAGAGGTCGCCGGGCACCACGGAAGCGTTGGCGCCGGGCACCACGGCGATAATGTTTTCGCCGTCATCGCCGACCATGATCAGCGCCGTGCCGGTCGAGGCAAAGGTCTCTCCCACGCCCGACAGGTCGACCTTGGCCTCGCGCAGCAAAGCCAGTGCCTCGGGGGCGAAATTGTCCTTGCCAACGGCGCCGACCATGCGCACCTGAGCGCCGGCACGCGCGGCGGCGAGTGCCTGGTTGGCGCCCTTGCCGCCGGGGGCCGTCGTAAAGCTGGAACCGCTCACCGTCTCACCGGGGCTCGGCAAGCGGTCGACACTGGCGATAAGGTCGAGGTTGATCGAACCGACTACGATAATCAAGAAATGCCTCCTGCTGATGCCCGGAAGCTATCCTGCCAAGCCGTTCGATGCCAGACCACGCGAATGGTCCAGCGTGATTTGCCGCGTCATTCACAAAGCACAGTGACGATGCCCTGATAGTTGCCGGCGGGAAAGATACCGCTCGACTTGGTGGCGGTGAGGTCGATCTGCATGGGGTGGGTGCCATTGGCGACCCTTTGCGGCACGCCCCCATTATTGTCGACCCCCGAGCCATCGAGGCGGAAGACCGAGGCGAAGGTCACGTTGGTGCCGCCGCCGCTCGGCGCGGACGAGAATGCGGCAGGCGCCGATGCTGAAACCGAATAGCAGTCCAGCAAATTGAGCAGCGAGCACAGCAGGGAACTTGCCACCACGGTGGCGCTGGCGCTTGATCCGCCTGCCTGCTTGGAGCCCAGTATGCCGATGGCCGGATTTGCGGTCATCGTGCCCGATGCCCCGATCATGATGCTGCAGGTGCCGATGATCGCGGCCTGCGCCGGAAGGCAGCAGCCGGCGAGCGCGGCCATCGCGAGCAGCGCGCTGCTATTTCTTCTTCTTTTTCTTGCCATCGCCGCTTCCGGTTCTGATGCTCCAGCCTTCGTTGGCCCATCCGGGTGACGCGGCCACGGGCGTAGGTGCGCTGGCGGCCACGCTCGCGGTCGGCCCGTCACCGCCCAGGCCCATCTTGAGGAGCTTCAGCTCCAGCTGCAGGCGCTCGACCTCAAGCTCGTAGAGGCGGCTGCAATCGACGCGCTTCGGCGTACGCCCGATCGGAATCACCACGCGGCCGTAGGTGGCGACGTCGTTGTTCGCCTGATTGTTGCCTCTGATGACGCCCAGGTCGAGATAGGCACCGGTGCCCGATACGGCGGACCGGCAGGTGGTTCCGTCGGAAGCGTGGACCTCATCCTGCCCTTGGGGCAAGGTCACGCCGGGCAAGTTGAAGCCGCTCTCATTCTGATTGAGGTTGTAGACATCCTCGGCCAGAACCGGCGAGATCCCTGCCCAGGTTGCCGCAAACGCGACTGTCAGGACTTGCGGTGCCCAAAAAACTTTCCGCATATCTGTGCCCTTATCTGCGTCTGTTGATTGGGAAAGGGGATGCTCTCGGTACAGATACGCACTTTACGCTCGGCAGCGCCGCCGAAGGGCACGACCACAAGGACAGGACGGGAAGCCTGCGAGCCCAGTTGGAAAACGCTCGGAGAGATCTTGGCATCCACTGGCTGAAAATTCTGATCGTAAACGTGGATTTCGACCTTGATCTTCTGGCCGTAGGGATTGGCGGGAAACACGCGGACCGCGAAGGCGTCGGTGAAACTGTTGACCTCACCCCGCATCGGCGACATCGACTGGGCGTTGGCGGCAAGGGCCGGCAGGCCGACGGCCAGCGCCGCCGCCAGGATTCGTGCATGTTTCAAGGACCCCTCCTTCGCGACGGCTATTCGCAGCGCAGTGTTACCGTTGCCTGATAGTTTCCGGTGGCGAAGCGGTTGCTGCCGCCCTTGGTGCCAGCGAGATGGACCGAGACAAGGTCGGCGCCGGGGACAGCGAGGGCGGTGGCGGCCCCCGTTTCAGCGGTCGTGTGGGCGCCGCTGGCCGAATAGGTCGGTGTCCAGGTGGTGGCGGTGCTGTCGGCGGCGGGCACGGTGGTGAGGGTCACCGGATCGACGCTAAGTGAAACACCTCCGGTGGTGGTGAGCGTGACTGTTCCAGCCGAACCGCCGCTGTTGTGGGAGCTCAGCGACTGAAGGTCGGCGCTCACCGTCATGGTGCCGTTGGTGCCGACGACAAGCGTACAGGTCGCGGTGACCGTGCCATTGAAGATGACATTCTGCGTTGTGGCCATCGCCGCGTGGTCCAGGCACGCGACCAGCAAGGCTGCACCAAACACGGTGCGGAACAACTTCATCGAGATTCTCCTATTAAGTCGGATCGCCCGAATTAATATGGGTCATCATCGCTTTATCGTGGTTAATTTAGCGTAAACTTAAATAAGATATCGAAATAACGCTCGTGAAGAAACCGGCGGTTGTCCACGGTTGTATCCAGAAGTTCCAAAATCAAGCGCAATAATACAGCGTATTTCCAAATACTCATATATTTTCTGTGGCAGAAAGCAAAAATCGACATTTCACGACGAAATCTGCCCTGCCTCCCAGCCGAGGATGGCGCGCTTGCGGGTCAGGCCCCAGTGATAGCCGGTGAGATCGCCTGATTTGCCGATGGCGCGGTGGCAAGGCACCACGAAGGAGAGCGGGTTGGCGCCGTTGGCGGCGCCGACCGCGCGGCTGGCGCTCGGCGCACCGATGCTGGCCGCGATCGAGGAATAGGTACGGGCCTTGCCCATCGGAATCTGGAGCAGCGCCTCCCAGACGCGGACCTGGAAGTCGGTCCCGATCATGACGACATGAAGCGGCTGATCGGCGCGCCACAGCGTCGGCTCGAAGATGCGCGCGGCATAGGGCCCTGTCGCTTCCCTGTCCTCGATATAGAGCGCGTTCGGCCAGCGGCCGGACATGTCGGCAAAAGCGGTGCGTTCCTCGCCTGCGTCGCAGAAGGCGAGGCCGGCAAGCCCGCGGTCGGTGGCCATGATCAGGGCAGTGCCGAACGGGGAGGTGTGATAGCCGTAGCGGATGGTGAGGCCGGCGCCGCGCGTCTTGTAGTCGCCCGGTGACATCGCCTCATGGGTGACGAACAGGTCGTGCAGCCGGCCGGGGCCGGACATGCCCAGTTCGAAGGAGGTTTCGAGCAGAGGCATGCCGGAATCAAGCAGCCTGCGCGCATGATCCAGCGTCACCGCCTGCAGGAAAGCCTTGGGCGACAGGCCGGCCCAGCGGGTGAAGAGTTTTTGCAAGCCGGTCGGCGTCTCGCCGACCTCCTCGGCCAGTTCTTCCAGCGATGGCTGGTCGCGATAGTCGAGACTGATCTTTTCGATGGCGCGGCGTACGATTTCGTAGTCGCTGCCCTCAGGCGTGATGTCCTTCTTGAGGACTGCCGTGTGTGTGCTCATGGACTGTCTCCTTGGGCTGGAATATCGCCCCTCGGGGCGCCGATCGCCACCCGAAACCTGCCTTCTTGCAGCACTTGCCCAGATAGACTCGGGATTCGAGCCAGGGAGCCGCTGATGGCTGGCGAAAAAGTCCATCTGACAGGGGCAAAAGAGAGCTTGCTCATGACACTCTACGGCAAGGCTTTCCCAACGGAAATTTCCTGGAATTGCTTTTAGCGCGCCTTGGCGGTCGCCAGCGCGCGCGAGAAGGCGGTGGCGAAGCTCTCGCGCGAATCGGGGTCGAGGAAGCCGCCGATCGGCACGTTCTGGCCTTGTGCCTCCACGGTCATTCTGATGATGCCGATCTCGGCGTGCCGGGCGATCGAAAACCGTACCCAGAACGGATTGAAGCGATGCGCTTCCGACTTTCCCGAGGGGGCCGTCTTGCGAATGTCGAGGCTGGTGCGCGAGACCGACACTTCCTCGCGGGCGCGTGCAGCCCGGTAATTGACGCGGAAGGCGATGTAGACGGCCACCACGTCGAGGCCGAAGAAGCCGAACACCGGCCAGGCACCGCGCGACAGGAAAAACGCACCCGTCACCAGCCAGCCGAACATCAGTGCGCCCATCAGGATCAGGAAGCCCGTCCTGCCCAGCGACCGGTGCGGGGTCAGCAACGCATGAAAGAAGGGCTCGTCAGCCTGAAACGAGGCGTTTGTGTCACTCATGACAGACTATTATAGGAGGGAAATGGCGCGTCCCAAGTCCAATGAGTCTTCCATGCCCGAAAAAGAGCTGCCGGCCGGACGCCGTGATGGCTCCAATGCCAAGCCGCGCCCTCGGCCGGCGCGGCGCTCGTCCCGCTACAGCCCGGCTGAAGTGCATGAGATTTTCCGGCGTTTTTCGGTGCAGCGGCCGGAGCCGAGGGGCGAACTCGAACACGTCAATGCCTTCACGCTGCTGGTGGCGGTGGTGCTTTCGGCGCAAGCGACCGATGCCGGTGTCAACAAGGCAACGCGGGCTCTGTTCAAGGTTGCGGACACGCCGCAAAAGATGCTGGCGCTCGGTGAAACCAAGGTCGGCGACCATATCAGGACCATCGGTCTCTGGCGCAACAAGGCCAAGAACGTCATCGCCCTATCGCAGGCGCTGATCCGCGACCATGGCGGCGAGGTGCCGGATGACCGCGATGAACTGGTCAAGTTGCCCGGTGTCGGGCGCAAGACCGCCAATGTCGTGCTCAACATGGCCTTCGGCCAGCATACGATGGCGGTCGACACGCATATCTTGCGCATCGGCAACCGGCTTGGCCTGGCGCCCGGCAAGACGCCGGAACAGGTAGAGCAGGGGTTGTTGAAGATCATCCCGGACGAATATATGCGCCATGCGCATCACTGGCTGATCCTGCACGGACGCTATGTCTGCAAGGCGCGCAAGCCGGATTGCCCGGCCTGCGTCATCGCCGATATTTGCAAGGCAGAGGTGAAGACGACCAGCATTCCGGCGCCCCTGGTGCCGATCGCCCCGCTTGAAACTGTCGCCGCCGAAGATCAGGCGCCGTAGCCGCGCGCCATCGCCGCCGCGAACACCGGGATCAGGCTCGGCCGGACTATCAGAAGAACGACTATCTCGGCTGGATCGGCCGCGCCAAGCACCCGGATACCAGGCGAAAGCGGCTCGACCAGATGCTGGATGAATTGCAGCGTGGTGGTGTCTACATGAATATGGTTTGGCACGGCTGAAGTTCTGCTTCGATTACTAGGCCGTGAACTCATAAGCCGCGGTTTACCGGCTTCGGGATGAGATGTGGTCGATCACGCCACTTCCTTGGACATAGTGGATCATGCCTGCTTCGGCGGTTTCGATCATGACGCCGGATGACAGAGTGCCGCCGCCGATCATTTCGATCGTAGGCATGTCCCAAGTCTCATAGCCTTCTGCAAACTCGCGGTTATCAAAATCGCAGACAATCAAGCCTCTCATCCCATCGGCAATTACCTCGTCGCCAACTTTCATCGTCTGCCCTGTCGCGTATTGCATCTGCCACCTCTTCACAGGTCCATTTGCGGATTGGCATAATGTCCGCCTCCACCGTGCTCGCGCAACCCTGCGGCTTTCATGTTGCGCAAGTTTGTGATTCAGACTGCCCATGAACCGATACGACCTCACCGATTTCGAGTGGCGTGTGATAGAGCCGCAGTTGCCCAACAAGCCGCGAGGGGTGCCGCGCGTCGATGATCGGCGGGTGCTCAACGGCATCTTCTGGGTGCTGCGATCCGGTGCGCCATGGCGCGATCTGCCAGAGCGATACGGCCCACGCACCACCTGCTACAATCGCTTTGTCCGATGGCGGAAAGCAGGTGTATGGGACCGCCTCATGGCCAATATTACCAAAGCCCATGACGGCGAGGTGCAAATGATCGATACCTCCATTGTTCGCGTCCATCAGCAGGGCGCGACGGCAAAAAGGGGGATCGAGATCATTGTCTTGGTCGATCCCGAGGCGGGCTGACAACCAAAATCCATGCTCTTGTGGACGCTAAAGGCAGGCCGATCAAGCTGATGCTCACGGCAGGACAGATGAGTGATATCGCCTCCGCAGTGGACTTGATTACGGATTTGCCCGAGGGTGCCATGCTGCTCGCCGATAAGGGCTATGATGCCAACGCCTTGCGCACTGTCGTCACCGAGCGAAAGGCATGGGCCAACATCCCGCCCAAGGCCAACCGCAAGGACCCTATCTGCTTCAGCCCTTTCCTCTACAAGGCGCGCAACCTCGTCGAGCGGTTCTTTAACAAGGCCAAGCAGTTCCGTCGCATCGCAACCCGCTACGACAAGCTGGCTGAAAACTATCTTGCCGCTCTCAAACTCGTCGCAGTCCGCCTCTGGTTACGCGATAATGAGTCTACGGCCTAGGCCTTCCCTGGATGATGGCGCGTATCGCCCTGGCCCTTGCACCGCACCAGCGATTTGCTAAGCGCTGAGGATCAGCGAGGCATATCGTCATGAAAAATCCGCACGGTGTTCTGGTCATCGAGACCGAGCGAACCATTCTAAGGGCGCACCAACTGGAGGATTTCGACGCCTATACCGCCATGTGGGCCGACCCCGTCGTCACCCGCTTCATCGGCGGCAAGCCGCGCACGCGTGAGGAAAGCTGGATGCGCTTCCTGCGCCATGCCGGCCTGTGGTCGCTGCTTGGCTACGGCTTCTGGGCCATCGAGGAGAAAGCGACCGGCCGTTTCATCGGTGAGGCCGGGTTCCACGATCTGAAGCGCGACATGGAGCCGTCGATCGAAGGCATCCCCGAGGCGGGGTGGGCGCTCGCACCGGCCGCGCACGGCGCCGGCCTTGCCACGGAGATCGTCAGCCGCGTGCATGGCTGGGGCGACGAGACGTTCGGACGTGCCAGAACCGTCTGCATCATCGATCCCGAAAATACGGCTTCGCTGAACGTCGCCAGGAAGTGCGGCTATATCGAGCTGACGCAGACCCTCTACCATGATGCGCCGACCATGCTGCTGGAGCGGCTGCCCTGAGGGGTGTCAGGCGAGGCGAGGGCGCCGACAATCACCCGGCCAGGCGCTACAAACGCGCAATCCGGACGGAAAACCGCTGCACACCTTGACCTGCCGCAACCGGCCTTGGGCGCGCAGCTTCCTTACAGGGGCGGCGAGCGGAAGTTGGAGGCCTTTCCGACGCCATAACCGCGGAGCTAGGGCTAAGCCTCCGTCGCGAGGCTCGCCTGCTCCAGCATGGAGGCATCCTCGCCGAAGGCGCGAGTGGCGCGGGCCGCCGCCTCGAGCAGCGGGCGCTTCATGCGCTCAAGGAACGCAGCGTCGACGCGCGTGCTTGGACCAGCCAGCGTCAAGGCGCCAAGCAGCGCGTGTCCCGGCCCGAAAACCGGCGCCGAGACGCCTGCCGTTTCGGGGTCGCGGTCACCCACAGCGAGACAATTGCACGTTTTGCGGATGGTTTCGTAGGGTTCGCCCTGCTGTCCCGAAAACGCCGCCAGCACGCGCCCGCCCGAACCGGCCAGCAGAGGCAATACGTCGCCTTCGCGTATCGTGTAGCGGATCGGATGCTTGGATTCGACCCGGTAAAGACAGGTGCGCACGTCTCCTGAGCGGACGTAGAAGGCAACACTCTCCCAACTTCGTTCGGAGAGATCGCGCATGATCGGCAACAGGATGTCCACCGCCACCACCGAACGCTGGTAAAGCGCGCCCAGCCGAAAGGCGGCGGGTCCGACGCGATAGCGCCCATCGTCCAGGCGCTCGAGCAGTTGCCCGCGCAACAGCGAATTGGCGAGCCGCAGGATCGTGCTTTTGTAAAGACCGGTGCGCATCGCGATTTCAGCAAGACTTAGCGAGCGGTCGGCCGTGCTGAAGGCGTCGAGGATGGCGATCGCCCGGTCGAGTGCCGCAACACCTTCGACGGAGGTGCGCCGGATTTCCGCATCAGCCGAGTTGCCTGGTAAGTCCATTGCGGTTCCCAATTCGGTGAAGCCCGAGCGGAACCACTCTGTCGCGCCACCGGACCGTTCTGTCCAGCAGAATGTCGTTCCTGTTGACGGAACAAGGTAAAATCTGCTTGAACTTGATCACGGGTCTGTGAACAGGCGCGTTTTGGCAGGCACCGGAGGAGGTGTCGTGATCTGGAGGAATCCCATGCTGAACAGACGCAGATTTTTGATGAGTACGGCGGCGGCTGGCGCGGCCGGGCTGGTGGCATCGCATTTCTCACCCGCCTTCGCCGAAGGTGCGCCTCAAGTCCAGATCTTCGTGCCGGCGGCGCCCGGCGGCGGCTGGGACCAGACGGCGCGCACGATGGATCAGGTGCTGCGCGGCGAGAAGCTCATCTCCGGCTCGCAGATCACCAATGTCGGTGGTGCCGGCGGCACGGTAGGGCTGCCGCAGTTCATCAATCAGTGGAGCGGCAAAGGCAATGCGCTCATGGTCGCGGGCATGGTCATGGTGGGCGCCATCATCGCCAACAAGGCAGCCAACAACCTGACCCAAGTCACGCCCATCGCCCGTCTCACCGGGGAGTTCGAGGCGCTAGTGGTGCCGGCGGACTCGCCGTTCAAGACGGCCGCCGATTTCGTCGCGGCACTCAAGGCCGATCCGACGAAGGTTCCTGTCGCGGGCGGCTCGGCCGGTGGGTCCGACCACATCCTGTTCGGCCTGATCGCCAAGACGGTCGGCGTTCCGGCTCCCAGCCTCTCTTATGTACCGTTCGCGGGCGGCGGCGAAGCTCTGTCGGCATTGCTCGGCAACCAGGTGGCGGCCGGCATTTCCGGCTTCGGCGAGTTCTCCGAGCAAGTCAAGGCGGGCGCGCTCAGGCTGCTCGCCATTTCGGCCGACAAGCGTCAGGACGGCATCGACGCGCCGACGCTCAAGGAAGCCGGCATCGATGTGGAACTGTTCAACTGGCGCGGCGTCTTCGCGCCGCCCGGCATTTCCGACGCCGACAAGGCGGCGATGATCACGCTGGTCGAAACCATGGCCAAGAGCGATGCATGGGCGACCGAATGCAAGAACCGCAACTGGACGTCCATCCTGCTCACCGGCGACGACTATGCGAAATTCGTCACCGAGGATTCGGCTCGCATCGAGGCCATCCTCAAGGATCTCGGTCTCGCCTGATTTCCCCGAGGGGCGGCTCGTGCCGCCTCCTCCTTTTCTCGACGCATCGATCGCATGCGGCCATCCAGCGGGAAGGTACGACGAAGCCGGCTGCTGGAGGCGGCTGTTTTGGCCACCAGATCGTAGCCATCCATAGCGGGGAGGACATTCATGAGCACCACCGACCAGCAGGCAGTGCCGCCGCGACTTGCCGTACCGGAATTGTTGATCGGCGTCGGCCTCCTGGCCTGCGCCGGGGCCGTCGCCTGGCAGACGCTGGCGATCCCGGTCTCGCCGCTCTATTCCAAGGTTGGTCCGACCGTCTTTCCCTATCTGACCATGGTCGGCCTGGTTGTGCTTTCCCTGCTGCTCATCCTCGCCGCGCTTCGCGGCGGCTGGCAGCCGGAGGAGGAAAAGGAAACGCCGACCGACTGGAAGGCGATGGGCTTCGTCGTCATCGGTCTGCTGGCCAATCTTGTGCTCATCCAGCCGCTCGGTTTCACCGCCGCGTCGGTCATCATGTTCGTTCTCGTCTGCTACGGCTTCGGCAGCAGGCATACGCTGCGCGATGTGCTCACCGGCCTGGTGCTGGCGCTGGCTGCTTATTTCGGCTTTGCCAAGGCGCTCGGCGTCAACATCGGCGCTGGTGTCGTCGAGAACCAGCTGAACATGGTGATCGACGCGTTCACCAGCACGCTGGGAGGCTGACGCCATGGATACGCTCGGCCATCTCGCACACGGTTTCGCGGTCGCTTTCAGCCCGACCAATCTTTTGTGGTGCCTGCTCGGGACGACGCTTGGCACCGCCATCGGCGTGCTGCCTGGCCTTGGGCCAGCACTGACCATCGCGCTGCTCCTGCCGATCACCTATCAGGTGGCGCCGGAGGCGTCCTTCATCCTGTTCGCCGGTATCTATTACGGCGCCATGTATGGCGGCTCGACGACGTCGATCCTTCTCAACACGCCCGGCGAGAGCGCAACCATCGTGACGGCGCTGGAAGGCAACAAGATGGCCCGCTCCGGCCGCGGCGGCGCAGCACTCGCCACCTCGGCGATCGGCTCGTTCGTCGCCGGCACACTCGGCACGCTCGGCGTCGCCTTCCTGGCCCCGGTCGTGGTCAAGTTCGCGCTGGCCTTCGGCCCGGCGGAGTATTTCTCGCTGATGGTGCTGGCATTCATCACGGTTTCGGCGGTGCTTGGGTCGTCGTCGGTGCGGGGCCTGACCAGTCTGTTTGCCGGCTTTGTAATCGGGATGATCGGCGTCGATCTGCAGACGGGCCAGCCGCGCTTCACCTTCGGCATGACGGAATTGCTCGATGGCGTCGACGTCATCATCGCCGCCGTCGGCCTGTTCGCGGTTGGCGAGACGCTCTACATGGCCTCGCGCCGCTATGCCGGCAAGGACGAGATCGTGCCGCTAAAAGGCTCGCTCTACATGACGGCGGCCGAATGGGGCCGCTCGTGGAAGGCCTGGCTGCGGGGAGCGGCGATCGGCTTCCCAATCGGCGCCATGCCGGCCGGCGGCGCCGAGATCCCGACCTTCCTGTCCTATGCCATCGAAAAGAAACTGTCGAAGCACAAGCAGGAGTTCGGTACGGTCGGCGCCATCGAAGGCGTTGCAGGGCCGGAAGCCGCCAACAACGCGTCCGCCGCCGGCGTGCTGGTGCCGATGCTGACGCTTGGGCTGCCGACCTCGGCGACGGCGGCGATCATGCTCTCGGCCTTCCAGAGCTACGGCATCAATCCGGGGCCGTTGCTCCTGACGACACAAGCCGACCTTGTCTGGGGCCTGATCGCCAGCCTGTTCATCGCCAATGTCATCCTGGTCATCCTCAACCTGCCGCTGATCGGCCTGTGGGTGCGGCTGCTGAAGATCCCGGCGCCGCAGCTTTATGCGGGGATCCTGGTGTTCGCCACTGTCGGCACCTATGGCATCTCGCAGTCGCCGATCGATCTCGTCATCCTCTATCTCCTGGGCGCCGCGGGCTTCCTGATGCGGCGGTTCGATTTTCCGACCGCGCCCGTCATCATCGGCATGATCCTGGGACCGCTTGCCGAAACCCAGTTCCGCCGGGCGATGACCATCTCGAACGGCGACTGGTCGGTGTTCTACAAGCATCCGTTGTCGCTGACCCTGCTGACGCTCGCCTTCATCGGCCTGGTCGGGCCGCATGTCTGGGCCTTCATCGAAAACCGGCGGCGGCGCGGTCCCGAACATGTGCCGGGCGATGCCTGAGCGATCTGAAAAGATATGACAGACCTGCTTTCCGGTATCCGCGTCCTCGACCTGACCAATGTGCTCGCCGGGCCTTACTGTGCCTATCAGCTGGCCTTGCTGGGAGCCGACGTGATCAAGGTCGAGGGGCCGCAAGGCGGCGATCTGGCGCGCCAGCTCGGCGGCTCTCCAAAGCTCAACAATGCCGGCATGGGCGCATCCTTCCTGGCCCAGAACGCCGGCAAACGATCGGTCATGCTCGACCTCAAGAAGGACACGGATCGCGGGCGCTTCCTCGACCTGGTCGCCAGCGCCGATGCGCTGGTGGAGAATTTTCGGCCCGGCGTGATGAAACGCCTCGGGCTTGACTACGAGATGCTGAGGGTGGTCCGCCCAGGCCTCGTCTATTGCGCGATATCGGGTTTCGGGCAGAGCGGGCCGATGCGCGACAACCCGGCCTATGACCAGATCATCCAGGGTCTTTCCGGGATCATGAGCATAACCGGCACGCCGGAAACCGCGCCGCTGCGCGTCGGCTATCCCGTCGCCGATACGCTGGGAGGCTTGGTCGGCGCGTTCTCGATCGCCGCGGCGCTGGTCAGGCAGAAGACATCGGGCGAGGGCGCGTTCCTCGACGTGTCGATGCTCGAATGCACGCTTTCCGCGCTTGGCTGGCCTGTTTCCAATTACCTGACGGCAGGGGTCGATCCCAAGCCGATGGGCAATGAGAACATGACGGCGGCTCCCTCCGGCGCCTTCCGCACCGGCGACGGGCTCATCAACATCGCCGCCAACAAGCAGGAGCAGTTCGTGACGCTGTGCCGGCTGATCGGACGGCCGGAACTGGCGTCGGACCCGCGCTTTGCCGAGCGCGAGACCCGCAAGCAGAACCGTGCCGCGCTCAAGGTCGAGATCGAGGATGCTCTGGCAAGCGATCCGGCGGCAATTTGGGAAGAGACGCTCAACCGAGCCGGCGTGCCGGCGGGCCGGGTACTGACGATCCCGCAAGTGCTGACCGAACCACAAGTGCTCGAACGCCAGGTGACGGCTCGTTTCGAGGATGTGGCTGGCATGGATGGGCCGCTGACCGTCCTGCGCGGCGGGTTCATGGTAGACGGTACGGCACCGTTGCCGACGCGGCCGCCGCCTGTGCTGGGCGAGCACATGGACGAGGTGTTCGCCGGCCTGCCGCCGCGCGCCAAGGCAAAGGCCCTGACATGAGCGGCGTGGAGAAGAAAACAGGCCGCGCGCGCGGCGAGGAATGGTGGCAGACCGGCATCATCGAGATGAGCCCCGGTGTGATCCGGCTGCGCGGCTACGAGATCCAGGACCTGATCGGCCGCGTCAGCTTCCCGGCTGTCATCTGGCTGATGCTGCGTGGCGAATTGCCCAGCGAAGACGAGGCGGCACTGCTCGGCATTGCCTTGGGGGCGGCCGTCGACCACGGGCCGCAGGCGCCGTCGATCGCCATCGCCCGCATGGCGGCGACCTGCGGCGTCGGCATCAACAGCGCCATGGCCTCGGCCATCAACGTGCTGGGCGACGTGCATGGTGGCGCCGGCGAGCAGGCGCTTTCCTTCTATGGCGATATTGCCGTGGCGCTTGATGGCGGCATGGGCCTCAACGAAGCGGTTTCGACACGTCTCGACCGGTTCTTCGGGCAGGAGAAGGGCTATGTGCCGGGGCTTGGCCATCGCTTCCATCCTGTCGATCCGCGCGCGCCGCGCCTGCTGGAACTGGTCAGAGATTTTGCCGCGCGTGGCGTGGTCAACGGCCGCTTTGCCGACATTGCCGAGGCGATCGAGGCCGACGTCGCGCGGCGCAAGGGCAAAAAAATCCCGCTCAACATCGATGGCGCCACCGCCGTCATCTATGGCGAGCTCGGCTTTCCGCCGCCGCTGACGCGCGGACTCTTCGTGCTGTCGCGTTCCGTCGGCATCCTGGCGCATGCCTGGGAGCAATCTCAGCAGTCCGAGCGCAACAAGGGGCCGCTGCCGCGCGAATGGCTGTGGGCCTATAGCGGCCCGCCGGCACGGCCGCTTCCTGAAGATGAGGGCGCGGACAATTGAGGCTTATGCCTGCTCGAGCGGCGCGGGTCCGGGAAACTTCAAGGTGTTCACCAGCGTCGAGAGATCGGGCTCATCGATGAGCATCGCGGCGTCGGCCGGCGCCAGCCAGGCCCGCTGCCGCCGCTTGGCTTCCTGCCAATCGGCAAGCTCTTCCGTCACTTCCAGCAGAAACACGACGACGTCGACGCGGACAAAGCGGTTGGCCAAACGTTTCCAGTAGGAATAGGTGCCCGCCGGCTGCTTCAGCGTCTTGCCGAGCACGCCGGCTTCCTCCAGTGCCTCGATGGTGGCTGCCTTGCGCCCGCTCTTGCCTTTCATCGGCCATCCCTTGGGCACGATGAAGCGTCTCGTGGTTCTCGATGTGACCAGCATCACCTCGATGCCGCCATGCGCATTCAGCCGGAAGGGGATCGCCGCCACCTGGCGGATCCTTTCGCCTTTCTTGGCTTGGCGTACGGTCTTTTTCTTGGTGGCTGCCATCTCGATAATCCAGTCGCTGCAATGCCCCTTAGCGTGCTGCGACGCCTTTGCAAAATCCAACCTGCCGCAGGGGCACCTGAAGTGCCCTATCATGTAAGTCGGCTAAATAAAAGAAGCTGCCGTTCGTCAGCGGCAGGTGCTCACGGCGGTGTTGCCGATTATCTGCGTCTGGCAGCTCGGCCTAACCTGCGGCACGACCGGCGGCGGTTGCTGGACGATGATGCGATCCTGGGCACGATACTGCTGTTGCTGCTGCTGAAACTGCTGCCGCTGAACCCGATTTTGCAACGCCTGCAGATCGTTCTGCTGGATGACTGTGTTGTTTCTGACCGTGGGATTGAGCACCTGCGCGGAAGCGGGCATCGCAAAGCCGGCGCAAACCGCTCCAGCCAGCACCACCAAGGTTGATATCATCGATGAACGACGCGCACACATCCATCTATTCCTGCAAAAAAATCTCATCACACCAGATATATAGGGCTTTTGCCCGACGATGCCATGCGAGAATGCCGATCACCCTCACACCAACCGCGCCCGCTCAAGGGCTGCCACCCGCGCTGGCTGCGTGTTTCCGGCAAGGAAGAAGGGTCGGTTGCCGGCTTCAACTTTTTTCCACCAAGGAGTGGGAGATCGAAGCTGCTTCGGCGTGGCGGAGAATCTGCTCGCAACCCCGCATTGCACTTGACGGAAACGATCGATTCGCCGCTCTATCGGGTCGACGCTGCCTCGAGCTGAATGGCGTCAATGGCGTAGGCATGCCCGTCAGGTATAATGGCGCCTTCGAGGAAATGGTCAAACAGAATGCAGTCAGCGCGTCTCTCAAGGTCAGTTTCTAGGCTGGCTCGAGGCGGAGCCGGGCGGGAGAGATCTTGATGAGGAAATACGCGTATATCGCAGCAGTGCTGGGTGCTGCCTGCATCGCAGGCCTGCCGGCCATGGCGGCGCAAACCAAGGGCGACAAGGTGGCGGCAACGCCCGCCGCAGCTGACGTGCCGCAACTGCCGGGTGGTGCTTCGGCCTTGTCCGAAACCCATGGGGACTGGACGGTCAATTGCCAGATATCGGGCACGAACAAGGTCTGCAGCCTGTCGCACCAGCAGTTCAACAAGCAAAGCAACCAACGGCTTTTGGCGATCGAGCTGTCGAGCAAGACCGGCGAGGATGCGACCGGAACGCTTGCCCTGCCTTTCGGTCTGGCGCTTGCCAAGGGTGTCGCGCTGACCATCGACGATCAGAAGCTCGACGGCAGCCTGCCGTTCAGCACCTGCCAGGCGGTCGGCTGCCTGGTGCCGGTGGCGTTCGATGCCAATGTCACGCCGCTGCTCAAGAACGGCACCACGCTCAAGATCGATGCGTTCGCGGCCGATACGGGGCAAGTCGTAAGCTTTTCCATCCCGCTCAATGGCTTCGGCGGTGCGCTTGCCCGCACGGCGGAGCTTTTGGCCAACTGACGGCTTGGCTCACCGCAAGCGACAGGATGTTGGCGGCAAACGCTTCCGCCGGCACTTGTCAGACGACGATGGTTTTCAACCGCTCGGCGATGAGCGCGGCAAGCCGTGCCGCTACCTCGTCCTTGGTCATTTCAGGCCATTCCTCGACGCCGGCCTTCGACACGATCCGCACCCGGTTGCGATCACCCCCCATCACGCCTGAAGGACCGATGCCGCTTTGGTGCGACACATCGTTGGCGACGATGAGATCGGCCCCTTTCTTCGTGAGCTTGGCCTCGGCGTTGCGCAAGAGATCCTGCGTCTCGGCGGCAAAGCCGACGACCAGGCCTGGTCGCTGCTTGTGATGGCCGACACCCGCCAGGATGTCGGGGTTTTCGACCATGCGCAGCACCGGCGGGCCTTCGCCCGCGACCTTCTTGATCTTCTCACCGGCTGAATTCTCGGTGCGCCAGTCGGCAACGGCGGCGACGAACACCGCGGCGTCGGCGGGCAGAAGCTGTTCCACAGCGTCGCGCATCTCCTGCGCCCGTTCGACATGGAGGGTCTTCACTCCGGCCGGATCGGCGATGGTGACGGGACCGGAAACGAGGCGCACATCGGCGCCGAGCCTTGCCAATGCCGCGGCGATGGCGTGGCCCTGCTTGCCGGACGAGCGGTTCGCGATATAGCGCACCGGGTCGATCGGCTCGTGCGTCGGGCCTGACGTGACGATGATCTTGCGCCCCGCCAGTAGCCTGGGGCCGGCATCGAGCAGCGCCTCGACCGCGGCGACGATCTCCAGCGGTTCGGCCATGCGGCCTTCGCCGGCCTCATTGCTCTCGGCCATCTCACCCTTGGCGGGGCCGACGAAGGTGATGCCGTCCTTGCCCAAGCTCGCGCGGTTGCGGCGGGTGGCGGGATGCGACCACATCCTGGGGTTCATCGCCGGAGCCATCAGCACCGGCTTGTCGGTGGCGATGAGCACGGTCGAGGCCAGATCGCTGGCATGGCCATTGGCGAGCTTGGCCATCAGGTCGGCAGTGGCGGGCGCCACCACCAGGAGGTCCGCCTCGCGCGACAGCCTGATGTGGCCGACATCGTGCTCATCATTGCGGTCGAACAGGTCAGTGAAGACATGGTCGGCGGAGAGCGCACCGACCGACAGCGTGGTGACGAACTCCTGCGCCGCCGATGTCATGACGACGCGCACCGCCGCGCCGCGCTCGCGCAGCCGACGGATGAGGTCGAGCGCCTTGTAAGCGGCGATGCCGCCGCCGATGATAAGCAGGATGCGCTTGTTGGAAAGCGTGCCTCGCGGCAAGCTCTTGCCTGCTAGTGCCGACGCCGGGGTAGGGGTGGCTTGCGAAGTGGCCAGTTCGTGAAGGGCTTTCTCGATCTGGTCGAGACGGCCAACAGGGCCGACCTGGCCGTCGACGGCGGCCCGGATCATCACCCGCGCCTGTTCTTCCATGGAGCGATCGTTTTCCGCCGCCAGACGGCGCAGCAACTCCTTGACCTCATCGTCCAGGTTGCGGATCGTGATGCTGGCCATGTGATTGCACTCTACTCATCTTACTTGATGGCGATGATAGCAATGCAATCAAATTGCCGCAAGCAGCTGGCTTGCCGCGAACACAGGCCTAATGAAGCTTCCAGGCAATGTAGACCAGCGTCAGCGCGATCACCCATAATGCGACACGGCCGGAACGGCTGTAGCGCGCTTCGGCCTTGCCTATGGCGCGGGCGGTCGCCTCATCGAAGCGCAGGCCGTGCTCGGCCATCAGGTCGATCTCTCGCGACAGCCGTTCCGTACGGGCCGCGAGTTCCGGCGCCTGGCGGATCAGCGTCAGTATTGCCTTGCCGCCGTCGCGCGCGTCGGCCAGCAGGCCGCGCGGCCCGAGGTTCCCGGCTATCCAGCCGCCGACCACCGGTTCGGCGGTCTTCCACATGTTGAAAGCCGGATCGAGCGTGCGCGCCACGCCCTCGACAACCACCATGGTCTTCTGCAGCAGGATCAATTCCGGCCGTGTCGCCATGTCGAAGAGTTCGGTCACCTCGAACAGCAGCGTCAGAAGCTTGGCCATCGAAATGGTTTCGGCGGGTTGGCCATGGATCGGCTCGCCGATGGCGCGGATCGCCTGCGCGAAGGCAGAGACATTGTGCTGGCGCGGCACATAGCCGGCCTCGAAATGCACCTCGGCGACGCGCAGATAGTCGCGTGTGATGAAGCCGTAGAGGATTTCTGCGAGGAAGCGGCGCTCCTTCTTGCCAAGGCGTCCGGCAATGCCGAGATCGACGGCAACGATGGTGCCGTTCGCCTCGACGAACAGATTGCCCGGATGCATGTCGGCGTGGAAGAAGCCGTCGCGCAGCGTATGGCGCAGGAAGGACTGGATGAGGTTGGTGGCGATTGCCTTCAGGTCATGGCCGGCGCTTTGCAGGCCGGCGATGTCGTTCATCTTGACGCCGTCGACCCATTCCATGGTCAGCACGTCGCGGCCGGTGCGTTCCCAGTCCACCGAAGGGACGCGAAAGCCAGGGTCTTCCCTGGTGCTTTGGCCAAGTTCCGAGAGCGCGGCCGCCTCGAGGCGCAGGTCCATCTCGATCCTGGTGGTCTGCGCCAGCGTCTCGGTCACCTCGACCGGCCTCAGCCGGCGCGACGACGGTATGTATTTCTCCTGCAGGCGGGCGGCGAGGAAATAGCTTTCGAGGTCCTGGAAGAAGCGGCGGCGCACGCCCGGCCGGATGACCTTGACCGCTACCTTCCTGGCGACGCCACCATCGACGGTTTCAGCGGCATGGACCTGGGCGATGGAAGCCGCGGCGACCGGGTCGCCGAACTGCTTGTAAAGATCGCCGAGTTTGCGCCCGAGCGAGGCTTCGACGGCGGCCACCGCTTCGGCCGTCGGGAAGGTGTGCATCTTGTCCTGCAGCATGGCGAGATCGAGCGCCATGTCGTTGCCGACGACATCGGGCCGCGTTGCCAGGAACTGACCAAGCTTGACGTAGGATGGGCCGAGCCGGACCACCGCCTTGGCCAGCCGATCGCTGCGCTCATAGGCGAGCGCGCGGCGGCGGGTGAACAGCCGCGCCAGCCGCCAGCCGAATTTCGGCAGGCCGGATAGTTCCTCGCCGGGCAAGACGGCAACGACGCCCTCGCGCACCAGCACCCAACCGGCCCGTACGAGCCGGAACGCCGCGCTGACGGTGCTCATGGCCACGTCCGCCCTACCGGTTCATCGAACTGGCGCAAGGCTCGTCGCGTGAGGAAGATCGGCGACGGCTTCAAAGCTTCCAGCCCGAATGCAGGGCCGCTATGCCGCCGGAATAGTTGCGGAAGGAGACGCGGTCGAAGCTGGCCCGAGAAATCATCGCCGCGAAGTTTTGCTGATTGGGGAATTTTGCGATCGATTCGACCAGATAGGAATAGGGCTCGCCGTCCCCGGTGACCAACTTGCCGATCCTGGGGATGGCATTGAACGACCAGGCTTCGTAGACCTTGTCGAGCAGCGGCATCTCGACCTCGGAGAACTCAAGGCACAGGAGACGGCCGCCAGGCTTCAGCACGCGGAACGCCTCGCCCAGGGCCACGTCGATATGCGGGACATTGCGAATGCCGAACGCGATGGTGTAGGCGTCGAAGCTGGCGTCAGGGAAGGGCAGTTCCTCGGCATTGGCCTCGACGAAATCTGTGTTGCCGGACAACCCCTTCTTTTCAGCCCTGTCGCGACCGACGGCAAGCATCGAGCCGTTGATGTCGAGCACGGTGGCATGGGCATGGCCATGGCTGGCATCGACGATGCGAAAGGCGATGTCGCCGGTACCACCGGCAACATCGAGCACGCGCCAGCCCGCGCGCTTAGGCGGATTGAGCCAGGCGACCATGGCATCCTTCCACAGCCGGTGCAGGCCAGCAGACATCAAATCGTTCATCAGGTCGTAGCGGTTGGCGACCTTGTGGAAAACATCGTTGACCAGGGATTGCTTCTCGCCTTCCCCTACACGCTTGAAACCATAGGAGGTTTCCATGCCGCCGGCGGCCGTGGCTCTCTCAACTGACATTTTTTTGATCCGTCATAAAACCGGCGGGACCATAGCCGATCGATGATGCGGGCGCTATTGTTTAAGGCGCGGTGTTCAGCCGCGCTTCCAGGTGGTGGGTTTCAAGACCTGGACTGACCGACGGGATGTTTGAATGCCTCTGAAAGCGGAACTGCACTGCCACATCGAAGGGGCAGCGACGCCCGATCTCGTCATCCGCCAAGCGCAGAAATACGGCAAGGACACCTCGCCTTATATCCAGAACGGTTGTTTCGTCTGGCACGATTTCACCTCCTTTCTCGCGGCCTATGACTTCTCCGCCGACCTGTTCCGGACCGAGGAGGATTATGCGCGGCTGGCCGACCACTATCTGACCAGCCTGGCCCGCGATGGCGCCATCTACTCCGAGGTGTTCACCTCGCCCGACCACGCGACGAAAGCCGGGCTGTCACCCAAGGCCTACACCGATGCGCTCGGCGAAGGCATGCTGCGCGCCAAGGCAAAGACCGGCATCGAGGGCCGCATGATCGTCACCGGCGTGCGCCATGTCGGTGTCGAGTCGATCGAGCGCGCGGCACGCTTCGCGGCGCGTTGCGGCCATCCGCTGGTTACCGGGTTCGGCGTCGCCGGCGATGAGCGCATGGGCGAGATGGAGGACTATGTCAGGGCTTTCGAGATCGCGCGCGAGGCCGGGCTCGGCATCACCGTCCATGCCGGCGAACTGACGGGCTGGGAAACCGTCCAGGCGGCACTCGACCATATCCGCCCGTCGCGCATCGGCCATGGCGTGCGCGCCATCGAAAACCCCGACCTTGTCCGGCGCATCGCCGACGAGGGTGTCGTGCTGGAATGCTGCCCCGGCTCCAATATCGCGCTCAAGGTGTTCGACAGTTTCGCCGACCATCCCTTTCCCGCCCTGCAGGCGGCCGGCTGCAAGGTGACGCTCAACTCCGACGACCCGCCCTATTTCTGGACCTCGCTGAAGCGCGAATACGATATCGCCGCCGAACATTTCTCGATGAGCGAAAAGGCGCTTGCCGCCGTCACCAGGACCGCCATCGAAGCCGCCTTCGTCGACAGGAAGACCAAGACAGCGCTTCTTGGTCGGTTGGACGCGAAAGTTCGGTGAACAGTGAGTAGTCAGTAGTCGGTAGTGACGGTGCACGCATCGAGCGGTTGAAGGCCGGCGCTTTCACTGACGCAGGGACTCGCAAATCGGCTCACTATTCACTACTCACTGTTCACCACTCACTATTCCGTCGGAGCACATCATGAAGGGCGTCACCGTCGTCGATCATCCGCTTGTCCAGCACAAGCTGACCATCATGCGCAAGAAGGAGACCTCGACGGCCGGCTTCCGGCGGTTGCTGCGTGAGATATCGCTGCTGCTCGGCTATGAGGTAACCCGCAATCTCGAACTAACGACGACAACGATCGAAACGCCTATGGAGACGATGGAGGCTCCGACGCTGGAGGGCAAGAAGCTGGTCTTCGCCTCGGTGCTGCGCGCCGGCAACGGCCTGCTCGAAGGTTTGCTCGACCTGGTGCCGGCGGCCCGCGTCGCCCATGTCGGCCTCTACCGCGATCATGAAACGCTGGAGGCCGTCGAGTATTTCTTCAAGGCGCCGAGCGACCTCGCCGACCGGCTGGTCATCGTCGTCGACCCGATGCTGGCGACAGCCAATTCGGCGATCGCGGCGATCGACAAGTTGAAAGAGCGCGGCGCCACCAACATCCGCTTCCTGTGTCTGCTGGCGGCGCCCGAAGGCATCGAGCGCTTTACCAAGGCGCATCCGGATGTTCCGGTCTTCACCGCGTCCATCGACCGCCAGCTCAACGAGAAGGGCTACATCATGCCCGGCCTTGGCGATGCCGGCGACCGCATGTACGGTACGAAGTAATACCGAGCAATGTCCTTGGTATTTTTTACCAGGCGTTTACGCAAAGACGTGGTTCCGGCGCGCGTTAAAGCGGCAAACACCATCCGGCGCTAATGATCAGCTCTTCACAAAGGCCGATCCATGCTGCGCAAGCTTCTCATTCTCAGCGTCTTTGCCGGTGCGTCGGCATCGATCCCGGTCGTCTACCAGTCGAATCCGCGAATATTCGAAAACTTGCTGAAATCGGCGGTAACGGCCAAGCCAGCGGGCGAGGCGCAACCGGACGTCAGCCTGGCTTCCGTTCCCGACAAGCCGGTAGCGCCGCTGCCGACCGGCCGGAAGGTCGTGGTCGCGGCGGACGGGCGCGGACACTTCTCGTCGACCTTCAAGCTCAACGGCTGTCAAGTCGACGGCATGATCGACACCGGTGCGACGCTGGTCGCGGTCAACATGTCGACGGCACGCCGGATCGGACTGTCGCTCAATCCCTCCGATTTCAGCCACGAGGTCAGCACCGCCAACGGCACCATCAAGGCAGCCGTGGTAACGATTGATCGCCTGCAGATCGGCAGCATCAGCGTCGAAGGTGTGCAGGCGATCGTGCTCGACGACAGGGCACTGCGCACCAACCTGATCGGCATGAGCTTTCTCAACAGGCTCGGCAAATACCAGGCCGAAAACGGCACATTGCTGCTGGTTCAGTAGGTCCACTCAGCCACGCGGCAGAATCCGCCGGATGACCGACTTGTCGGCGGCCGGCTTCGAAGCACCGATCGCATAGGCTGAAAGCACGGTCGCGGCCGCCGTCTCGGCATCGGACGGTGAGCGGGCGTGGATCAGAGCCAGCGCATCTCCGGCGCGTACTTCCGCGCCTATGGGCAGCAGCCTGGTGATGCCGACCGAGGGGTCGATCCTGTCGTCGGGCCGGGTGCGCCCGCCGCCCAGGCCGACGACCGCGAGACCGATGTCGCGGGTGGCGATGCCAGTGACGAAACCCTCCGACGTCGCCTTCACCGCGATTTCCGTTGCTGCTTCCGACAGATATTTCTCTGGCTTCTCGATGAAATCGGCGGGGCCGCCAAGCACCGTCACCATGCGCGCGAAGGTGGCGGCTGCGCGGCCGCTGGCGAGTGTCTCGGTGGCGCGTCGCATGCCGTCCTGGTTCGACGACACCAGTCCCGCCGACTGCAGCATTTCGGCTGCCAGCGCCAGCGTCACGTCCTCCAGCCGCCGGTCGCGCAGGCGGCCGGTCAGGAAATCGACGGCATTGCGCACCTCGACGGCATTGCCGGCGGCGGAGGCAAGCGGTTCGTTCATGCCGGTGATCAGTGCCGAGACTTTCAGTCCGGCGCCGCTGGCGACTTCGACGAGGCTGTTGGCAAGCGCGGTCGCATCCCGGGATTTCTCCATGAAGGCGCCATTGCCGACCTTGACGTCGAGCACCAGCGATTGCAGGCCCGCCGCGAGCTTCTTCGACAGGATCGATGCGGTGATCAGCGGCACGGACTCCACGGTTCCGGTCACGTCGCGGATGGCGTAGAGCCGGCGATCGGCAGGTGCCAGGTCGGCGGTCTGGCCGATGATGGCGCAGCCGGTTTCCAGCACGGCTTTGCGGAACAGCGTGATGTCGGGTTGGCTGATATAGCCGGGAATGGCATCCATCTTGTCCAGCGTGCCGCCGGTATGGCCGAGGCCACGGCCCGAGATCATCGGCACATAGGCACCGCAGGCGGCAACGATCGGCGCCAGCATCAGCGAGACATTGTCGCCGACACCGCCCGTGGAATGCTTGTCGGTGACAGGGCCTGGCAAATCCGACCAGTCGAGCACGTCGCCGGAATCGCGCATGGCCAGCGTCATCGCCACCGCCTCGTCGCGGTTCATGCCGTTGAAGAACACCGCCATGGCGAAGGCCGCGACCTGGCCGTCGGCAACGGTACCAGACGTCACGCCATCGATGAAGGCGGCGATCTCGTGAGGCGCCAGCCTGTGGCCGTCGCGCTTGTGACGGATGATTTCCTGTGGAAGCATCAGCTCTCCAGCAGCCCGTCACGGAACACGCGCTGCAGCACCGTTGCCAGCCGCGATCCGCCAACCGGCGCCATGTCCTTGGTTTCCTGGTGCGAAAGCTCGGCTCCGGTCATGCCGGCGGCCAGGTTGGTGATGACCGAACAGGCGGCGACGCGCAGGCCGAGGAAACGCGCGAGAATGACTTCCGGCACGGTCGACATGCCGACGGCGTTGGCGCCCATGATGCGCGCCATGCGGATTTCGGCCGGCGTCTCGAAGCAGGGGCCCGAGAACCACATGTAGACGCCCTTGTGAAGCGCAGTGCCGGTCGCCTTCGCCGCGCCTTCGATCGCGTCGCGAATGCCGGCATCATAAGCTTCGGTGAGGCCGACGAAACGGCGGTCGCTGGGCTCGCCGATCAGCGGGTTGGTGCCGGAGAAGTTGATATGATCGGTGAGCAGCATCACCGAACCCGGCGGCATATCCGGATCGACCGAGCCGGCCGCGTTGGTGAGGATCAGTTTCGTGATGCCGATGCCGGCGAGCACTTCCAGTACCGGACGCATCGCCGCGGCATTCCCATGCTCATAGTAGTGGGCGCGGCCGGACAGCATGAGCACCGGAACGCCGGCAAACAGCCCGGCGACCACTTGGCCGGCGTGGCCGCTGACACCGCTCCTGGGAAAGCCGGGCAGGTCGGCATAGGAGACGCGGATCGGATTCTCGATCCGGTCGACCAAGCCGCCCAGACCCGAACCCAGCACAAGCGCGGTCGACGGCGCCAGGCCGTCCAGCCTTTCGATAAGGTGGTCGACCGTTTTTTGCGTCATATCAGCCAGCTCTTCATTTCAGAATGTCGCCGCGGAAGCCGTAGGGCAGCATGTCGCCCATGGTCACGGTTTCGGCCACGCCGGTGTTGTCGCAGAGATAGAGCTTCGTTTCCGGGCGGCAGAATTCGGCCAGTCGCTGGCGGCAGCCGCCGCAAGGCGAGCATTTGGCCATGCGTTCGGCAAGGACGGCGATTTCAACGATCTTGCCGCCGCCGCCCATGATATAATGGCCAAGCGCGGTGGTCTCGGCGCACCAGCCTTCCGGATAGGAGGCGACCTCGATGTTGGCGCCGGTGAAGACGCGTCCGTCCTCGGTGCGTATGGCGGCACCCACCGGGAACTTGGAATAGGGCGCATAAGCCTTGGCCATGGCGGCCTTGGCCGCTTCGAACAGATCATGCGACATTCAGGTGTTCTCTCCGATGATCGTGTCCAAAACCCGGCGCTTCGTCTGCGCCGAACTGTCGACCTTTAGCGTTCCTTGACATAGGGCACGCCGCCGGCGCGCGGCGGGATGGCCTTGCCGATGAAGCCGGCAAGCAGGATGACGGTGAGGATATAGGGCAGGGCCTGCATGAACTGCACCGACACCTTGCCGACAATGGGCAGCGGCGTTCCCTGCAGGCGGATCGACGCCGCGTCGAGGAAGCCGAACAGCAGACAGGCGAACATGGCGTTGACCGGCTTCCATTTGGCGAAGATCAGCGCGGCCAGCGCGATGTAGCCCTTGCCCGCGGTCATGTCCTTCACGAAGCCGCCATTCTGCACCATCGAAAGATAGGCGCCTGCAAATCCGGTCAGGATGCCCGTGCAGATCAGCGCGCGATAGCGCAGCCAGGCGACCGAGATGCCGGCGGTGTCGACCGCGGCCGGATTCTCGCCGACCGCGCGCAGCCTGAGGCCAAAACGCGTGCGAAACAGCACCCACCAGGTGAACGGCACCATCGCAAAGGCGAAATAGACGAGGATCGAATGGCCGGAGATCAGTTCGGCATAGATCGGACCGATGATCGGCACGCCCCTGATTGCATCGGCGCCGGGCCAGATGATCGCCTCGAATCGTTCGCCCGGTTGCAGCGCCGGCGTGCGGCCACCCTGCTGGAACCATGCCTGGCCGAGAATGATGGTCGATCCGGCGGCGACGAAGTTGATCGCAACGCCCGAAACGATCTGGTTGCCGCGATGGGTGATCGAGGCAAAGCCGTGCACCAAAGCGAAGGCGACAGAGATCAGGATCGCCATGCCGAGACCGATAAGCGCCGAATGGAACACGGAAGCCGCGGCAGCACCCGCGAAGGCGCCGACCAGCATCTTGCCTTCGAGGCCGATGTCGAAAATGCCGGCCCGCTCCGAATAGAGGCCGGCGAGGCAGGCAAGCAGCAGCGGCACCGACAGGCGGATGGTAGAGTCCAGCACCTGGATGATCGCGTTGAAGATATCCATCTCAGGCGCCTTTCCCGTTGACAGCCTGCATGCCCACCGATTTCGGGCTGAACGAGGCGAACAGAGCCTGGATATAGGGCCTGAACATATGCTCCAGCGCGCCGGCGAAGAGGATGACCAATCCTTGAATGATGACGATCATGTCGCGGCTGATTGCCGGCATCTCGAAGGCGAGTTCGGCGCCGCCCTGGTAAAGCATGCCGAACAGGATCGCCGCCAGCACGATGCCGACCGGATGCAGGCGGCCCATCAGCGCCACGGCGACACCGACGAAACCGGCGCCAGAAACGAAGTCGATCGCGACATTGTGCTGGTCGCCCATCACCGGGTTGAGCGCCATCATGCCGGCCAGCGCGCCCGAGATCATCATCGCAGTGATGATGATGCGGGTTTCCGAAATGCCGGCATAGCGGGCCGCTTTCGGGCTGTGGCCATAGGTGCGCATCTCATAGCCGAGCTTGGTACGCCAGATCAGCAGCCAGACCAGGAAAGCCATCACCAGCGCCAGCAGGAAGCAGATGTTGAGCGGGGCCGAGCGGATCTTGGCGCCGAACAATTCGATGATCCAGTTCAGTTTCGGCAGCTCCGCACCGGCGAGGAAGTTGCGCGTCTGCGGCGCCTGCGACCCTGCCGGCTTCAGCGGACCGACCAGCAGGTAGACCATGATCGAGGCGGCGATGAAGTTGAACATGATTGTCGTGATGACGATGTGCGAGCCGCGCTTGGCCTGCAGGTAGGCGGGGATCAACGCCCACAATGCGCCCACGAGCGCCGAAGCGACGATGGCCAGCGGAAAAGTCAGCCACCAGGGCAGAGTGCTGTCGAAGGAAAGGCAAACGATGGCGATGCCGAGGCCGGCGATGTAGGCCTGTCCCTCGGTGCCGATGTTGAACAGGCCGCAATGCGCCGCCACGGCCACAGAAAGCCCGGTGAATATGAAGGTCGTGGCGTAGAAGAGGGTGAAGGCGATGCCGGTGCCCTTGCCAAAGGCGCCTTCGACCAGGATGACGGCGGCACGGAAGGGGTTTTCGCCGACCAGCATGACGACGAAGCCAGCGACGATGAAGGCGACCGACAGGTTGATCAGCGGGATCAGCCCGTAGTCGGCCCAGGCCGGCAATTTGGCGTAAGGCGTGCTCATTGCGCCGCCTCCCGATGCTCGACGCCGGCCATCAGCAGGCCAAGCTCGCCTTCGGTCGCGTCGGGGCCGCGCTCGCCGACGACCCGGCCGGCAAACATCACCAGGATGCGGTCGGAGAGCGAGCGGATCTCGTCTAGCTCGACCGAGACCACCAGCACCGCCTTGCCCTGATCGCGCATGGCGATCAGGCGCTTGTGGATGAACTCGATGGCGCCGACGTCGACGCCCCGCGTCGGCTGGCCGACGATCAGCACGCCGGGGTCCTGTTCGATTTCACGCGCGAGCACGATCTTCTGCTGGTTGCCGCCGGAAAAATTGGCCGTCTTCAGGCGCGGATTGCCGGGACGAATGTCGTATTTCTCGATCTTGCCCCTGGCATCGGCCATGATGGCATCGATGTTGAGAAACGGTCCTCTGAGGTAACGGGGATCGTCGTGGTAGCCGAGGATGGAATTCTCGTTCTCCTCGAAGGCCAGCACCAGCCCGACATGGTGACGGTCTTCTGGCACGTG
The DNA here is from genome assembly GCF_006441385.1 of Mesorhizobium sp. B2-4-18. Lineage (NCBI taxonomy): Bacteria > Pseudomonadati > Pseudomonadota > Alphaproteobacteria > Hyphomicrobiales > Phyllobacteriaceae > Mesorhizobium > Mesorhizobium sp. B2-4-18. The sequence goes on along the minus strand of NZ_VFUW01000008.1, from coordinate 5,380 downwards.
GGCGAGGCCACGATCGCGCAATTCGCCGGGATCGGCCTTGCCGGTGAGATCGATCGGCTTGCCGTCGAGCGTCACGGAGCCGGAAACGGCGTGCCTGATGCCGGAAATCGCCTCAAGCAACTCGGATTGCCCGTTGCCGGCAACGCCAGCGATGCCGACGATCTCGCCGGCTCTGATATCGAAGGAGACGTCGTCGACCATGGTGACGCCACGGGAATCCCTGACCGTCAGGTTCTTGACCGCGAGCTTGACGGCACCGGCTTCGGCCTCGCCCTTTTCGACCCTCAAGAGGACACGCCGCCCGACCATCAGTTCGGCCAGTTCCTCGACAGTGGTTTTCCTGGTCTCCCGGGTCGCCACCATCGTGCCCTGACGCATCACCGACACGGTGTCGGTGATGGCCATGATCTCGCGCAGTTTGTGGGTGATCAGCACCACCGTCTTTCCCTGTTCCTTCAACTGCCTGAGGATGCGGAACAGGTGGTCGGCCTCGGCCGGCGTCAAAACGCCTGTCGGCTCGTCGAGGATCAGGATTTCGGCGCCGCGATAAAGCGCCTTCAGGATTTCCACGCGTTGCTGCAGGCCGACCGGCAGTTCTTCGATAATCGCATCGGGATCGACTTCCAGCCCGTATTCGCGCTCCAGCCGGTCAAGCTCGGAGCGCGCCTTGGCGATGCTGCTCTTCAGAAGCGCATCGGTTTCGGCGCCGAGGATGATGTTCTCCAACACCGAGAAATTGTCGACCAGCATGAAATGCTGGTGCACCATGCCGATGCCGAGCGCGATCGCGTCGTTGGGTGTCTTGATCGATGCCGGCTTGCCGCCGACGCGGATCTCGCCGCTGTCGGCCTGGTAGAAACCGTAGAGGATCGACATCAGCGTCGACTTGCCGGCGCCGTTCTCGCCGACGATGCCGTGGATGGTGCCGCGCGCGATCTCCAGATTGATGTCGCGGTTGGCGCGCACCGCGCCGAAACTCTTGTTGATGCCGATCAGTTCGATTGCGGCTTGCGCCATGCAGCCTGTCCCACTCTTATTTTTTTATCGCTTGGTCAAAACGCCTAGCATGGCGCTCCGCCCATGCCAATTGTCCGGAGCAGCATCCACTCTCGACAAATCCCCGCGCGCTTGTCAATTTCGAACGTGGCCGAAGCTCTCACATTCGCTACTATGGCGAGGTCGATTTGACGTTGCGGCGCAAGGTGTCGCGGTACAAACTGGGGACTTTGCATGATCATGCCCGCCGACCGGCTGACGACGCTGGAAATCCGCGCCGCCGAGCAGGAGAAGACCATAGAGGAACTGTCGGGCCAGATCGCCGAGCAGTGGAAGGTGATCGACCGCATGCAGCGCAAGCTCGATGCGCTGACCGACCGCTTCCTGGCGCTTGAAGAGCAGGCGGCACCGGATGTGCCGGTGACCAAGCCGCCACACTGGTAAGGAGAGGGGGAAGGCACGGATCATGGCCGGTGAGAGCGATCGTATCGCAAGGGCCGGCGACTATGTGCTGGGCCTGATGAACGATGCCGAGCGCGAGCGCGCCGAGCGCGATCTCGAGATCGACCCTGCGTTCCGCGACGCGGTGGTGCAGCTGGCCGAGCGCATGCATGTCTTCGATCGCGCCGAAAAACCAGCCGGCGTCAATCATTGGGAACTGGTTACGCAGCGCCTCGCCGAATTGCCGCAGATGCGAGGCGTTGGCCTGGGCGGCAACGATGCCAAGTCGCCGACAGTGATCCGAAGCCTGTCCCGACAGCCGTACGGCGTTGGCGTGCATACGCTCGGCGGTAGGCGTGGACTTGTCGTCATGGCCGGGCTGATTGCGGCCTTCGCGCTCGGCTATCTCCTGGGCACATTGTGATCGAGCCGACGCGACATCAGCATCATCGTTTCGCCGTCCTGCTCGCACAGCTCGATCGCGTCCCAGCCCAGCGCCACGTAGAACTCGCGCGCTTGCCAAGTGTAGAGGTAGAGCGTCTCGACGCCGGCTGACGCTGCATGCGCTTCGATCGCCTTGACCAGCGCGGTGCCGGTTCCCTTGCCTCGATGGCCGGCATCGACGACAAGCCCGGCCAGCCACGGTGTCAGATCATGCGCCGGTTCCAGTTCGTGGCGGACCAGCAGGCAGGTGCCTATCGGCACATCGTTCACACGGGCAACCAGAGCCTTTTCGAGGCCGTTGCTGGTCAGCAGGTTGCGAAGCCCTGCCGCATCCTCTTCCAGCGTCCTTCCCGTGCCCCCGAAAAAAGCGGCAATCCGCAGTCGCGCGACACTTCGATATCATGCCCGCGCATGGGTTCGATCGCTGGCTGCATTCCTCGCTCCATGCCATTTGCGAGCTTCGTTCGATCGGCAAAAGCAAAACCGCCGGGCTTTCGCCCAGCGGTTGCAGATCATGGCCGTACGCTGCCGCCGATCAATAGGGGCAGGCGTTGTCGGCTGTGTAGTCGTGCACCTTGACCGTGCCGGCGATGATGTCGGCCTTGGCTTTTTCGACGGCCGCCTTCATTTCGTCGGTCACCAGTGCCTTGTTGTTGTCGTCCATGGCGTAGTCGACGCCGCCTTCCTTGAGGCCGAGATTCTCGACGCCACCCTTGAAGGTGCCGTTCTTGCCATCCATGAAGGCGGTGTAGACGGCAACGTCGACGCGCTTCAGCATCGAGGTCAGCACCTTGCCGGGCTGCAGGCCGTTCTGGTTGGAATCGACGCCGATGCCGAGCTTGCCGGCATCGGCCGCCGCCTGCAGCACACCGACGCCGGTGCCGCCGGCGGCCGCGTAAACCACGTCGGCGCCCTGGTCGATCTGCGTCTTGGCGATCTCGCCACCCTTGGCCGGATCGTTCCACGCCGCCGGCGTATCGCCAGTCATGTTCTGGATGACGTCGGTCGCGCCAGCGGACTTGGCGCCGCCGACATAGCCGCATTCGAACTTGCGGATCAGCGGGATGTCCATGCCGCCGACGAAGGCAACCTTCTTCGACTTCGACGCCATCGCGGCCATGATGCCGACGAGATAGGAGCCTTCATTCTCCTTGAACACCAGCGAGCGGACATTGGGCAGGTCGACCGCATCGTCGATGATAGCGAAGTTGAGGTCCGGGTATTCGGCCGCGACCTTCTTCAGTGCATCCTCCCAGGCAAAGCCGGCCATGACGATCGGGTTGTGGCCGTCCTCGGCGAAGCGGCGCAGCGCCTGCTCGCGCTGCGAGGCATTGGACACTTCGAACTCGACATAGGCGACGCCGGTCTCGGTCTTGAATTTTTCGGCGCCATGGTAGGCAGCCTCATTGAAGGATTTGTCGAACTTGCCGCCGAGGTCATAGAGGATGGCCGGCTGGACATCCGCGGCGAAAGCCGGAAGAACCATTGCGGTTGCGGCCAGGAGGCCGAGAACGATACGTTTCATGTGATCCACACCCTGTCGGTTATTTTTTCCGTTATACACCGCTTGCCTGCCCGGTTCTCCGGCAAGCAAACGACGTTAGCCAGGAGTGTATTGCCCTCCCGCTCCCGGGCAATCTGGCACGGCCCGAAACAAAATTCACGCGGAATTTTGACCTTTTGGAAAAGCGTGCCACGGGCAAGCCACGCCGCGATCCGATCTTGCGCGCAGCTTTCAGCAGCCGGCCGGAACGGTGCGGGAGATGGGTTCAGTTCGCGGCGAACTGTCCCGTGCGCCGCTGCCGCCGATAGCCGATGGCGTACAGCAGCAAGGCCAGCACCGCGAAGACGGCAAAGCCCGGCTGGTTGAGCACCCAGGCGATGACTGTGTCCCACAGCAGCGGACTGGCCTTGGCGCGGACGAAGGTTTCGAAGGCGGCCCGCGTGTCCGGCGAGACGGCCAGCCAACTGGCGTTGAGCGGGGTCAGCACAAGGGCCGAAGCCGCCACCGTGCGCGTCGTGTCGAGCACCGCCATAATGACGGAAACCGATAGCGCGACCATGGCCGCAAGACGAAAGACGAAGCGAAACATCAAGGCTCTCCCCCGGTTCCCCCTGGACGCTGACCAGAAGACCGCCGGTACATGTCCGAAACAGAAATAGAATGCGTGCGGTTCAGCTGCAATCGCGATACGCGAATTTAAGGCCCGCGCTTTTCTGGGCCCTATGCGACCGGCTCGCGCCTGGGGCGGTGAACGAGCCAGACGGCAAGAATGCCTCCGGCAATGGCGCCGACCACCAGCCCGGCCAATCCGATGAAGGCGGCAAAGTAGCCGCAGCCGCCCTCGAAGCAACTGACCTCGGCGACATCGGCGATCACCGAGCCAGCCAGGAAGCCGCCAACCGCGCCAATGATCGCGCCCAGGACGATGCCGAGCAAGGCAGCCACGATGGAAACGAAGACCGACGGCGCTTCGATCCGCGACCTGGCATAGACGCCCTCGGCGCCGGACCCACGGCGCAGCAGATAGATGCAGAGCAGGCCGATGGCGATTTCGACGCCGCCGATAAGCAGGCTCCTGGCGGAAAAGACGAAATCGGGCACGGCGAGCACATAGGCCTGCCTCGCCAGCACCCAGGCGATGGTCGCCACCTGCCAGATGATGAACTGGCGCGGGAAGCGCGCCGAGCGGCCAAAAGCAAGGCCGAGCAAATAAAGCCCCCACAGGATGGTGATGATGTCGACGGCAAGCCCGCCAAGGAGGAAATAGAAAATCCTGTCCGGCAGGCCGGAATTGCCGGTCAGCCACCAGGCGGAGGCCAGGCCGTAGACCGACCACGCCATGACGAAGATGAGCCAGCCCACCGGCACGTAGGACAGCCCGCTGTCCGGGCGCCCGATTGGCGCCTGCCCCGGCATCCCGCCGCCCGGTTGTTCACTGCCTGATGTCATGCCCGGACGATGCCCCCCGCAAAGCCTCCGTTTCACTCGACAGGTGGCCCGCGACGAAGTCAAGCGCGGCCGGCCTTGCCGGCTCGCCTGTGCACATCATTTGGGGCGTCGGCACCTTGAAACGGATGACGCCGCGCCCTCGCGAAGCGCTGTGTGGCCGGCAAAGCGAATAGACTGTCGTTATGGCTTGGCATTCGGCGCGGGATCGACTAGATGAGCCCCGCGCCTGTTGCTTTGACGGCTCAGGTGCCGGGGAGAGGTGTCCGCTGGTTGGCGGCACCCATAGCGCGGAAATCGCTACTCCTCCCTGAAGGGACTGCATTGTCCCCAACCCGCGCGGCGAAACCGGCCGTCGCGAAAAATGCAAGGACGGAGAGGTGGCCGAGTGGTTGAAGGCGCACGCCTGGAAAGTGTGTTTACGGGAGACCGTAACGCGGGTTCGAATCCCGCTCTCTCCGCCAGTTTCCCTTGGTCCGTTCCGGACACATAGGTTACGGTTTATACCGGAGACATGGGTAACACTTTTGGCCCGAAGGGGTTTTGGAG